>CAMFHP010000049.1 GCA_945952225.1 uncultured Myxococcaceae bacterium
TGCACACGTCTGCAACCGTCGCGTGCGGGATGGGTTGCACACGTCTGCAACCGGCCCTCACGAGGTGATGGAGTGCGCTTCGAAATGCGACACGGCGCGCACCTCCGTTGCGGGAGACACGCGCCGTGTGGCGGTTCCGCGCGGGTGCGCGGAGCCCTGCAGGCGACTACTTCTCGGCGGCGACGACGGTCACGCGGAAGGTCGCGTTCACCTCGGGGGCGAGGTGGGCGCTGACTTCGTAGGTGCCGAGCGCGCGGATGTGGTCGACGCGGAGCTTCTTGTGGTCGACGTTGAAGCCCTTGCCCTTGAGGGCCGCTTCGATGTCGCGGGTGGTGACCGAGCCGTAGAGCTTGCCTTCGGCGCCGACGGTGCGGGCGACGGAGAGCTCGACCGCGGAGAGCTTCGCGGCCTGGCCCTGGGCCTCGGCGCGGAGCTTCGCGGCCTTCTCGGCGGCGATCTTCTTCTGGTGCTCGAAGCGAGCGACGTTGCCTTCGCTGGCCGGAAGCGCGATGCCCTGCGGAAGCAGGAAGTTGCGCGCGTAGCCCGCGGAGACCTTCACGACCTCGCCGCCCTTGCCGAGCTTGAGCACGTCGCGCTGAAGAATGACGTGGAGTGCCTTGCCCATGGAAGTCCTCTCAGTTGCCCGCGGTGGTGAAGGGCAGCAGCGCGATCATGCGGCCGCGCTTGATCGCCACGGTGAGCATGCGCTGGTGACGAGCGCAGTTGCCCGAGATGCGGCGCGGAACGACCTTGCCGCGCTCCGTGAGGAAGAAGCGGAGGGTCGTCGAGTCCTTGTAGTCGATGAAGTCGGTGTGACCCGCGCAGAACTTGCAGATCTTCTTGCGGCCACCGCGACGGCGCTGCTGGAGGTTCTCCGCGGCGATTTCCGCCGCTCCGCCCGCGTCGACGCCGCTCTTGTCGTCGCCGAAATCGTTGCTGTAGTTGCGTGCCATGGTGCTGTGCTCCCTATGCGCTCACGCCTCGCCAGCGGCGGGCTTGGTCTCAGTGGCCTCGACCTGCTCCACCGGCTCGGGAGCCGGCTCGCGGCGCGGGGGCGGATCGTCGGAGAGCCCGAGCTGCGCCTCGAAGCTGTCTTCGCGGTCGTCTTCGTCGGGCGTGATCTCGATGCGGCGGACCTTCACCTCTTCGGGGTCGACGGTGACGGTGCTGGCGTCGATGTCCTTCGCGAGCTGAACGGTCATGTAACGGATGACCGCGTCGAGCATGCGGAGGTTGCGCTCGAGCTCGTTCACCGTGCCGCGGTGACCGAGGAAGCGCACGTACACGTAGACACCCTTGCGCTGCTTGGCGATCGGGTACGCGAGCTTGCGCTTGCCCCAGCTCTCCACCTTCGTGAGACGGCCGTGGGTCGCTTCGATGGCCGCCACCGCGCGCGAGAGCACCTTCTCCGAGGTCTCTGCGTCGATGTCGGGGCGCAGGATGAACACGGTCTCGTAGTCCGTGGCCCGCTTCGGATCGATCTGGATCTCTGCCATGATTTCGCTTGTCCTCTTGGACAGTGTTGGCCCGCGGGCGCGAGCGCCCGGAGCGAGGACTCCCTCCCCCGGCGTATTCCGGTGAAGGGGGCGCGGTGAGTATCACGGGCTTCTGGCGAACACCAGCCCCGCGTGACACTTCACCCGCGGATCACTTCTTCTTCGGCCCGCCCTTCGCGTTGGCCTTGTTCATCGCGGTCTCGACGCCCGACACCACGGCGGTCTCCACGGCGTCGGCGGCGCGCGCGATCACGTCGCCGAGGGTGACCGTCTCGTCGCGCGAGAACCCGCTGAGCACATAGCTCTCGACGGTGCCCACCGCGGGACGCCCGATGCCCACACGCACCCGCGCGTAGTCGGGACCGATGGAGGCCGTGATGTCACGGAGCCCGTTGTGTCCGCCGTGGCCTCCCCCGAGCTTCGCGCGCACGTCGCCGAAGGCCAGGTCGAGGTCGTCGTGAATCACCAGCACGTCGTGGGGCTTGAGTCCGAGCTGCTGCACCGCGCGCTGCACCGAGCGCCCCGAGAGGTTCATGAACGTGCTCGGCTTGAGCAGCGTGACCTCGTGGCCCGCGAGGATTCCGCGCGCGGCCACGCCGACGAACTTCTCGCGCCACTCCGACGCCGACGCGCGCTGGTGGAGCTCGTCGACCACGACGAAGCCCGCGTTGTGACGGTGGTTGCGGTACTGCGGGCCGGGGTTGCCCAGCCCCACGATGAGCTTCATCTCGCGAGGTCCGTCGTCGGGTGCAGGGGATGAGACCGCGGTGTGTCGGTCAGCACAAAGCCGCCGCCCGCGGTGAGGTGCGAGCGACGGCTTCGTGGGCGCGGAGCGAGGGGCCCCGCGGGGCGATGATCACTTCTTCTTCGCGGCGGGCGCGGCGGCCTTGGCGTCCTTCGCGGGCGCGGCCTTGGCGTCCTTCGCGGGCGCGGCGGCCTTGGCAGCCGCGGCGGGCGCCTCGGCGGCGGCCTTGTCGTCCTTCTCGGGGGCGACGATCGAGGCGAGCGTCTGGCCCGCGTCGTACTTCACCGCCACGCCCTCGGGGAGCGAGAGTTCACGCACGTGGAAGCCCTGACCGAGCTCCAGGTTCGTGACGTCGGCTTCGATCTTCGCGGGGATCTTGTCGGGCGTCGTGAGCACCGGGAGCTCGCGGTACACCTGACGGAGGATGCCGCCCTGCTGGGCGACGCCCTTGGCCTTGCCCGTGAGCACGAAGGGCACGCGCACGAGCACCTTGCGGTCGAGGGTGACCTTGTAGAAGTCCGCGTGGAGGATCTGACGCGTGAGGGGGTGGTGCTCGTACGACTTGAGCAGCGCGAGCGAGGTCTTGCCGTCGATGTCGAGGGTGACCACCGTGTTGCGGCCGAGGGGCGCCGAGAGGATGGACTTCACGTCCTTCGCGACGACGGCGATCGGGGTCGCTTCTTCGCCCGGGCCGTAGATCACGGCGGGGACCTTGCCATCGTAGCGGACGCGGCGGGCGGGGCCCTTGCCAGTGGCGGCGCGCGCGGTCGCGGGGATCGTGATGTTCGTGATGGTCATGGAATCAACGGTCCTTTCCCCCATCCGTTCGGCGGAACAGCCCGCTTCACGGCCGTGGGTCCTCGGGCGTCTCCGCCTCGAAGGGGCGCGACGGTTACCGCAACCCTCGCGCGATGTCCAGACGCCCTCTGCGCGCGTGTTTCAAGACGCCTCGCGCGTCGTGTGGGAGCGCCGCGGTGCCCGAATCCCGCGCCGCGTTCGCGGGTCATTCCCCGATGGGACCTCACGTTTCACCGCGTAGGTCCGATGCACCCGATGTGGCATCCGTATCGTTGATGCGAGAGTCCTTACGCGCGCTTGGCGAGCTCCCCCTCCGCGCCCGCGACGCGTTCCTCCCGTCTGCACTCACCGCCTCGCCCGACACCGACGCCGACCTCGCGCATCGCACCCTCCGCCGCCGCACGCGCCGCTTCGTCTCCCTGCTCCTCGTGCTCGCGCTCGCGAGCCTCGCCTCGACGCTGCTCCTCCTCGTCGCGGGTCTCGTCCCCTCGTCGCTCGGCGCGCTGGTCATCACCGCGCTCCTTGCCGTGCTGCTGGCGCAGATCCGCCGCGGGGCGCGCTTCGAAGTCCTCGGCTCCGCGCTCGTGTGCGTGATGCAGGTGCTCGGCGCGGTGATGGGCCTCTCGTCGGGCGCGCACGGCATGGTCTCGCTCTTCTGGGTCGCGCTCGGCCCCACGCTCACGCTCTCGATCACGGGCCCCCGCGGCGCGCGCTTCTCGCTGGTGTTCACCGCGCTCCTGCTCGGCGCGTCGATCGTGTGCATGTACGACGGGCTCGTCACGCCGTGGGTCGACCTGCACGCGCGCCCCGGCGCCCACGTCGGCTCGTTGCTCGGCGCGATGGTGACCTACTTCGCCCTCGTGCGCGCCTACGAGCACGAGGCCGAGGAGACCATCCGCGAGCTCGAACGCAACAACGCCGCCCTGCGCGAGGCGCGCGTCATCGCCGAGGCCGCGAGCCGCGCGAAGGGAGAGTTCCTCGCGGTGATGAGCCACGAGATCCGAACGCCCATGAACGGCGTGTTGGGCATGACGGCGGTGATGCTCCACGACGACCTGCCCGAGCGCGTGCGAGAGGGGCTGCTCACGATCCGCGAGAGCGGCGACACCCTCATGGCCGTGCTCAACGACGTGCTCGATTTCTCGCGCATCGAGAGCGGTCGGCTGGAGCTCGAGAGCGTTCCCCTCGACCTCGCCGCGGAGCTGCGCACGGTGTCGGCGCTCCTCGCGTCGACGGCGCGCGAGCGCGGCAATCGGTACAGCACCGAGGTCGACGCCGCGGTGCCGAAATACGTGCTCGGCGACCCCCTGCGGCTCCGTCAGGTGGTGCTCAACCTCGTGTCGAACGGGCTGAAATTTACGCGCGACGGCGAGGTGGGCGTGCGCGCGTCGGTCGACGGCGAGCGGCTCCGCATCGACGTGCGCGACACGGGCATCGGCGTGGCGCCCGAGGTGCTCCCGACGCTGTTCACCGCGTTCAAGCAGGCTGACGCGAGCACCACGCGGCGCTTCGGCGGCACGGGCCTCGGGCTCGCGATCGTGCGGCAGCTCGTCGACGCGATGGGGGGCCACGTCTCGGTCACGAGCGAGGTCGGTCGGGGGAGCGTGTTCACCGTGATGCTCCCGCTGCGCGAGGCCGCGCGGCCCACGCCCTCCGAGCGCGACGAGACCGGTCCGACACGGCGCCTGCGCGTGCTCGTGGCCGAGGACAACGCCATCAACCAGAAGGTCGCCACGCTGCTGCTCGAACGGCTCGGCCACGCGGTCACCGTCGTCGACGACGGACGCAAGGCCGTCGAGGCCGCCCTCGCCGACACCTTCGACCTCGTGCTCATGGACTGCCACATGCCCGTGATGGACGGCTTCGAAGCCACGCGCGCGCTGCGTGAGGCCGGCGACCGCACGCCCGTGGTCGCGCTCACCGCCGCGTCGCTGCCCGAGGAGCGCGCGCGGTGCCTGGCGTCGGGGATGGAAGACGTGGTGCTGAAGCCCGTGCGGAGGCCCGAGCTCGCGCAGGTGCTCGCGCGCTACAGCCCGCGGCGCGGTTGACTCGCAGCGGGCAGCGCGCGGCGCGCGGTCAGACGAAGAGCGAGCTGATCGAGTCGCTGTTGTGGATGCGCCGCACGGCCTCGCCGAGCAGCTTCGACACCGTGGCCACGCGGAACTTCGCGCAGGCCTTCGCCTCGTCGCGCAGGGGGATCGTGTCGGTGACGATCACCTCGGTGAGCGGCGAGTCGACGATGCGGTTCACCGCGGGGCCCGAGAGCACCGCGTGGGTGGCCGCCGCGTAGATCTTGCGAGCGCCCTGCTCGTGGAGCGCGCGCGCCGCGTTGGTGAGCGTGCCCGCCGTGTCGATCATGTCGTCGAGGAGCACGCAGTCGCGGCCCTTCACGTCGCCGATGATGTGCATCACCTCGCTGACGTTGGCGCGCTCGCGGCGCTTGTCGATGATCGCCAGCGAGGCGTTGAGGCGCTTGGCGTAGGCGCGCGCGCGCTCGACGCCGCCGGCATCGGGCGAGACCATCACCGCGTCCTGCAGGGGCATCTGGCGCAGGCTCTCGAGGAGCACGGGCATCGCGTAGAGGTTGTCGACGGGCACGTTGAAGAAGCCCTGGATCTGCCCCGCGTGCAGGTCGACGGTCACCACGCGGTCGATGCCCGACGTGGAGATGAGATCGGCCACGAGCTTCGCGGTGATGGGCGTGCGGCCGGCGACCTTGCGGTCCTGACGGGCGTAGCCGTAGTAGGGCATGATGGCCGTGATGCTCGCGGCGCTCGAACGGCGCAGGGCGTCGGCCATGATGAGCATCTCCATGATGGAGTCGTTCACCGGCGTGCAGGTGCTCTGCATCAGGTAGACGTCGACGCCGCGCACGTTCTCGCCGATCTCCACGGAGATCTCTCCGTCGGAGAAGCGGCTGGCCTTCGCACGTCCGAGCGGAACCTCGAGGTACCCCGCCATGGCAGCCGCGAGCGGCTGATTGGCGTTGCCCGAGAAGAGAGAGATCGACTTGAGCATCGCTCCACCTCAGCCCTTGTTCTGCGCGGTTTCGACGCGACGAGCGCCGACTCCACCGCGCGGGTTGGTTGATCGCGAGCGGCGTCTATCACCGCCCTCGAACGCGTGTCAAACCTTCGGGCGCGACGCGTCACACACGTCACACACCGCGTGGCTCAACGGCGTTCGGTGCGCGCCTCGACAGCCCGGGCGTGCGCGTCGAGCCCCTCGGCCCGCGCGAAGGTCGTGATCGCGTCGGCGTGCGCGCGCAGCGCCTCGGGCGTGTACCGGATGAGCGACGAGCGCACCGTGAAATCATAGACCCCGAGCGGCGAGCTGAAGCGCACCGCGCCGCCCGTCGGAAGCACGTGCGACGGCCCCGCGAGGTAGTCGCCCGCGGCCTCGGGCGTGTGGTCGCCGATGAAGATCGCGCCCGCGGCGCCCACGCGGTGCACGAAGGCCTCGGCGTCGCGCACCTGCAGCGAGAGGTGCTCGGCCGCGAGGCGCGTGGTGACCCGCGCCGCCTCGTCGAGATCGCCCGCCACGAAGGCCGCGCCGTGATCGCGCACCGACGCCCGCGCGATGGCCTCGCGGGGGAGCTCCGCGAGCTGGCGCTCGACCTCACGCGCCACGGCCTCGGCCTGCGCGCGCGAGAGCGTCACGAGCAGGGGATACGCGAGCTCGTCGTGCTCGGCCTGCGAGAGCAGATCGGCCGCCACCACCGCGGGCGAGGCGCCGTCGTCGGCCACCACGAGGATCTCCGACGGCCCCGCGATCCCGTCGATCGCCACGCGGCCGAACACCAGGCGCTTGGCGCAGGCGACGTAGATGTTTCCGGGGCCGACGATCTTGTCGACGCGGGGCACGCGCGCGGTGCCGTACGCCATCGCCGCGATGGCCTGCGCGCCGCCCATGTCGAAGACCCGCGACACGCCCGCGAGCGCCGCCGCGGCGAGGAGATCGTCGGTGGGCCGCGGCGTCGCGAGCAGCACCTCGGGCACACCCGCCACGCACGCGGGCACCGCGGCCATCAGCACGCTCGACGGGTAGCGCGCCTTGCCGCCGGGCGCGTACACGCCCACACGCCCGAGGGGACGCACGCGCCATCCGAGCGACACGCCCGCGTCGTCGAAGTACCGGAAGCTCGTCTCGCGCTGCGCCTCGTGAAAGCGCGCGATGCGCTCCGCGGCGTCGGCGAGCACGCGGGCCAGCGCGGGGTTCGCGGCGCGGAGACGTTCGAGCGCGGCGGCGCACTCCGCGGGGCCGTAGGAGAAGGTCTCGGGCACGGCGCCGTCGAAGCGCAGGGCCAGCGCGTCGAGGGCCTCGTCGCCACGGGTCGCCACGTCGTCGACGATGGCGCGCACGGCGGGCTCGACGCGGGCCAGGTCGTCGTCGCCGCGGTTCTCGATCTGACGCAGGAGGCTCTCGTACCCGGGGTTGTCTCGCTCGACGATGCGCATGGTGTTGCGGCAGCGCTTCTAACGCATCTCGTGACGCTGGAGAACGTCACGCCTGTTGATCCTGCGGGCGGCGCGCGGTACCTCCTCTCTCCCCGTCATGGCCCTTCGACTTCACGACACGCTTTCTGACACGCTGATTCCGCTGCCCGAGCGCACGCCGGGCGAGACCTCGCTCTACGTGTGCGGCCCCACGGTGTACGGGTACATCCACGTGGGCAACGGGCGCGGCCCGGTGGTGTTCGACGTGCTCGTGCGCCACCTCGAAGCGCAGGGCCGCAAGGTCGTCTACGCGCGCAACTACACCGACGTCGACGACAAGATCATCGACGTGGCCGTGCGCAACGGCGAGGAGCCCGCGGCCGTGGCCGAGCGCTTCATCGCCGCGTACCGCGAAGACGTGGGCGCCCTCGGGTGCCGTCAGCCCACGATCGAGCCGCGCGTGTCGGAGACCATTCCCGAGATCATCGCGCTCATCGAGGCCCTCATCGCGAAGGGCAACGCGTACGTCACCGACGACGGCGACGTGTACTACGACGTCGCCAGCTTCGCGGACTATGGCAAGCTCTCGAAGCGCCGCTTCGAAGCGCAGCGCGCGGAGTACGGGCGCGGCAAGCGCGGCGACGGCAAGCGCGGCGAGCACGACTTCGCCCTGTGGAAGTCGGCCAAGCCCCACGAGCCCGCGGGCGCGCGCTGGGCGTCTCCGTGGGGCGAAGGGCGCCCTGGCTGGCACATCGAGTGTTCGGCCATGACCCACGCGCACCTCGGCGACGGCTTCGACCTCCACGGCGGCGGCCCCGATCTGAAGTTTCCGCACCACGAGAACGAGATCGCGCAGAGCGAGCCCGTGTACGGCTGCCCCATGGCCCGCGCGTGGATGCACCACGGGTTCATCGAGATGGACATCGAGCGCAACGCGAGCTTCTCGCAGGCCACGCTCGACGTGCTCCACGCCGACCCCGAGCTGCGCAAGATCTCGAAGAGCGACCGCACGAAGCTCGAAGCCCTGCGCGCCCGCGACGCGGCCACGCTCACCGACGAGGAGCGCGCCCTCACGGCCATCTACGAGCGCAAGGTGCGCTTCGCCGACTGGTTCCAGCTCCGACGCCTGCGCGACCGCGTCGATGGCGAGGCGATCCGCATGTGGATCCTCGGCACGCACTACCGCGCGCCCCTCGCGTTCGACCTCGCGGAAGACGAGCGCGGCGAGGTGCGCTTCCCCTCGATCGAGCAGGTCGAGAAGCGCGTGGAGTACTTCTACGACACGCGCCAGAAGCTCGCGGCGAAGCTCGCCACGGCGAAGGTCACGGGGCAGAAGCCGTCGAAGTTCTTCGAAGACGCGCGCAAGGCCTTCGACGCGGCCCTCGACGACGACCTCAACACGGCCGGTTCGCTCGATCCGTTCAGCCGCATCTTCGCCCGCGTGAACGAGCTCTGCGACGCGAAGAAGACCTCGCGCGAGGAGCTCGACCTCGCCGCCGAGGCCGTGGCCCACGTCACCCGCGTGCTGGGCCTCGCCGAGGGCGACGCCGAGGCGTTCTTCGACCGCGTGACCGCACGGCGCATCCGCCAGCGGGGCATCGACCGCGCGGAGATCGACGCCCTCGTGGTGGCCCGCACCGAGGCGCGCAACAGCCGTGATTTCGCCCGCGCGGACGAGATCCGGGCGACGCTCACCGCCCGCGGGATCGAACTGCGCGACGGCGCTTCGGCCACCACGTGGCGCGCGATATAGTCGCCGACGGTCGCCGCCGCGCGTGAGGTGCGCGCGGTCGCGCCGTGGCCCGCGTCCTCCCCCGCATTCCACCGCCCCCCAAAGACCGACGGAAGCGCAGCACCGATGTCTACCGCGATGAAGCCGACGGCCGAAGGAACCTTCCAGAAGACGCCGCTCGCGAACGTGTTGCTCTACTCCCGCGAGCGAAAGATGACGGGCTCGCTGGTGATCACCATCCAGCCCGAGACCGCCGCCGAGATGGCCGCCCTCGACGTCGCGGGCCTCTCGACCCTGGTGCTCGAACAGGGCGCCATCGTCGCGGTGCAGACCCCCGCGCAGGGCGGCAGCCTCTCGGCCGTGCTGCGTGACCGCGGTGACCTCACCGACGACGAGGTGGCCGCCGTGCAGCACGCGCTCCAGTCGCCGGGCGGCACCGACGAGGTCTCGACGCTGTTGCGCCTCGGGCTCGCCGACATGAAGACCATCGAGCGCGGCATCCACGCGCTCTCGCGGCGTCGCGTGCTCGCCCTCTTCGGCCACACGCGGGGCTCGTATGCCTACTACGGTGGCGTCGATCTGCTCGGCGGCGCCGACCGTCTGCGCGCGCCCGAAGACGTGCTCGCGGTGGTGTGGCAGAGCTTCCGGTCGCACCCGCCCGACGACGCCGCGGTGGCGGGCATCGTCGAGAAGCTCGGCGCGCGCGCGCTTCGGCTCCGCGACGGCAGCGAGTTCGACCGCTTCGAGTTCGGTGACGAGCTCGGCCTTGCGCCCACGCAGCTCCGCTCGGCGCCGTCGGCCCTGGAGCAGCTCGCAGGCCTCGCGCCCGACCCTTCGCTCGTGCGCCGCATGGTGTACCTCCTCGCGCTCACGAAGCAGGTCGAAGTGGCGCCCACCGCGTCGGCGCCGCCCGCGCAGCCGGGGCTCACCGTTCCGCCGGTGCCGCCGGCCGCGCCCGCGATGACCGTGCCCCCGCGGCCGCCGCCCATTCCGCCGTCGGCCGTGCGCGCGCCCACCACGGGCGAGCAGCTCAAGGCCACGCCGCCGCCCGCGCCCACGCCCGCCACGGGCTCCACGGGCGTGTCGTCGCCGGAGATTCCCATCGTGCCGCCGCCGCGCGCCGCGACGCCCGCCCGCGTGTCGTCACCCGAGATTCCCATCGTGCCTGCGCCGCGCGTCGGATCGTCGCCCACGGCGCCGCCGCAGCGTCCCTCGTCGCCCGCGGTCGAGAAGCCCGACGTCACGCAGCACCCGAAGTACAAAGAGGCGAAGGCCCACCTCGCGCGCCTCGAACACCGCAACTACTTCGAGATGTTCGACCTCGCCGTCGACGCGCCCGTCGAAGAGGTCCGGTCGGCGTTTCCGCGCATCGCGGCGACGTGGCACCCCGATCGCGCGCCGATCACCGAGCTCCAGCCCGTGTTCGAAGAGGTCTTCGCGCTCTACAACACCGCGTACACGACCCTCACGCAGAAGGACGCGCGCGCCCACTACCTCGACAGCCTCAACGCCGGCGGCGGAACGCCCGCGTCGCTCAAGCAGGTCGCGGCGGTGCTCGACACGGTGCAGGACGTCCATCGCGCAGAGATCCTCGTGAAGCGTCGCGACTTTGCCGAGGCCGAGCGCGTGCTGCGACGGGTGCTGGCCGCGAGCGCCGACGACGTGGCGGCGATCCTGTTGCTCGCGCAGTGCCTCATCGAGCTCGACCCCACGCGCTACGCCGAAGAGGTCATCGGCTTCATGGCGAAGGTGATGCAGGCCACCGAGGGCAACGACCGCTCGCGCTTTCTGCTCGGCGTCGCGCTCAAGGCCAAGGGCGACCTCCCCCGCGCCCGCGCGTGCTTCAAGCAGGCGCTGGAGATGAACCCGAACAACATCGAGGCCACGCGCGAGCTGCGCATCATCGAGATGCGCCTCCAGCAGCGCAAGGACGAGAAGGCCGCACAGAACTCTCCCTTCGGCGGCCTCTTCAACAAGCTGATGAAGAAGTAGCTCAGCGCGGCGCGGGCACGGGCTCTCGCGGCCCGCGGAGCTCGCCCGCGATGGGCCAGTCGGCGAAGGTCTGGCGCGACACGGGGCGGCAGCGGTTCGAACGCATCGAGCCCGCGACGTCGTCGTTGCCCGCGACCACGAGCGTGAGCGAGACGCCGCCGGGGTGCACCAGCACGGCCTCCATCACGGCGGCCTCGCGACCGAGCCACACGATGCGACGCGTGGGCGCCACGTCGCCGTTGGCCGGGCAGTCGAGAAAGATCGTCGGGTCGCCGTAGCGGTCGCGCAGCGCGCGGTAGTGATCCACAAGCTGCGAGGCCTCGCGGAGCCGCGAGAGAAACTGCACCTGCGCCACGCGGTCGAGGCTCGTCGCGACGAGGTAGGCCACCACCGAGCCGTTGCCGAGGGGCTCTTGATAGAGCACCTGCCCCGGCGGCGCGCCGCGCCCCTGCACCGCCCTCGGACGCGTGCGCAGCAGCTCCGCCCGCGACACCCCGAGGAACACCCCGCGCACATCGTCGGGCATGCGTGACGCCGACTCGATCTGAAGGGTTCGCAGACGCTCGCGCACCGCATCGCGCGACGCGGGCTGCGCACGTTCGACCGTCGTGCGACGAGGCGCATCGGGCGACGGACCCGACGGGCCCCGCGTGGCCATCACCCACACCACCGCGGCCACCGCGCACACCGCCGCGAGGGCGACTCCGAGCTGCTTCCACACGGCACAAACACTACCACCGCGCGCCTCGCTTCGAACAGGCCTTCGAACATCCATGACACGCGCGCAGGGCCATATTTTCAGCCCATTCGCGCGACACGATCTCGCGCGTCGGGTGCTCCAAATTGCGATGCAAACGACCTATCGTCGAGGCATGCGTCCTCTGTTCGTGCTCACGGCCCTCGCCACGTCGATGGTCGCCTGGTTCGTCGTGCGGATGCTCGCGACCCACTCCTACGACGTGTGGCTCGTGAGCTGCCTCCTCGGCGCGTGGGCGCCGCTCACCTCGGCGGCGGCCTTCCTCTACATCTCCGACGCAGGCGAGCGCGAAGACAGCGTGCTCGCCGCGTGGCTCGTGCGCGCCATCGGCATGCACTTCGTCCTCGCGTGGCTCCTCGGCGTCTCCGACTGGCTCCGCGGGCCGCCCGGCTCGGCGCGTGTCTACAACGCCGACGCCATCGCGCCCTTCGTGCTCCTCTCGTTCGTGCCCGTGTTCCTCGTGTGCCTCACGGCCTTCCGCTGGGTGCTCTCGGTCCGCCGTCGCCTCGCCGCGGCCGAGCCCCTCACCTCGCGCACGGTCACCCCCGAGCACGCGCCGATGCCCTACCGCGGCGCCGCGCGCATGCACATCACCGAGCGCATCGCGCTGCCCGCCCTCGCGCTCCCCGCCGCCCTCGGCGCGGGCGCGGCGGCCCTGTGGCTCGCCCTCGCGCTGCACCTCTCGCCCGCCCTCGCGCTCGGCTCGGCGGCGCTGCTCCTCGCGCTCGCGTCGACCCTCGGCGCATCGGCCGTGGTGCCCAGCCTCGGCGCCCTCGCGTGCGTCGCCGCGGCCGTGCTCGCGCGCGACGTCACCGTCGTCACCCACGACAGCCTGCGCCTCGTGTGGGCCTGGCCCTGGCTCGCCCTCGGCGGCGTGGCCGTGTACCTCTCGGCCCTCGAAGCCCGCCTGCGCCTCGCCCCCTCGCGCTGACCGCGGGCCTCCGCCTTCACCCACCCTTCGAAACACCACGGGCGCCGTCGAAACCCTCGTCGCAGAGGGATCGATCGGCGCCCGCGGGTCACGGCCGCGTGCTGCGCGCGCAGCTCACACGGTCATGATCTCCTTCTCCTTCGAGGCCACGATCTCGTCGACGGTCTTCACGCCCGCGGCGACGATGTCTTCGGCCTTCTTCCACGCGGCGTCGCCCTCGTCCTCCGAGGTGTCGCCGTCGGCCACGGCGGCGTCGATGAGGTCCTTCGCGTCCTTGCGGGCCTTGCGGATCGCGATCTTGCTCTCTTCGCCGTACTTCTTCGCGTTCTTCGCGATCTCACGGCGGCGCTCCTCGGTGAGCGGCGCGAGCGGGATGCGCAGGATGTCTCCATCGACCTGCGGGTTCAGGTTGAGGTCCGACTCGCGGATGGCCTTCTCCACGGCCTTCGCCTGGCCGCGCTCCCAGACCTTGATCTGGATCATGCGGGGCTCGGGCACCGACACGGTGGCCATGCTCGCGATGGGCGTGGGCGTGCCGTAGTAGTCGACGCGAACGCCGTCGAGCATGGAGGGGTTGGCGCGCCCCGTACGGAGCCGCGCGAGGTCGCGCTTGAGGGCGTCGTGGGCCTTCGAGATGGCGGTGCGCAGTTCGGCAAGAATCTCTTCGAGCATGGCGGTCTCTGTCCTCGGTCTGCGTGAGGTGAAAAGGTCGGTGCGGTCGCGGCGCTACTGCGGCGAGATCTCGGTCTCGAGGGTGTACGTGCCGCTGTTGTTCTGCCCGTAGCCGTCGACGAAGACCGTGTACTGCCCGGGCGGGAGCACGGTCTCGATGAGCGAGTGCTGCGGGTCCGTCGAGTCGTCGTTGCACGCGCGCTCGGTGGCCTGCTGCGCGCACGTCTGGCGGATGTAGAGCGCGCCGTCGAACTGCGCGCTGAGGTTGAGCCGCACGCGCGAGCGACGCGTGAGGTTCAGTCGGTAGAGGTTCTCGGGGCTCCGCGCGCCGCCCGCGCACGTGGCCTGGAAGCGGTCGGTGCCGCCCGCCGTCGTGCCGTTGACCGTGCGCCCCGACGCGAGCACCGGCGCCGTGCGGCAGAGGCGCTCCGCGGCCTGCGGGTCTTCGACGGACGCATTGAGACGGAAGCGCCCGAAGCGCCGCGGCGCCGCGCTGTCGACGATCACGAACCACTGGCCCGCGTCGAGGATCTGGTCGAACGCGTTGGCCTCGCCCACGTTGCCCGCGCGGCACTGGGCCTGCGCGAGCTGGCCGCAGTTGCGGGTGACGGTGATCGTGCCCTGGTTGGTGAGGTCCGACTGGTCGAACCAGAGCTTCACGCGCGAGCGGCCCGTGAGGTTCAGGCGGTACACCACGTCGTAGCCCTCGGTGGTGGAGCACGGCGACTGCAGGTCGTCGTGGGCCTGGAAGGTGTTGCCCTCCGCCGGCGTGCCGGGCACGAGGGGCACCGCGTCGGTGCAGGTGTCACCGGGCGTCGATCCGCCCGCCACCGGGGCGAGGTCGGCCTCGATGGTGTAGTTGCCCGTCGCGTTCGCGCGGAACGCGTCGCTGTACACGTAGTAGGTGCCCGCGGGCACCACGGTGTTGATGCGCGAGTGCTGCGTGTCCTCTGCGTCGTCGTTGCAGTCGACCTCGGTGTTCGCATCGCCGCACGCGCGACGGAGGTACACCACGCCGTCGTAGTCGCTCTCCTCGTGGAGCTGGAGCCGCGATTCGCTCGGCACCTCCAGGCGGTACACGCGGTCGGCGCCGCGCGCGTTGTTGCCGCAGCGCGCGGTGAAGATGTTGAAGTCCTGCGAGGTGAGCTGGCCCGTCACCGGGGTGTTGGGCGCGAGCGTCGCCGCGTTCTGACAGACCTCCGCGGCCGAGGGAACGTCCTGCGCGGTGTAGCTCAGCGAGTAGCTCCCGCGCGCGCTGCCGAAGCCGTCGACGAAGACGAAGTACTGCCCCGGGTCGAGCGCCGCCGACACGCGCGAGTGGCTCGTGTCGCCCTCGTCGTCGTTGCAGCCCACCTCGGCGCGCGGGTCTTCGCACGTACCCTGACGCACGTAGAGGGCGCCGTCGTAGTTGCCCTGCGTCTCGAGCGCGAGCGTCACCTGCTGCCGACGCTCCAGCGTGAACGTGTAGACCACCTCGGGCGCGCCCGGCGCCGCGCGCTCGCCGTCTTCTCCCTCACCCTGGAGGCACTGTCCCGTGAAGCGCGACGGGTGCTCCGACGTGTTGCCCGTCACGGTCTGGCCCGACGTGAGCGCGAGGGGGCTCGCGCAGGTGCCCTCGACGATCTCCGACGCGGCCGACGCGCCACCGCCGCCGCCCGCCGCGCGCCCCTGCCAGGTGCCCACGAGGTACGACCCGCTGCCCGAGGCCGCGCGCACCGCGAGGGTGTAGTTGCCGCGCGTGCGAACGCAGGTGTGCAGCGCCGCGTGGGCGTCGTGGGTGACGTCGCCCGCGACGCGCTGGCTGTTGCCGTCGAGGAGGGTCACGTCGAGGTCGCGCACGCCGCCGCTGCCGAAGCCCACGAACGTGTAGCACTGGGCTTCGAGGGCCACGGGGAGGTTCACCGTCGCGCCCTCGGAGATCGATCCCTCGGAGAGGTGTCCGAGCTGGTTGAGGCCCAGCGACACCATGGTGTTGTGCACGGCGGTGAAGCGGCCGTGGACGCCGCCGCCCGACGCGGTGCAGGCCGCGAGCGCCACGAGACTGAGGGCCCACGCGCGGGCCTGGGATGCGTTCTTCACCGACGGTCTCTCACCTTCTGCCGTCACGCGGAGTGGCGACGGCGCTCGCGGAATGCGCGGGAACTTATACTCCCAGTCACAGGAATTTTCGGAACAGATACCACGCCCACGCGCGCAGCTTTTCGCCCCACGGACGGCGCCGCCACGTGTCGGCGCGGATCTCCTCCGAGTCCTTGAAATCAAGGGCGAACGAGTGGGCGACGGCGCGCACGAAGCCCGGCTCCGCGGTGGCCATGTTCGCTTCGAGGTTCATGCGCCACGAGAGGAAGTCGAGGTTGTAGCTCCCCGTCGTGGCCCAGTCGTCGACGAGGGCCGTCTTCGCGTGGAGCGTGCGCGGCACGTACTCATGCACGTGCACCCCGGCGCGCATGAGCCGCGTGTAGAGATGCCGCGCGGCCCAGGTCACCGCCTGCACGTCGCTCTTCTTCGGGAGCATCACCCGCACCTCGACGCCGCGCCGCGCCGCGCGCTCCAACGCCCTGCACACGGCCCCGTCGGGAATGAAGTACGAGTTCGCGATGTAGACCCTGCGCTCCGCCGCGCGGATGCGCTGGAGGTACACCCGTCGGATGCTCCGTCGCGCGCCCCACGCGTCGTGTCCGAGCACGGCCACCGCGCCGTTGTCGGCCATGGCCCCCGTGGCCTGTCGCGCCACCGCGACGCGGGCCCACCGCGAGGTCTGCACCACGTCGTCGGGGCAGTCTCCGCCCTGCCCGCACCAGGTCTCGTAGAAGAGCGCGCGCAGCTTCGCGGCCCCGTCGCCCTCGACGCGCGCCACGTCGTCGCGCCAGTGCTCGCCGCCGTCGTCGTGCGTGGCCCACGGCGCGCCGATGTTGAGCCCGCCGATGAAGCCCACGCGGCCGTCGACCACGATGATCTTCCGATGGTCGCGCTGCGACACCCACCCCAGGCGAAAGCGCCTGCGCCACGGCGCGATGGGGTTGTACTCATGCACGCGTCCACCCGCCGCGATGAGCCCGTCGAAGCGCGATTCGTCGCTGCCGAGCGATCCGATGGCGTCCCAGCTCACGCGCACCGCGACCCCTGCGCGGGCCCGCTCCGTGAGCGCGTCGATGACCCGTCGGCCGATGGTCGTGTGGTCGAACCAGTACATCTCGACCACGACCTCGCGCTGCGCGCCGCGGATCGCGTCGAGCATCGCGGGGTACGCCTCCACGCCGTCGCGGAGGAGCATCACGCGCGGTCGTTCGGCGGCTGTGACCGGGGCGGCTTCGGGGTCGGGAGGGGTCACCACATCACTCGCGCGGCAGCACCCAGATGTCGCCGTAGAGCGACGCGCCGCCGTCGATGTAGAGCGTGGTGCCGGTGACGTAGTCCGCCGCGTCGGAGGCGAGGTACGTGGCCATGTGCGCGACCTCGTGCACGGTGCCCAGACGGCCCGCGGGGGTCTGCTGTTCGGCCTTCACCACAAGCTCCGGGGGGTAGCGATCGGTGCCCGTCGAACGGATCGTGCCCGGCGCGATGGCGTTCACGCGAATGCCGTAGGGCGCCCACTCGACGGCGAGCGAGCGCGTGAGGTTCTCGACGCCCGCCCGCGCCGCGCCCGTGTGCGCCATGCCGGGAAAGCCCCGAAAGATGTTGGCGATGATGTTCACCACCGCGCCGCGCTTGTTCGGAATCATCACCGCGTTGGCGACCGCGTGCGTGACGTTGAACGTGCCCAGGAGGTTGTTCCGCACGACGGCTTCGAAGCCCTTCGGTGAGATCAACTGCGCGGGCGACGGAAACTGCCCGCCCGCGTTGTTCACCAGCACATCGACGGTGCCCCAGCGCGCGACCACCTCGCCCACGAAGGCCGCGATGGCGTCGGGGCTGCGAATGTCGACGGACGCGCCCATGGCCTCGTGGCCCTTCGCGGTGAGGGCTTCGACCGCGGCGGTG
This sequence comes from uncultured Myxococcaceae bacterium, assembly GCA_945952225.1. GTDB lineage: Bacteria > Myxococcota_A > Polyangia > Polyangiales > CAISKJ01. Next base: position 17,541 of record CAMFHP010000049.1, read on the forward strand.
ACGGGCTCCACGCGACGGCCGCAGAGGGCCACGCGGGCGCCAAGCGCGGCGTACTCCTCGGCGATGGCGAGCCCGATGCCCGTGCCGCCGCCCGTGATGAGCGCGACGCGGCCTTCGAGGAGCCCGGAACGAAACGGCGAACGATCGTGATCGACGGTGCGCGGAGGGGTCATCCCTTCGGCGATACCGCCCTTCCGGGTGCGGAGACAACGGGAGAGTGGGTGACGCTTTCTTGCCTCCCTCCGCGGGGCTCTGCGAAGCGTCGCGCATGGCAACCGTTCGCCTCGGCCTCGAACGCCTCCTCGACGAAGAAGTCTCTCGCGTACGGGGGCGGCGCATCGGCGTCGTGGCCCACCCCGCGAGCGTCACGTCGTCGCTCCGTCACGCGGTCGATGCGCTCCGTGATGCGGGCGCCCACGTCGTCGCGCTCTTCGGCCCCGAGCACGGTCTCGGCGGCGAGGCGCAGGACATGGAAGGCGTCGACGACGGCGACACCACGGGCCGCGCGGGACGCGTTCCCACGTACTCGCTCTACGGTTCGACCTGGGAGTCGCTCTCGCCGCAGCCCGCATGGCTCGACGGGCTCGACGCCGTGGTGATCGACCTGCAAGACGTCGGGTCGCGGTACTACACCTTCGTGTGGACGGCCCTCCTCGTGGCCCGCGTGTGCGCGCAGCGCGGCGTCGAGGTGATCGTGTGCGACCGCCCCAACCCCCTCGGCGGACTGCTCACCGAGGGTGCGCCGCAGCTCGCGGAGGAGCGCTCGTTCGTCGGTCTGCGAAGTGTTCCCGTGCGCCACGCGCTCACGCTCGGCGAGCTCGTGACCGACGCCGCGCGCGACGAGGGACTCACCAACGTCACCGTGATCCCGATGGAGGGATGGCGCCGCGCGATGCGATGGCGCGACACGGGTCTGCCCTGGGTGCTCCCCTCGCCCAACATGCCCACCGACGACACCGCCGCGGTGTATCCCGGCGGGTGTCTGCTCGAAGGCACGAACCTCTCCGAAGGCCGCGGAACCACGCGTCCCTTCGAGCTCTGGGGCGCGCCCTGGCTCGATGCGCTCGCGGCCGCGAAGCACCTCCAGACGCACGCGGGCGACGGGTGCATCGGACGCGTGATGACGTACCGCCCGATGTTCCACAAGCACGCGGGCGTGACGTGCCGCGGGGTGCAGGTGCACGTGACCGACCGCGACACGTTCCGCCCCTACCGCGCGTACCTCGCGCTCATCGACGCCGCGCGACGCTGCGAGGGCTTCCGCTGGCGCACGGAGCGCTACGAGTTCGTCGACGATCGCCCGGCCATCGACCTGCTCACCGGCGACCGCGCGGTGCGTCTCGCCATCGACGCAGGCGCGCCCTTCGAAGACATCATGGCCCTCGGCGCCGACCGCCTCCGCGCGTGGAACGACTCGGCCCCCGCGCGCTGGCTCTACCGCGGCTGAACCTTCGTCGCGGGCTTCGCGCGCACGAGCTCGGCGATCATCACCCCCGCGGCCACCGCCACGTTGAGCGACTCCACCGCGCCGCTGCCGGGAATGGCCACCCTCGCATCGCAGCGCGCCGCCACGCGCTCCGAGAGCCCCTCGCGCTCGTTGCCGAGCACCAGCACCGTGGGGCGCGCGAAGGCGTACCCGAGCGCCGACTGCTTCGAAGCGCCGTCGGCTCCGACCACGCGGATTCCCTTTGCCTGAAGGCGCATGAGCGTGTCGGCGAGGTCGGTGGTGCGCACGCAGGTGAGGTGCTCGACGCCGCCCTCGGCCACGCGCACGGCATCGGGCGGCAGCGCAGGATGCGGCGCGGGCGCACCGAGCAGCACCGCGTCGACGCCGAAGAACGCCGCGCTGCGAAGGATCGCGCCGATGTTGTAGGGGTTGCGCACGCGGTCGAGCGCGAGGGCCACACCGCGCGTCGCGAGGAGCCGGTCGGCGAGCGACGACGCGGGCATCCACACGCGGGGCTTCGTGGTCACGCAGAGGCCCTCGTGGTGCGCCGTGCCCGCGAGCGCTTCGAGCGCGCGAGGCGCCATCTCCTCACACGGAACGCCCCTCCCCGCAGCCCACGCGCGCAGCGGACCGATCTCGTCGCGCACCGCATTCTCATAGGCGATTGCGACGATCGACTCGGCCCGCGCGGCCTGCACCGCGAGGCCCGCGCGCAGCCCGAACACCACCTCGGTGTCGCCCGTCGCGTGCTCCGTCACGGTCACCCTCGGCGGCGCCACCCGCGGCCCCATCGGACGCCCGCCGCGATCGTTGCGATCACTGCGTTCGTTGCGCTCGTTGCGGGCCGGGTTCTCCGGGCGCGCGGGGTTCTCCGGGCGCGCGGGGCGGGCGTTGCGGTCGGTGCGTTCGGGGGCGCGTCCCGCGGGGCTCTGCGGGCGCGACGGAGGAGGGCGGCGCGGGTTCACGCCGGGGCGTCTAACACAACGGTCAGCGGTGAGACACACCGCGCTTCGCGAGCTCGATGCGCGCGATGACGCCGCGGTGCACCTCGTCGGGTCCGTCGGCGATGCGAAGGCTCCGCGCCTGGGCGTAGAAGCCCGCGAGCGGCGTGTCGTCGGAGACGCCCGCGCCGCCGTGCATCTGGATCGCGTCGTCGACCACCTTCGCGAGCACGTTGGGCGCCACGACCTTGATGGCCGACACCTCGGTCATCGCGCCGAGGGCGCCCACGGCGTCGAGCTTCCACGCGGCGAAGAGCGTGAGGAGCCGCGCCTGATCGATGGCCATGCGCGCGTCGGCGATGCGCTCACGATTGCCACCGAGGTTCACGAGGGCCTTGCCGAACGCGCTCCGCGAAGCCCCGCGGTCGATCATCAGTTCGAGCGCGCGCTCTGCCGCACCGAGGCACCGCATGCAGTGGTGGATGCGCCCGGGGCCGAGCCTTCCCTGCGCGATTTCAAACCCCTTCCCCGGCCCCGCGATCACGTTCTCCAGCGGCACGCGCACGTCGTGGAAGCGCACCTCGCCGTGGCCGTGCGGCGCGTCGAAGCTCCCGTACACCGGGAGCATCCGCACCACCTCGACGCCCTTCGCATCGAGGGGAACGAGCACCATCGAGTGCTGCTGGTGCCGCCCCGCGTCGGGGTTCGGCGTGCGCGCCATGAAGATCGCCACCTTCGCGCGCGGATCGCCGATGCCGCTCGACCACCACTTCGTGCCGCGGAGCACCACCTCGTCGCCCTCGACGGTGGCCGTGGCCTCCATGTTGGTCGCGTCGCTCGACGCCACGTCGGGCTCGGTCATGCAGAACACCGAACGGATCTCGCCGGCGAGCAGCGGCGTGAGCCATCGGGCCTTCTGCGCCTCGGAGCCGTAGCGCCAGAGCACCTCCATGTTGCCCGTGTCGGGCGCGCTGCAGTTGAACACCTCGGGCGCGAGCGCGCTGCGTCCCGTGAGCTCGCACACCGGCGCGTACTCCAGCGTCGTGAGGCCCGCGCCGAGCTCGGGGTCGGGGAGCCAGAGGTTCCACAGCCCCGCGTCCTTCGCGCGCTGCTTGAGCGCCTCGACGAGCGGATGGATCTTCCACCGCCGCCAGTCGCCGTCGGGGTTCATCGCGCGCACCTCGGCGAGGTAGCGATGCTCCACGGGCTCGATGTGCTCGCGCATGAACGCGCGCATGCGCTCGCTGTACTCGACGGTCTTCGCAGACGGGGTGAAGTCCATGGACGCTCTCGCTCCTCGGGCGACACCTTCGCGCGGCCCTCACCGCCCGCGCAACGACGATGCGCTCAACGCCTCGGAGGCCCCGCATCCGCACGGCCGAACACCCACGGCAGCAGCCGCGCGATGTTGCGCGCGTCGTCGAGCCCGCGGTGGTGCGTGCCCGTGAGCGAGAGCCCCACGCGCCGCAGGGCCCCGTCCATGCCGTAGCGCTTCGTGTCGCCGATCGACTCGCTGAAGCGCGCCTTGAGGTTCACGTGGTTGCGAAACGGGAGCGCGACGCGGTGGTGCCGCGCGTCCTGTTCGAACTGCTTGCGGTCGTAGTCGCCCCACGAACCAAAGAGCACGTTACGATCTGCGAGAAAGTGTCGAAGCGCGGCGATGGCCTCGGCGAAGCCCGGCGCGCCGTCGACGTCACGCTGCGTGATGGTCGTGAGCTGCGTGCAGAAGGGCGTGAGCACCGGGTGTCTGCGCGGGCGCACGAAGGTCTGAAACTCCTCGACGGGCGCGAGGTCGCGGGCGCGCACGAGCACGGCGCCGATCTCGATGATCTCCATCTCGTGCTTCGGCACCGCGCCCTGATCGTCGCAGGTCGCTTCGAGGTCGATGACGAGCACCCAGGGCTGTTCGATCGTTGCGGGATTCACTGTGTTTCTCCGTTCGCCGCGTATCCTGCGGCCGTGGGCGACGCGAAGCACGGACACGATCCCGGACACCTCACGGGCTTTCGCTGGGACGACTACCTCGCGTGGCTGGTCGACACGCAGGGCTCGCTCGCCGCCGTCGCCGAACGGCTCGCGGCGCAGCGGGCGTGGGCCGACGAGCGCGACTCCATCGAGCGCGCGTTGCGACGGCTCCGCACGCGCGGCGACCGCGACGGAGGAACGTGGGGCGCGCGCTGCCTCGCGGTGTTCGGACTGCCCGGCGCGCTCGAAGCGCGGGTGCGCTGGCTCGGCACCTACCACGCGCGCTTCACCGACCTTCCCGTGCCGCTCTGCGAGGAGCTGCTGCGCCTCTGGGACCGTCCTCCCGTGAGCGAGAGCGTCGAGGGGCAGGCGTGGCTCGCCCTCGCCCACGCGAGCTGCGCGCTGCGCTCGGCGAAGCACAACGACGCGCGGAAGCACCTGCAACGGGCCCGCGCCGCGGTGAAGCGCGCCTCGCCCGCCGCGCAGATGGAGTACGCGCTCACGGCCGCCTTCGTGGCCAGCCGCGACGACCACGACCGCGTGGAGCCCCTGCTCGCCGAGGCCGCCGCGGTGCTTCCCGCGGTGCGCGACGACGCAGACCACGCGTGCCTCCGCGCGCGCCTCGTCGACCAGGAGGCCTGGCAATGGAACCGCGGCCGTCGCAGCGCCGAACCCGACGAGCGCGAGGCCGAGCGGCTCTACCGCGCGCTGCCCGACGACGCGTCCGTTCCGCCCTTCGCCCGCGCCCGCCGCGCCAACGGGCTCGCGTGGTGCGCGTGGAAGCTCGGACGCTCCGACGAGGCCGTCACCCTCGCACGCGCGGCGGTCGATCACGCGGGCGACGGCGGACACCTGCGCCTCCGGGCCATGGGGCTCCAGATGCTCGCGCGGGTCTCGCAGGGCCACGAGTCGCGCGAGGCCGCGGCGCGCGCGAAGGCCATCGCCGCGCAGCTCGACGACGAGGCCCTGCGACTGCGCTTCGGCCGCGCGCGCTGACCGATCGCCTACCGCTTGCGAACGTGGAGCTTCGCGTTGCTGCGCGCCTCGGCGGCGATGCGGGTCTTGGTCGCGGCCCACGCGCAGATGGGGCACGCGGTGAGGTCGTGGCGCAGCGCGGGGCAGTGCGTGCGGCCGAAGTAGATGAACTGGAGATGGAGCTTGTTCCACGACTCGCGGGGAAAGAGCTTCTTGAGGTCGTCTTCGACGTCGTCGGCGGTGCGACCGTTCGAGAGCCCCCATCGATGCGCGAGGCGAAAGATGTGGGTGTCGACGGGAAACGCGGGCTCGCCGAAGGCCTGCGACATCACCACGTTGGCGGTCTTGCGCCCCACGCCGGGCAGCTCGGTGAGTCGGTCGAAATCGCGCGGAACCTCACCATGGTAGAGGTCGCAGAGCATCTCGGAGAGGCCCTTGAGCGCGCGGGCCTTCTGCGGCGCGAGGCCGATCTGCCGGATCATCGACTGGATCTCGGAGACGGGCAGCGCGCGCATCGCCGCGGGCGTCGGCGCGCGGGCGAAGAGCGCGGGCGTGACCTCGTTGACCTTCTTGTCGGTGGTCTGCGCCGAGAGCACCACGGCGACGAGCAGGGTGAACGGGTCGGTGTAGTCGAGGGGGATGGGGACTTCGGGGTGCAGCGATTCGAGGATCTGCTGCACCCGCGCGGCCTTGTCAGACTTCGCGGACATCGTGGGGCGCGCGACGATGCCCGAGGGGGCGCGGCGAGCGCAACGGAGCGAAGTCCGCGCGAACCGTCACTCGTTGTTGAACACGCCGCGGCGGGCCTGATCGCGCTCGATGGAGCGGAAGAGGGCGCCGAAGTTTCCCTCGCCGAAGGAGAGGTGGTTCTTGCGCTGAATGAGCTCGATGAAGATCGGGCCCACGAGGTTGCGCGTGAAGATCTGCAGCAGGTAGCCCTCGTCGTCGCCGTCGACGAGCACCTGGTGGGCGCGGATGCGCGCGTGGTCTTCGGTCACGTTGGGCACGCGTTCGAAGACGGCCTTGTAGTAGTCGTCGTCCATGTCGAGAAACTCGATGGGCGAGCCCTTGAGCCGGTCGAGCGAGTCGAGCAGGTCCGTCGTGAGGAAGGCCAGGTGCTGGATGCCCGGGCCCTTGTACTCCTCGAGGTACTCGTTGATCTGCGACTTCTTCTCGTCGGCCTCGTTGATCGGGATGCAGAACTTTCCGCACGGCGACCGGAGCGCGTACGACGTGAGCCCGGTCTTCACGCCGCGGATGTCGAAGTAGCGCACCTCGCTGAAGCCGAAGACCGACTTGTAGAAGTTGGCCCACGCCGCCATCGTGCCCTTCTGCACGTTGTTGGTGAGGTGGTCGATGACGGTGAAGCCCTTGTCGGCCACCATCTCGGGCGCATCGAGCTTCACGAAGCCCAGGCGCGCGTAGCGGTCTTCGAACGCGGCCTCGTAGCCGTCGACGAAGTAGATCAGGCTGTCGCCGATGCCCATGATCGCGGGCACGTCGCGGCCGTCGCGCTGGAGGTCGCAGCGGGTGGCGGCCTTTGCGCCGCGCGCGAGCACCGCGCCCATCGCGTCGCCGGCGTTCTTCGTGCGCCAGCCCATCGACGAGATCGACGGACCATGGAGCGCGCCGAACGACGCCGCGAAGCTCTCGGGCTCGCGGTTCAGCAGGAAGGTGATGTCGTGCTGGCGGTACAGGTCGATCGCGCGCGTCGCGTGGCGCATCACGCGCGAGAACCCGAAGGCGGTGAACAGCGCGTGCATGCGCGCCGTGTCGGGGGAGACGAACTCGACGAACTCGATGCCGTCGAGACCAGCGGGGTTGGTGTGATCCATCGTTGCGTCCTCGGGGGATGCGGTGGGGGTTGGGGGTCGCCCGTGGGGCGGCGCCATCAGGGCGCGCGCCAGCTCTTCCAGTAGTCGACGTTCTCGACGCGCGCGACGGGCTCGCACACATCGAGGGGGTTCTTCGTGTCGAGCATCACCGCGATCTCGTCGGTGTGCGTGACGTTGGCGGTGCGCCCGACGGCCCGCGGCTGCGGCCCGTGGTGGATGCCCTGCGGATGGTACGTGAGCATCCCCGCCTTGATGCCCTCGCGGGAGAAGAACTGCCCGCGGTGGTAGAAGATCACCTCATCGAAATCGATGTTCGAGTGGTAGAACGGCACCTTCATCGCGCGGGGGTCGCCGTTCTCCAGGGGCCGCGGGAGGAACGTGCAGATCACCGCGTTGCGCATCACGAAGGTCGAGTGCGCCGACGGGGGCAGGTGGTAGCGGTCCGAGAGCACGGGGCGGATGTCTCGCACGTTGAGCTGCGTGACGGTGAGCGTGCCCTTCCACCCCACGACGTTGAGCGGCGTGCGGGGATAGAAGACCTTCGTGATCTGCCCGCGGTGCTTCACGCGCACTTCGAACTCGCCGTTCGCGTCGGGCTTCATCACCGACCCCTCGTCGGGCGACGGCACCTTGAGCACCGCGGGGTCGAAGAGCGCGTGCTGCCCGAGCATCCCCTTCTCGGGAAAGGCCACCTCGCTGAAGGCCTCGACGGTGAGCACCTGCGTGGGTGACGTGGGCGCGAGGCGCCAGGCCGTGCCGCGCGGCACCACGAGGTAGTCGCCGGGCTCGTACGCGAGCGCGCCGAAGTCGGTCTCCATGCGGCCCGCGCCGTCGTGGATGAACAGCACCTCGTCGCCGTCGGCGTTGCGAAAGAAGTAGGGCATCTCGTCGTCGAGCACCGCGGTGGTGAGCACCACGTCGGCGTTGGCGAGCACCCGGTGCCGCGCCGCGAGGAGGTCGCCCTTCACACCGCGATCGAGCGCGTTGAGGTCGTACGCGCGGGGGCGCAGCGGGCCCTCGATGCGCGACCAGTTCACCGGCGCCTCCGTGCGGTAGAGGTGGGCGTAGCGGCCGAAGAAGCCGTTGCGCGCGTACTCCTCTTCGACCGTGCCCTCGGGCACCGCCACGTGGGCCTGGAGCGCGACGCGACCGCGGATGTACGGGATGTCCATGCGGCGAACCATGGTGCCCGCGCACCGTGCGGAGAAAGCACAAAGTTTTGCGGTTCCTGGTGCAACAGACTGACATTGTTGCGCCGCGTTGGCGCGACGCTCCGACGCGCCGTGACAGCGCCGGGAGCACTGAAAACAAGACGTCTCCGTCCGTTCGGAGGTACGGTCGCGGGGGATGAACGTCACGCTCGACCAGGCGCGGGCCCTCGACGCGCTCGCGCGGCTCGGCACCTTCGCGAAGGCCGCGGCGGCGCTCCACAAGCAGCACACGGCGGTGCTCTACGCGCTGCGCACGCTGGAGACGCAGACCGGCGTGGTGCTCCTCGACCGCACGGGCTACCGCACGAAGCTCACGCCCGCGGGCGAGCTCGTGCTCGTCGAGTGCCGCCGGATGCTCGACGCCGCGCGCGCCCTCGAAGCACTCTGCGAGGTGATGCGCACGGGGTGGGAGCCGCGCCTCGGCGTGGTCTTCGACGGCATCGTGTCGGCGGCCCCGGTGCTGCGCGTCGTGGGCGAGCTCGCGAAGGAGCGCGCGCCCACGCGGCTCACGGTGACCGCGGAGTTTCTCGGCGGCGTCGAGGAGGCCTTCGTGCGCGGCGAGGCCGATCTGATGATCTCCGTGCTCCCGCCGCAGACGGTGTCACTGCGAAGCCACGCGATGGCCCCGCTGCGGGCGCTGCTCGTGGCGCGCAGGGGGCATCCCCTCGTGACGAAGGGCGCGGCGGTCACCGACGACGACCTCCGCGCTCATGTGCTCCTCGTGGTGCGCGGGAGCGATCCCCGACTGCGGCTCAGCACGGCGGCCCTCGAAGCGCCCACGGTGGTGAGCCTCAACGACTTTCACGCGAAGAAGACCGCGCTCCTCGACAACCTCGGCTACGGCTGGATGCCCGAGCACCTCATCACCGCCGAACTCCGCCGCGGCTCCCTCGCGCGCATCCGGTGGAAGGCCGGCTCGACGCACACCTACCATCCGCACGTGTACTACCGCGCCGACCGCGCCCCGGGACGCGCCGCGCAGCGCGTGCTCGACGCCCTCCGCGCGGGTCCGTGACCGATGCGCCCCGAGGGTCTGCATCGATGGTTGCTCGTGGGCTCGGCGACGCTCGCCGTCGACCTCGCGGCCTCGCTGCTCCCGGGCCTCGCGCACTCCCCGGCGCAGACGCGCGCGGCGATGGTGCTGTGGTTCGCGATGCAGCTCGCGGCCGTTCCGTGGGTGGCATCGCGGGCCGCGTGGTGCGGTCGTGCGCCGTCGCCGCGCGCTCGCACGTCACACACGGCAGCGGCGCTGGTGCAGGCCTCGCTGTGCTTCGTGGTGTTCGGTCCGTGGTGGTCGTGGACGCTCGCCGCGCGCCTCGTGGCGTTCACCGCGATGCAGCTCGTCGCGGTGCCGTGGACGATGGCGCGGGTCAGTCGGTGAGGGCGTCGAGCGCGTCGGCGTGGGCGTCGAGGCGCAGGTCGAGGGCGGCCACCTCGGCGAGCACCACCTCGCGCGAGACCTTCGCGCCGGGCCCATGTGCATCGACCGCGTCGAGGGTGGCGCGCGCGAGAATGACCGGCAGCGCGGTGAACTCCACGAAGCCGCGCGGCGCGTGGTGTTCCTGCAGCGTGCGCACGTAGGCCGCGGCGTCGTCGAGGTCGCGTCGCGCGAGGGCGAGCACGGCGTCGCGCGGCACCGCGGGCGGGAGGTACGTGCGCCCGTCGCGCGCGTCGTCGGCCGAGTCTTTGAGAATGTTCACGAGCTGCAGGGCCTCGCCGAAGGCCACGGCGCGCGCGCGCAACGCCTCGGACGCTTCGGCAGTGCGCAGCGTCGGCGCCGCGAGCACGAAGAGGTCGGTGAGCAGCTCGCCCACGATGCCCGCGACGAGGTAGCAGTACGCGCGGAGGTCTTCGAAGTCCGCGAGGCGCAGCGATCCGCGGTCGTCGCTGCGGGCCACCATGCGGGCCATGCCCTCGGTGGTGCGCAGCGCGTGGGCGAGCACCACGGCGCGCGTGTCGGCGTCGAGCGCGAGGGTGCGACGGAGCACGTCGGAGGTCTCGCGCACGAGCGCGGCGTAGCCCTCGTGGGCGCTCACCGCGGGGGCCTCGAACCATGAAGGAACGAGCGCGTCGGCGCGCGCGGGGTCGGGGTCTCGCAGGAGTGCGGCGAAGTCGTCGAGGGCCGCGAGGCGACGGGCGCGGGGCCAGTCGGCGGCGTCTTCGAAGGTGTCCGCGATGCGGAACAAGAGGTACGCGAGCGTGACGGCGTCGCGTGTCGGCTGCGGCAGCCGTGGAATCGAGAGCGCGAACGTGCGGCTCGTCTGCGCGAGCAGTCGGTCGGGGTCACCCATCGCGCACTCTTGTCAGGTGCGAGCCGTTGGGTGTCAACGCGGCGTTGCGCGGACGCCTGCGAGAGGCTTGCAACCAGGGTTCGACGGTGTTACCGCTCCGCGCTCCGTTTTCCTCGCGGTGTACATTCCCCGGCTTGCGCGACGGTTGCGCCCGCGGAACAGCCACCGCCCGCTCTACCCCATCGAGGTTCCACCATGAAGTCCGGCATCCACCCCGACTACCCCGTTTCGACGATCACCTGCGCGTGCGGCAACGCTGTGAAGACGCGCACCACCCGCGGTGATTTCTCGATCGACGTGTGCGCCGCGTGCCACCCGTTCTACACCGGCAAGCAGAAGATCATGGACACCGCCGGCCGCGTGGACCGCTTCAAGAAGCGCTACGAGAAGATCGGCGGCAAGCGCTGATCGTCGGCGCGACGCGCCTCTCCCCACCGCCTCGCATCCCTCCCCGCGCACCCGGCGCGGAACCTCGCGATCTCGCAATCGCGTGTTAGATTCCGCCTCCCCATGAGTCAGACCGCTTCCAACGCAGGCGCTTCGGCGCCGGGCGCTTCGCTGTGCCCCCGTCTCAACGTCGGCGGCCAGGCCGTGATCGAGGGCGTGATGATGCGCTCGCCCAACTGCCTCGCGGTGGCCGTGCGCCGCGCCAACCGCGAGATCGTCGTGCGCGAACAACCGTGGAAGGCCTCGTTCCCCCCGGCGGTGACGAAGCTCCCGTTCGTGCGCGGCGCGCTGGTACTCATCGAATCGATGCGCAACGGCTACGACGCCCTGCGCTTCAGCGCCGAGCAGTTCGAGAAGGATCTCCCCGAGGGAGAGCGCACCGAGGAGGGCCAGTCGGGCGCCGCGTCGCGCCTCGGCGTGCTCATGTCCATCGGCCTCTTCATCGCGCTGCCGAAGCTGCTCACGTACGCCACGGGGCAGCTCTCGGGGCATCCCCTCGGCATGGCCGATCCGCGCTTTCACATCCTCGCGGGCGCGTTCAAGTTCGGGATCTTCGTGACCCTCATCTCGATCATGCGCCGCAACAGCGAGATGCTTCGGGTGTTCCAGTATCACGGGGCGGAACACAAGGCGATCGCGGCCTACGAGGCCGGCGAGGAGCTCACCGTCGCGAACGCGCAGCGCCACTCGACGCGCCACGCCCGCTGCGGCACGACCTTCCTCATGGTGGTGGTGCTGGTCTCCATCGCGGTGTTCGCGATGGTGCTCCCGCTGATCCTCCCGCCCAACGGCGGCCTCGTGAACGTGCTGCTCTCGATCGTGATCTCGGTGCCGCTGATGTTCCCCATCGCGGGCCTCTCGTACGAGCTCCAGCGCGTGGGCGCGCGCTTCTCCGAACACCCGCTGGCGAAGCTCTTTCTGCTCCCCGGCTACCTCGTGCAGGGCCTCTCGACCGCGGAGCCCACCGACGACCAGGTCGAGATCGCCCTCGCCGCGCTGCGCGTCTCCCTCGCCCATGAGAGCGCCGCGAAGCCCGCGCCCGTCGCCGCGGTGAGCGAGCAGACCTTCGCGAGCTACGCCACCCTCTCGACGCAGTACGGCCTCTAGCGCCGCGCGCGTCGCCCTCCCTCCGCCTCCGTCACATCCCCACACGCCTCGCACTTCGACCGCACGCGCCGCCCCGCGACGCGCGCGCAAAGGACCGTTCCGATGCTCCCGATCGACAAGCTCGAAGCCCTCGTGCACCGGGCCGACGAGCTCGACCGACTGCTCTGCGAACCCGGCATCGCCAGCGACAACGCGCGGTACCGCAAGCTCACCCGCGAGCGCGCGCAGCTCGAAGCCCTCGTGACCCAGTTCGCCCGCTACAAGGTCGCGCGCAAGCAGCTCGATGAAGACCGCGCGGCCCTCTCCGACCCCGAGCTCCGCGAGCTGGTGGCCGAGGAGATCCCGGGCCTCGAACGCGAGTGCGGCGAGCTCGAACGCGCGCTGACCTTCATGCTCCTGCCGCCGGACCCGAACGACGACCGCGATGTGATCCTCGAGATCCGCGCGGCCGAAGGCGGCGACGAGGCCACCCTCTTCGCCGCGGACCTCTTTCGCATGTACGGCCGCTACGCCGAGAAGCGCCGGTGGAAGATCGACATCCAGAGCGAGACGAGCACCGACGTGGGGGGCTTTCGCGAGGTGATCGCGATCGTGTCGGGTGACGGCGTGTACAGCACGCTGCGCTTCGAGGGCGGCGTTCACCGCGTGCAGCGCGTGCCCGCGACCGAAGCGCAGGGCCGCGTGCACACCTCGACGGCGACGGTGGCCGTGCTGCCCGAGGCCGACGAGGTCGACGTGCGCATCGACGACAAGGACCTGCAGATCACCAAGGCCGCCGCGGGCGGCAAGGGCGGTCAGGGCGTGAACACCACGAACAGCGCGGTGCAGATCGTCCATAGGCCCTCGGGGCTCATCGTGAAGTGTCAGGACGAGCGCTCGCAGATCAAGAACCTCGCGCAGGCCATGAAGGTGCTCCGCTCGCGCCTGCTCGACATCGAGCGCCGCAAGCAGGAAGCCGCCATCACCTCGGACCGCCGCTCCATGGTCGGCACCGGCGAGCGCGCCGAGAAGGTGCGCACGTACAACTACCCGCAGAACCGCGTGAGCGATCACCGCATCCAGCTCACGCTCTACAAGCTCGACCGCTTCATCAACGGCGACCTCGACGAGGTGCTCGTGCCCCTGCGCACGCACCACCAGGCCGAGCGACTGCGCCGCGAGCTGGGCATCGAGACGGGCCTCGCGACGGCCGGCGCCGCGGGCTCCGACGACGACTGAACCGCCATTCAGCGGGCCACGAGCACCCGCTCGATGCGCGCGAGATCGGGGCGCACCTCGACCTCGGAGAAGCCCGCCTCGCGGGCCAGCGAACGCACCAGATCGCCCTGTCCCCAGCCGATTTCGACGACGAGCGCGCCGCCCTCGACGAGGTGCGCGCGGGCCCCTGCGATGAGCGGACGGAGCACCTTCGCGCCGTCGGGTCCGCCGTCGAGCGCGAGGCGGGGCTCGTAGTTCGCGACGTCGGGCATGAGCGTGTCGCACTCGGCGCTGTCGATGTACGGCGGGTTGCTGGTGATGAGGTGGTAGCGCGCGTCGCCCACGGGCTCGTAGAGGCTGCCCTCGTGGAGCGTCACGCGGTCGGTGACCTTGTGGCGCGCGAGGTTCACGCGCGTGACGGCGGCGGCGTCGGGGGAGAGTTCCACCGCGTCGGCGTCGAGGTCGGCGCGCTCGGAGACGAGGGTGATGGGAATGATCCCGCTGCCCGCGCCGATCTCCAGCATGCGCAGCCGCTCGCCGTCGCGCGGCGGCGGAAGGAGCGCGAGCGCGGCCTCGATCACGCCCTCGGTCTCGGGCCTCGGAATGAGCACGCGCCCGTCGACGGTGAACGGCCGCCCCCAGAACTCGCGCTCTCCGAGGATGTACGCCACGGGCTCGAAGCGCCGACGTCGCTCGACGAGGGCGCGCACACGACCGCGCTCGACGTCATCGAGGGGCTGGTCGAAGCGGAGGTACAGGTCGAGGCGCTTGAGCCCCAGCGCGTGTCCGATGAGCAGCTCGGCGTCGAGCCGCGACGACTCGATGCCGCGCGCGGCGAGGTCACGGGCGGTCCACGCGAGGATGCGGGAGATGGTCCACGGTTCAGAGGTGCTCACGGCGGGGCGCGGACACTACCGCGAGATGTTTCGCGCGCCTATCGCCCGCGGAGCTTGCGCGCGTCTCCGATGCGCAGCGTGACCTTCTTCGCATCGAAGTACTCCGCGTACGGAATGGCGTATTTGCGCGACTGTCCCGTGAGCTCCTTGAAGCCCTGCGCATCGACGGTTCCGCGCTCGGTGAGCCGCGCCACGAGCCGCGCTTCGAGGTCGCGCATCGCCGTCGCGTCGACCCAGAGTTCTGCGTTGACCTTCACGGCCTGACCGAGCTCCGCGAGTCGCTTGAGCGCGCCGTCGAGGTCCTTCACCGCGCACCCGCACGCGGTCGCCATCTCGTCGAGCCGCGGCGGCGCGAGGCCCGCCGACGACAACATCGCGCGCACCTTCGTGACGTGGGGAACGTCCTCGTCGCTCCGCGCGCGCCATCCCGCCCGCGCGATCACATCGCCGCTGCGCGTGACCTTCTGCGCGGCGATCAGCACGCCGAGCGCGTGGTCGACGGCCGCGTCGTCGCCGAGGTGCGCGAGCGCGCGTCGATCGGCGCCATGCTCCGTCGGATGTTTCGTGTGGTGCTCGCTCAACGCCTGGAGGACCGCGGCCCCGAGCGCATCGAGCGCCGCGCGCGCCACGTACCGATCGCCCGCGAGCGCCATCACGCCGTCGCTTTGCGAGGCCTTCGTCACCCTGTACCCCGCGCGCGCCACGAGGGCCGCCCGCGTGAGCCCGCGGAGCCCCGCCGCGTCGAGCTCCACCCGCGCGCGCTCGACCGCATCGCCGCGCTGCGACCGCTGCGCACGATCGAGGGCCACCGCGCGACGACGCATGCGCTCCGCCGCAGGACGCACCACCGTGAGGCCGCCCACCGTGCTTCCCACACCCGCGAGCGAGGGAGGCCCGCGCAGCACGATCCGCTCGCCGGGACGCAGCGCGAGCGCGCGATCGGCGGTCACGCGCACGAGGCGTTCACCGCCGGGTTCCACCCCCTCACCGTCGAGGAGCGAGAGCCCCACCGTGGCGTGTGTGGCCCCCACGTCGGCTTCGAGCTTCGAGCGCCTCGGCAGCGCGCGCCGCGTCTCGGGAAGCAGCCGCAACACCGCATCGAAGCTCCGCGCGCAGACCACCTCCGTCGGGTGCAGCAACCACGCGCCGCGGGGCACCTCGGCGAGCTCGACGCCCGCGAGGTTCACCGCCACACGCGTGCCTGCGAGCACCTCGGTGGCCGCCGCGCCGTGCACCTGAAGCCCGCGCACACGCACAGGCACGACCCGGTCATCGGGCGCGAGCGGACCGAGCGCGAGGGCGTCGTCGAGGCGCAGCGTGCCCGAGAGCAATGTGCCCGTGACCACCACGCCGAAGCCCCTGCGCACGAACACGCGATCGATGGGGAGCACACACGGTCCGCGGGCGTCGCGAGGCTGCACGCGTACGGCGGCGAGGGCCTCGCGGAGCGCGTCGAGTCCGTGCCCGCTGTGGGCGCTCACGGGCACGATGGGCGCGTCGTCGAGGGCGCTGCCGCGGAGCACCTCGCGCACCTCGTCGCGCGCGAGTTCGACGAGATCCAGTGAGGCGAGGTCACACTTCGAGAGGGCCACGACACCCCCGCGCACGCCCATGAGCCCCGCGATGGCGAGGTGCTCGCGCGTCTGCGGCATCACCCCTTCGTTCGCGGCGATCACCAGCAGCATCGCGTCGATGCCGCCCGCGCCCGAGATCATGGTGCGCACGAAGCGCTCGTGGCCCGGCATGTCGATCACCGCCGCGCGTCGACCGGGTGCGAGGTCGAAGGGCGCGAAGCCCAGTTCGATCGTGATGCCGCGGGATTTCTCTTCAGGGAGCCGGTCGGTGTCGACGCCCGTGAGCGCGCGCACGAGCGAGGTCTTGCCGTGATCGATGTGACCGGCCACGCCGATCACCAGGTCGCTGCGCGTGGTGGCCATGGAGCGCGCGCGACGATAACGCGCCGCGACGCGTACGAGGATTGCGTATCGTGTGGGGCATGAGGCGACGCGCGGTGTGGCTCTCGATGGCGATGGCGTTGACCGCAATCGCACGCGGGCAGACAAGGCGAAACGCGCGGGTCACGACCACGCTCGTCGCGACGGAGCGGGCGTCGTTTCGGGCGGCGCAGACGACCCTCGCGTCGCAGCTTGCCGCCATCGATCGCTGCGTCACGAACGCACTCGTGACGGACCCTGCTCCCCTCTTGCGGAGCAAAATCATCGGTGCGACGATTCGACTCAGGCATGACGGAACGGCTTCTTCCGTCGTGTTTTCACCACCGTTGACGTCACGCGGTCTCTCGGCATGTCTCGCCGAGTCGCTGCTTGACTGGACCCAGGCAGGGCCTACAGCCCCGAGGGCGCGCGTGATCCTTCGGATCGCGGTCACACCGTGAGGTGTGGTGAGGGTTCGAGAAGCGACGCAACACAGATCGCGCGAACGTCGCGGTGTATTCCGCACCGCCCCCGCCGCGCGCAGGCCGATGGAGCCCCGCGCAGGGCGCCGCTCGCATCCCACACTCCGGTGAGGTCACAGCACATGAATCGTTGGCTCCGCTCGCTCGCACTCCTCACGCCGCTGACGTTCGTCGCCTGCACGAGCGACCCGCAGCCGACCGCCGACGGCGGTGCGACCGACGCCTCGACCGACGCGGCCCCCACCGACGCCGCCGCCGACCGTCCCGCCGACAGCGCCGCGTGTCGTGGCCTGGAGTCCGTGCCTCCGATCCCCGCGTTCGTGCCGCGTGAGGGCGTGCCCGTGGGCGCCATCGGGCAGGTGATGGGACGCCCGCCGGGCAACCTCCAGATCAACCAGCCCCGCATGAGCACGTCGGTGCAGTTCCAGCGCCGCACCTTCGCGGAGAACTCCTGCGAGGTCATCGAGGGCTGCACGATGCCCGGCAGCCGCCGGCTCCTTCGCTTCGACCTCGAGACGCCCAACAACGGCGAGGGCGACATGTACCTCGGCGCGCCGACGGCCTCGGGCCGCGCGGGTCCGCAGTTCGAGTGGGCCACCTGCCACCGGCACTACCACTTCATCGGCTACGCCGACTATCGCCTCTACGACAACTGCGGCACCGAGGTGGGACGCGGGCACAAGCAGTCGTTCTGCCTCGAAGACTCGCGCTACACGGGCAACGGCGGCTCGCCCCGCGCGACCACCCCGTACGACTGCAGCAACCAGGGCATCCACGCGGGCTACTCCGACGTGTACAGCCGCGTGCTCGACTGCCAGTTCGTCGACGTGACCGACGTGCCGCCGGGCACCTACTACCTCCGCGCGCGCATCAACCTCGATCGCACCGTCGCCGAGTCGAACTACGACGACAACGTGGCCGTGGTCGAGGTGACCATCCCCGACGAGAACGGCACCACGCCGACGCCGACGAACAACCCCCTCAACGCGTGCTCGCTCGGCGAGCAGGGCCCCGACCGCGACTGCGGCTGGGAGATGGAAGGCACGCACACCTGCACCCCCGGCGCGCGCGTCTCCGTGGGCTGCGACACCACGTGCTCGCCCTCCATCGGGAGCAACTGCCAGGGCGACGCGATGATCCGCATCTGCCCCGGCACCGGCGCGTGCACGGGCCAGAACGCGATCGTGCAGAGCGACAACTCGGGCTGCGGATCGAGCCTCTGCCCCGTCGCGCGCAACTTCGTGTGCCCCTCGTCGGGCCGCTACTCCGTGCTCCTCGGCACGTACGCGTCGGGTTCGCCCTCGGCGTGCATCATCGGCATCCAGTGAGCTCCGCGCGCGGTGCCCTCACGGCGCCGCGCATGCACCGCCTCGCTCCCACAGCCCCCCACTCTGCTCCCCTCGTGACCGAGCCGCGCCCCTCGCGCGCGGTGCGATCGCGCCGTCACGCCCTCCGACGGGCACCGTCACACCGCAAACTGAACATCGAGTCAGTGTCAAGAATCCGGCATGGTTCTTTGACGGTCTCGTGGGTGGCGTCAAAACCATGACGGTACGGAGATCGGCCATTTGCTGCGATTCACCGACGAATCCGCGGACATGTTCGGTCTCCCACCGCAGATGTGACGGCCCGGGGGGCTCGGCACGGCGCTCGCTCTAGGAGTGATCACCGGTCGGACAGCGGAGCGGGACGGCGCCGCGTCGGACCTGACGGTTCACCACAAGGGCATTTCACACGCGTTCGCGGGGCGAGCGCAGGGGCGAGGTCTGTCATGAGCATGAACAACGAGAGCGTGTCGTCGGCGGTCGTGGGCGAGGGCGTGGACGCGGGCGCCGAGATGGTGACGGCGGACCCGGCGGACCGCGAGCGCTGGCTGTCGCTCGACGCGCTTCCGTCGGCCGTGGCGATGGTCGATCGCAAGGGCAACGTGCGCTGGGCCAACGCGGCGTGGCTGCGCATCGCGGCCGAGCGTCAGGAGCGTGAGGTCACGGTCGTCGGGCTGAGCTTCAACCACGTGACCGGGCGGGTGATGGGCTACGACAGCAACGCCGCCGCGAACGCGCGAGACGGACTGCGCGCGGTGCTCGCAGGGTCGAAGCCCGCGTGCGAGTTCGAGTTCGCGTGTCACCCGAAAGGCGGCGAGGCCTGGTACGCGCTCTCGATCACGCCGTGCATGGTCGACGGCGAGCGCGGGGCGATGGTGCAGCAGACCGAGGTGACCGACCTCAAGCAGAACGAGCGCCGCCGCTCGCTCAACCGCGCCGTGGCGCGCGCCATGGGCCGCGAAGACTCGCGCCGCGAGATGCTCCGCGACGTGATCACCCAGGTGCTCACGCAGATGGACTGGTGCGTGGCCGCGCGCTGGGCCTGGGACCGCGCCTCGCAGAGCCTCCGCTGCGACGCGGTGTACTCGCAGCGCCCCGACGGCAACCGCGGCTGGGGCACGCTCAGCAACACGCAGGGCCTCGCCGCGCGCGTCTGGACCACGCACTGCACCCAGTGGAGCGACGGGCTCGACCGCGAAGACGCCGCCGTCGTGCGCACCGTGCTCGGCGGCGCGTCGGAGGGTGTGGTCGAGGCCGTGGGTGTTCCCGTGGGCCGCGACGGTCACGCCGACGGCGTGGTGGTGTTCTACGCCACGCACGGCCACCGCCCCGACACCGCGCTCATGGACATGCTCTCGTCGCTCCTCGTGGGCGGCCGCTACACCCCGATGGCCGCGGCCCCCACGGCCCCCACGGCGGCCCGCTCGCAGCGCCCCGCGTCGCGCGACTCGATCAGCTCGGTGGTCGACCTCGCGGCGGCCTCGCTCTGCACGGTGCTCGTGACCGGCGAGCGCGGCAGCGGCAAGGCCCGCGCGGCCCGTGAGATCCACCTCGCCGGCGAGCGCGCCCGCGGACCTTACGTGGAGTGCGACTGCACCACGCTCTCGCCCCGCGACTTCGACAGCACCCTCTTCGGCGTCGAGGCGGGCGTGATCCCGGGCTCGGACCGTCCGCGCCGCGGGCTCTTCGAACAGGCCGCCGGGGGCACGCTGGTGTTCCGCGAGGTGGGCGCGCTCGACCCCGCGTCGCAGACCAAGCTCCTCAAGGTGCTCGAAGCGCACAGCTACCACCGCGTGGGCGGCACGCGCGAGCTCACCCCCGACGTGCGCGTCATCGCCACGAGCGCCCGCGAGCTCCGCGGCGCCGCGCACCGCAAGGCCTTCTCCGAAGACCTGCTCCAGCGCCTCTCGTCGCTCGTGATCACCGTGCCCTCGCTCCGCGACCGCCGCGCCGAGCTCGGCGACGTCGCCCGCGCCGTGCTCACCGACCTCGCCCGTGCGTACAACCGCGCGGCCCCGACCCTCGACGACGAGGGCCTCTTCGCGCTCAACACCTACGAGTGGCCCGGCAACGTGCGCGAGCTTCGCAACGTGCTCGAACGCGCCTGGCTCGGCGTCGGCGAGCGCGTCTCGCACGAGACCCTGCTCACGGCCATCACGAGCCTCCGCGACACCGCGGCCAACGACATCGCGCCGCCCGCGTCGCCCTCGCGCCCCGCGCCGCGCATGGAGCAGCGCCCCGCCGTTGCCGCGCGCCCCGCGGCCCCCGCGCAGACCACGCAGCAGGTGACCACGGCGCTCCTCGGCGCGCCCGATCCGCTGAGCGTCACGCTCGCCGACGTGGAGCGCGCCCACATCGAGCGCGTGCTGGTGCAGACGGGCTTCAACATGCGCCGCGCGGCCGCCGCGCTCGACATCTCGCGCTCGACGCTCTACCTCCGCGCCAAGCACTACAAGCTCAACATCTCGCGGTCGCGCCTCGGGGGACACGCCGAGGTCGAGAACGACAACGACGCGGACTTCGAGCTCGATCAGAACGACGCGGACATCGCCGCGACGGGCACCTGATCACACCCGCAGCACCGCCCCGAGAATCGCCAGCGCCACCGAGCTCGCCGAGAGTGCGGTGGCGCCCGCGGGCGGAAGGAGCTTCGGGTACACCTCGGGCTCCGTTCTCCAGGTGATGAGCGGCGGCGACACGAAGCGCACGCCGCGGTCGTAGAGGGCCACCGAGCGACGCATCGGGTGCTGCATCACGGCCTCCTCACGGCGCACCGTGCCGATCACCGCCACGCGCTCCCCCACCCGCAAGCGAAGCTCCTCGACCAGCATCTCGTGGTCGCCGCCCTCGACCTCGTAGTCGATGCGCGCCTGGCCCGGATCGAGCGCGATGCGACCGGACTCGTCTTCGATCCAGATGGCCGTCGTCGAGCGCTCCACGCGGGAGAGAATGCGCGCCGCCGAAGGGCCTCGGCCCTCGATGGTGTAGTGATGCACCTCGCGCACGGCCACGAGCGCGTCGTCGTCGAGGGAGCGCATCGGCGCGTCACATCCGAGCGTGCCGACGATCTTCACGAGCCCGTCGCCGCAGAGGCCGATGGGCGTCACGGGAAGCCGCGCGAGGGCCCGCACGTCGGCCAGGGTCATGGGACCGAGCTGACGGCGGTAGTGCTGCACGAGGCTCCCCACGGTGGCGGCGCCGGCGAGGGCCGACCCGACGAGCAGCGGTGCGAACATCGACGGAACCTTCGGGGTGCAGAGGGGACGGTGCGAAACGACCACACGCGCAGCCCGCACGCGGGGCGCGCGGTGCACTGAGTATCACGTCGGCGGAGGGGGATTCGACCGCGCGCTGGCGGTCACGCGCAGGGGATGGGCGCGGGTCACGCGGGGCGCGGGTTCGACACGGAGCGGAAGAGCCCCACCACCACGCCCAGGATGCGGAAGTTCCCGAGCTCGGAGCGGCGCACGTAGATGGGCGCGAGGCGCTTGTTCTCGGGCTGGAGCTTCACGTGGTCGCGCTCGGGGAAGTAGCGCTTCACCGTGGCCTCGTCACCGACGAGGGCCACCACGATCTCGGCGCGGTTCGCGGTCTCCTGACGGCGCACGAAGAGAATGTCGCCGTCGTGGATGCCCGCTTCGATCATCGAGTCGCCGCGCACGCGGAGGGCGAAGGTCTCGCCGCCGCCCGAGGCCCCACGCAGGAGCGACGGGTCCATCATGAACTGCTGCTCGACGTTCTGCGACGCGAAGGTCAGCGGACCGGCGGCCACGCGGCCCACGAGCGGCACGTTCACCATGTTGGTGTTCGCGGGCTCGGCGTCGGCGTGGATGTCGATCGCGGCCTCGTCGTCGTTCCCCTCGGCCCCTTCGGGCATCGTGGGGCGCAGCGCGCGGGACTTCATGTCTTCGCGGCGGAGGTATCCCTTGCGTTCGAGCGCGCGGAGGTGGTCGCTCACGCCGTTGGTGGAGCGGATGTTCATCTCCGTGCCGATCTCGCGCAGCGTCGGGGGATAGCCGCGCTCGCGGATCGAACGGCGGATGAACTCGAGGATCGCTTCCTGACGTTCGGTAAGAGGTTGCATGGCCGGGCCGATCCCTTCTGCGGGGTGAACAGGTGTGGAGTCCGGCGGCGACCGTACTGAACGCTCGCGCAGCCTGTCAAATCGCTTGTGCGTTGTCGAAGAGTGGAGCCCGCCGCGCACGGTCTGGTAGTGCGTCGTTTCCGTGCGGCGGACTTCACGGACCCTCACCTGGCTTGCCTCGCTGATCGCGCTGCTCTGCGCGTCGGTGGCCGTTGCGCAGCCGCGCGCGAGCGCCCGCAACGGACGCACCTCGTCGCGGGCTCCTGCGCGACCGAGGCTCCCGCCGAGCGCGTCGTTGGGGTGGGCCAACAGCGGCACGCTCGAACACGGGCGCTCGCTCACCGAGGGCGAGGGCGTGCGCTTCATGCCCGGTCGCTCGCTGCACTGGGGCACCGACGAGCTGGTGTCGCTCCTCGAACGTGTGGGCGCCGCGATGCGACGTCGCTTCGGCGCGCGCATCACCGTGGGAGACCTCTCGGCGGAGCACGGCGGGCCTGTGATCCGTCACCGCTCGCACCAGAGCGGCCGCGACGCCGACGTGGGCTTCTTCGCGCGGCTCGTCACACCCCGCGGCGCCGGAGCTCCGACGGACCTCAACGACTACGTGTCCTTCGACGCGAACGGCCGCTCCCTCGACGGCCGCTACGTCTTCGACACCGCGCGCAACTGGTCGCTGCTCGAAGAGATCCTCACCGACCGCCGCGTCGAGGTGGAGCGCATCTTCATCTCGGCCCCGCTGCGCCAGCGCCTGCTCACCTTCGGCCGCGAGCACGGGGCCTCGTCGTCGCTCCTCGAACGCGCCGCGCTCACGCTGCTTCAGCCGCGCGGGGTGTCTCCCCACGACAACCACTTTCACGTGCGAATCGGGTGCCCCACGGGCGACCACGAGTGCCGTGAGGGGGTGCGCGCGCGCCGTGTGATCCGTCGTCGTCCGGTGCGTCCCACGGCGGGCCGCCACGCGTCGCAGCACGACCTCGCGCGCCGTCGCTGACCCGCAATCCCTACGGCTCTTCGAGCGTCTGCACGCCCACGAGCCCCGCGCCCGAGAACACCCGCACGCGCAGCCGGAACGTGCCCGCGTACGGAGCGCAGTGACGGATGCTCTCGACGTTGCGCCGCGTGGCGTCTTGCGCGACGCGATGGCCCGCGGGGTCTTCGAGCTCCAGCACGAGGTCGGCCACGCTCGGAACGCCCGCGGCCACGACGTCGACACATCGGCCCGAGGCGATCTCGATGCGCGACTCCCACGCGCCGTTGGTGGCCAACGTGGTGCGGGTCATCGCGGTGAGCCCGGTGATGCCCTCGCGCTGCCGTGCGAAGGCCTGCACCTGACGCCCCACGTAGTCGTCTCCGCCGATCGGAAATCGCTGCGTCGAAGGGCCCTGCGCGCGCGGTCTCGCATCGGCGTTCGGAGCCTGCGCGGCGGCGCTCGCGGGCGCCGACTCCACGCGCTCGTCGGTGGGCACCACGGCGAGGTACCACCACGACTCGCCCTCGGCGCGCACCTCCAGGCTGTAGAGCGATCCCTCTTCGCGCGCGCAGAAGCGCTGACGTGCAGCGCGGGGCACCGTGGCCGTCATCGCGAGCGAGTCGCCCACGCGCGCGCGGCCTGCGATCACCTGCGCGAACACCGGCGCGGCCCCCGTGGCGTAGCCCACGAGTTCGTAGCAGCGCCCGCGTTCGAGGGGCATGCGGAGGGTCTCTTCCCACGGCTGCGCGCGTCGGTGACGGCGCGTGTGGTTGAGCACGGGCGCGGCGCTCCCCCGCGCGGCCACGACCACGCTCATGGGGTTCACCTCGGGCGGCACACCCGCGTCTTCGCCATGCGCGAGCACGGCCGACGGAAGCACGCAGACACCCACCATCCAGAAGCCACGGCGCGGTCGCACGGGCCGACGATACCGTCGCCGCGACCGCGGGTGATACAACCTCGTGCGTGGAGCCCGCCGCGCCCGAGTACCAGCCCTTCGCGCCGTCTCCCTCGCCCCCGACGCCCACGTGGCCCGCGCGCCTCGCGTGGAGCGTCGCGGCCCTCGGATCGTGGTTCGTCGTGATCGTCGCGGCGAGGCTCTCGCCCGACCCGCGCGGCTTCGGCACCCACCAGCAGCTCGGGCTCCCGCCGTGCCGCTTCGAGGAGTTCACCCACGTCCCCTGCCCCGGCTGCGGACTCACCACGAGCTTCGCCGCCATGGCCCACGGGCACGTGCTCACGGCCTTTCGCGCGCACCTCATGGGCCCGCTGCTCTTTCTGCTCACCGTGGGCCTCGCGCTGGGCGCTCCCTACGCCGCCCGCCGCGCAATGCCCCTCGCGCAGCCGCTCACGCACCGCGCCGCCCTCCCGGTGCTCTCGGTCACCCTCGCCGCGGGCCTCGTGACCTTCGCGATCCGCCTGTTTCACAAGCTCGCAGGCGCGTAACACGTCAGTGCACTTTCGTAACACCCGCACCCCGTGTTACGAGTTCTGCACTCGTGTCACGGATCGTTCTCCCCTGCTCTCTGCTCGTTGCGGCGCTGCTGGCGTCGGCCTCGGCGCATGGGCAGGCGGAGGGTGACGGCGGGGCCGCGGGCGAGGCCACGGTGCGGGCGTCTACGCCCCCGCGCGGCGCGTCGGATTTCACGGTGGATCCGTCGACGGTGCGCGCGGTGCCGCGGGGCTCGGCGGCGGAGCTGTTGACGCTGGCGCCGGGCATCCTGCTCGCGCAGCACGGCGGCGAGGGAAAGGCGCACCAGATCTTTCTCCGCGGCTTCGACGCGCAGCACGGGCAGGACGTGGAGTTCACCGTGGGCGGCCTCCCGGTGAACGAGGTCTCGAACGTTCACGGCCAGGGCTACGCGGATCTCAACTTCGTGATTCCCGAGGTGGTCGATCGGCTGCGCGTGCTCGAAGGGCCCTTCGATCCGCGGCAGGGAGACTTCGCCGTCGCGGGCTCGGCGCGCTTCGACCTCGGCGTGGGCGAGCGCGGCACCACGCTGCGGGCCTCGTACGGGATGTTCAACACGGCCCGCGCGCTGGCCCTCGTCGCGCCCCGCGGGATGCGCCGCGAGACCTTTCTCGCCGCGGAGTTCGCGCGCTCCGACGGCTTCGGCGAGCACCGCGCGTCGTCGCGGGCGGCGGCGATGGGGCAGTACCTCCATCCCCTCGCGAGCGGGGCCACGCTGCGCGCGCTGGCCTTCTCGTACGCGGCGCGCTTCGACAGCGCGGGCGTCGTGCGCGAAGACGACCTCCAACGCGGACGCGATTTCTTCGCCTCGTACGACCCCTCACAGGGAGGCTTCTCCTCACGGCACGGGCTCGTCGTCGAGGTGGTGGTTCCGCATGGGCGAGGCCGCACGACGGGGAGCGCGTTCGCCTCGCTGCGCGACCTCGTGGTGCGCGAGAACTTCACGGGCTTTGCGCTCGACGCGCGCGGCGACGGCTACGAGCAGCGCTACACCGCGGGCACCGTCGGGCTCACGGCCTCGCACCGCGACGCCTTCGATCTCTTCGGCCGCGCGCAGTGGTGGGAGTGCGGGCTCACCGCGCGCCACGACGTCACCACGCAGGGCATGGACCGCGTGCGCTTCGCCGACGGCGCGCCCTACGACACGCCCGTCGACGCCGACGTGAACGCCACCGACGTGGGCGCATACGCCGACCTGGAGCTTCGCCCGTGGTCGCGGTTCACGGTGCGCGGCGGTGTGCGTGCCGACGCGCTCGCGTACCAGATCGACGACCGACGGCCGCGCGAGCGGGGCTCGTCGGTGCTGCGCGGACGACGCGAGGCGCAGGGGGTTCAGGTCGGTCCGCGGGTGACGATCGAGGTCGATCTGGGCCGCGGGTTCTCGCTGCATGGCGCGTACGGCAAGGGCTTCCGTTCGCCGCAGGCGCTCTCGCTCGGCGCGGGCGAAGAGGCTCCCTTCGCGACGGTGCACGCGGGCGAGGTGGGCGCACGGTTTCGCGCGTGGTTCGGCAGCGCGGCGGCGGCGGCCTTCGCCACACACGTCGACCGCGACCTGGTGTTCGTGCCCGAGCTCGGACAGAACGTGGTCAACGAATCGAGCGCGGCCACCACGCGTGTGGGCGCTTCGCTCCTCGTGCGCGCCACGCCCCTGCGCGGCCTCGACGTGACCGTGAGCGGCACGTGGACGCGCGCCACCTACGACGCCAACGGGCTCCGCGTGCCGTACGTTCCGCCGCTCGTGGGGCGCCTCGATGCCGCGTGGAGCCGCGCGCTCACCGAGCTCGCCGCGAAGCCCCTCACGCTCTCCGTGGGGCTCGGCGCATCGGCATTGGGAGAGCGTCCGTTGCCCTTCAGCGAGTGGTCGCCCGCGCGCCTCGTGCTCGACGCCGCGACCTCGCTGCGATGGGGCGCGGTGGAGCTCGGCGTCTCCGCGCGCAACCTCACCGACGCCCGCTGGCGCGATGGCGTCTTCGCGTACGCGTCGAACTTCGATCCGACGACGCCGGGCAGCCTCGTGCCCGTGCAGCACTTCACCGCGGGCCGTCCGCTCACGGTGCTCACCACGGTGACCCTCTTTCTCTAGGTGCGCGCGATGCGTGTGTCGCTGCGATTGGATGTGTGGCTCCCCGCGCTCGCCGCGATGCTCTCGGTGGCGACGGTGCAGTGCGGCGACGACCTCTCGACGGGCCGCGCGCGCGTGGCCTTCGACGTGTGGGCGCAGGGCGTGAACCCCGTGGCCGACACCTCGCTCGGGTGGCGCGTGCGCGTCGAGCAGGCGGCCGTCGCGATCGGTCCGTTGCGCTGGTACGAAGGCGCGCCCCTCTTCGGCGTACGGCGCATCCTGCGGGCGCTCTCGGGCACCGCGTGGGCGCATCCCGGGCACTACGTTCCGGGCGGCGCGATGGCCGACGTCACGCAGCGCGTGGTGGTCGATCTCACGGGCGCGCGGGCCTTCGTGGGACGCGCCGAGGGCGTATCGGGCGCGGTGCAGTCGGCGCACGTCGAACTGCGTCCCGATGGCGGTGATCTCGGCCCTGCGCGCGCGCTCCTCCGCGGAGGAACGCTCTCGCTCCGCGGCACGGCCACGCGCGGCGACCGCACGGTGCGCTTCGAAGCGTCGCCGACGTTGAACGTGAGCGTCGAGGGCATTCCCGCGCGGGCCGAGAACAACGGCTCGCCGGGCGCGTGGGTGCTCTCCGTCGACCTCGCGCGCTGGGTCGATCGCGCGGACTTCTCCACGCTGCCGATGACCGACGGGTACGCGCCCTTCGGCGACGACTCGCAGCCTGCGAGCGCGCTCTACCGCGGGGCCACCACGGGGGCCGCGTACCGCTTCGACTGGTCACCCTCTGCCGCCGATGCCGGGCGCTGAAATCGGGCTTCACACACCATGAAGTACACCTTCAAGCTCCTCGCGCTCGCGGCCCTCGTCGGGTGCGCGGGCGACGGCTCCATCGACGCCTCGATCTGGGGCGAGGACTACATCGAACAGGGCATTCCCGCGGCCACGAGTGCCGCGCCCGAGGGCTTCGAAAACGGCTGGAGCGTGCGGTACACGAAGTTCCTCGTGAACGTGGGCGCGCTCACCGTGGCGGCCTCCGACGGAACGCCCGGCGGGTCGCTCCCCGCGGTGCGCGTCTACGACCTCCACACGCTGCGAGGTCCGCTCGCCCTGGGCACGCTCTCGGGCCTCTCGCCCGTGCGCTACGACACCGTGAGCTACCGCATGGAGCCCGCGGGTGACGCCGCCACGGCGGGCAACGCAACGGCCGCCGACGTGGCCCTCATGCGCGCGAGCCGCTACGCGATCTACGTCGAGGGCGAGGGAACGCGCATGGGCACCACGGTGCGCTTTCGCTGGGGCTTCGGCGGCACCGTGGCCTTTGAACAGTGCCATTCGAGCGAGACCGAGGTGGGCGTGGCCGTGCCTTCGGGTGGTGTCGGGCGCGCGCAGATCACCGTGCACGGCGACCATCTCTTCTACGACGACCTGCAATCGCCGACGGCCAGGCTGCGCTTCGACCTCATCGCGAGCGCCGATGCGAACCGCGACGGCGAGGTCACCCTCGACGAGCTCGCGGCCGTCGACCTCACCACCGCGCCGCGCGGACAGTACGGCGTGGGCTCACGGGGCGATGTGCTGAACCTCCGCCAGTTCGTGACCACGCTCGTCGCGACGGTGGGTCACTTCAACGGCGAGGGGCACTGCGAAGAGCGGCGGATGTGAGGGGCTGAGGGTTCAGCGCGCGCGGCGGCGCACGAGGGCGAGGCCGAGGAGCGCGAAGGCCCACGCGGGCACGGCGCCCGACGAGCCCACACGACCGGCGTTGCAGCTCCCGCTCGCGGTGCCCGTGGAGGGCGTCGTGGGGCGCGGCGCGGCGTCGGCGGCGCCCGTGTCGACGGCCGCATCGTCGGAGGCGTCGGCGGTCGCCGCATCGGGCGTGGAGGCGTCGGCGGGCGGAGGCGGAGGCGCGACGGCGGGGTCGTGGATGCAGTGCGTGCCCGTGTCGTCGCAGATCCATCCGTCGGGGCACGAGGCGCAGTCGGTGACGGTGCACTCGCGCGCGCGGCCCGTGGGCATGCACGACAGCGCCGTGTCGCACTGCGCGTCGCTCGAACACGCGGTGCCCACCTCACCTTCGGCGGGCGTCGGCGGCGTCACCCACGTCGGCGCGGTGTAGCCGCCGAGCATCGCGGCGCGTGCGGCCTGCGCGCGGATCCACTCGGAGTACGAGTCGACGCGGGTGTAGATCGGCGAGTCGCAGTTGTTCGCGCCGCGCGAGAGCACGCCGAAGACCTCGCCGAGCTGGTCGATCGCGGGGCCGCCGGAGTCGCCGTGGCAGGTGCCCGTGTCGGCGAGCCACTCGCTCTCTTCCATCACGGTGATGCCGCGGGTGACCGCGCGGCCCACGTACACGACGGAGAGCCCGTCGCGCATGCGGCGGCGTCCTGCGCCCGCGCCGGCGGCGTTGGTGGCGCCGTAGCCGCTCGCGGTGAAGGTCTCCATCGTGCGCGGCGCGAGGTCGAGGCGGGGACGAATGAGCGGCACCGAGGTGATGGGCGTCGCGAGGCGCAGCAGCGCGATGTCACGGCCGCAGAAGCGCACGTTCGTCGAGTCGGGCGGCACCACCACCTCGGCCACGCGGGTGTAGGCGCTGCGCACGCCGATCTGCGGGTCGGTGGTGACGTAGAACACGTTGGAATTGAAGGGCGCCTGCGTCTGCGTCGCCGTGCGCGCCACGCCGCTGATCGTCGCGTCGGAGCAGAGGATGCCCGTCGCGTCGACGGGCGACACGCAGTGCCGCGCGGTGAGCACGAGGTTCGGCGCGATGAGCGAGCCCGTGCAGCTCGCGACGCCCTCGCTCGTGAAGATGGTCATGCCCACGACGTTGGTGTGCACCGTGTCGTCTTCGCCGCCCGAGATGCCCTGGCGCGCCTGCGTGAGCTCGGAGACGGGCGCGCACGCGGCCAGCAGCGCGAGCGAGAGGAGGGACCGGGCGGCGTTGCGCGTCGTGACGACCATCGATGTACTTCCTCCGAAGCGGTGGGGCCGCGCTCCGTCGCGCGACGCACCGTCGGCGGGGACCCTACACAGCATCACGCAGCGCGTGGAAGGGCTGTACACCGCGGAAGTTGTGTCTCACGCGGGCCGTGAAGTTTGCGTTGCACCGCGGTGTTGCGACGCGCGGTCGCAGCCCGAGCGCGGCGCTCAGTTGCCTGTCGGAAACGCGCGCAGCGACAGGTCGAGGCGCAGCGGAACCTCATCGCGCACGTCTGCCGCGGGCATCGCCATCAGCGCAGCGCGCAGCGGGTCGAGGAGCGCAGGCGCCGACGCGCCACGCCACGCCACGTCGACCTTCGGCGCGCGGAAGGGCACCAGCGTGAGCTGCACCGCGAGAGACACAGGCGCGCGTACGGGGTGCCGCGCAGCGAGGGACTCCACGGTGTCGTGCACGGCGCGGGTGATCGATGCGAGCGTGTCGGCGTCAACGCGGGCGCGCGTGTCGGCGTCGGAGAGCATGAGCACCACGCGGTCGAGCGTGGCGCGTCCGAGCGAGGGCGCGGCGGTGTCGGGCTCGTGGGTCTCCCATCCGCCCGCGGCGAGGAGCGCGGCGCCGGTGAAGGGATCTTCGAGGCTCGCGGGGCGCACCTTCACCGTGAAGGTCGCGCCGTCGGCGAGGGGCACCACGATGCGTCGCCCGTGTTCGAGCGCCTCGCGCACGCGGGCGAAGGTCGCGGGGGTGAGCACCACGGCGAGTCCGTCTTCGATGTGCCGCACGCGGTCGTCGTCGCCCGCGCCCACCAGCATCGCGAACGCGAAGCCGTAGCGTTGCGCCGTCGCCGAGCCCACGGCGTTGCCACCCGATGCGTCGGCGGGCCACACGTACTGCGCTTCGGCCGCGGGCGAGAGGTGCGTGTGGAGCACGAACGCGTCCTGCGTGGGGAGCTCGCGCCAGAGGGCGCAGAAGGTCTCTGCGGCCTCGTCGGGGAGCGAGAGCTCGTACGCGCGCTCGCCGATGCGTGTGGCCCGCGCGTCGCCTGCGCCCATGCGCGGACCGACGTTCTCGAGCACGCTCGCGCGCATCGCTTCACGGGTCAGCACGGGCGCGTCGCGCAGCTCCCACCAGTAGGGGAAGGGAAAGTGTCGCGCGCGCATCGCGAGTCGCCCGAGCACGCGCGCCGCGTGGCCCTCCTGCACGAGGTCGAACTCCTCGTCGTGGAGCAGCACCGCCGCGAGCATGGCCACCGATCCGCGCACGCCGGGGAGCTCACCGCCGCGGGCCCAGAGCACACCGAGCGTGCGTCCACCACCGAGCGCGGGCGAGCGGAACGCCGTGAAGCCGCCGAGCGCGGGCACACCATGCTCGTCGGCGCTCTCATCGACCGCGCGAAGGAGTGCGAGCGCGGCGCCCTGCGCGGCGTCGTCCCACGCGGCGGGCATCGACACGCGCACCTCGCTGCCGCCGCGGGATGCGAAGCCTTCGGAGACGAAGGTGCGCAGCGCCGTGGGCACGCCGCGGATCGCCACCGTGTGCACGTAGGCCCGCACGCGGAGGCGCGCGGTGAGGACGTACGCGTCGTCGCGTCCGCCCGGGCCGACCATCACGTCATCGCAGGGTGGCGGCGGGTTGCTCAGCGCCGCGACGGGGTCGGCGGAGCCGTGGATCCAGAGGTTCTTCCACCAGTTGTTGGAGCTCACGGAGGCGCACGGTACACGCCGCGCGCGCCGCGGCCAGCGATGCGTCCGACCCGTTGCGCGGAGCGGTCAGCCTTCGGCCATCGATGGCGGCGGAGGCATCGCGCCGTCGTAGAGATCGGACACGCCCCTCCACGTGATCACCACGTTGGCCTCGTCGTTCCGCGGGTCGTACTCGCAGCCGACGGTGCCCCACTCGAACACGCGCGCGTCACCGAGCACACGCGCGAGCCACAGGGCGTGCTGCTCGTGCACCTGACGCTCGTCGACCTCGGCGGGATAGCGGAAGCGGAAGCTCACCTGCGCGAGGCGCTCGTACGCGAACACGAGGGTCATGATGACGGGGATGCCGTCGTCGAGAGAGGCCTCGGCGCGCAGCGTGGCGAAGGGGGGATTCATCACCACGGGGCGCAGCGCGCTCACAAGGGTCGTGGTGCGAAGCTGCCGCGCGTTCATGCCGCCTTCGAGGGTCACGCGGTCGGCGAGGCGAAGGAGTCCGTTCGAAGCGTCGATGCTCATGGGCCACCGGGCGTGGGGTTCGTGATGCCCGCCGTCGAACCGATGCCCCGCGGTCCGAGGAAGGGGTTCCATTGTGTGGGCGGCGCGGCGTTGGGGTTGAAGCCCGGGAGGTTCGGCGAGGGCGGGAGCGTCACGTCGACGAAGCCGCCGTTCTCGACCACGGGCACGATGTCACCGTTCTTGAAGCCCTCGGTGAACACCTGCTCCATGCCTCCGCGGCCGAACTGGGTGTTGGCCACCGTGGGTCCCTCGGCGATGGTGATGGGGTTCTTCACCTCGAACGCGCGGAGGTTGCCGCGGTAGCCGTAGGGATTGTCCGCGGAGAGGTACTGCGGCTTGTTGCCGGGCGCGATCTGGAGGCCCTGGTTGTAGGCCTCGCGCGTTCCCCCGTTGCGCACGAAGTCGTTGAACTGCCGCTCGCTCACGTAGTAGCCCGACGGCTCGCCCTTGTCGTTCACGAGGCCGTAGAGGCGCTCGCCCGGCGCCGCGGGTCGGTTCGCGAGGGGATCGATGCCGGGGTAGCGCCCGCTGCCCTGCCACGCAGCGGCCTGTGCGGCCGGCGATCCGGGGAGCTGCTCGCCCTTGATGATCCCGCGCGCGGAGTTCTGCCACGGGGTCGCGCCGCGCGTCGACGCGAGGTTCTCTCGCACGCCCGCGGGGCTGTTGCGCAGCGTGCCCTCCATGAACGTGCGCTCCATCGCCGCGAGGCGCGGGCTGCGCGCGAGGGCCACGTTCGCGCCCTTCGCGCCGAGCGCACCGCCCGCGAAGCTCCCGAGGAGGCCCGCGATCTTCTGCCCGTCTTCGCCGAAGCCCATGCGCGCCGCGGCCTCGGTGGCGAGGTATCCGCCCGCGATCGATCCCGCGAAGCTCAGCACCGCCGCGACGGGGCCCATGAGCACCACGGCCGACGCGAACCCGATGGCTGCCACCGCCGCGTGCCAGAACCACGGCACCTCACCTTCGAGCTCCATCGTGGTGACGGTCTCGCCGCCGATGAACACGTTGTGGGAGCCGTCTTCGATCTTGGCGCTGCACTGGATCTTGTCGGTCTTGCGCGAGGCGTGCTCGTCGTTGATGAACACCGTCGCGCTGCCCTGCGCGATCTTCTTGCCCTGGTGCCCCGGGATGCACACCGGCGGCGTGCCTCCGCACGACACAAAATCGACGGTGGTGCGCGCGGCGAAGAGGTCGTTGGTGAACACGTCGTGGCTGCCGCTCGCGATGGCGCCCGACGTGATGCCCGGCACGAACGAGAGCGAGCCCACGACCTCGCCGATGCCCGCGCCCGTGGCCGCCGCGCCGCCGATCACGGCGGCTGCGACGATGCCTCCGAGGCCGCCGGTGAGCACCACGAAGGCCCCGAGCGCGGCGCCCGCTGCGAGGCCGAGCAGCAGCCCCGCGAGCGCCGCGGAGTGCTCCACCGGGTCGGTGAACCGTGCGGCTTCGAGGTCGGGCATCGCGGCGCTCCCTCAGCCCTGCGCGTTGTGAAAGCGAACGCCCGCGACGAACTGCTCGAAGGCCGTCGCGTGCTCGTCGCGCGGCGCGCCGCGAAAGGTCGCGCCGAAGACCATCACGGGTCCCGTGGGCGACACCACCGCGAGCTGGCGCTGCGTGAGCGGTCCGTCGGGCGTCTGCCACGACACTTCGAGACGCTCGCCGGGATAGCCCCCCACCACCGCGCCCTCGCGACGGCGGATGCGGAGCTGCGCGAAGCGGGCCTGCATCTGCGCGAGCTGACGGTCGATGTAGCCCGCGAGGTCTTCGCCCTGGCGCAACCGATCGCGCGTCACCACGAGCGTGAGGTCCGTGGGGCCCTCGTCGGTGAGGGTGAACACGTTCACCGTGCGATCGTGGAGGCCCTCGGGCACCGTGGTGGTGAACTCGTTCGTGTAGAAGACTCCCATCGCATCTCTCCGGTCGTGCCGCGCGACCCTCGCGCGCCGCGACGGCGGCCATGAGAGC
This sequence comes from uncultured Myxococcaceae bacterium, assembly GCA_945952225.1. Lineage (GTDB taxonomy): Bacteria > Myxococcota_A > Polyangia > Polyangiales > CAISKJ01. The sequence goes on from CAMFHP010000049.1 coordinate 51,297, forward strand.
GTGAGGGAGCGCGCACGGTCAACGACGATGCGCGCGTCGCGTCACGGCACCACACCGCGCGCGGCGTACACCGCGGGCGATCCCGTGCGCGTGTCGCTCCACACCGCGTGAAGCGCGCCGCCCGTGTCGACGGTGATGCCCACGTAGTCGCCGTGCCATCGCGTGGGGTCGCGGCTCGTGGTGAAGGTGAAGCCCGCGTCGCTCACGCGCTCATTCGCACCGCACGGGCGCGACGGGTCGTCGGGGCACATCGCGTAGGCGGCCATGCCGTCACCGAAGCGGTTCTCGATCCAGAGCACGTGCACCGCGGCGCGCGTGGGGTCGGCGGCGAGGGCCGGGAGCGTGTGCGTCGCGCAGTTCGAGGGGTCGTCGTTCACCGTGCGCGTGCGCCAGGTGGTTCCGCCGTCGGCGCTGGTGGAGAGCTTCACGTTCCACGCGCCGTCGGGCGTGCCGTCGACCCACGCGACGTGGAGGTTCGCGCCGAGCCGCGCCACCGTGGGCTGGATGTACACCGGCGTGTCGGTGCCCGCGCGGGCCACGCTGTGCGCCGCGCTCCACGTCGCGCCGCCGTCGCGCGACACCCGATGGACGATGCGCGCGCCGCGGTTGCCCCAGAGCGTCGCGTCGAGGCCCGAGAGGGGGATGCCCGCATACACCGCGTGCACGGCGCCATCGTCGGCCACGGAGAGCGCCACGAGCTGCGGCGCCACACGCGCGCCGGCGACCTCTTCGACGGGCGCGAGGAGCGACGGGCGCGTCCACGTGGCGCCGTTGTCGTCGGAGCGCTGCACCACGAGCACGCCGGTCTCGTTCTCGCGCTGCTCGACCTGGTAGGCCACGTACACGGCTTCGCGTGACGGTGCGCCGACGAGCGGGCCCGACGCGATCGTGGGCTTGTCGCAGCGGATCGCGCAGGTGCCCTCGGGGTCTACGGCGCGGGGCGCGTCCCATGCGCTGCCGTCGGCGCTCGCGGCCACCCACATGCGCGTGTCGTAGGAGATGAAGCCCCCGAAGCGATAGCCCATGAAGCTCGCGCGGAGCGTGCCGTCGCGCAGTCGGATCACGAGGGGATCGGCGTTCCAGAGCTGCACGGGATCGCCGGTGCGCGCGGTGGTGAGCGCGCCGTCGAGGGCGGGCGCGCGCGTGGTGCCGATGAACGATCCGCCCGCGGGAATGGCGATGTACGGCGTCACGATCGCGTCGCGCGTGGGGTCGAACACCACGTTGCCGTCGGCCTCGCTCGCGCTGTCGGTCCGCGCCGCCGAGAGCGAGCGGTTGGCGGTTGTGAAGGTGCGCCGCGGAAGCGCCGTCGCCATGAAGGGCCCCGCCTCCGTGGTGAAGCACGCCGCGCCGTCACGGGTGCCCACGGGCGCGTCGGTGAGCCTGCACGTGCGCGTCACCGCAGAGCACACGTAGCCCTCCAGCGTGCGGCAGTCGCTGTTGCGCGAACACCCGCGGAGGCAGGTCGCGCCGAGCGGTCCCGGCGTCACGCAGGTGGCGCCCGATGCGCACGCGCCCGCGTCGCAGAGGCCCGCGCAGTAGCCCTGCGGATAGCCCCGCGCCTCGGTCAGACAGGTGAGTCCCGTCGCGCAGGTTCCGCGGCTGTTGTCGTCGGGTGACTCGCACGGCGCGCCGATCGCGGCGCCTCCATCGAGCACGCTCGCTTCGTCGGACCCATCGCGCACGTCGGACCCATCGCGCACGTCGGTGACCGACGCATCGCGCACGTCGTCGGCGGCGTCGGGCGGGGTCACGGAGGCGCCCGGTCCGCTGCACGCGGCGACGAGGGAGAGCACGAGCGAAGCGGGCATCGCACGGACGAGGTCGCGCACGGTCGCGACGCTAACACACCGACGGTGCGCCACGATTTCTCGGCGCGGCGCGACGCGCGGCCTTGACGGCAACGCGCGCTCTCTCGCATAGGAGCGCCACTTCCGCTCAACCCTTCACGGAGAGGCGACGAGATGCAGAGCATTCCTGTGGTCGACCTGCGCGATCACGCGGCAGGTGGCGCGGCCCGCGAGGCCTTCGTACGCGCGCTCGGCGAGGCGCTGGAGGCGTGGGGCTTCGTGGCCGTCGTGCATCACGGCGTGCCCGATGCGCTCCTCGCGCGCGCCTACGAGGTCGTGGCGCAGACCTTCGCGCTCCCCGACGCGGTGAAGCGTCGCTGCGAGCGCGCCGACAACGGACGGCAGCGCGGTTACACCCCCTTCGAGATCGAGAAGGCCCGCGATCAGGCCGTGCCCGACCTCAAGGAGTTCTGGCACATCGGGCGCGACCTCGACGCGCACTACACGGGCGAGATTCCGCGCAATGTGTTCCCCGAAGAGATGCCCGCGTTCGGAGAGACGATGCGCGCGCTCTACGCCGCGCAGGAGCACCTCGCGCTCACGCTCGTCGACTCCATCGGCGCGTACCTCGGGATGAAGCACCTCGCCGACCTCGCGGTGGGCGGCAACAGCGTGCTCCGCGTGATCCACTATCCCGATGTGGCGAACACGCAGCCCGGTCAGGTCCGAGCCGCGGCCCACGAGGACATCAACCTCCTCACGGTGCTCCCTGCGGCCACGCGTCCGGGGCTCGAGATCCTCACGCGCGAGGGCGAGTGGCACGCCGTGGTGACCCCGCCGGGCTGCATGATCTGCGACACCGGCGACATGATGCAGTACCTCACCGGCGGACGGATGCCCGCCACCACGCACCGTGTGGTGAACCCGCCCGAAGGCGGTGACGGTGGGCGCTACTCCATGCCGTTCTTTCTGCACCCCGCGCCCGACGCGATGCTCACGCCGCCCGACGGTTCGAAGCCGCCGCTGCGCGCGCATGACTTTCTGCTCCAGCGCCTGCGCGAGAACGGCGTGCTCTGAGAGGCTGTTGACGTGGAATTCCCCGCAGCTTGCGGCAGATCCACGTCGTCGGCCGTATCGAGTAGGGACCCCGGTCACCCGG
>CAMFHP010000050.1 GCA_945952225.1 uncultured Myxococcaceae bacterium
ACTTTCCCTTCCCTGCCGGTGAATTCATTCACCGGGAGTCCGGCTCCGCACGCGGCAGCCGCGCGCACATCGCCCTCTCGCGTCGCACCGGACGCCCACTCCACACTGGAGTCGCCATCTCGCGCCGCACCGGACGCCAACTCCACACTGGAGTCGCCATCTCGCGCCGCACCGGACGCCCACTCCACGCGGGAGTCGCCATCTCGCGCCGCACGGGATGCCCACTCCACACGGGAGTCGCCATCTCGCCCCGCTCCATTCGCGCACCCACCCGCTGCACCGCGCACTGCCGCCAACTCGCGCTGCGCTCCCGCGCGCTCTACGTTGCCCGCGATGCTGCGCCACGCCCTCGCCTTCGCGCTCGCGCTCTCCGTCGCGCGCCTCGCGCCCGCGTCGCCGCACCATCGCCCGCGCGCCCACACACCGCGCACGCCCTCCACACCGCGCACGCCTCCAACCCCTGCGCCCGCGCCGATCCCCTCGCCCGCGCGTCCTCCCGTGGGCACGCCCTCGCCCGGATGCACCGCCGCCGACGCGCCCCCTCGCGGCGTGCACGAGAACTCCCTCGCGGTCGGCGCACGCACGCGCACGTTCCTGCTCTCCGTACCCGAGGCCTACGACGCCCACGCACAGCCGTGGCCCCTCGTCGTCGCGCTCCACGGACGCACGGGCACACCGCGCTCGCTCCGCGGCTACCTCGGCGTCGAGCAGGCCACCGACGGACACGCGATCGTCGTGTACCCCGCGGGCCTCCGCGTAACCGACCGCCGCGGACGCAGTACGACCCGCTGGGACACGCACGGCGATGGCGTCGACGTGGCCTTCTTCGACGCGCTCCTCGCCGAGCTCGGACGGCGCTACTGCATCGACCTCGGACGGGTGTTCGTCGTGGGCCACTCCGCGGGCGCGGTCATGGCCAACGAGCTCACCTGCCACCGCGGAACCTCGCTGCGCGCCGCCGCCATCATCGCCGGATCGGGCCCGTGGTCGCGCGCCTGCACCGCCGCGCCCTCCGTGTGGATCACCCACGGACGCCGCGACGCCGACGTGGCCTGGTCCTACGGCGAGCGCACGCGCGACCGATGGATCTCCCTCGCCCGCTGCGCCCCCGACGCGCACGACGACGGCGACGGATGCACGCACTGGGAGGGCTGCGCCGACGACGCGCGCGTGACCTTCTGCGCGCACGACGGCGACCACGGTCCGCCCGACTTCACGGGCCCCGCGGTGTGGCGCTTCTTTCTCTCGCGGTAGCCGTCGCGGTCACACCGACGCGGTCGCGCCCTCCGCGCGCGTCACCGTGACGGGAACACCATTGAGCACGGCGTTTCCGCTCATCGCATCGAGGGCCGCGTCGTCGGTGAGGTCGTTGGCGCTCACGCCCGCGTGGGCCGCGGCGACGCGCATGCGAACGCCCTCGCGGTGGTGTCCCCATCCGTGCGGAAGGCTCACGACGCCGCGCATCACCTCGTCGCTCACCTCGACGGGCGCGCGCACCTCGCCGACGCGCGACGCGATCACCGCCACGTCGCCCTGCGCGAGGCCCCGCGCCTTCGCGTCGTCGGGATGGATGCGCAGCGTGCAACCGACCGGTCCCTTCACGAGGCGCACGCTGTTGTGGCCCCAGGAGTTGTTCGAACGCAGTCCGCGACGGCCGATGAGCACGAGCTGCGAGGGGTCGCGCGCCTCCGCCGACGCCCACCACGCGCGCAGTCGCGGCACGTCGTCGACGTAGCACCGCGGCGCCAGCGGGATCATTCCGTCGCGCGTCTGGAGACGTCCGGGCATCACGGAGACCAGCGCTCCGAGGTCGACGCCGCTCGGCGCCGCCGCGACCTTCGCGCGGGTGAGACGGTACGGTCCCGCGCGCAGGGCGAGGTCGACGATGCGCGCGGGCGTGAGCACCGAGGCGGCCGCGCGGAGGGCGCGCTCGCGCAGGGGGTTTCCGCGGGCGGCGAGGCGGGCGGAGAGGTCCGAGAGGATCTCCCAGTCGTGGCGCTGCGAGGCCTCGCGCGGACGGATCGGGTCGGACCAGCGCGCCGTGTTGCGCACCGCGAGCCCGTGGAACGCGAGGTCGTAGTGCTCGCGCTCCACCCCGAAGGTCGGCGGCAGGATGACGTGCGCGTGCCGCGTGGTCTCGTTCACGTACGGATCGATGGAGACCATGAACTCCAACGACGGCAGCGCACGTTCGAGCCGCGCGCCGTTGGGCGTCGAGAGCACGGGGTTGCCCGCGAGGGTCACCAGCGCGCGCACCTGTCCGTCGCCGGGCGTGTCGATCTCCTCCGCGAGGCACGCCGCAGGGAGCTCTCCGCTGAACCCCGGCGCACCGCGCACACGACTGCGAATGCGTCCGAAGCTCCCGCGCTGCCCGAGGAGCGTGCCCACCGCGGCGAGGTCGGCCGCGGGCGACGAGAACATCATTCCGCCGGGCTCGTCGAAGTGCCCCGTGAGCACGTTGAGCACCTCGATGAGCCAGTTCGAGAGCCCGCCGAAGTCGGTCACCGACACCCCCATGCGACCGTAGACCGCGGCGCGTCCCGTGTCGGCGAGGGCGCGCGTGAGCCGTCGCACCACCGACGCAGAAACACCCGTGACGGCCTCGGTGCGCTCGGGTGCGAACTCCCGCGCGAGCGTGCGCAGCGTGTCGAGGTCGGCGACGTGGTGGGCGAAGCGTCCGAGGCGCACGAGGCCCTCTTCGAAGACCGTGTGCACCATCGCGAAGAGCACGAGCGCGTCGGTGCCCGGCCGCACGAAGTGATGCTCGTCGGCCACGCGGGCCGTCTCGGTGCGACGCGGATCGAAGACCACGACCCTGCCGCCGCGTGCGCGGATCGCGTCGAGGCGGCGCTTCATGCCCGGCGCGGTCATGAGACTGCCGTTCGACACGAGGGGGTTGGCGCCGAAGACGATGAAGAGGTCGCAGCGGTCGACGTCGGGCACGGAGATGAGGAGCTGGTGCCCGTACATCTGCAACGACGCGAGCATCTTGGGGAGCTGGTCGACGGAGGTGGCCGAGTAGCGGTTGTGGCTCTTGAGCGCCGCGCCGAAGGCCTGCATCCCGAGGAGCGCGCCGAGGTTGTGCACCGTCGGATTGCCCACGTAGAAGGCCACGCCGCGCGGTCCGTGCTGACGCCGCGCGTGGGCGAGGCGTTCGGCGGTGAGCGCGAGGGCGGTCTCCCAGTCGACGGGCTCGAAGTCACCGCCCGCGGTGCGGCGCAGCGGGGTCTTGAGCCGATCGGGGTCGTGGTGCAGGTCGACGAGCGCGGTGGCCTTGGGGCAGAGGTATCCGCGGCTGAGCGGGTCGTCGGGATCGCCGCGCACGCCGGTGAGCCGGTCGCCGTCGTGTTCGATCACGACGCCGCAGATCGCTTCGCAGAGGTGACAGGCGCGGTGGTGCTCCATCGCGCGAAGGTATCGCAGCTCACCGCGCGCGGGCGACGGGTGCAACGCGGGGAGCGCTGCGGTAGAAGCGTCGCCCCATGAACGACCTCGTGCGAATGGTGGCGCAGTTTCTGGTCACGGGCGTGAGCGTGGTGATCGTGGCCGCGCTGCTCCCGGGGATGCGCGTGAAGCGCTACGGCGACGCGGTGGGCTTCGCCGTGGTGACCGCGGTGCTCAACGTGATCGTGTGGCGCGCGTTCGCGCTGTTGAGCGTGCCGTTCACCGTGCTCACGCTGGGCCTCGGGGGCTTCGTGCTCAACGGGCTGATCTTTCTCGTGGCGAAGCGCTTCGTCTCGGGCGTGCAGATCTCCGGGTGCCTCGTGGCGGCCATCGCCGCGGCGCTCGTGAGCGTCTGCAACTCGATGCTGATGCACGCCCTCCACGACGTGCTGCGCTGAACGGAGACCGCGACGTGACGACGGCCCTGCGATCGACCGCGCTGCTCCTCTCGCTCCTCGCGCTCACGGGGGGGTGCCACCGTCGGCGCCACGCCGCGCCGCGACGCACGACGCTGCACTGGGTGACCTCGCCCGCGCACGGGCTCCTCGCGCACCTCGAAGGCGAACGCTGGCTCGGCGGCGCGCTGCGCGTGGAGGGCGAGACGGTCTCGCAGGCGCCGTGGCCCGCGACCGCGCTGGTGTCGGCGGCGCTGCTCGACGACGGCGCGTGGCGCTTCGCGGGCGAAGACGGAACGGTCTACCGCGCGGCCACGTTCACGGGCGCGCTCACCGTGGAGGGCGCGCTCCCCACGCGCGCGGCGCCGCTCACGGCCGACGGATATCGGGCGGCGGTGCGTCCCTTCGCGCGCGGTGCGCTCTTCGTGGTCGATGCGAACCGCGACGCGTGGACCTTCGATGGAACGGCTCCGCGACGGCTCCCGCTCTCGCGCGTGGTGCACGGGGTGTTCACCTCGCGCAGCGACGCCCTCGCGGTGGTCGAGCCCGGACGGCTCATGGTCTCCACCGACGGCGGCCGCACCTTCACGGAAACACCGGTTCCGCAGGGCGTTCCGCAGTCGGTCTCCGTCGACGGACAGGGCCCCGCGGTGCACACGCTCTCGGCCACGCTGCGATGGACCGACGGCGTGCTCGAAGCCGTCGCCGACACCGCCTCGCCATCGCGCTTCAACACCCCCGACGCGCGCATCACCGCCCGCTTCGACGCGTCCCTGCGCGCGGGCCCCGACGTGCCCTGGTCACCGGGCGCCGCGGCGGCGAATCCCGACGGGAGCCTCGCCGTGCTCCAGGGCGCGCGGGTCGCGTGGATCGACGCGCGCACCTTCGCGCAGCGCCGCGCCGTGGAAGCGCCCGGTGAAGACTGCGTGCTCGCCCGCGCGGGCGATGGTCTTCGCGCGGTGTGCCGCCACGGGTGGGCCAACGCGGTGTTCGCCCTCGCCGATGGAAGCTCCACCTGGACGACGCTCCGCGACGAGGAGCGCGGCGAGCCTGTGGGCGCGGTGCAGTTCGACCGCGACACGCGCGCGTGGGCCGTGTCGGCGCCGTGCCGTCAGCGCACCGAGGCCGACCGCCACCTCGTGTGCCACTACAACGACCGCGGCGAGCCCCACGAGGTGCGACTGCCCTTTCGCGCGCTGCTGCTGGGCGTGAGCCGCGGCGCGGCGCTGCTCGTGGATGGGGAGTCACGGAGCCGTTCGTCGACGCGTGCGGCCCTCGTGCGCGGCACGCAGGTCGACGAGTTCGCGCTGCCGGGCAACGTGCTCGGCGCGCAGACCGCGACGCTCGACGGCGACACCGTGCGCATGTGGGACCTCGACGCCAACGGCGAACACGTGCTCGCCCTCGTGCGCGGCGTACGCAGCGCCACGGGCTGGACGTGGACCCGCACCGACGCGCCTTCGAACACGCGCCGCGGCGTGATGCTCCCCCACGACCGCGCGCTCGTGGCGGGCGAGACCGCGGCCTCGCTCGCGGTGGCCGTGCGCGGCGGACCCTTCGTGACCGTCGCGCCCTTCGTGCAGGGACGCGCCGAGAGCTACGCGCTGGGCCTCGGGGGCCAGTGGTTCTGCGTGGGTCCGTGGTGTCGACTGGGCACGAACCTCCTGGCGAACACCGCGTCCGTCGACGACGTGACCGTGCTCGCGCGCGCCGATGCGCCTGCGGTCATCGCCACGCCCGACCGCCGTCGCAGCGCGTGGGATTGCCACCCCGACGGCACTCCCTCTCCCGCGGTGCCGCGCGGCGCGGGCGTCGTGCTCACGGGCGCGTCGCTCACCACCGAGGTCACCCCCACGCAGGCCACGCTCACCTGGCGCGGCGCGCTCACGGGCGCGGCGACCGTTCCCCTCGCGGCGGGTGCGCTGTCGGTGCGGGCGCTCGGAGCCCTCGACGCGACGGCGCCGGGCGCGCTGCTCGAACACTGCGACGCGCAGGGCCTCTGCGACCGCACGTTCGTGTCACCCACGGCGCGCGCGCCGCTCACGCTTCCCCGCACGCCCGCAGGCGCGGCGGTGCTCCACGCGGTCGACGGCGGATGGATCGCGCGCACCGACACCACCGACGGCGGCGCCTCGCGCGTGACGCTGGCGGCCATCGACGCGCAGGGTGTGGCGCGGGGCACGAAGACGTTCCTCCTCGCGAGCGCCGACACGCGCGCCGACGCGGGCACTTGGCACGGACGCGCGGGATTGTGGATCCACACGGGGGCGACCCAGCGGACCTTCTACGCGCTCGACGGCGACGGCAGCACGGTGGTCGACGAAGAGCTCACGCCGTGTGCAGACGCGGGCGGCGAGGTCGATGGAGAGATCGTGCGTCCGGGGCTCGTGACGCCGGTGCACGGCGAAGACTGGCTCGCCGATCCGCGCGCGTGGCAGCTCGATGCGCGGCTGCGCGTGCGCGAAGGACGCGCGTGTGTGGCCTCGCTCGCGGGGAGCGTTCCTGCGGGCGGTGTCGGTGCGGCGGTGGGCTATCGACTGCGCGCCACGGGCGATCAAGGGCGCGCGGAGGTGTGGCTCGACGGCTCCGTGCGACGCGAGGTGTGTACCCGCGTGACGGAGCCCTGAGCGGACCTCACGGCGTGGGCACCATCTGCGGCTGCGCGGGCTGCGCGGCGGTGTTGGCGGTGCCGTTGGTGTTGTTGGTGTTGTTGGTGGTGCCGCCCGCGGCGTTGCTCGCGGCGTTGGCGGCGGCGGCGTTGGCGGGCGTGGCGCGGAGGAGTTCCTGAAGGCGCGCGCGGCGCTCGGCTTCGGGGAGGTTCACGATCTGCGCGGTGTCCATGGTGAGCATCGGGATCTGCCCGCTGTTCACCGTCGGGAGCTGGCCATCCCAGCGCTGCAGCGCGCGGTACTGGATCACCGCGGGCGTCATCGAGAGCCGGATGATCTCGTTGGCCTGGGCCTCGGCGCGCGCGCGAATGAGCAGGGCGTCGGCTTCACCGCTCGCGCGCTGGCGCGCGGCTTCGGCCTCACCGCGGGCGGCGGTCACGCGCTGCTCGGCCTCGGCGCGGATCTGTCGCACCTGGTTCTCGGACTGGATCGCGTTCTGCGTGGCCTCCATCGCGCGGTTGATGGCGGCGACGACGTTGTCGGGGAGGCGCAGCGCGGAGTTGAACGTGAGCTGATCGATCACGAAGCCGTCGCCGCCGAGGCGGTCGGTGACCTTGCGGAGGCTCTCGTTGAGGAGCCGGGTCTTGCCCGCGCCGTAGATCTCCTGCACCGGCATGGTCGACGCGGTCTCGTTGAGGGCCTCGCGCACGACGTTGCGGATGTACCCGTGGGCGAGCACGAGCACGTCGCGCTGACGGAAGCGCGCGTACAGCCGCGGGGCCTTGTCGGCGTCGATGTGGAACGCGAGGCCGATGTCGGCGTTGATGCTCACGCCCTCGCTCGACGCGAAGGAGATGGACTCGTCGGACGGCGATCCCTCGTGCGCGTCGCGGGTCCACACGATGTTCTGCACGCTGGTGGGAAACTCCACCACGAGCTCGGTGAGCGGATTGTAGGCGACCCATCCCGTGACGATCGGCGCGTTCTGCACGCCGCGCGACGAGCCCGCGAGCTTCACGCGGATGCCCACGTGCCCGGGGTCGACGCGCGTACAGCTCGCCGAGCCCACGACGCACGCGCCCACGAGCACGACGAGGGAGATCACGGCGCTGCGGGCGAAGGTCTTCGCGCCGGAGGAGAGGTTGGACGAGCGGTACGGGTTGGTGGTCATGAGGGCTCCACGGTTCGGGCGGCGAACCAGCGCACGGCGCACACCACGTCGACGGCCACGAGGCCGAGGGTGAGCGCGAGGCCAAGGTAGAAGCGCGCGTCGTTGCGCGCGTTGAAGAGGTCGGGGAGGTACATCGCCGAAGCCCCGTGCAGGGCCGCGAGCGCCACGAGGAACACCCCGCGGAGGCGCCGTTTGCGGCGCTGGTTCCGCAGCGCGGCGTTCTCGGAACGCAGCCGTTCGTTCTCTGCCACCAGCGTCGATCGCTCGTCGCGATAGGGGTCCCGTTGCGTCACGGCGCGCGAGGGTACGGCCGCGTGTCGCACCCTGCCATCGCAGAACGCATCGAAGGTGATGGCCCTTTGCCGCGCGTCGCGTGCGGTGTGCACGGCGCTCCCCGCGAGTCGTTTCTCGCGGCACGGCGACGATGTATAGGGACCGCCGCCCTCCCCGTGCGCGCCGACGGGGGAACGTCACCTCCTTCCTCCGAACAAGACACGCCACGGTCATGCGCCCTGTTGCTCCCCGCCTCGCCCTGCTCGTCGCCGCCGGACTCGTCACGTGGAGCGCGACGGCCGACGCCATCGTGGTCGCGCGCGTCACGCGTCGCGGCTACATCCTCACCGACGACACGGGCGACTACGGCGACCAGCTCCCCGTCGACAACACGCGCAGCACCGCGCAGTTCATCGCCGACGCGACGGCGGCGCTCGTCGAGGTGCCGGGCTTTCACGAAGGCCGCTACCTCGCGGCGATGCAGCTCCCCTCGACGGACAGCCCGCTGGCGTTCTACCTCCCGATCCGCAACGACGTGCGCGGCATCGGCCAGCGCAGCTCGCTCGACGGTCGCAGCGAGGTGTTCGACACCAACTCGTTCTTCGGCTCGTCGTTCCCCCTCGACGGCTTCGTCTACCTGAACTCGTACCGCTTCTACACCGACCCCCGCGCGGTGATCTTCGGGCGCTTTCTCATCTGCACCCAGGAGTTCGGCCATCGCTACGGTGTGACGTGGAATGTCCCCTCGTTCCCCGTGGGTGCGCCCGATGCGGGCGTCGACGATGCGGGTGTCGATGCGGGTGACGACGGCGCCGTCGATGCGTCGGTCGATGCGAGCGGCGACGACGCGAGCGCCGACGTGGCGAGCGGTGATGCGTCGGGCGGCGATGCGGGCGATGGCGGCGATGCGAGCGATGGCGGCGATGCGAGCGCAGACGTGTGGACCCAATCGGCGCTCGCGCGCGACGCGCTGCTCGGTCGCGGCAACACCGTGAACGGCATGGTGGTGAACCGCTCGCACTGGAACTACTTCTTCCACTCTGGCGGCTCGCCCATGGAGGGCAACAACTGGAACGAGCTCTCGCCCGGGGTGTTCCGCACGGACCGTCCCACGTTCCGCTTCTCGCCCTTCGACCTCTACGCGATGGGGCTCATCCCTGCGTCGGAGGTGCCGCCGTCGTTCCTCATCGTCGACCCGACGAACGTGCCGCGGAACGTCACCCGTGACAGCGCGCCCGAGTACTACAACCGCACGGTCACCGTCGGCGGCCACCGCGTCGACGTCTCCGTGCAGGACCTCATCCGCGCCAACGGCGCGCGCAACCCCGCGTACCCGTCGGCCCCGCGCGACCTCGACGTGGTGTGGGTGCTCCTCGCGGCGCCCGAAGACGTGAACGACCAGCTCGCCGCGGAGTTCGACGAGGCCGTCGACTCGTGCGCCATGGGCTACGCGTTTGCGACCGCCGAGCGCGGACGCCTCGTCACCACGGTGCCCGGCGCCGACGGCGGAACGGACGCGGGCGAGGCCCCCGTCGACGCCGCGATGACCGATGCTTCCGTGCGCGACGTGCCCTTCACCGCCGACGTGCCGAACCTTCCTCCGCCCGACGGAATGACCGTGCCCGATGCGTCGACGCCGCTGCGGTACAGCGCCGAGGGCGGGTGCTCGTGTCGGGCCGCGGGTGTTCCGTCGCAGACGTCTCCGCGCGCGCCGTGGGCCCTCGCGCTCGTGGGTGCGGCGGTGTTCTGTCACCGCGCGCGCCGCCGTCGCATGGCCTCGCGCGAACGGTGATAGTGTCCGCGCCGTGAGCGGGAACGACGCCCCTGCGGCGCAGCAGGACCTTCAGCACATCTTCCGGTGGGACCTCGACAAGACCTACCTGCACACGGAGTTCGACACGCTGCTCGACATCGTGCGCACGGCCGTCGAGAAGCCCGAGGGCAAGCGCACGGTGCCCGGCGCGGCGACGCTGATCCGCGAGCTGCGCGCGGCGGTGCCTTCGAAGGTCACCATCGTGTCGGGCAGCCCCGAGCAGATGCGCAACACGCTCGAAGCGAAGCTCCGCCTCGACGGGATTCAGTGGGACGAGTTCGTGCTCAAGCCCTCGCTGAAGAACATCCTGCGGTTCCGCTTCAAGGCCCTGCGCGACCAGGTGGGCTACAAGCTCCCGGCGCTTCTCGCGGCGCGCACGCGGGCGCCCTCGCACGTGGTCGAGACCCTCTTCGGTGACGACGCCGAGGCCGACGCGCTGGTCTATTCGCTCTACGCCGACATTCTCGGTGACCGCCTCGGCGACAAGCTCCTCACCGCGGTGATGGAGCACGCCGGCGCCTATCCCGACGCGATCTCCGAGACCATCCGACTCGCGAACGAGGTCGAGCGCACCGACCCCGTGCGACGGATCTTCATCCACCTCGACCGACGGAGCGAGCCGGGCTTCTTCGGGCGCTACGGCGACCGCGTGGTGCCGGTGATCAACTACTTTCAGGCCTCGCTCGCGCTGGTGGGCGATGGCGTGCTCTCGCCCGCGGCGTCGTTGCGCGTGGGCGCCGTGCTCATGAACGACGGGGGATCGTCTCCGTCGGACCTCGCCCGCGCCGCGCGCGACCTCATGGCCCGCGGACACCTCACAGAAGAGACCCTCGCGCGCATCGCATCGGCCGCGCGCGACGACACCGCCCGCGTGCCGCTCTCGCCCGCCACGCGCGACGAGCTGGCCGCGGCGCTCGCGACGGTGAAGGTCACGGCCGTACCCCGCGAGCCCACGACCATCGACTACATCGCCGCGCTCACCGACGACCGCGCCCGCTGGGAGGCCGCGCGCGCCGAGGCCAAGGACGCGAAGCGCACCGCGGGCAAGAAGAAGAAGCCCTCGCGCGAACCGTGACCTCGCGCGAACCGTGAACCGCGCGCGGGTGATCCCACGCCGCATGGACGCCGCCGCACGCGCTCCCTACACTGCCCGCATGCTCCGCCGTCATGCTTCTTCGCTGGCCCTCGCGGCGGCGCTCTCTGCGTCGCTCGCGGGTTGTGGTGCGCGCACGGGGCTCCGCGTGCCCGACGTGCCCGACGACTCGCCCGACGTGGTCGATGCGCCCGACGTGCCCGACGTGCCGCCCACGCTGTGCCCCACCGTCGACCCCGACGCGGGCACGATCCGCGTGAACCTCGAGACGCGCCCGCAGCTCACGGTGGCCGACATCTTCTTCCTCATCGACCGCACGGGCTCGATGGACGGCGAGATCGACAACGTGAAGGCCAACCTGCAGAACACGATCGTTCCGCAGATCGCGGCCTCCATCAACGACGTGCAGTTCGGCGTGGCCACGTACGCCGACTTTCCGCTCCAGCCCTACGGCGACCGCAACGACGTGCCCTTCACGCTGGTGTCGCCCGTCGACCCGAGCATCGCGAACGTGCAGGGCGCGGTGAACAGCGTCACGGCCTCGGGCGGCGGCGACAACCCCGAGGCCATGGTCGAAGCGCTCTACCAGGTGGCCTCGGGCGAGGGCTACGCGCCGTGGATCCCCGCGCGCTCTCCCTGCGCGGGGCCGAGCCGCGCGGGCTACGCGTGCTTCCGTCGCGACGCGCTGCCCATCGTGATCCTCGTGTCCGACGCGCCGTCGCACAACGGCAGCGTGGCCGTGAACGACTACACCGCCGCGACCTTTCTCGACCCGCCGGCGTGCCCCTCGACGCTCCCGATGTGCCGGGCCGCGCGCGCGCCACACTCGTTCTCTGAAGCCCTCTCGGCGCTCAACCGCATCAACGCGCGGGTCATCGGCATCAACTCGGGCTCGGCCTCGCTCTCGGGCCTCGGCGACCTCCAACAGATCGCCACGGGCACGGGCACGGTGACCGCCGCGGGCGCGCCGCTGGTGATCTCGATCCGCACCGACGGCGCCGACCTCGACTCGCGCGTGGTCTCCGCGGTGCAGACCTTCACCCGCCAGGTGCGCTTCAACGCCTCGGCGCGCGTGCTCGACCTCGACCCGATGAACCCCGCGACGCGCTTCGTCCGCGCGGTGCGTCCCGTGTCGGCCTCGCCCGGGACCGCGGTGCAGCGCTTCGACGACACGACCTTCTACGGCGTCATTCCGGGCACGCGGCTCACCTTCGCGCTGGAGCTCATCGCGCCGCTTCCGCGCCTCACGGAGCCGCTGCGCGTGCCCGCGCGGGTGCAGTACCTCGCCGACGGACGCGCCAACCTCGGCTACCGCGACATCGAGCTCGTGATCCCCGCCACCGACGGCCGCTGCGACTCCGACGCGAGCGTCACCATGGACGCCTCCGTCGACTGACCGCGCTCAGCCCATCAGCGCCTTCACCACGATCACCGCGCCGAGCGTCAGCACCGCCAGCGACGACAGCACGGGCAGCACGCGAAAGATCCGCCCGTCGGTGGAGATGCGTTCGAAGCGCGCGCGGGCCAGCACGAACGCGAGCCCGATGCCCGTGAGCACCGCGGCGAGCCCCATCGAGAAGGCCACGAGCAGCGCGAGGCCGAAGCCGATGCGATGCATCCCGATGGCCGCGAGCAGCACCACCAGCGCGCCGGGACACGGCACCATGCCGCCGCTCACGCCGAGCGCGATGAGCCCGCGCAGCGAGAGCGTCTCGGGCGGCGCGTGCGTGTGACCGTCGGGGCCGTGATCGTGGGCGTGGTTGTGTGCGTGGTCGTGATCGTGATCGTGGGCGTGGGCGTGGGCGTGATCGACCGGCGCGAGTCCGCGCGCGCGTCGGATGCGCTCGGGGAGCTGCGAGAGCGCGAGGCCCGCGACGAGGGCGCCCGACGAGAGTTCGAGCGCGCGGAGCAGCTTGTCGGAGCCCACGTAGCGCTCGACGACGAGCGCGAGGAGGCCCATCGCGAAGACCGAGGCCGTGTGCGAGACGGTGACCGACGCGCCGAGGATGAGCGCGTCGCGCGGGCGTCCCTTCGAGCCCACGAGCCACGCGCCGACGAGGGTCTTTCCGTGGCCCGGCGAGAGGGCGTGACCGGCGCCGAGCGCGAAGGCCAGCGCGAGCGCGAAGAGCACGAAGCCCCACGAGCGCTGCGGATCACGGAGCAGGGCCACGAGGCGCTCACCGTCGGTGCCCGTGGAGCGCGTCACGGCACGACGGAGCCACGCGGTCGCGGGCGTGTCGGCCTCGGCGCGTTCGAAGACGAAGCGCGCGTCGTCGATGCGCGGCGGCGACACGCGGAGGGTGTTCGGATCGGACGGGTCCGTGGGATACGCGAGGCCTGCGCCCGCACGCGGTCCCGCGGGGAGGTTCGACGACACGAGGCGGCCCGCGGGGGTGGATTCCGCCGCGAGCTCGCGCCATCCGCCGCGGCCTTCGAGAAAGGTGTCGCGCAGGTGCACCGCGCAGCGCGGAGCCGTGGGCGGGAGCGCGCCGCGAAACTCGATGGCCACGCGCAGGGTCGAGAGGCCGTTCTGCCCGGGCGGCGCTTCGATCGCGTGAAAGACCTCGCGCAGCGCGACGGGCGATCCGTCGACGTCGACGTGAAGGGTCGAGCGCATGCGGGGCACGAGCGCGCGCACGTAGGTGTCACGCTCCGCGGGCGTCACGGCGCCGTCGTGGTCGGTGTCGAGCGCTTCGATCTCCGTCCACGCGGGGAGCTCGGCGTAGTCGACGAGCCAGTCGACTTCGAGCTCGCGCGCATGGAGCCGCACGCCCGCATAGCGATTGACCGACGACATGCCCAGCGGGTGCGCCTCTGCCACGCGTGGCGAGAACGCGAGCGCGAACAGAAACAGCACAGCCCGCTGTGTGCGCGAAGACAACACCATGGCGCCCCGCACACGTAACACGTCGGACGCGCGCGTTCCCCGTCGCGCGGCACGGCCCACAACCCACGGCTGTGAAACCCGCCCGCCATGAGTCTCCGCCCCCGGGGGCTCTCTCCCTCGATCCCGACCCGCGCAGCTCGGGCTACGCGCCCGTGGTGCCCGCCGACGAGGCCCTCGACACGCTCGCCCACGCGCTCGCGCAGACCGCCTGCGCCGCCACCGATCGCATCTCCGCCTCGGTGCGCGCGCTGCGCCCCGCGAACGACGTCGACCCCGCGGCCATCCGCGCGCTCCGCACCGACGTGCAGACGCTCCACGCCGCGGTGGAACACCTCCGCGCCCTCCACGTGCGCGACGGCGCCGTGCGCCCCGCGCCCGAGCTCCTCGACGCATCGGCCGTGGCCCACGACGTGGCCGAATCCCTCTTGCTCGAAGGCCTCGCCGTGCAGGTCGTCGCGCCGCTCGGCCCCGTTCCCCTCCTCGGTCACGCGCCCGCGCTCCAGCGCATCCTGCGGCAGGTGTTGGAGCGCGCGGCCGCCTTCGACGAGGCGCCGTGGCTCCGCGTGCAGGTGCTCGCCGACGAGCGCACCGTGGCCTTCGAACTCCCATGGCTCGACGACGCGGCCGGGCCCGACGACGAGGAGCGCGCGTGGCTCGAACACGCCGTGCGCGAGGAGCTCGGCACCTTCACCGTGCAGGGCGAGCGCGCGCGCGTGACCCTTCCCCGCACCGCCGCGGGGAGCGACGACCTCTCCGACGGCGCCCTCGCCCGCGAGATCGCCTCGCTGCGCGCGCAACGTCCGCCGCCCTCGATGCACGCCGCCGCGCGCGCGCGCGCCGACGACCTCGCGCGCGCCTACGAAGACCTCCGCCGCGAGATGGACTCCCTCGATTTTCGCGTGCGCCAGGCCTCCTTCGAAGCGCACCACGCGCTGGTCTCCGTGCAGGGCGCGGCGGTGCTCCTCGCCGAACGCGACACGCTCGGCGGTGACATCCAGTTCGGCGTGCAGCGCGCCCTCCGCGCCGTCGAGAAGCTCCTTCGCGCGCTCTGCGAGTCCTCGAACGACGTGGCCGAACCCTTCGACGCGCCCTCGCGCGAACCCGCGCCGGTGTATGCGCTGCACCCGCGCGCCCTCGACGACGACGACGACACGGGCGACGAGGGCGAGGCGGCGATTCCGTTGCGCCCGCTGCGCTGACATTCTCCGCGCGTGACCGACCTCTCCCGACGCACCGACGCGGTGCGGGCGCGCGCGCAGTCGTACGGCTTTCACCGCGTGGGCATCGCCGCGACGGGCGCCCTCACCGACGACCACGCGCGCTACGTCGAATGGCTCTCCGCGGGCCACCACGGCGACATGCAGTGGCTCGCCGACGACCGCGACGTGCGTCTCGACGTCGACCACGCGGGCATCCTCCCCGGCGCGCGCGCGGTGATCGTCTGCGCGATCTCGTACCACCGCGGCGACGAGCCATCGCCCATTCCCGGCGCCACCATCGCCCGCTACGCGCGGGGCCACGACTATCACAACTTTCTGCGCAAGAAGCTCCGTCGCCTGGCCGCGTGGCTGCGCGCGGAGTTCGGCGCCGAGGCCCGTCCCATGGTCGACACGGCGCCCGTGCTCGAACGCGCGTGGGCCCGTCGCGCGGGCGTCGGATTTGTGGGCCGCAACGGCTGCATCATCGCGCCGGGGCTGGGCTCGTACCTTCTGCTCGGCGAGGTGGTGACCGACCTCGAACTCACGCCCGACGCGGCCATCGAGCAGCGCTGCGGGAGCTGCACGCGCTGCCTCGATCTCTGCCCCACGAACGCCTTCACGGCCCCCATGGTGCTCGACGCGCGACGGTGCATCTCGTACCTGACCATCGAGCGCAGGGGACCCATCGAGCCGTCGCTGCGCGCGCCCCTCGGCGACCGGATCTTCGGCTGCGATGTGTGCCAGGAGGTCTGTCCCTTCAACCGCACGGCGCCGCCCCCCGCGGAGAGCACGCGGCCCTTCGCCCACGACGGGCGCTGGTCGTCGGTGACGCCCGAGGCGCTGCTCACGATGGAGCCCGCAGTGTTCGACGCGCTCGCCGAGGGCACGCCGATGGCGCGTCCGGGGTATGAGGGCATGGCGCGCAATGCGGCCGTGGTGCTGGGCAACACGGGGGCGCGGAGGCATCTGCCGGTGCTTCGAAATGTCGCCGCGCACCACCCGAGCGAGGTGGTGCGCGACGCGGCGGAATGGGCCTCGGGGGCGATCGAGGCGCGAGGGGCGGAAGACGAGCCGTAGACCGCGGGCGACGGCGCTGCGGATCAGCCCTTCGTGCCGTGGGAAGCGAGGCCGCCCTTGCGGCCCGCGGCGCGTGCGGATTCAGAGGTCCACTCGTGGCCGGTGCCCTTCTCGTGGGAGGCGCGGCCGCCCTTCGAAGCGATCTCGCGCTGCTTCTCGGGGCTCATCGCGGCGAAGCCACGGCGGGCCTTCTTGCGCGGTGCGATCGAGGTGGGCTTGGGCGATTGAACGGGGACTGCTTCCTGACGGCTCGTGACGCGGTCGGGAACGATGGAGTCACTACGGGGCTGGCTCATGACGACACTTCTCCTTTGCGCACGGGTGCGCCTGCACGTCGGCACCGCGGCCCCGTCGCGTCGGGGTCGTTGGGGGGTGGAAACCCGGGGATGCGCCGTGGTCCTGCGCCGCGCTGCGCTCGCTTCGTGGGAAGCCTCGCGCTCGCTCGCGCCGGGCCTCGCGCCGATCGGGGCTGTGACGTTCGGGGGATCTCAGATCTCCGTCGGTCGCGCGCCGCGCATCGTCCGCGTTGCCGTCTCGCTCCTGTCTATCGGAACGCCGCGCGGGGTCTTTAGCGCGCCCCGGCGTTTTTTCGGCGCCGCGACACCGCCACGGTCTCGCACCCGCGCAGCGCGCCGCGCGCGGCCGATTCGTGCGTCGTCACGTCACGCAGAATGAAGACTACGCGCGTTCGATGGCGCGTCGCGCGAGGTCCGCAGCGCCGCGCACACCCGCCGACGATCCGAGCGCGCTCCCCACGATGCGCACGGACTTGCGAAGGTCGGGATGGCTCGTGAAATCGATGCCCTCGCGCACGGCGTCCTGCACGTAGTCGCTCGCGAACCACACGCCGCCGCCGAGGAGCAGCACGTCGGGGTTCAAGATGTTCACCATCGCGCCGAGCGTGCGCCCGAGAAGGTCGCCGCCCTGTTCGAGCAGCGTGCGCGCGTCGGGGTCTCCACCGCGCGCCGCGCGTTCGAGGGCCATCGCGGTGATCTCTCCGTCGCCGCACTTCGCGAGCAGGCCCTTCGCGCGGGCCTCTGCCGCACGCCGCGCGAGCGCGCCGCCGCCCACGTACGCTTCGAGGCACCCGCGACGGCCGCAGCCGCAGAGGGGCCCATCGTCGGGACCGACCTTCACGTGCCCGATCTCGCCGCCGAAGCCCCGCGCGCCGGTCCAGAGCGTGCCGCCCGCCACGATCGCCGAGCCCACGCCCGTGCCGAGAAACACCACGAGCAGCGTGTCGGCGCCGACGCCTGCGCCGAAGCGGTACTCGCCCCACGCGATGGCCTTCAGATCGTTGTGCACCACCACGGGCACGCCGAGCCGTCGCGCGAGGAGTTCCGCGAAGGGCACGTCGACCCATCCGAGGTTGGGCGCGCGGGTGATGAACCCCGTCGCCCGCTCGACCCACGCGGCCACGCCCACGCCCACCGCGTCGACGGGCTCTCCCTGCGCGACGAGTTCCACCGCGCGGGCCACGGCCTCGATGGCGTCGTGCGGTTTGCGCAGCCCGCCGTGTTCGAACGCCCGCAGCCCCCGCACGGTGCCGTCGGCCTCGACGACGCCCGCGCGGAGCCCGGTGCCTCCGAGGTCGACGCCGACGACGCTCACGCCCCCTCGCGCGCGCGCCTCACCACGGCCTCGACCTCGGCGCGGAGCGCGTCGCGTCGGGCCTCGCTGTTGGCCTCGAAGCGCAGCACCAGCACCGCCTGGGTGTTCGAAGCGCGCACGAGCCCCCAGCCGTCGCCGAAGTTGATGCGCGCGCCGTCGACGTCGGCCACGGGATGCGTCGGGCGATAGTGTGCGAGCACCTGCTCGACGACCTTGAACTTCAGCTCGTCGGGGCAGTCGACGCGGATCTCGGGGGTCACGAAGGTCGCGGGCAGATCGGAGAGCATCTCGCCGAGCGACTGCGACGAGGTCGAGAGGATTTCGAGCAGCCGCAGCGAGGCGTACACCGCGTCGTCGTAGCCGAAGTAGCGGTCGGCGAAGAAGAGGTGGCCCGACATCTCCCCGGCGAGGAGCGCGTGCTCTTCCTTCATCTTGGCCTTGATGAGCGAGTGGCCGGTCTTCCACATGATCGGGCGGCCGCCGTGCTTCGCGATGTCGTCGTAGAGCGTCTGCGAGCACTTCACCTCGCCGAGGATCGCCGCGCCGGGGTGACGCGCGAGCACCGCGCGCCCGAAGGCCACCATGAGCTTGTCGCCCCAGATGATCTCGCCGTTCGCGTCGACCGCGCCGAGGCGGTCGGCGTCGCCGTCGTACGCGATGCCCACGTCGGCGCCGGTCTCACGCACCCGCGCGATGAGGGCCGCCACGTTCTCGGGCAGCGTGGGGTCGGGGTGGTGGTTCGGAAAGCGCCCGTCCATCTCGCAGTAGAGCGGATCGGGGTCGAGGCCGAGCGCGCGCATCGTCGCGAGCGCGAGGGGACCGCCCGCGCCGTTGCCCGCGTCGACCACCACCTTGAGGTCCGTGCGACCGAGGCGAACGTTGCCCTTCATCCACGCGACGTAGCGCTCGCCCACGGTGGTGTCTTCGACCGTTCCCCCGGGCTGGAGCGCGAAATCACGCTGCTGGATGCGCGTCGCGAGCGCGCGGATCTCGTCGCCGTGGAGCGTCCCCTTGCCCACGAGGATCTTGAAGCCGTTGTCCTCGGGGGGATTGTGGCTCCCGGTGACCATCACGCCGCCATCGGCGTCGAGGTGGTGCACGGCGAAGTAGAGCAGCGGCGTCGGACCGACCTCGATCTGCACGACCTGGCGGCCCGTCTCGACGAGGCCCTCGACGAGCGCGCGGCGCAGGCGCTCCGACGACACGCGACAGTCGCGGCCCACCATGATCCGACGCTTGCCGCGCTGGGCCATCACCGTGCCGAGGGCGCGTCCGAGGTCGCGCACGAGGTCGTCGGAGAGGTCGCGGTCGGCCTTGCCGCGGATGTCGTACTCACGAAAGATCTGGGTGTTCATCGGGCGTTCGCTTCGTGGGCAGGAATGACGTTGGGGGGATCGTGCGGGGAGGGGGATGACGGCGGGCGTCCGCGCGCGCGGCGCGCTCAGAGCACGTCGGTGCGGCCGCGGGCGGCGAGGGCGTCGACGGCCTTCTTCACGTCCTGCGCGCGCTCGCGGGGCACCACGAGGAGCGCGTCGGGCGTGTCGACCACGACGAGGTCGTGCACCCCGAGGAGGGCCACCACCTTGCCCGCGGGCGCGAGCACCACGTTGCCCGTCGCGTCGGAGAGCACGGCCTCGGCGCGCACCACGTTCTGCGCGTCGTCGCGGGCGCCGAGCTCCCACGAGGCCTGCCAGCTCCCGACGTCGCTCCAGCCGCAGTCGGCGGGCACGACGGCCACCTCGGCGACCTTCTCCATCACCCCGTAGTCGACGGAGACGTTCGGGAGCTGCGGGTACACCGAGGCCACGGCGCGCGCTTCGTCACCCGCGAGGGCCGCGCGATCGAAGGCATCGACCGCGTCGGCGATGGGGCCCAGGTGCTCGCGCACGGCGGCGCGCATCACGTCGGCGCGAAACACGAAGATCCCGGCGTTCCAGAGGTGGAGACCGCCGGCGAGAAACTCCTTCGCGCGCGGAGCGTCGGGCTTCTCGACGAAGGCCCCCACCCGGCGCACACCCTCGGGCGCACCGGGGAGCGCGTCGCCGAGGTGCAGGTAGCCGTAGCCCGTCTCGGGCCGCGTGGGGGTGATCCCGAGGGTCACGATGGAGCCCGTGGTGGCGGTGGCCACGGCGGTCTCGAGCGCGCGCACGAACGCGGGCTCGTCGGCGATGAACGCGTCGGCCGCGAGCACCACGATCACGGCCTGCGGATCACGGCGCTGCACCGTGGCCGTCGCCCAGGCCACGCAGGGCGCGGTGTTGCGGCCCGCGGGTTCGAGCAGGAGGTTCTCCGCGGGAAGGTCGGGGAGCGCCGCGCGCGTCGCGTCGGCGAGGTCGGCGCGGGTGACCACCAGCACGCGCTCGATGGGCGAGAGCGAGGCCACGCGGCGCGCGGTGGCGGTGATCATCGGGGTGGTGCCGTCGCCCGCGAGCGCGAGAAACTGCTTGGGGTTCAGCTTGCGCGAGAGGGGCCAGAACCGGGTGCCCGAGCCGCCTGCCATGATCACCGTGTAGACCGTCGCCATCGCTCACCTTTCAGGCGTCGAACCGTCTAACACGCCGCGCGCTTCGCAGGGAACTCCCGTCGTTTTGTTGCCCGCGCCGGGGCATCCGTTGAATGGCTACGGGCCTCGCGATGGCCCGAACGAACCTCCAGCGTGCGCTCTCCCTCGGACTCCTGTGCGTCGGCGCGGCGCTCTCGGGCTGCGAGACGCAGCCGACCCACGAGGTCATCGCGCTGCAAGACCTCTCGCCACGCCAGGTGGAGGTGGGCGACCGGGTGGTGATCCACGGCAGCGGGTTTCCGCTCGCGGGAGACATCCGACGGCTGACGGTGCGGCTCTCGGGCACGCTCTCGCGGCCGGGCCTCGCGGCGTGCGCGCGCCCCGTGTCCCTCACGCTCTCCGACCCGCAGACCACGGGCAGCAGCGCCGATCCCATCACGGGCGTCGAGCGCGAGGCGGTGTACGCGGCGGCGTCGCTCCACACGCTGCGCGTCGAGGGCGGGAGCCGCATCGAGTTCACGGTGACCGACGAGATCCTCCGCGCGCTCTCGACCTGCCCCGGCGAGCGCGCCCCCGCGGCCTCGCACGCGACGGTGTCGCTCACCGGCCCCCACGCGGGCGTGAGCGTCGAGGTCGAGACCCTCCAGGGCGCGCGGCTCGCCTCGGCGCACGCGCTCCGCGGCCCGCGCATCGACCTGCTCGCGCCGTGGAACCGCACGCTCGACGGCGAGCGGATGGCGCGCGCGGAGGCCGAGCGCACGCTGGGCTTTCTGGGCATCCACCTCGCGGCGGCGCACCCCAACGAGGGCGGGCTCCGCGTCGAGCGCGTGGCGCAGGGATCGCCGGCCGACGAGGCGGGGATTCTCGACGGCGACGTGCTCGAACGCATCGACGGCACGACGCTCCTGGGCGTCGGCGACCTGCGACCCGCGCCGGGGAGCGACACGGCCCTGCTCTCCGTTCGGAGAGGCGACGCGGTCGAGGATCGCCCGGTGCGCGTGACGGCGCTCACCCGCGGCGCGCCCGACGACGCGGTGGCCACCACGGTGCTGCTGCTCGTGGGCCTTGCGTTCGTGACGTTTGGCATGGGCTCGCAGCGGGGACTCCTCGCGTGGACCGCGGCGCGTCTCGCGGATCGCCACGGCGCGGGGGTGCTCTCCAACTGGAGAGGCTGGCGGGGGATGCTCGCGGACCTCGGCGCGCGAATGCGTGACGACCGCGAGCTGGCCGTGCTGGCGGGCGCAGCGGTGTCGACGACGGCCCTCGCGGCGCCCTTCGGGCAGAGCCTCTGCGCGGCGGATCCCGACGTGGCCGTGTGGCACGCGGCGTCGGCGGTGGGCGCGGTGGCGCTCTCGGCGGCGGTGGCCCACGGGAGCGCTTCGCACGGTGCGCTCGGCGCGGGGCTGCGCGCGGCGGGTCGGCGGGCGGTGTGGGAGCTTCCCGCGATGGCGGCGGTGGGGGCCGCGGTGGCGCTCGCGGGTGACCTCGGCGCGCGCGGGGTGATGGCCTCGCAGGGCGGCGCGCCGTGGGCGTGGAACCTCTTTCGCAACCCCGCGATGCTGGTGATGGGCGCGGCGCACCTCGCGTCGCTGGCGCTGCTCTCGCCCGAGGCCCGCGAGGCGCCCACGCGGTCGATGCGCGCGTCGGCGTGGACGCTCCTCGCGGCGCGCGCGGCGCTGGTGTCGGTGACGCTCCTCGGCGGCGCGCGGGTGCCCGGCGTCGAGCTGGCGACGCAGGAGTCGGCGGTGGGCTTCCAGATGCTCGGCGCGGCGCTGATGCTCGCGAAGGCGTGGGCGGTGGTGGCGCTGCTGCGGTGGGCGGCGCCACGCGTGGCCGCGGTGCACCCGACCGTGCGCACGACGCTGGCGCTGCGGTACCTCGGGCCGCTGTCGGTGATCGGCGCGGTGCTGGTGGTCGCGGGCGACGCGGTGGCGCGGGTGCTCTCGCCCGCACACGGAGAGCTCGCGGTGACGGTGCTCTCGCTCGCGACCTTCGGGGCGGTGACGCTCGGCGCGGGCGTGACGGCGGCGCGCGCGGCCCCCGCATGGGCGCGTCGCGGACGCTAGAAAAAGCCCTTCACCGACGGGTGCTGGCGATGCGGCGCGGGGAGCGATCCTCGCGCCGCGATGCGTTCGAAGGGGCGATGCACGGGCCCCGAAAAAGATCGACGACGAAAAGTAGACCGGAGCTCCGCGCGTCGGGCATAGGCGGTCGCAGCGCGGTGCCACGGCGCTCCCGGCGGGAGTGAACGGTGACAGGCCGCGCGCGGGGCTGCGTCGACGACGCGGTGGGTCCCTGCGCGCGCGAAGGCCGTGGTGCGCCCGCGCACGCGCAACTCAACCCGACGACGGAGACAGAGGTTCAACCCATGGGCACCCACGCGGAACGCCGCGATCAGAACGCATCGCGCAAGAGCATCCGGGCGACGGTCGATCTCACGCCCGGCGACGACGCGCGCGAGTCGTGGCAGGCCGACGCCATCGACCTCTCGATGGGCGGAATGTCCATGCGCGCGAACGTGCTGCCCGAGGTGGGCGAGCGCCTGTCGCTGATGTTCCGACACGAGGGCACGCACACGATCGCCGCGCGCGGCGAGGTGGTGTGGGCGCTCGACAAGGGTCCGCACGCGGGCGCCTTCGGCGTTCGCTTCACCGATGTTCCCCCCGCGGCTGAACAGTCGCTGCGTCGCATGCTCGACGAGAAAGATGACGTCATGGTCTCCGACGTGAAGCTCCCCCCCGAAGACGCGCGCGTGAAGCTGTTCATCCAGGGCATGGACGCGCCCCTCCGCGCTCGCGTGCGCACCACCGGCCAGGGCGAGATGGTCGTGGGCAGCGACCTCTCGTTCCTCAAGCTCGGTGACAAGGTCGACGTCGACGGCGGCGCTTCGAAGGTCAGCGGCGTCATCGACCGCGTCGACGTCGAAGTCGATCCCAAGACCCGCGTGCCGCGCCTCGTGCTCTCCATCGACCTCGGCGGCAAGAAGAAGGTCGACGTCGAAGCCCCCACGGTGCTCCTCGAACACGCGGGCCAGGCGCCCGTCGACGTGTCGGTGAAGCCCCGCGTGTCGCGCGCGTCGGTGCGCCCCGAGGCCCCGAAGGCCGAGGCCGTGACGGTGCGCGAGGAGCCCGTGCGCGAAGAGGCTTCGTCCGTCGCGCCCGAGGCGAAGCCCGCCCGTGAGGCGCGCAAGGCTCGCATCGCGCAGGCCACCACGGTGATCCCCTCCGACGACGCGGCGCCCGAGGCCGAGACCTCGGCGCACGACGAGTCGACGAGCTCGTTCAGCGACGACGAGCCCGCGCCCGGATGGCTCACGCAGGGCGTCCGCTCGGTGCGTGGCGCGTACGACCGCGTGAGCGAGAACGCGGGGCCCGCGATGCGTCGCGCGATCGACGCCGTGGGCGGTCTGCGCGCGCGCCTCGGACGCGGTGACGCCGATGCGATGAACGACGACGGTGAAGCGCCGACGCGCCGCGGGCTCCGTCCGCAGCACCCCGCGGAGACCAGCAGCGACGACGGTGACGCCGTGGTCACCACGCCGGGACGCCGCAACCGCAAGGTGGGCCTCTACGCCGTGGTGGGCCTCGTGCTCGCGGCGGGCATCGTGGCGTACGCCTCGTCGAGCGGTCCGCGCGTCGAGACCCCGCACCCGCAGGTGGCCGTGAACGCGGATCCCAACGCCCCCGCGGACCCCAACGCAGCCCCCGCGGATCCCAATGCGCCCGCGGCCGATCCCAACGCGCCCGCGGCGACGGATCCGAACGCGGCCCCCGAGACGGCCATGGCGGGCGATCCCGCGATGCAGTCCGAGCCCGGCGCGAACCCCGCGCAGGCGCAGCCCGAGCCGCGCTGGATCGCCGGTCAGAACCCGCGCACGCCCGACCTCGCCGCGGCCTCGCAGAACGCGCAGGGCGCGGGTGAAGCGCCCGTGATCCAGAACGCGCCGGTGCGTGCGGCCCGCCCGATGCTGCCCGCGGCGCGCCCCCTCGCGCAGCGCCCGATGGTGGCCCCGCAGCAGCCCTCGCAGCGCGTCGCGATGCAGCCCGCGCCCGTCGCCCAGCGCGTCGCGATGCAGACCGTTCCCACGGTGCAGGGCCCCGTGCGCCCCGTGGTCTTCGGCAACGCGAACGTCCGCGCGGGCACCACGCTGCGCCTCCGCATGGACGGCCCCGTGGCGGCCATCCAGGGTGTCGGTGCGCGCGGCGCGCAGATCACGCTGAGCATCCCCGGCCGTCGCTCCCTCGACGTGGCTGCGCCCTTCGTGCAGGCCGATCCGCGCATCGCGGGTGCCGGTGTGCTCAACGGCGCCCAGGGCGCGAACCTCACGCTGCGCTTCCGCGAAGCCGCGCCGCCCTTCGTGGCCCGCTCGCGCGGCAACGTGCTGGAGATCACCCTCGCCCCGACCCCCGGCAGCGCCCCCATGCGCGCCGCCGTGCGCCCGGCCTTCCGCACGCGCTGAGCCCTTCGCGCAAAACCCTTCGCGCGAAGCCCTTCGCGCGAAGCTCCCTCCGCCTCGCATCCGCACCACCGCCCGACGCTGCGTACCCGTTGCGCAGCGTCTCCCGCAGCGCGCGCCCCCCCCCGCACCGTCGCTTCAACGGACTCCCGCGACCGCTTCGTCGCGCGGAATCGCCACTGCACCGTTCTCCCTATTTTTGTGGGCCGATGGTACGGTCGCGACGCGATGACCTCGGGCGCCCACCGAACTCCGACTCGCGCCGCCGGGGAGGCTCCCCGACTCGGGCGCTACCGGGTGTTCTACCGCATCGCGCAGGGCGGCATGGCGTCGGTGTACCTCGCGCGCACCGAAACGCCGGTGGGCTACGGGCGCTGGGTGGCGCTCAAGGTGATCCATCCCAACATCGCCGCGGATCCGCGCTTCGTGGGGATGTTCCACGACGAGGCGCGGCTCGCGACGCAGCTCGATCACCCGAGCCTCTGCACGGTCTTCGACTTCGGCGAGCACGACGGCACGTACTTTCTCGCGATGGAGTACCTGCACGGCGAGACCCTCGGCGCCGTGGCCCGCCGCGCGTGGCGCTCGCAGGGCTCGCTCCCGCTGGAGCTGTGCGTGCGCGTGATCGCCGACGCGGCGCGGGGCCTCCACGCGGCCCACGAGATGCGCAACGCCGACGGCTCCCTCGCCCACGTCGTGCACCGTGACGTGTCGCCCGAGAACGTCTTCGTCACGTACGCGGGCACCACGAAGATCGTCGACTTCGGCGTGGCGCGCTCCGACGCGCAGGTGCACGACCGCACGGCCACGGGCGAGCTCAAGGGCAAGCTCGCGTACATGTCTCCCGAGCAGTTGCAGGAGCGCGACATCGACCGCCGCACCGACGTGTGGGCGCTCGGCGTGGTGCTCTGGGAGATCACCGTCGGCCGTCGACTCTTTCGCCGTCAGACCGACGCGCAGACGGTCTTCGCGATCACCCGCGACCCGATCACGCGCCCGTCGCGCCTCCGCGAGCACTATCCCCCGGCGCTCGAAGCCATCGTGATGCGCGCGCTCGAACGCGACCGCGACCGTCGTTACGCCACGGCCCTCGACCTCGCCCGCGCCCTCGAAGCCTGGCTCGCCGCCGCGACGCCCACGAACGGCACCGAGGTGGGGGAGTTCATGCAGGCCCTCTTCGCCGAGCAGATCGCGTGGCGCGACCAGTACCTTCGCCGCACCGACGACCGCTTCGAAGACCTCATGCAGCAGTGGCAGTCGTCGCCGCGTACGTCGTCGGTCGACGTGCCCGACGCGCACACGGTGGCCATGGGACCGGGCATTCCGGGCTCGGATTCCGAGGCCGATCCGCCCACGCGCCGCGTCGAGTCTCCGCTGCCTGCGCCGCGCACCTCCGATCCCGACGACCTCGCCGCGGTGATTCCCCTCACGCGCCGCGCGGACACGCCGCGCCCGCCGCCGCCCGAGGCCCTCGCCCCCCTCGCGCGCCGTCACGGCAACACCCTCACGCCCGCGCACACCCCGGCGCCGGTGCTCCGCGACATTCCTCCGGTGCCCATCGTGGCGCCGCCGCGCCGCCGACGTCTCGCCGACTACGCCACGATCACCGCGCTCTTCGTGATGGGCGGGGTCATGGCCCACATCTGGTACGACACCCCGCACGCGACGCCCACGGCCCGTCCGCGCCCCGCCGTGGCGCCGCGCCGCGCGCCCGCGCCCGTCGTTGCGCCCCTGCCCGCCGCGCCGCCTGCACCCGTCGTTGCGCCCACGCAAAGGTCCGCCCCTGCGCCCACGCCCGCGCGCACCGCGCCGCGCGCCCCGGTGATGCCCCGCGCGCACCGCGACGAGGTCATCGACGACGGCACGCGCCGCGTGGAGGGCTACCTCACGATCACCGCGTCGTCTCCGTCGAGCGTGTACATCGGCGACCGCCTTCTGGGACGCACGCCCCTCGAACGGGTGGCCATGTCACCGGGCGTGTACGCGCTGCGGGTGGTGACGCCCGGCACCGACGGCGAGCGCCAGGTGCTCGTCACGCTGCGTCCCGGCGCGCTCACGATCAGCCACGTGCCCGCGGTGGGCGAAGCGTCAGCGCCCTGACGTCGCCGCCGCGCGCAGGAGCGCCGACACCGCGTCGGCCTCGGCCTCGGCGGTGAGCACGTTCGCGCGACGGAGCGCGGCCAGCGCGGCGAGGGAGAGCATCCGGGCCGCGGCGCGCGCGTCGTCGGCGACGAGACGCTGCACCGCGGGATGCGCCCACGCGATCACCACGGCGCGCTCCTGCGGCACGTAGCGCAACAACGGATCGCGGGCCGACGCAGGGCCGTCGTCGTCGCGAACCTTCGGCGCGCGGGCCCCGAGCATCGCACGGAGCACCGTCGCGACCGGCGCCCTCGGGTGCGTCGAGTTTTGCGTGGGCGCAACGATGGGCTCCGACGGCGCAGGGGCCTCGGGGGCCGCGCGCACGTGTCCGCTCGCGCGCACCATGCGGACCCACGGAGCGCCGTCGTCGGGCACGCCGTCGGGGTGCGGCGCGTCTCCCGGTGCGAGCAGGCGCAGCGGACGCTTCGAAGCGGCGGCGATTCGCTCCCAGGTGAGGGCGCTGTTCGGTGCGCGGTGCGCGCGGGCCCAGGCCTTGAGTCGTCCGCCCGAGAGCACGCCGTGGAGGGCCGCGCGGGCCCACACCGCGGGGGCCACGTCGTCGCGTTCGAGGAGCTGCTCGACGCACGCGCGCCAGGCCCAGGTCACGAGGGCCGCGCAGGTGCGCTGCAGCTCCTCGTCGGTGTCGACGTCGCGGGCGATCCAGAGGGTGCCGCACACGGGCGCAGGGCGTCCGTCGGAGAGCGCGCTCGCCACGGTGTGTCGGCCGTTGAACGCGCGCACGTCGAGGGTGCCTTCCGCAGACGGATCGCGCGAAAGCCAGAGCGCGCCGACGGCCCCCGCGCGAGACCGTGAGCTCCGGGGGCTCCGCGGGTCGTGGGCCGACACCGCGGCGAGCGCGTCGTCGGGCGCCGAGGCCACCGACGACAGCGCGGCCAGCACCGCGCGCCGCACGGACTCGCACGCGGCGGAGTAGCCGTCCGCGCGCCGGAGCAACAACCGGTCGTCGTCGGGCTGCGTGTCCGCGGCCTCGGCGCTCACGAGCGCGGGCCACGCGGCGTCGAGGCGCTCCTCGCCGAGGGGGCGCCGCTGCGCGTACCACACGACGCGCGCGCCGGTGTGGGAAGGCGCATCGGGCGGCACCAGCACCACCTCGCCGGTGAGCCCCTCCTCGCGCACCGCGACGCGCACCGCGCCCGAGGGAACGGATGCGCTCCACACGATCTCCGCGCACGGCGCGAGGCGCTCCCACCGTCGCGCAGACACGTCGCGACGGAGCGTGTCGCCGTGGTCCGCGGAGGGCATCCGCGCGGCGAGCCAGCGGGCCTCGTCGGCGGCGAGCATCACCACGCGGCGCCCGGGTTCGTAGGGCTCGCAGGGCGCGTCGAGCGTGAGCGACGCCCAGGCCACGCGGCCGAAGCGCGCCTGTTGCGCCCGCAGGTCGTCGAGGGTGCACGGTCGCGCGGCGCTGTCTTCGAAGACCGGGAGCGAGGCCATCGCGGCCGTCACCTCGGTCGCGTGCAGCAGCCACCAACGGAGCGCGCGTCGCAGCGGTGCCCACGACGCCGCCGCGGTGCCGGGCACGCGCGCGAGGAGCACCGTGGCGAGCTCGACGAGCGTGGGCACGGGGTCGAGCGCGACGAACCCGGTCGCGGCGCGGGCGGGGTCGAGCTGCGGCGCTTCGAGCGCGACGTGCATCGCGAAGGGCGCGTTGAGCTCCACGCGCGGACCGCTCTCCCCGCGGTGGAACAGCGTCACGATCGCGCGCGGCGGCCCCTCGACGAGCCGCAGCTCGCCCACGCCGAACGCGGGCCGGTGCGCCTCGATGCGCAGCGCGAGCTCGGAGAACGCAGGGCTCCCCGGCAGCCGCACACGACCGGCCCCGGCCCCGCGCAGCCGACGGATGCGCTGGAGCGTCTGCGCCTCCGCGGTCGCGTCGCGCGTCGCACGGTTCGCGATCACACCGAGCGCGCGGAGCATCGCGCCGTCGCGCACGCAGATCCACGGCGGGTCGGCGGGCTCATCGCGCGTGGGGCCGAGCCACGACGCGGGCACGTCGCGCACGCCCATGATCTCTCCCTCGATCGCATCGAGCGTGCGGCGCGCGCCGTCGGGCGAAGGCCACAGGGGCGCCGAGGCGAGGGCTGCATAGCGGGAAGCATCGGCGCGGGCGCGACGGGCTCCGCGGCGCAGCACCCAGGCGCACACCATCGCGCGGGCGGCGTCGCCGGGGTCACGCTCGGTGGCGAGGGCGCACACGCGGTCGACGAGGGCGCCGCAGCCGCCGTCGAGGAGGGCTTCCACGGCGGCGCGTCCCGTGTCGGTGAGGGCGTCGAGGGTGTTGCGCAGCGCGCGCTCGTGGGTGAGCTCCACGCGGGCCACGACGGGCACGGGCATCGGAACGTCGGCGCGGTCGAGCGCCACCACGCCGCCCACGGTCACCTGCACGCGCGCGCCGTCGGCGGGTGCGGGCGCGACGGAGATCCTGCCCGCGGAGCCCTCGAACACGGCCACAGGGCCCTGCGCGCCGAGGGTGGCGAGCGTCGGGTCGTCGAGGCGCGCGCGGCGTTCGAGCGCGGCCCTCGCAAGGCGTCGCGTGCGCTGGCTCTTGCGCGACGGAATCTGCGTGGACGCATCGAGGAGCGGAATGCCCGTGGCCTCGGTCCAGAGGGCCGCGAGGTCGCGCGTCGGGAGGATCACCGCGTCGAAGCCCGCGCCGTCGACATCGACGGGCACCGCGGCCAGCGACGGCAGCGGGATCACCGACGCTTCATTGCGCCCACGCAACGATGCGAGCGACACGCGCCGCACCACGTCGCCCTCGCCGAACACGGGCACCCACGGCGACGACTCGATCGCGGCGTGCACGGCGCCGTGCTCCTTCGCGCGCAGCACGCCGAGCAGGAGGCGCAGCACCGCGGCCTCGGCGCGCTCGCCGTCGGGGTCCGACACGTTCCACACACGGTCGCGGGCCCATGCGAGCGCGGCGCGTGCGACGGCCGCGGGCGCGTCGCGGAGCAAGCGTTCGGCCTCGGGCGAGCGCGTGCCCGGCACCACACCCCGACCCGGTCCCGCGGGCACCGCGCCCTCGTCGTCGAGCACCAGCGCGAGGGGAGGCTTCGCGCCGTGGGAGACCGTTCCGAGGGTGGCGCCGCGGTGCACCACGGTGAGCGTTCCGCGGCCCGCCTGGAGCGCCGGAAGCGCCAGCACGCGCGCGCCGTCGCCGTCGAGCGTCGCGTGCGGGAGCAGCGCCTTCGCCGCGTCGTCGATCCGATCGAGGAGCGATCCCCGCGTGCGCGCGCCGAGGAGGTCCCCGTAGTCGACCACGGGCGCGTCGCCCGCGAGGGCCGCGAGGGTCGCGCGGTCGGCGTCGTCGACGCAGAGCACCTCACGCCCGCCCGGCCCCACACCGCGCGCGCCGGGCGGCGCCACGAGCAGCGCGCGCCCCGTTCCCTGAACCTGTCGGAGCACCTCGGTCGTGGCGCGCACCACGCCGGCCCGCGCGGTCTCCCACGCCGCCGTGTTGGCGAGCGCCGGATGCCGCGCGCAGCACTGCGCGATCACCGCGGACCTTTGCGTGGGCGCAACGCCCGCGAGCGCCTCGCCCCACCACGCCCGCACCACGCGGGCGCGCACGGCGGGAGCAATCTCGTCGGCCGCGGGGCCGATCCACGGGGCGCGCGGGTCGTCGTCGGCGAGGGGGGCGCTCCAATGTGCGACGAGCGCGGCGATGCCTTCGAGGAGGGCCACACGCAGGGCGGCGATGGCCTCGTCGAGGCGCGCGTCGGCGCTGACGGCGTTCCACGCGGGGGTGACCGTGAGGCCCGCGCCCTCGACGGCGGCCTCGGCGACCACGAAGCCCTCGAACGCGCGCTCCACGGGGATGAAGGGCCGCGAGAGGATCCACGGCGTGAGGCGCACGGGGCCGCGGCGCGCGAGGCCCGACGCCGACACCGCGAGCTCGCCGCGCGCGCCCTCGCGGGAGAAGGCCACACGGAGCGCGAGGTCTTCGAGCTGCGCCACGGGCTGCGAGGCGGGCTGTTGCACATGGCGCGCGTGGCGCTCCTGGGCGTCGCGGGCGCGGGCCACGGCCTCGGCGGCAGAGGCAGGCGCGAGGGGCGCGAGGAGGGCGAAGAGCGCGGGGCGATCGTCGCGCACCCACACGACGTGCTGGAGCCACGGCGCGAGCGCAGACGGCGGCGGCGCGGGCTGACGCCACACGGCGCGGTCGCTCCATGCGGCGACGGCGCGGAGCGACACCCTCGCCTCCGCAGGTTCACCGACGAGGGGCAGCAGCGGCGTTTCGAACACGCGGGCGAGCACGGAGACGGGCGTCGCATCGACCCACGCCTCGGCGGGCTCGGGGCGCACGGCGAGGGCGCGGGGCCACTCGTCGCCGACCTCGTAGCGCGCCCAGGCCGCGAGGGCTTCGATCACGGCCTCGGCGTCGGCGTCCGATCGTTGCGCGCACGCAAAGGCGGCGTCGGCGAGCGCGGGCACCGCCGCGGCGAACACGCGGCGCACGAGCGCGCGAAGGGCGTCCGTGCGCGTGACCTTCGAGCGCGAGGCGTTGGTCTCCCAGTGGTCGGCGTCGAGCACGAGGCGGAGCGGAAGGGTCGCCCCCGGCACCTCGTCGCGCAGGGGCGTGACGTCGAGCGACACGCCGCGCTCGCAGAGCAGAAGGGTGTTGCACCGCGGGCCGCGCGGATCGACGAGTTCGAGCACGCCGCGCACGTCGCCCGTGGGCTCGATGGGCACGCGCACGAGGGCCTCACGGGGCGCGTCGGCGAGCAGGTCGCGGTCACCCACACGCACGGGCACGGGCGGGTTCCACACGCGCGTGCGGAGCAGGTCGGTCTCCGCGGGCACGGCGCGGAACCACTCGCGCAGCACCGCCACGCCGAAGGACTCGTGCACGTGCACCCGCATCGTCGCGTCGCCCATCGCCGCCGGTCGCGCGACGTGCTCCACCACGCCGCCATCGAGGGGCTCACCGGGGGCGGTGTTGGGGCTCCATCGCACGCGGGCGACGGTGCCTTCGGCGGGCGGTCGCGCGTCGTGGCGCGCGGTGTAGAGGTCGACGTACGCGGGCGAGAGACCGAGCGCCGTGTTCACCGCCACGGCCATGAGCCGCAGACGCTTGTGCTCGCGGTTCAACAGAAAGGTCAGCACGCCCGCGAGCGCGTCGGCGTCGAGGGCCTCGCCGTCGAAGGTCAGCGCGAAATCGTCGGCGTCGTTCTCCATCGCGACGCGCGTGGCGCCGCCCGCGAAGGCCGCCCGGAGAAGCTCCAGCACGTAGAGCACGGGCGCTTCGAGCTGGTGCAGGCGCAGGCTCTCCTGCGCCGCCCGCGAATCGACGCGCACCGTGCCCCGCGCGATCACCGGCCGCTCGCGCATCAGGCCCCGCACTCCGCCGCGACGCGCGCGAACCACGCCGTCTCCGCGGCCTCGTCGAAGCGCCCCTCGCGGAGCACCTCGCGCGCGAGCACCGTCGCCGCCAGCGCGAGGTCATGGGACGCGGCCTCGGCGCAGAGCGTCCAGCGCGCATGGGCGGTGTTGAAGACCAGCGCGCGCCCGCGCTCGATCTTCGCCTCGTCGGGCTTGAAGAGCGCGCCCTCGTCGACGGCCGCCGCATCGACCGCCACCCACAACCGCGACGCCGCCGCGCCCTCGACGCGTCCCGCACACACGGTCGCGAGCGGTGCTCCGAAGAGCCGCGCGCGCACGGCCTCGCAGAGCGCCGCATGGGCGCCCTCGGCCCGCGCGAAGGCCCATCGATCGTTCACGTCGTACGCCCCATCACCCCAGATCGCGTGGAGCGCGTCGACCACGCGCGCGGCGCCGTCGACGCCCGCGAAGCCCGCGTCGACCACGGGCACCTGACGGGCCGCGAGGGCCTTCGCCACGGCGGTGCGCGCGGGGCTGTAGGCCACCTGCGTGCGGGCGTACCAGCGCGAGGCTTCGAAGCTCGCGGCGGCGCGCACCTCGCCGTCGAGCTTCACCGCGGCGACGAGGGGCCACACGAGCGACGAGGGCGGGCAGCGAAAGGGCGCGCGAGGGGCGGCGCAGAGCATCCAGAGGAGCGTCGCGGCGTCGGGGTGCACGGCGTCGGTGCCGCGCGATGCGGCGCAGGCGCGGGCCATGGGGGCGATCGCGGCAGAGAGCGCGGCGGCGAGCGGACCGGCGGCGAGCTCGGCGACGAGGGCGTGGGCGCGCGCCGAGGATTCATCGTCGACGAGGGCGTCGCGCGAGAGCGTGTGGCGCAGCGTGGGCGCGTCGACCTTGAAGCGCACGAAGGGAACGAGCGGCGCCTCGGCGGCGGCACCGGACTGCGCGCGCTCGTGGAGCAACAGCCCGCGGTTGTAGTACGCCGCGCTCGCGCGCTCGGCGGCGGCGAGGGCGAGGCGCATGGGGCCCGCGGTGTGGGTGAGGGCCACGGCGCCGGGGAGCGTGAAGGGCGTGTCGATGCGCGCGCGGCGGTCGTCACCGAGGCCCACGGTCTCGACGGTGAGCGCGACGGAGACGTGCGGGCACCAGCGTTCGAGGGCGCGCACCGAGGCGTCGGCGAAGCGCTGCGCGTCGGCGAGCGAGCGCGGGAGCGAGAGGGTCACGGCCGTTCCGCGGCGGGGCGCGGCGGTGTCGAGCACCCAGGAGTAGTCGCGCGCGAGGCGGAGGCGCAGGGCCTCGGCGTGGGGATCGGTGCCGGTCACGACGAACACCTCGTCGGGGTCGGGCGCGAACACCGAGAAGAAGCCCACGCCGAAGCGTCCGATCTTCGTGTCGTCACCGCGCTTCGTCGAACGGAACAGCACCAGGAGCTGATGCTCGATCACGTCGCGGGTCATGCCGCGGCCGTCGTCGTCGAGCGTGACGAGCAGCGTGCCGCGCGCGTCGCCGTCGCCCCCGCTGCGCCACGAGAGCGTGAGCGTGAGGGCCGTCGCGCCCGCGTCGATTCCGTTCTGAACGAGCTCGCGGAGGAAGGCCATCTCGTCGGCGAACTGACGCACCATCTGATCGACGGCGTCGTGTTCGTCACGGCTCGCGGCGGGCGTCGCGCGCGTGCGGTCGGGGGCCTCGCGGAACGGCGACACGGCGCGACTCTACTGCACCTGCACGGGCCACGATCAACACCGCGCGCGGGGCTGCATTCTGTCATCGCGCGCCGCAAAAAAATCGACAGGGTGACAGAACCTTCCGTGTTGTCGCCGCGGGGCTGATGCACACTCCGTCCCCCGCCGTGCCGCCCCAGGTTCGACCCACCACTCCACGCGCGCTTCGCCCCATGATCGCCGATGCCAGCGCCACGCCTGGCGGGCACCTCTGGCTCGCCCTCGGCGGGCCGAGCGCGCCGGGCGGACTGCTCGTCTCGCGCGACGGCGCCACCATGTACCGCGAGCTCACGCGACAGGATCCGCGCGACCCCGACGCGCACCGCTTCTACGCCGTGTTCGCCCTCGACGAGTCGCACGTGTGGGCGTGCGGCGCCGCGGGCGAAGACGACGTGGGCGTCGTGTGGCGCACGAGCGACGGCGGCGCGTTCTGGGAGGTGCTCATGGCGGGCGACCGCGCGCGGGGCCTCGCCGCGGGCGCGACGTACACGCAGGTGGCCTTCTCCGATGCGCTCCATGGCTACCTGCTCTCCGCGGGCGAGGCGCTGCTCGCGACGCGCGACGGCGGACGGAGCTGGGAGGCCCTCACCATTCCCGGCGCCACGCCGTGGAGCGTCTTCGTGCAGGACCGTCGACGCGCGTGGGTGGTCTCGCACGACGTCGACGCGCGGGGCATCGCGCAGCGCACGCACCTCTACGCGACGCGCGACGGCGGACGCACGTGGCGACGCGAGCCCCATGATTTCGCGGGCCTCCCGACGCTCGACGTGGCCGGGCTCCACGTGGCCGACGATGGCACCGCGGTGCTGTGCGGCCCCGACGGGATGCTCCTCCACGCGCGGGTCTCCGAGGGCGATCGCGCGGTGCGCTGGCGCTTCGCGCGCGGCGCGGTGGCGGGTGATCTCAACGCCGTGACCCGCTCGCCCGACGGGGCCGTGTGGGTGGCCGGCGAGCGCGGTGTGCTGCTCGTGTCGCGCGATGGCGGCGCGTCGTTCGAAGAGGTTCCCACGGGCACGCGGCGCGACCTGCACGCGCTGGCCTTTCTGCGCGACGCAGCGGGAACCACCGGCGTGGCCGTCGGCGACCGCGGGACCATGCTGCGCTTCGATCCGCGCGCGCCCGATGCGCCGCAGCGCTCGGCGATGACCTGGCCCTGAGCGTCGGCGCTCACACCACGGTCACGCGCCGCAGCAGCGCTTGAACTTCTGCCCCGACGCGCAGGGGCACGGATCGTTGCGACCCACGCGCTCCGTCGACACCACGGGCGCTCGCACGATGCGCGGCGCGCGACGGTGAAGCACCGCCACGGCGCGCTCGACGCTCCAGGGCATCCGCACGCGCTGGAGGCGCGCCGCGGGGAGGTAGAAATCCTCGGCGCGGAGGCGCGCGAGGGCGGGCACACGACCGAGCACCGAGCCCGGCGCAGAGCACGCCGGGAGGGGCGCGAGGTCGTCGACGGCGAGGGAGACGGCGACCTCGACGGGCACGTCGTAGAGGGAGTTCCAGCCGTTGGCGCGGGCGGTCTCGGGGCGCTGCGTGAGGAGGGTGTGCGCGCCGCGGATCGCGAGGGCGAGCGACTGCTGTTCCGCATCGGCCGCGAAGGTCTCGACGAAGGCCCGCTCGTAGGCGCGGCGCGCGGGGTGGAGCGCGTGGGCGTCGACGTCGCGCACGGGCGGAACCGGGCCCGCGCGCAGGGCGCCGTGTGCGAGGCGACGGTGCCAGGCCGAGCGCGTGGCGAGCGCGAAGAGGGCGGCCGCGCGGTCGAAGGCAGCGACGGGCGTCTCACCGCGCGCGTGGCGGAGGGCGTCGAGGGAGCGGTCGGGCGCGATCCTCGCGGCGGCCCACACCGACGCTCCGAAGGGCGCGTAGAGGCCCGCCTCGCGACCGAGGGCGACGCACCCGTCGGCGAGGGTCGGCGCGCCGCCCTGCGCCCCGTCGTGGCCGTGGAGGAGCGTGAGGTGCTTGAAGGTCCAGAGGGCGGTCCACCAGTGGTGGAGGGCGTCGAGCTCGCGGTCGCGGGGGCGCGAGAAATCCACGCGCGGGAGCACGGTGTACGCGACGCGCATGGCCTCGGCGCAGTGCGAGATCCACCGCGAGACGTAGCGTCGGAGCACGGGCATGAGGGCCGCGAGGGCGACGAACTCCTCGCGCGTGAGGTGCTCGCCCGCGTCGAAGAGCCGCTGCACGAGACGTCGGCTGCTGGCCTCGTCGGCGCACGTCTCGACGAAGCGCGCGCGCCGCGCACGGTGGCTCTCGACCTGCGTCATCGCCGCATCGAGGGCCGCGCGGGGCACCACGGGCCACTGCACGCGCATCCCTTCGCCGAGGCACGTCACGAAGTGCCCGGCGCGGGTCACGAGCAGGAACGGCCCCTCCGTCGGGTGATCGAGGGAGATCGCCACGCGCTCGGCCCCTTCGGGCACGTACACCGCGGCGAGCACGGCCCGCAGCAGCTCGGGGTCGTTGTAGAGCGCCAGCGCCAGCTCGACGTGCCCCTGCGAGACGCGGTCGAGTCGCGAAAGAAAGTGATGCGCGTGTCCCATCGCGGCGGCCTCCGAACGGGGTAACGGCGGATACGGTCGAGCCTTGAGTGTGACCTGCTCGGAATCAAGACGCTCGCACCCCGTCGCGGCGGCGCACAACGGGCCCGCGACGATTCTCGTGAAGGGGGTCACCGCGGCCTCAAGGTCCGCTCCCGTGCGGTCGTAGGGAAGCTGTGCATGACCGCAGTTCTCACCGGCCCCCATGCAGTTGCCGGCGCGTCCCGTCGCTCGGCCTGGAGCCTCGCCGCGATCGGCTCCGTGATGGCAGGCGCAGCGATCGCCGCCGGCGTCTCGCCCCCGCTGCGCGACCCGATCATCACGGTGAGCGGCATCGCCGCGATCTGCGTCGGCGTCCGCGCGTGGAAGCGCCGCCCCATGCTCCGCCCCGCGCTGCGCCTCTACCTCCTGGCCGCGATCACCTCGACGATCGCCTCGGTGGTCATCGTCGCGCAGTCGGGCACCATCGTGGGCGGCACGCGCGCGGGCCCCGGCGACCTGCTCTTCGCCGCGGCCTACACCCTGATGATCGCGGGCCACCTCGCGATCGGGCGCATCCACGACCGGCGCTTCGTGAGCCGCGTGCTGCTCGACGCGCTGATCGTCGGATCGGGCGTGGCCTCGGTGCTCTGGGTCGCGCTCATCGACCCGCTGGCCGAGCGCTCGGTGGTGCCCCTCGCGCATCGCTTCGTGCTGCTGCTGAACCCCCTCGGCGACTGCGTGGCGGTCACCGTCGTGGCGTCGATCATCGCCATGAGCCGCAGGCCCGCGCCGTCGCTCTACCTCATCGCGCTCTCGCCCTTCTTCTCGCTCGTCACCGACCTCGACCTGCTCGGGAGCCGCATGCGCGGTGACGGCCTCGGCGGCGTGGGCGCGGCGGCGCAGGTGCTCACCTACGCGATGTTCGCGCTGGCCCTCAGCGACACCTTCGCGCAGGGCCTCGAACACATCGAGATCACCCTCCGGCGCAGCAGCCCCGTGCGCATGGCGCTGCTCACGGTGTCGGCCATCGGACCGGGCATCGCGGGGCTCGCCACGCGCTCGGAGACCACGTTCTGCCTCGCGGTCACCACGCCCCTCGTGCTGCTCCTCGCGGCGCGCTGCGCGGACCTCATGCGCGAGTGGGAGCGCTCGCGCGACCGGTGGTTCGGGTCGATGTCCGCGGGCGCCCTCGACATGATGGTGATCATCGGACGCGACGGGCGTGTGCTCGACGCGGCCCCCGGCACCGCGCGGCGCCTCGGTCTCTCGTCGCAGGCCGACGGGCTCGACCAGCACGTGCACCCCGACGACCGCACCGCGCTGAAGAAGCTCATTCGCACGGCCCTCATGGATTCGAGCCGCGAGGTGGGCGGCGAGCTGCGCTTCGTGGTCGAGGGCGCGACGCGCTTCTACCGCGTGGTGGTGACCGACCTCACGCGCGACCCCGACGTGAACGGGCTCGTGGTGAACGCCCACGACGTCGACGCCCTGCGCAAGCTGGCCTCGTACGACATGCTCACGGGCCTGCCCAACCGCGCGGCCCTGAGCACGCGCCTCGCGACGGTGCTCGCGGCGCCGGGGCGCGTGGCGGTGCTCCTCGTCGACCTCGACGGGTTCAAGGAGGTCAACGACACCTTCGGGCACGCCGCGGGCGACGCCGTGCTCGCGATGACCGCGCGGCGCATGGCCACGGTGATCGGCGAGGCGCCCGAGCGGTGTGCGGCGCGGCTCGGCGGCGACGAGTTCGTGGTGCTCTGCGACGCCGACGATGCGACCGCCGTGGGCGACACGCTCATCGAGGCGCTGCGCCAGCCCGTCGAGGTGCAGGGCATGTCGTTCACGCTCGGGGCCAGCGTGGGCGTGCGCGTGGCCGACGGAGGCGTCGACCGGCCCGACGAGGTGCTCCGCGACGCCGACATCGCGCTCTACGAGGCCAAGCGCGCGGGACGCGGACGCCAGGTGCGCTTCGAACGGGCCATGGGAGAGGAACTCCACGAGCGGGTGCTCATGCGCGCGCGCATCGACGAGGCCATCGCGTCGGGAGAGTTCTCGCTGGTCTACCAGCCCAAGGTGCGCTGCCGCGATCGGGCCCTCGTGGGCTTCGAGGCGCTCATTCGATGGACGCGCCCCGACGGCGCCACCGTGTCGCCCGGACGCTTCATTCCCCTCGCGGAAGAGACCGGGCAGATCGTGCCCATCGGGATGTGGGTGCTCGACCGGGCCCTCGCGCAGCTCGCCGCGTGGGACGAGCTCCTCGGCCCCAACGACCTCCGCGTGGCCGTGAACGTCTCGCCGCGCGAGCTCGTGGTGCCGGGCTTCGTCGAGCGCGTCTCGTCGGCCCTCGCGCAGCACCGCGTGGCCCCCGCGCGCCTCGTGCTCGAAGTCACCGAGACCGCCCTCATGACCGACCCCGACCGCGCCGCGAAGCTCCTCGACCAGGTGCACGCGCTGGGCATCCACCTCTCGATCGACGACTACGGCGCGGGCAACGCGTCGATCTCGTACCTCCGCCGCCTCCCCGTGCAGGAGGTGAAGATCGACCGCTCGCTCACCGACGGACTCCGCACCGGCGACCGCGCGGCCACGGCCTTCGTACGCTCGATCCTCGACCTCGCGCGCGCCCTCGGGCTCACCGCCGTCGCCGAGGGCGTCGAAGACGCCGCGCTCATTCGCGACCTCGACGCGCTCGGCTGCCAGATCGCGCAGGGCTACGCCATCGCCGCCCCGTTGCGCCTCGACCGCGCCACCGAGTTCGCCCGCGCGGCCATCGTCGCGCGCACCGTCGCGGGGCCTTCGCTCTACCCCGCGCGTGTCAGCGCGCGCCCGCCGCGTCCCTCGTGCGCGCCGCCGCCCAACTGACCTGACAACGTCCCACCATCGCCCGCCGCGCGTTGCGACCCCGACGGCGACACACTAGGTTCGCGCGCCGTGTCGCGCCCCTCGATGCTTCGCTCCGCCCTTCTCTTCGCCCTCACCCTCACCCCCTCGGCGCTCCTCGCACAGCCCGCGCCCTCGCTCGGCGAGCAGCACTACCGCGCGGGCGTCGAGGCCTTCGAACACGCCCAGTACCACGCCGCGGCCATCGAGTTTCGCGCGGCCTTCGAGCTCACCAACGAGCCCTCGCTGCTCTTCAACCTCGGCAACGCGCTCGCCTCCGATGGACAGCGCGACGAGGCCTGCACCGCCTTCCGTCGTTACCTCACGCTCGCGCCCACGGCCCCGAACCGCACCGCCGCCGTGGCCCGCGAGCACGAGCTCTGCGCGCCCCTCGCGCAGCCCGCGCAACCGCCCGCAACACAGCCCGCGCAGCCGCCCGTGACGCAGCCCGCGCAGCCTCCGCCCACGGTCACTCCGCCCACGGTCACACCGCGCGAGACGGACGCGCCGGGTTCGCGCACGGCCCTCGCGTGGACGGGCGCTGCCGTCGGCGGACTCGGCGTGGTGGCGGCGGGTGTGGGCCTCGCGCTCTACCTCGACGCGGGCGCGCAGTACGACCGATGCGCGCAGCAGGGCTACTGCCCCGAGTCGGAGCGCGCGGTGACCGAGAACGCCGTGGCCGTCGGGCTCCTCTGGGGCGGCGGCGCATTGGCCCTCGGCGGACTCGCGACCTTTCTCTTCGCGCCCCGCGCCCACGCGCACACACCGCCGCGCGCCTGGGTACTCCCCCGCCCCGACGGACTCACCCTCGGAGGATCCTTCTGATGCGCACCCGCGCCACGCTGCTTCTCCTCGCGACGCTCGCGCCTGCGTGCATGTACGACTGGGCCTCGCTGCCCACGGAGCGTCCCTCCGATGCGTCGGATGTTTCCGACGGATCTGATGCGTCGGATGTTTCCGACGGATCCGATGCGCCCGATGTCGTCGATGCGCCCGATGTCGTCGATGCGCCTGATGTCGCTGATGCGCCCGATGTCGTCGATGCGCCCGATGTCGTCGATGCGCCCGATGTCGTCGATGCGCCCGATGTCGTCGACGTCACCGACGTG
Source organism: uncultured Myxococcaceae bacterium (assembly GCA_945952225.1). Classification (GTDB taxonomy): domain Bacteria; phylum Myxococcota_A; class Polyangia; order Polyangiales; genus CAISKJ01. The sequence continues at coordinate 40,249 of CAMFHP010000050.1, forward strand.
CCCCTCTCCATGGACGTTCGCGATGCGTCGGACGTGATCGACGCGACCGACGCCGCCGACGTGCGTGATGCGTCCGATGTGGTCGACGCCGCCGACGTGCGCGATGCGTCCGATGTGGTCGACGCCGCCGACGTGGCCGACGTGGCGATCACCTGCGCGACGGGGCTCACGCTGTGCGGCCCCTCGTGCGTCAACACGCAGGGCTCGGTGATCCACTGCGGCGCCTGCAACAACGTGTGCCCCGCGCCGCCGGGCGCCACGGCCGCGTGCGTGAGCGGACGCTGCACGGTGCAGTGCCCCGTGGGCTCGGCGATGCTCCCCGATGGCTCGTGCTCGTCGTGGGGCGGCGCCTTCTGGACGGCCTCCGGCAGCGTCTGCGTGCCGAACCCCTACACCATGCGCTGCGACTGTCCCGCGGGCTTCTCGCCCTCGTCGCTCTCCATCGCGCAGCCTGGGGAGATGACGCCCGCGACGCTCACGCTCTGCACCATTCCGATGACCCCTGCGTCACCGTGGGCGGGTCACTTCGTCGAGGGAGACCCCGCGCCGGTGTGTCTCACGCCCAACGCCGCCGCGCGTCCGCCGTCGTGCATGTGCCCGAGCGATTCGGTCACCGATCCGCAACGGCTCTTTCTCCGCGACGGCGTCACGCCGACGGATCGACGCCTCACGTTCTGCTCGCTCAACTACGGAACCCCGGCGCGCTTCCTCGGCGTCTTCGAGGAGTTCACCGACGGCGCGACGGTCACCGGCACGCGCAACACCTGCATCACGCCCAACGCGCTCACCAGCATGTGCCGCTGCCCCGAGGGCGCGCGATCGCTCACCTTCAACGCGATCTACACGGGCACGATCGGATCGATGATCCCCACCGCCCACCCGACGCGCGTCGGCCTCTGCATGCGGTGACGACGCGCGAAGGCTGCGCTCAGACCTTCAGGTGCTTCCAGCTTCCGCGGACGAACTTCAGCGCCATGAGCGACGCGAGGGCGACGGCGTACACGGCCACGGCGGTCCACACGCCGGGGAGGCCGAAGCCCAGCACCATGCCGAAGATCCACGCGAGGGGCACGAGACACAGAAAGTGCAGCGTGACCTCGACCACCATCACGTAGCGCGTCTCGCCCGCGCCGAAGAGCGCCTGCGTGAGGATCATCGCCACCGCCACCACAGGCCCCATCGTGGCCATGATCCGCATGGGCACCGCGCCCACGTCGACCACCGCGGGCTCGTGGCTGAACGCGCCGAGCACCTGCCGCGGAAACACGAACATGAACGCCCCGATGGCGCCGAAGATCATCGCCCCGAGCTTCACGCTCGTCCACGCGTAGCGCTCGGCGAGGTCGGGGTTGTTCTGCCCCATGCTCTGGCCCACCAGCGTGGCCGTCGAGGTGCCGAAGGCCATGCACGACACGAAGGTCGCGCTGAGCACCTCGATGATGATCGTCGTGGCCGCGCCGTTGTACGAGTGTGCCGCGCCGTGGAGCATCGCGTCGGCGTCGATGCGACCGACCACCTTGGTGAACAGCAGAAAGCCGAACATCACCACGGCCGTCGCGATGCCGCCCGGCACCGAGAGCTTGAGGAGCTGCCCGATGGTCGTGAGCGAGAGCACCCCGCTGCGGTAGAAGCGGTAGCGCGCGCGGTCGCCGCCGCGGAGCGTGAAGGCCACCATCACCGCGAAGCCGATCCACGTGGAGACGCACGCCGCGAGGCCCGCGCCCTCGACGCCCATGGCGGGCATGCCGAGGTTGCCGAAGATGAAGATCCAGCAGAGCGCGAGGTTGATGACGTTCATCACCACGGCCGCCGCGAGGTGCAGGTGCGTCTGCCCCACCCCGTCGTAGAAGGCCTTGTACGCCGCGGTGGCGGCCATCGACGCGATGCCCAGAAAGCGCCAGCGCGAGTACGCCGTGCCCAGCGCCACCACGTTGGGGTTGTCGCTCAGGAGCGCGAAGGCGTGCGGCAGGGCGAACCAGCCCACCACCGCGCCGATCGCGCCGCCCACGAGGGCCACGGCCGTCGCGTTGGGGAGCACGGCGCCCGCGTCTTCGAAGCGCTCCTCGCCGTAGCGACGCGCCGTCGTGGCCTGCGTGCCCACGGAGATGGCCGAGAGAAAGCCTCCCACGGCCCAGAGGAACATCAGCGAGGGCGTGAGCGCGAACTGCCCGTCGCTGGCCACCTCGCGCGGCAACCGGCCGATGAAGTACGTGTCGACCACGTTCACGCCGGTCTGCGTGAGCATCGCGAGGATCACCGGCCCCGCGAGGGCGAGGATGCGCCGCGCCTTGGGGCCATCGAGCCAGGGAGTGCGTTCCGTCGTCATCGTCGGCGCCCGTATAGCGTCTTTCACCGCGCGTTGACACCCGCTCGCACCGCCCCTCCGCGACCCGCTGGAACATTGACAACCCGGCTTCTGTAAAGCTACGCACGCGCACCCATGCGCCCCCCGCGTGATCGATCGAAGCTGTCTCTCGTCACGCGCGCCCTGGCGCTCGCGGCGCTCACCCTCGGCGTCGCGTGCACCAGCACGCCCGACTATCCCAACTGCGAGAACGACCAGCACTGCCAGCGCGACGGCCACCACGAGTTCTGCGTGCAGCGCCACTGCCAGCAGTGCCGGGCCACGAGCGATTGCGCCGAGGGCCAGACCTGCCTCCGCAACCGCTGCGTCGCGGGCGTCAACGCCTGCGAGGGCGACAACGACTGCCTCGTCAACCAGCTCTGCGAGAACCACCGCTGCGTGCAGCGCCCCGAGTGCGACAGCGTGCGCACCTGCCCGCAGGGACGCCGCTGCGACGCCGGACGCTGCGTGGTCGCCGAGGTCTCCGACGAAGATCCCGTCGAGAACCGCGGCTCGCAGTGCACGCTCGAACCCCCGAGCTTCGAGTTCGACGACGTGGCCCTCAACGAGTCGTCGCGGCAGCAGCTCCAGCGCGCGGCGGAGTGCATCCAGCGCGAGCGCACCACGCGGTACGTGCTCATCGGCCGCGCCGACCCGCGCGGAACCACGGAGTACAACCTCGCCCTCGGCGAGCGCCGCGCCCGCATCGTGCAGCGGTACCTCGTGTCACTGGGGATCCTCCCCGATCGTCTCGCGGTGTCGAGCGAAGGGTCCGAGTTCGCCTCGGGCACCGACGAAGCGGGATGGCGCCGCGACCGCCGCGTGGATTTCCGCCTGCGCCCCTGAACGCACCGCACCGTCCGCCGCGCTTCATCCCCCACCGAACGAAGAGGACGAACCCGATGGTCCGCCGCGCTCCGCCCCGCATGCCCGTCGCCCTGGCGCTCTCGCTCCTGCTGCCCGCGTGCTGGGTGACCACGAACGAGCACGACCGCGTGCGCGCCGAGCTCGACCACCGCATCGGCGCGCTGGAGAACAACGACCGCCAGCGCCGCGAGCAGCTCCAGCAGGCCGTCGACCAGGCCACCGCGCAGGTGCGCACGCTCAACGAACAGCTCGAACAGGCCCGCACGCAGACGCGCAACCTCGCCGACCTCGGCGTGCGCATCGACGCCCTCGAAGAGCGCCTCCGCACGCTCAACGGCGCCCTCGATGACCTGCGCCACAGCGTCGACGACGCTTCGAACGCGCGCACCGCCGTCGAGACCCGCGTGACCGCCGTCGAGCGCCGCGTCGGGCTCGCGCCGCAGGTGGATCCCTCGCAGATCCCCGCGGACAACGGCCAGCTCCTCGCGCTCGCCCGCACGGCCTTCGAAGCGCGCGACTACACCCGCGCGCGCTTTCTCACGAACACGCTCCTCACGCGCGCCGCGCAGGATCCGCTCGCCGACGACGCGCTGCTGCTCCAGTCGCGGTGCCTCGTGGCCGAGAACCGCGCCGCCACCGCCGTGCAGGACCTCAACCGCCTGCTCCAGACGTACCCCAACGGCGACGCGGTGCCCGACGCCCTCGGCGTGCTGGCCGACGCGTTCGTGAACCTTCGCATGTGCACGCAGGCCCAGCGCACGCTGCGTCTGCTCATCGAGCGCCACGGACGCACCCCCGCGGGCACCGCCGCCCGCGCGCGGCTCGACCAGGTGCGCGCGCTGCCCCGCGAGGCCTGCGGGGGATGACCCGCGCGAGCGCCGCGCCCGCCCCGGGCTTCACCATCGCCGCCCCGGCCCGCGCGTGGAAGCTCACGGAGAAGCTCGGCGAGGGCACGCTCTCCGAGGTGTGGCGCGCGACGCAGCCGCCCATCGGCCGCGAGGTGGCGGTGAAGCTCCTGAAGGCCTCGGTGGCGCCGGGCTCGCAGCTCGGATTGCGCTTCGACCGCGAGGCCGCGCTGCTGGCCTCCATGGCCCATCAGAACATCCCGCAGGTGCACGACGCGGGGGTCGGCCCCGAGGGTCGTCCGTTCATCGTGATGGAGCTCGTCGACGGCCTCTCGCTCGCGGCGTTGATGAAGCGCGCGTCGTCGTCGCAGCTCCCGTGTGACGTGGCCGCGGTGATCGCGCTGAAGCTCGCGCGCGCGCTGGAGTACGTGCACCTGCGCGGGGTGATCCACCGCGACTGCAAGCCTTCGAACGTGCTCGTGAGCCGCCGCGGCGACGTGAAGCTCGCGGACTTTGGTCTCGCGCGCGAGGTCACCGACACCACCCCCGAGGGCCTCGGCGTCGTGGGAACGCCCGCGTACATGAGCCCCGAGCAGGTGCTCGGCGACCGCCTCGATTTTCGCTCGGACCTCTTCAGCTTCGGCATCGTGTTCTACGAGATGCTCACCGCGCGCAGGCCCTTCGAAGAAGACCCGGGGCGCACGGTGATGCAGAAGATCCGCCTCGACCGATACACCCCGCCACGCAGCGTGCGACGCGACGTTCCGCCGGTGCTTGAAAGGGTGCTCGGTCGGTGCCTCGAGAAGAACCCCGCGCACCGCTACCCCTCGACGGGCGCCCTCTGCGACGACCTCAACGAGTACCTCTCGCGCGCGGGCGTGAGCTCGCACGAGGCCCGTCTCATCGCGTACCTCCGCGAGGTCTCGGTGCTCGACCACGACGGCGAGCGCAGGGCCCTCGGCCCCGTGGCCTCGGCGTGGACGAAGCCCTCGGGCGAGCGCAACCCGCTGCGTCCCGCGGTGTTCGGCCAGGCCCTCGCGGGGCTCGCGCTGGTCATGGGCTTCGGCGCCAACGAGCTCTCGCTCTCCCGCGATCCGACCCCGACGCCGACGCTCGGTCCGCGCCCCATGGGAACGCCCGGCGTGGGCTACCTCCGGGTGTTGGCGCGCCCCTGGGCCGAGGTGTCCGTCGACGGCGTGGCGGTCGACACCACGCCCACCGCGCGGCCCATTCCCCTCGCGCCGGGAAGCCATTTCGTTCGACTCCGCAACCCCGCGTGCATCACCGAAGACCGGAGCATCCAGGTCGCCGCGGGCGCCGTCGTGTGGATCGACGCCGAGCTCCGCGCCGCCAGCGAGGCCCGTCATGGCGAGTGAGCGACGCCCGTCTCGCAGGGCTCCGTGGCGGCTCACCGCGGCCCTCGCGCTGTGCCTCGCCGCGAGCGCCGTGCCCCGTGAATCAAGGGCCGACGTGATCCACGTGGTCGCGCGCGGAGACACCCTCGCGGGCCTCGCCGAGCGCTACTACGGCAACGTCGCGATGGAGTCGCTCATCGTCGCGGCGAACTACCTGTACCTCCAGGCGAACCCCGCGCTCGGGCCGGGCACACACCTGGTGATCCCGAGCGTGACGTACCTCCGCGTGGCCCCCAACGACACGTGGGAACAGCTCGCGCGAAGGCACCTCAGCGATCCGCGCCGCGGGCCCTACCTCGCGCGCATCAACGGCGGCGCGTTCAACATCCCGCCGTCGCCGGGCACGGTGATCCGCCTGCCCTACCTGCTCCGCTACGTGGTGCACGACGAGGAGCCGCTCTTCGAAGTGGCCCGACGCTTCTACGGCGACCGCACGCAGGTGCAGTTCGTGTTGGAGTTCAACTTCCTCCAGAGCGCGCGCGTGCAGCGGGGTCAGGCGCTGATGCTCCCCATCGCCGACGCGGTGCTCCGCGAGCAGGCCGCGGGCAGCGCCGACGCCGCGCTCGTCGAGGTGCACAACGCCCAGCGGCGGGTCGAGCGCGAGCTCCCCACGTTCCGTCAGTACGTGGCCCGCGGGCTCTACGTCGAAGCCGTGGCCGCGGGCGCGCGCCTCCTCGCCGCGACGGACCTCACGCGCGATCAGCGCCTCGTGATCGACCGCGGACTCGCCGAGTCGTACGCCGCCCTCGACCGCCGCGACCTCGCCGCCGACGCGCTCCGCGACGCGTACAGCACCGATCCGTCGTTCACCCTCGACCCCGACACCACGCCCCCCAAGGTGCTCGACGCGTGGGCCCTCGCGCGCGGCTCGGCTCCCACCACGGTCATCGCGCCGGCGCCCCCCACGGCGCGGCCCGACAACGCCCACTGACCGTCGCAGCCCCTACGCGTCGCTCCGCCGCAGGAGCTCGGCCTCGTGCGCTTCGACCGCGCGTTCGAGGCGTTCGAGCTCGCGGAGCATGAGGGCCACAAAATCGCGCTCATCCGCGGGAGCCTCGCGACGTTGCTGCTCCACCAGCAGAAACTCCGCGGCGCCCTTGAGCGCGGCCATGGGGTTGCGCACCCCGTCGGAGAAGCGCGAGACGAGCGCGCAGAGAGGCTCCTCGCGGACGCCGCTCCCGGCCGCCGGTTGTGCGGGCGGCGTGGGATGGTCGTCGGGCCTGGCCGCACGCGCGCGCGGCCGCAACAAGCGTGGTGTCGTCCCCATAGACGAACGCATCGTACGCGCACGCCCCGCAACGCTGGAAGGCCCTGCGACGCACTTCTCGCCCCCGCGTGCAGATTCTTCCGTGCCACATTGCGCTGGTGTGTGCGGCCGCGGGCGGATGGAATGTCTCCCAGTTCCATGCGCACACGCCCTCTTCTCGTCGCGCTCGTCGCGCTCGCCGCATGCAGCGTGGGCAACTCGTCGCCCCCGCTCCCCTCGGACCCCGTCGACGGCGCTGCCGACACGTCACCGTCCGACGTCTCGCGCGCGGACATCGCCGTCGATCGCACGGTCGACACGGACGCACCGCCCACGCCCGACGCCTCGCTCGATGCCCCTTCGGATACGGCCTCCGACGGGTCTGCGACCGACGCCGCGGGCGACGTGAACAACCGCTACGACGTGGTGCCCGGCGACGGCGCGCCCGTGTGCGACGCGGGCATGAGCTGCACGCCCCGGCCCGACGGATGCGGCCCCCGCGAGGTCTGCAACGACGGCCTCGACAACAACTGCGACGGCCGCGCCGACGAGGGATGCCCGTGCATTCCGGGCACGGTGCAGCGGTGCTCGCTCGCGCCGCCGGGACGACGCGCCGTGGGCACCTGCGCCGACGGAAACCAGACCTGCACGGGCGTCGGAGAGTTCGGCACGTGGAGCGCGTGTGCGGGCGCGATCTCTCCCTCGGCGGAGCGCTGCGATGGCGCCGACAACGACTGCGACGGATGCGCCGACAACGGGCTCTGCTGCCGTCCTGCGGGCACGTGTCCGTCGGCGGGCGATGCGCGTGTTCCCGCGGGGAGGCCCTTCGCGACGTACACCCTCCGCGGGTCGACGTTCTTCCCCGGCGCGGCGCGCGCGTGGCGCTGGCGCGTGGTGGGCGGGCCGTGTGATCAGCTCGTGTACGCGACGCGCTCGCGGGTGTCGTACCGGGTCGAGGGCGCGGGCGCAGACCCTCGCGAGTCGAGCACCGAGACGCTGACCTTCACGCCCACGCTCTCGGGGGACTACACCGTCACGCTCACGGTCACCGCCGCCGATGGGAGCACCTTCGAGTGCACCTTCGTGGTCTCGATCCGCGCGCCGGGCCTGCGCGTCGAGCTCTGCTGGGACCGCACGGGAAACCCTCGCGCCACCGACAGCACCGCGGGCGCCGACCTCGATCTCTGGCTCCAGGGACCGCGCGTGACGGGCACCTGGGGCTTTCCCCCGGGCTTCGAAGACGACCACACCTGCGGGCCGTACAACTGCTTCAACCGCGACGCGGACATCCCGTCGATCTTCCGCGCGTCGCGTCCCGACTGGGGCTACGCCTCGACGCCCGGCGGCGCGTGCCGCACGCCCGACACCGGCGGCGTGTGCCGCAACCCCCGCCTCGACGTCGACAACAACGGCGTGAACGACGCGGCCCACAGCGACGTGGACCCCGAGAACATCAACGTCGACGCGCCCCGCGACGGCGACTCGTTCCGCATCGGCGTGTACTACTGGCGCGGCGCGGTGGCGGCGCAGCCCATGGTGAACGTTTACTGCGGCGGCGCGCTGCGGGCGACCTTCGGCGGCGCCACCGTGGGCGGCACGCTCTACGGCTCGGCACCCGTCGCGGGGTTCACGCAGGGACGCGGCGGCTTCGACACCACGTCGTCGTTCTGGCGCGTGGCCGACGTCACGCTCCGCGCAGGCGGAACCGCGTGCGACATTGCCCCGCTGGTGCTCTCCGCGGGCACGGCGGGCGCTCCCTGCGTGCGCACCGACACCGACCGCAGCTACGACGGACCGTGCCGTCGCCGTTGACCTTCTGCCCGCGTTGTTCGATCACGCGAAGCCCGTGCGACGCGCCCTCCGACGCCTCTCCCTCCTCGCGCTCGCACTCCCCCTCGGAGCCGCCCTGATGCTCTACGCCCTGCAACGCGCGCTGCTCTTTCCCGCGCCCGCGCCGCGCCCCCACGACGCGCGCGCGCAGCTCGTCGAAGCGCGCACGCCCACGCAGCGCAGGGCCGTCGCCGCGTGGTGGCCTGCGAGCGCGGGCGATGCCACCGCGCGCCCCACGGTGGTGTACCTCCACGGCAACGGGATGCAGCTCGCCGACGCGGTGGAGCTCGGTCCGTGGCTCCACGCGCGGGGCTTCAACCTCTATGCGATCGAGTATCCGGGCTATGGCCCACTCCACGGCGACGCGCCCTCGGAGGTCTCCCTTCTCGACGCCGCGCGCGCGTCGATGGAGGCCCTCCGCACGCAGCTCCACGTGCCCGCGTCGCGCACGGTGCTGCTCGGTCAATCGCTGGGCACGGGCGTGGCCGTCGACCTCGCATCACGCGGTGAGGCAGCGGCCCTGGTGCTGCTCTCGCCGTACCGCTCCATCGCCGACGTGGCGCAGTCGATGTTCGGCGCGCTGCCCGTGCGATGGCTCGTGCGCGACCGCTTCGACTCCGCGGCGAAGGCCCCGTCGGTGCGCGCGCCCGTGTGGGTGATCCACGGAACGGCCGACGAGGTGATCCCCTTCGCGCAGGGCGCCTCGCTCGCCGAGCGCTTCGCCCGCGGACGCCTCGTGGCCCTCGCCGGCGCGCACCACAACGACCTGTGGAGCGACCACGCAGACGCCCTCGAAGCCGCGCTCCGCGAGGCCGCGCGCGCCGCGGAGTGAGCCCGTGAGAAGGTGACAGAGAATGACCGACGCGCCGGGGGGGCGCGGGTATGCGCTACTCGGGTTCGCGGTCGAGGTCGGGGCGACGGCGCTTGGGCTTGAAGCTCACGCGCACGGGCACCGCTTCGAACTGGAAGCGCTCGCGGAGCTGGTTCTGCAGGTAGCGCGCGTAGCTCGGCGCCACGTGCTCGGGGAAGTTGGTCACGGCCGCGAAGCGCGGCGGATGCGTGCCCACCTGTGAGATGTAGTAGATGCGAATGGAGCGCCCCGCGTTGGTGGGCGGCGGATGGCGCTCGACGACCTCTTCGAAGAAGCGATTGGCCTCGGCGGTGCCAACGCGCTTCGAGTGCGACTCCCACGCGCGGTCGACGACGGAGAGCAGGCTCGTGGTGCCCTTGCCCTGCTTGGCCGAGAGCTTCACCACGGGGATCCACGGCGCGAACGAGAGCTTGCGATGCGCCTCGGCCACGGCAGCGCGCTCGACGGCAGCGTCCACCGAGTCGACCTTGTTGAGCCCCACGAGGATGGCGCGGCCGCGCTCTTCAGCGAGGCTCACGAGGCGGAGGTCCTGCTCGGCGAGGCCCTGGTTCACGTCGATGAGCACCACGACGACGTCGCAGCGCTCCATCGCGCGAATGGCCTGCATCACCGAGGTCATCTCGACGGGCGCCGACACCGCGCGCTTGCGCCGGATGCCCGCCGTGTCGACGAACACGTACTGCTTGTCTCCGCGGGTCACCATCGTGTCGATGGCGTCGCGCGTGGTGCCCGGCACGTCGGTGACCACGAGCCGCTCACTCCCGAGCAGACGGTTGATGAGCGAGCTCTTGCCCGCGTTGGGACGGCCCACCACGGCGACGCGCGCGACGCCCTCGCCGATCACCGTGTCTTCGAGCGGCGACGCGGGGAGCTTCTCGTCGAGCGCGCCTTCGAGCTCCATCATTCCGCGGCCGTGCTGCGCGCTCACGGCGAACACGCGGTCGGCCCCGGCGGCGTAGAGGTCGGTGGCCTCCATGGCGCGCGCGGCGCTGTCGGCCTTGTTGGCGACGTAGAGCACCGGGCGGCCCGCGCGGCGCAGGATCTTCAGCGCTTCGAGGTCCGAGTCGGTGAGGGCCGCGGTGCCGTCGGTGACGAAGAGCACCACGTCGGCCTCGGAGATCGCGAGGCGCACCTGATCGCGCACGCCGGCCATCACGGGGTCGGCGTCGTCGGGTTCGAAGCCGCCGGTGTCGACGAGCACGTAGGGCTTTCCGCGCACCTCGGCGTCGGCGTAGTGGCGGTCGCGCGTGACGCCGGGCTCGTCTTGCACGATGGCGAGGTGGCGCCCCACGAGGCGGTTGAAGAGGGTGCTCTTGCCCACGTTGGGGCGGCCGACGATGGCGACGAGCGGACGGTGCCCGCGCGCGACGCGCACCTCGGCGGGGGTGGCGAGACGGTCTTCGCGGTTCACGGGGTCCTCTTCGTGTGGGGCTTCTTCGATTCGTATCCGAGGCGCGCGAGCTCATCGGAGGAGCGCGTCCAGTCGGGCGTGACCTTCACCCAGAGCTGCAGAAACACCTGCTTGCCGAGGAGCTTCTCGACCTCGGCGCGGGCCCGCGAGCCCACCGCCCGGATGCGCTCGCCCTTCTTGCCCACGAGGATCTTCTTCTGCCCCTCGCGCTCCACGTGGATCGACGCGGTGATGCGCGGCATGGGGGCCTTCTCGTCGAAGGCGTCGATCTCGACGGCGCACACGTACGGGATCTCTTCGCCCGTCTCGGCGATGACGGCTTCACGCACGCGCTCGGCGACGAAGAAGCGCTCGGGGCGGTCGGTGAGCGTGTCGTCGGGATAGAGCGCCGGGCCCTCGGGCACGCGGGCCACGAGCGCGTCGAGCACGAGCCCGATGCCGTCGCCCGTGGTCGCCGAGATGGGAATGATCTCTTCGAACGTGCGGGCCTTCGCGTACGCGTCGAGGGCCGGGAGCATGGCCTCCTTGGGGCGCACGCGGTCGACCTTGTTGAGCACGAGGATCACCGGACGCGTCGTCGAGGCGAGGGCCGCGAGCACCTCGGCGTCGTAGGTCGGTCCCTTGTCTCCGTCGGCCGCGTCGGCGACGTAGAGCACCACGTCGGCGTCTTCGGCCGCGGTGCGCGCTTCGGAGTTCATGTACTCGCCGAGGCGGCGGTGCGGGCGGTGGATGCCGGGGGTGTCGACGACGACGAGCTGCGCGTCGCGGCCGCCGGGGCGCGTGACGACGGCGAGCACGCGGTCGCGCGTGGTCTCGGGCTTGGGGGTGACGATGGAGAGGCTCTCCCCGACGAGGGCGTTGAGCAGCGTGCTCTTGCCCACGTTGGGACGGCCGACAAGGGCCACCACGCCCGCGCGGCGCACCGGCGGGGGAGGCGGAGAATCAACGGTATGGGAGGTCATGGCGAAAATGGGCGGCGGGTATACTCCACCTCCCGGTCCGCGCACCACTCGGCCTTTGGTTGAATTTCCGAAGTGTGATAGAGCGCGGCGCCGCCATGCGAACGCTCCTTCTGCTCGCCGCCCTCTCGCTCGTTGCGTGCACCGTGCAGTCCACGGGCGCGCGCTGCGAGATCACCGCCGACTGCAACACGGCGCAGGGCGACGAGTGCCGCAGCGAGCAGAACCCCGCGCTCGCGTGCTCGGGTTCGAACACCGACCGCTGCATCTGCTGCCCGTCGAACCCCACCGCCGCCGCCGCCGAACCCGCCTGCCGCGTGACCACCACGACGGCCGACGCGGGCGTGCGCGACTGATCACGCTCGCACACCTCGATCCGCGAATCGCCCCGGCGCACACCGCATCACGCGACGCGCGCGGTGTCAGCGCTTGCGGAGCGTGATGATCTGCTGGGTCATGAGGTTGTAGAGCGTGCGCAGCGCTTCGAGCTGCGACATGGCCGACACGTCGATGATGTCTTCGAGCGTCGACGCGCCATCGACGAGCGAGAGCAGAAAGCCCGCGCGGTGGTCGAGGGAGAGCCAGCGGAACTCCGACGGCGCCACGGCCAGCACGGGCACCTGATCGAGGGACCCGAGACGCCCGATGTAGATCGCCCGGAGCTTCGCGCGGCACACCTCGGCGATGTGCTTCGCGTCGCGGTCGTCGGGGTCGACTTCGAGCAGGGTCTCGGCGGTGTTGAGCGCGCCGGTGAAGTCACCGAGGTCGAAGCGCTCGTGCATCTCCTGCGAGGGCGAGATGCGACGGGGCGGCGGGGCCGCGGGCACGGGCTTCGGCGGCGATCCGTTCGAGGCCGTGGGCTTCGGCGTGAGCGCAGACATCGGACGCGGCGGCGTGGGCTTCGGCGCCGACGCCGAGGGCACGGGCGCAGCGCGCGGCGGCGTGGGCGCGGGCTTCGGCTGCACCGCGGGCATCGGACGCGCGGGGGTCACCGCCTCGGAGCTGCTCGTCGCGGACGGGGCCTCGGCGCGCGGCGCGGGCATCGGCGGCGGAGGTGCCGAGCGCGACGATTCCATGAGGTGCGGCAGCGGCGGAGGACGCACGGGCGTCGGCGCTTCGTGCACCGAGTGGGCGAGCGTGGGGCGGCGCGAGGGCGAGGCCGGTCGGTTCCACGACGCGGTGCCCGGGGCCGCGGGGGGCCCGCTGGGACGGTCGGACTGCGACGAGGGCATCGACGGGGGCGGCGGCACGGAGAACGACGGCGCGGGCATCGACGACGGCCCCGGCGGACGCGACGAGGGCGCCTCGGGCGCGGTGTCGGCCCAGGTCATCGTGCGGGCGTTGGCGCGCGGCGGAATGCTCTGCGGCCCGGTCATGGCGCGGGCGCCCACCTCGTGCGGAGGGAGCTCGCGAGGGGGCTCACGGGAGGGCTCGAAGGCGTCGGGGCGCGGGCGGGTGACGGCCTCGGCGAAGGCGGGGTGATCCGGCGGCGAGGTGAACGCACCGGCGCTCGGAAAGGCCTGGAATCCAGCGGCCGGCGTGACCTCGTCGTCGTCGCGTCCCCAGCGGTCGAAGTCGCTGAGGTCGAAGTCCGAGGCGTCGTCGGGGGGCGGCGCAGCCGAGGGGGCGAGGAGCGTCTCGGGCAGTCGCGTCGAGGTGGAGATCTGCGCGGGGTCGGGGAGCTTCGCCGACGCAGACCGCGCGCCCGTCGACGTGGGCAGCGGAGGCATCGCGGCGGGGAGCGGTCCCGGCGCGGGCGCCATCGCGGGCGACGGTGCGGGCGAGAGGTCGGCCATCGCGGCGGAGGCCGCGGGCGCGGGCGCGAAGGGCATGACGGGCTGCGCCTGCGCGGGCTCGAACTCCACGTCTTCGCTGAGGTCGTCGAAGGTGAGCCCCGTCGAGACGAGGGCGCTACCACCCGAGATCTCGGGCCCGTTGTCGTCGTCGACGGCGCGCGGCGGCGCCGAGGCGAGGTCTCCGAAATCGAGGAACTCCTCGCCCTTCGGGTCGGCCTTCTCCATCAACGGCGGCAGAGGGTCGGGCTCGCTCCGTCGCTCGATGCGCGGCGCCACGTTGGCGGGCGGCACGGCGAAGAACGACCCGAGCTCATCGCCCACGGACACGTCGGCCTCCCACACATCGCGGGGCTCCGCGGTGGGGTGCGAGGGCTCGATGGTGGGCAGGAGGTGATGCA
>CAMFHP010000051.1 GCA_945952225.1 uncultured Myxococcaceae bacterium
GGCCCACGACGCCGTTCATGGGCGTGCGGATCTCGTGGCTCATCATCGCGAGGAAATCACTCTTGGCGCGGGCGGCGGCTTCGGCCACGCGGTTGGCCTCGGCGAGGGCGCGTGTGCGCTCGGAGACGCGCTCTTCGAGGCGGTTGCTCAGCGCGTCGAGCTCGCGCGCGTCGGCGATGAACCGACGCACCAGCGTGGCCGTGACCGCGAGCTCGTAGGAGACCATCCAGAGGGGCGTGAGGTAGGGGAGCGAGAGGCCCATCGAGGCGCTCGCGATGTCGCTCACCACCACGATGAACTCGGCGATGGCCGCGACGGCGAAGAAGCGCGCTTCAGGGAGCCCACGCCGCGCGGCGCGCACCAGCGCCCAGAGGGTGTGGAGGTGCGGGAGCACCATGATGGTGAGCGCGACGCTGCCGAGGTCGTTGGGCACCACGTCGCGGCAGGGGACGCCCCACGACGCGCTTCCGAAGGACTGCGTACGCCCTGAAAAGTAGAGCTTCGGAACGAATGCTCCCGCGGTCACCACCGCGCCGATGAGGGCGGGGATGTACTCCGCGCGGCGCATGGGGCGGCGCTCGACGCGGGCCACCATGATTCGCCACGCGTGGTAGTGGAGCCAGCCCCAGGTGATGTTCCAGACCGACCCGGCGAGGAGCAAGGGGATCGGGGATTCTGGGACCGTGGCCGCGGTGAGTCCGACGCTGTAGAGCGCCGACGTGAGCAGGTGCAACGCCACGAGCCGTTGATCGCGCCAGCGCGGGGCCGTGCCGATCCATGCGACGAGCCCTGCCACCGACACGCCGGCCGCGGCGGCGAGGAGGAAGAGCACGGTGAGCAGGGGCAGACGCATGGCGTTCGACGACCATGGTTGAGCTGTCGCGGGTTGGAAACCCGGCGACCCCCACGGCGCGCGTCGCTTCCAGCCCACGGACACTTGATTCCGACGGGGTCGGGCACGACCATCCGCGCCGCTCATGGAACGCCGCTCTCGCTTCGGACACTTCGCGGCCCTCGTGCTCGTCTTCAACCTCGCCGTGATCGTGTGGGGCGCCTACGTACGCGCGACGGGCTCCGGCGCCGGCTGCGGCGACCACTGGCCCACCTGCGACGGTCAGGTCGTTCCCCGTCCGCGCAGCACCGAGATGTTCATCGAGTACACGCACCGCGTGACCTCGGGCCTCTCGCTCGTGCTCGTGCTCGCGCTCGTGGTGATGGCCTTCCGCCGCTATCCCGCGGGCCATCGCGTGCGCCTCGGCGCGGCGCTCTCGGGCGTGTTCATTCTCACCGAGGCCCTGCTCGGCGCGGCGCTCGTGCTCTTCCGCCTCGTCGCCCACGACGCCTCGCTGCTCCGCGCGTGGTCGCACGCGGCGCACCTCATCAACACCTTCACCCTCGTGGCCATGCTCACGCTCACGACGTGGTGGGCGATGGGCGGCGCGGCGCTCTCGTGGTCGCGGTCGCGCGGGGTCTCGTGGGCCGTCACCGCGGGCCTCGTCTCCACCGTGCTCATCGCCGTCACGGGCGGCATCGCAGCGCTCGGCGACACGCTCTTTCCCGCGCGCTCGCTGGCCGAGGGCCTCGCGCAGGATTTCTCTCCCACCGCGCACATCCTCTTGCAGCTCCGCGTGTGGCACCCCTTCGCGGCGATCACCGTGGGCGTGTATCTCCTCGCGATGGTGTGGGGCGTTCATCGCGCCGTGCGCGCGCCCCTCACCGGACGCTTCGCGCTGCTCTTCTCCGCGCTGTTCTCGCTCCAGCTCGTGCTCGGCGTGCTCAACGTCGTGTGGCTCGCGCCCACGTGGCTTCAGCTCACGCACCTCTTCGTGGCCGACCTCGTGTGGTGCACGTTGGTGCTCCACGGAGCGGCCGCGCTCTCCGCACCTCGCGCGTCTGCAACCCCCACGGCATGATCGCCGCGTGACCCCCGCCCGCGTCGTCGCGGCCCTCGGCCTCGCACTCACGGCCTGCGACGCGACGCCGTCCGTTGCGCCCGCACGCGACGCCACCGTCGACCGCACGACCTCGGCCGACACCTCCACGGCACCCGTGCGCGACGAGCGCGTCGACAGCGCCTTCGCGTCCGAGGCCACGGCCTTCGCGCCCGACGTGGCAGGTGCGACTCCGTCCGTCGATGCGCCTTCGCTCGATGCCTCCGACGCGTTCGTCACTGCACCCGACAGCGCCCTCGCAGAAGCGCCAGACGAGCATGGGGCGGTGGTGTTTCCGTACCGCGCGCCGGGGTGTGCGTACGTGCTCCGCGCGGTGAGCCCCACGGCCCGCGATGTGCGCCACCACGAGTCCGTCGAAGGCTCCGACGCGCGCCCTCGCAACGTGCATCTCACCTTCGCGGGCGACGCGAGCCGCACCGTCGCCGTGAGCTGGTCGACGGACGACACCACGCTCGCCAGCGAGGTGCACCTCCGCGAGGCGGGAGCAGGGGCGTGGCGCGTGGTGCGCGGCTTCTCCTTCGCGTACCCCGGCGCCGACGGTCGACGGCAACACGAGGTGCACGTCTGCGGCCTCACGCCCGGACGCACCTGGGAGTACGACGTCGGCGGTGTCTCGCGCTCGCCCGTCGCGCGCTTCGTCACAGCGCCCGCGGGGCCGATGCCCGTGACCGTGCTCGTCATGGGCGACTCGCGCACCCTCGTCGACGCGTGGTCCGCGGTGGCACGCGCGGCCGAACGCGAGGGCGCCGATGTGGCCATGCTCACCGGCGATGCGGTCGATGTGGGTGCCGACCAGAGCCAGTGGGACGCGCTCTTCGACGCCGCGCCGACGTTCTGGGCGTCGACGCCCGTGCTCTGGATCCACGGCAACCACGAGGGCCTCGCGGAGCCGTATTTTGCGCAGCTCGCGCTCCCCGACCACGGCGGCGATCGCGGCGTCGAGGCGTGGTACGCGCTCACCTACGGCCCGCTCCGCGTGCTCGCGCTCAACGACTCGACGTGGGACTTCGACGACGTGGCCGTCGCGCAGGTGGCCTTCCTCCGACGCGAGCTCGCGGGCATGAACCGCGCGCAGACCCCGTGGGCCATCACCGCGCACCACACGCCGATGTACACCACGTCGAACGTGCACCTCCCGAACGCGTCGCTGCGCGGGCTGTGGGCGCCGATCTACGATGCGTTCGGCGTGCAGGCCGACCTCGCAGGGCACGTGCACAGCTACGAGTCGACGTGGGCGATGCGCGGCGGTGATGAGACGCACGACGGCGTGCGCGTCGGGCCGAGAGAGGGCACGCACTACCTCACGTTCGGCGGTGCGGGCGCGCCGCTCTACGGCTTCGTCGAGCCCGCGCCGTGGATCCGTCGGCGCGAGGCCACGCGGGGTTACGGGCTGCTGCGCGCGTCGGCCACGGAGCTCACGTGGACCGCGAAGCGCGACGACGGCAGCACCGTGGAGCGCATCGACCTGTTGCGGGAGTGACGGTCAGCGACGGGCGGAGAACACGGGCGTGGCGCGCGACGATTCGCGAGCGCGCACTGCGGCGCAGGTGCGGGCCGCGGCGGCCGTGAGCCGGAGCTGACGGGCCGCGCCCTCGATGGTGCCCACGCGCTCGTCGAGGAAGCGCTCGGCCTCGCGGATCGCGTCGTCGTCGCAGAGGCCGCCGAGCGCTCCGACGAGCGCGCGGGTGTTGCGGCCGAGGCGCGCGGTGAGGGCGTCGGCGTGTTCGCGCGCCCAGGTGAGCAGCAGCGCGCGCGCGGCGGGCGAGGCGTTCGCGCGACCGAAGAGCACGCGGAGATCCTGCACGCGGATGGTGTCGGTGAGCGCGAGGTCGTAGGCGCGGCGCACGAGCGCGGGGTCGTCGAAGCTCACCAGCGCGTGGAGGATCAACGCGCGATCCTGCGGGGTGTTCTCGGCGCGCGCGAGCATCGCCTGGAGCGCTTCGA
Source organism: uncultured Myxococcaceae bacterium (assembly GCA_945952225.1). GTDB lineage: Bacteria > Myxococcota_A > Polyangia > Polyangiales > CAISKJ01. Next base: position 3,897 of record CAMFHP010000051.1, read on the forward strand.
AGCGCGCCGCGTTCGCACGTCGCGAGGCCACGGGGAGGGCGACCGCCGCGGTGTCTCCCTCGACGCTGCGCGGTTCGCGCATCCAGCGTTCGGCGGCGGCCTCACACGCCGCGCGCACGGGGGCGTCGTCGGTGAGCATTCCGAGGGCCGAGAGCAGCGTGCGTCGCAGCTCGCGGCGCGCCTCGTCGTCGTGGGCGGCGGGGGTGATGCCGACGGCGCGCATCCGCGGCGCGAGGAGTCGTTGCACCCACGCGCGAAAGGCCGGTCGCGCCTCGTCGGTCACCAGCGCGCGCTCGACGCCGAAGAGGTGCGACACCGCGCGCTCGGCCACGCGGTCGTTGCGGTCGGCCGAGAGCCGCGCGAGCGCGTCGAGCCAGGTGGGCGCGTCGACGAGGCCGGGCTGAAGCTGCGCGTCGAGGTTCGAAAGCAGGTCGAGCTTCTCGACCGCCGAGAGCGCGTCGGGCGCGGCGAGCAGCGCGCGGAGGTTCTCGGGCGTCACGCGCGACCAGTAGTACCCGCGGGCGTCGACATCGGGCGCCACCCACGCGGGACACACCCCCGCGGGCGCTTCGAGCGCGTACGACTGCGAGGCCTCGTCGAGGGCCACACACTGCACGTGCGGTCCGTTGGCGAGGGGGTAGCGCACGCACACGGGCAGGTGCCACGGCGCCTCGGCGGCGGCGTCTCCCGCGGTCGCGCGGTAGCGCTGTTGCGCGAGCGTGAGTCGGGCCACGGCGCCGGGCGCGCACTGCACCGCCACGTCGATGCGCGGAACGCCCGCGCGGTCGAGAAAGCTCTGCGCGATGGGGCGCACGTCGCGTCCCGCGGCGGTGGTGAGCGCGTCGAGCAGGTGGTCGGCGGTGGCGTTGCCCCACGCGTGGGCGTTGAGGTACGCGCGCACGCCGTCGCGAAAGGCGGTCTCGCCCATCCACGCTTCGAGCATGCCGAGCACCGCGGCGCCCTTCTCGTACGTGGTCGCGTCGAAGCTCGCGATGGCGTCGCTCGTCGAGGTGACCGGCGAGCGGATCGGGTGCGCACCCTCAAGGCTGTCGGCTTCCCGCGCCCACGCCGCGCGGTTCACCGCTTCGAACTCCGCGCCGAGGTCGGGGCGCCACGTGCGAATCACGCGCATCGCGGCCCACGTGGCGAAGCCCTCGTTGAGCCAGAGGTCGTTCCACCAGGCCATGGTCACGAGGTTGCCGAACCACTGGTGCGCGAGCTCGTGGGCGATGATGCTGTAGACCCCGGCCTTCGCACGTGACGAGGCGTGCGCGGGGTCGACGAGCAGCGACGTGTCGCGAAAGGTGATGAGCCCCGGGTTCTCCATCGCGCCGGGGCCGAAGTCGGGCACGGCCACGAGGTCGAGCTTGGGATACGGGTACGGCCGGTCGAAGTACGCGCCCAGCACCGCGAGGTGGGCCGCGGCGGTCTCGGCGCCGAGACGTCCGAGGGCCGAGCGTCCGCGCACGGTGGCGACGCGCACGGGCACGGGCTCGCGCGGTCCCTCGTAGAACTCGAAGGGCCCCGCCGCGAAGGAGACCAGGTATGTGGGCATCGGCTGCGACGTGGCGAAGCGCGTGGTGCGCGTGTGCGCGTCGGCGTCGTCGGTGTGCGCGAGCTCGGGCATGTTCGCGAGCGCCACCATCGTGTCGGGCGTGGTGATCGTGACGTCGAAGGGAACCTTGAAGCCCGGCTCGTCGAAGCACGGAAACGCCCTGCGCGCGTCGGTGGGTTCGAAGTCGCTGAAGGCGTACCAGTCGTCGCCGACGCGCGTGCGAAAGGCGCCGCGAAGCTCCGGGGTGAAGCTCCCTGCGAAGCGGAGGTCGAGGCGCGCATGGCCCGCGGCGAGGGGCTCCTCGGCGGTGAGCACGAGCTCCTCGTCGGCCTCGCGTCCGCCGGCGGCGCGGCGTGTGGTGGCGGTGAGCGTGAGGGCGTTGCGACCGCTGAAGGCCGTGGCCGAGGCGAGGGTGAGACCCCGCGCGTGGAGCACCACCGCGCGCGTCGCCGCGGGCACCTCGACGTCGATGCGCACGCGGCCCGTGTACGTGGGCTCGCGGGGGTCGAGGGTGAGCGCGAGGTCGTAGCGCGTGGGGGTTGCGAGGTTCGGGAGCCGTCCCGTGGCGAGCGGTTCGGGCGCGGTCACCCCCGCGTCGGCGCGCGCGGCGCTCGCGGTCGGACGCGCGCGCGGCGGCGGTGACGACGAGCACGCAGCGAGGGCGACCAGGAGCGCGAGGAGCGGGCGTTTCATGCGGGGCGCGTAGAATCGTCGCTCCGCGGCGCGGCGGTCAACCGGGCGTGTTGCGCATGAAGTCCGCGAGGTCGGCGAGCTTCTGGTCGAGGAAGCTCCGCATGGGTTCGTTCACCCCGTTGCGGTCGAGGGCCGCGCGCATGCAGCGCATCCACGCGTCGCGTCCGCCGGTGTCGACCCTCACGTTGCCGTGGCGCATGCGGAGGCGCGGGTGACCGTAGCGTTCCATGTACGTCTGCGGTCCGCCGAGCCAGCCGATGAAGAACAGGGCGAAGCGCTCCTGGGCTTCGGCGGCGACGGTGCCGTCGGGGTTGTGCTGATGGAGTCGGGCCAGCGCGGGCTCGTCGCGGGCCATCACGTCGTAGAAGTCGCGCACGATGGCGCGCACGACGGCCTCGCCGCCCAGGGCCTCGTAGGGAACCGTGATGCCTTCGCTCATGGGCCGCTGCGCTACCGCGACGCGACCGCCGCGACAAGCGTCAATGCTGCGCGCGCGGCGCACCTTCGAACGCCCACGGAGCCATCACCGCGGCCACCACGAGGCACGGGAGGAGCAGGGGTTGCGGTGTGATCCCCGTCGCGCTCGCGAGCGAGGCCAGCAGCGCCATCGCGAGGCGCACGCGGGCGTACACGGCGCGAGAACGTCCGCGCAGAAACGGAAGCGCGAGGTCCGTCGGGAGCAGCACGGCGCGGAGGTCGTTCGTCGAGAGCTCGGGGAGCGACGACGCGAGGGAGAGCGTCCACACGACGAGACCCGCGAGGCCCAGGAGTGCGCCGCCCGCGATGCACGCGACGGTGCGCGTGCGGGCGTGGACCGCGAGCGCGGCGAGGGTGACCGCGAGCGCGAGGAGCCCATGACGGCCGCGTGCGGGGTCTCCGCGGGGGGGGGCTCCGCGGCGTGTGTAGACCGCGTCGGGGCGAGCGCCGAGCGCGCGGTGCACCTCGTCGCGCAGCACCGCGGGCAGGAACATCGCCTCCCAACGCGTGGGCCGCGCATCGAGGGGACGGCCCAGCAGAAGCTCGCCCGCCACGAGGAGCGACGCGTCGCTGGAGAGTCCGTCGAGCACGAGCGCGCGCCACGTGGGGCCGTGCGGAAAGGCCGTTCCGCGCGAGAGGGCGCCGTGGGTGACCGCGTCGAGGTGGTCGCGGAGCCGCGTGGTGCAGTTGTCGCGAAAGTGGTGGTAGACGTACGACCGCGCGTCGGTGGTCACATCGCGCAGGAGCCTTGTTTCCAGGGCTTCGAGCGCGTCGGGAGGGAGCGTGATGCGCTGGCGGTACACCGTGCGGTCTTCGCCCTCGGCGCCGTACCAGGCCACCATGCGGTCGAGGGGCGCGAGCGACACCCAGAAGCGCGCGCGGCCGCGGAGCACGTTCCAGGTGAGGGGAACGGGCGTGGAGAAATCCGTGGTGCCGTAGTTGTAACAGCGACCCTCGGGGCTCGCGGCGTCGCGCACGCAGAGGGCCGCGTGGCCGAAGCGCGAGAACACATCGCGGCCCGGTCCCATGGTGTAGAGCTCGACGGAGGGGAGCGGCTGTGAGTGGGCGCGCGAAGGATGCGCGAGTGCGGTGAGGCAGAGGGCGACGAGCGGGGTGTACGAGCGTGCGCGCAGAGGCATCGGGCGAGAAAGCGCGACGGGGTGAGACGATTCCCGAGGCGTGAGAAGACGCGTCAGGGAACGGCGAGCGAGAAGGGCCGACCGAGCGACGCGTGGAGCTCGGTGATGCGGTAGAAGACCTCGCCGTCGAGCACGGGGTTGATCTCTTCACCGGGCTCGCAGCGCACGTCGAGGGTGCGCGCCGGACCGTCGAGCGCCTGGCTCAGCGCAGACTGCACCGAGCGTCCCGCCATGAGTCCGGGCATCGCGCGGAACATCTCTCCGACGCCCACGTGGCCCGCGTGCACGTGCATGCGCCCTTCGCCCGCCGAGGGAAACACCCGCAGGATGCCCGCGAGGTTCACCGGCACCGCGGCCACGTGGAGCACCGTGTGTTCGCGCAGGGGCGCTCCATCGGCGCCGCGCATCACCTCGCCGTCGACGCGCACCTCGGCGCGCAACGGACGCAGAAACTCATGCTCCGCGCGGCTCACGAAGTCGGGCTTGAGCCCCGCGAGCGGGCCGCGCATCACGGTCTGCGTCACGCCCGCACCGAGCGCCGCCGCAAGGAGCTTCGCGATGCGCGGGCCGCCGTACTCCTTGTTGCCGCGGTAGAGCGGGCCGAAGAAGTTGGCCCCGAAGCCCGCGAGCGCGCAGCCGAAGCCCACGCGTCGCCACTCGCCCTGCTCGTCGCCGTACTCCGTCTGGCGCCCGTGAAACTCCACGGCGGGCACGTCGACGGTGGGCACCTCGCGGCTCTCGGAGACCGCCGCGGCGAGGCGTGCGACCACCTCCTGCGGCGTGCCTTCGAGGCCGATGGCCTTCGCGACGAAATCAATGGTTCCCCCGCCCGTGGGCACATACGTGGCGATGGTCGCCGCGCGCTGCGGGCCGAAGTACCGGATGGCTTCGTTGATCATCCAGTGGAGCGCGCCGTCGCCACCGTCGGCGACCCAGTAGCGCCGCCCCTCGTCGGCGAAGCGACGGAGCGCGGGCACGATCGAGTCGACGCTCGGGGTCTCGACCACGATGCCGTGGCGCCCGAGGATCTTTTCGAAGCGCCGCACGCGCGAGGGCTTGTGGCGGTTCTTGCGGGAGTTGGGGTTGACGATGAGTCCGATCATGCGCGCTGCGGCGGGTGGTACTCCGCGCGGCGCGCGAGGGTCAACGAACGGACGGCGCGAGGTCGGTGAGGGGATGATCCGCGAGCGTCCACGCGCCCGTGGGTGCGGCGGGTGCAGCGCCCTCGATGGAGAAATCAATGCGTCGGTTGCGCGCGCGTGTGACCTCGTCGTGCGGGCGTTCGAGCGGGCGCAGATCGCCGAGGCCCACGGCCACGAGGCGCTCGCGCTCGACCCCGTTGTCGGCGAGAAAATTCACCACGGCCACGGCGCGACGGAGCGAGAGCTCAAACCCGTGACGGCGCGTGCCGCGGTCGTCGGCGTTGCCCTCGACGCGGAGCCTCCGCACCTCGGGATGTTCGAGGAGGTACTGCGCCACGGCCCGCAGCGGCGCGAGCGAGTACGTGGGGATCGTCGCGCGGTCGCTCGCGAAGTACACGCGCTGCCTCAGTCGTAGCGAGCCCTCGCTCACGGTGACCACCTCGGGCGAGGCGGGCGGCGTGTCGGGGCAGCCGTCTTCGTCTTCGAATCCGTTGGGCGTCTCGGCCTGGTGGGGGCAGCGGTCTTCGGAGTCGGGGAGGTTGTCGCCGTCGTCGTCGAGGTCGGGGCAGCCGTCTTCGTCCTGGTGTCCGTCGTGGTCTTCGACCACCTCGGGGCACGCGTCGACGGGGTCGGGCACGCCGTCGTAGTCGCTGTCGACGGCGTTGTCGCTGTTGATGGCGAGGAGCGTTCCGGCGCGGGTGCGCGGCGGCGGCGAGGGCCTCACCGCGAGCGTGAGCCCGAAGGAGACGTAGTGCGCGTCGGCGTTGTAGTCGTCGCCCTTCGTGGGGTCGTCGGGTTGAACGATGTGCCAGTAGCGCACGACGGGACCGAGCGAGAGGTAGCGCGTGACGGCGATCTCCCAGCCGAGGCCCACGTCGAAGCCGAAGCGGTACGTGTCGTTGCCCGTGGCCGAGAGGCCGCCGTTGAGGTCGACGAAGAGGCGTCCCTCGGGGCGCACCGTGCGAGGTTCGAAGCGCAGTCCCGCGGTCCACGTGGCGGTGACGTTCGCACCGGGTCTGTCGGACGAGAGCGGCGGAAAGATGCCCGTCGAGGCCGACACCTGCGTCGAGAGCGGACCCCACAGCGAGAGCCCCACACGCGCGGCGCCGAAGACGCCGAAGCCGAAGTCGTTGCTCTGCGGCTCGCCGAGCACGTGCGAGAGCAGCAGCTCGCCCCGCAGCGTGAGCCGTTGCGCGAAGGGAACGGCCTCTGCGCGGCGCGGTGTCGCGAGGGTCGCGACGAGGGCTGCGGCGAGGGCGAATCCGCGCGTGCGCGTGGCTGCCGTGAGTTTCGTTCCCATGCGCGGCCGATGGTATACGCAAGGCCCATGAAGCGCGATTCCCGTTCCGCGCGCGTCGTCCTGCTTGGCCTGCTCCTCGCGCGCTGCGATCTCGGTTCGCAGCCCATCGTTCCGCCCGAAGAGCTCGACGGCGCCGTCTCCGATCAGCCCGCGGTGCCCGACACCGCCACGCCCGACGGTGCGATCACCGACAGCGCGATCGTCGATGCGTCTCCCGACAACGACAGCGCGATCACCGATGCGTCCCTCGACCGCGGAAGCTCCGTCGACACGGGCGTTGCCGATGCGTCCATCGACCGCGGGAGCACCGTCGACACGGGCGTTGCCGATGCGTCCATCGACCGCGGAAGCAGCACCGACACGGGCGTCGCCGATGCGTCCATCGACCGCGGAAGCAGCACCGACACGGGCGTCGCCGATGTGCCCGTCGACCGTGGAAGCAGCACCGACACGGGCGTTGCCGACACGGGGGTTGCGCTGCCCGACACGTCGGTGATGGTGCCTCCCTTCGACGCTGCGACGATCGCGCACATCCGCGAGGTGCGCACGCGCGGCGCCGCGATGGGCATGCGGCTCACGGTGTTCGCCAAGATCGGCGACTCGATCACCGAGTCGGCGAGCTTTCTCTCCGACATCGGCTTCGGGTGGTACTCGCTCGGGCGCTGGTCGGGGCTCGAAGCGACGATCCGTTACTTCAGCACCACACCCGCGGCGGTGGCCGGCGGCGAGGCCAACTCGTTCAACCGCGCGAGCACCTGCGCGATGGGCGGATGGATCGCCCAGTACGCGCTCGCCAACGATCCCGACAGCGCGCTGCGACGCGAGCTCTCGCTGACGCGACCCGCGTGGGCGCTGGTGATGTACGGCACCAACGACGTCGACTACTACGACGTGGCGACCTTCCGCACGAACATGAACCGCATCGTCGACATCATCGAGGCGAACGGAACCGTGGCGGCGCTGAGCACCATTCCCGATCGACTCGATCGCCCGACGTCGGCCGCGCTCGTGCCCACGTTCAACAACGCGATTCGCGACATCGCCGCGACGCGCCACCTGCCCCTCATGGACTACTGGTCGTCGATGGCGCCGCTGCCCAACCGCGGCATCGACACCGACGGGATCCATCCCTCGCCGTACCGCACCGCGGGCGGCGGCATCGCGTGCGGCGAGCTCACCGACGCGGGTCTTCGCTACGGCTACAACATGCGAAACCTCGTCGCGATCGCGATGCTCGACCGGCTCCGCGCCATCCCCTGAAGCGCAGCCCTCACAGCACGCGGATCGTGATGACCCCGTCGTGTGCGCGCACCGCACGAGGACCCGCCGCGCTGCGAAAGGGCGCGTCGATCGCGGGCGTCGCGTCGACCTCGCCGCCCACTTCGACCAGGGTGCCGTCGTGGAGCGCGATGGCCGCGAGCGGCTCGATGTTGCTCGCGCCGCGGAGCCACGAGAGCGCGTGCAGATGGCGCCCCACGCGGAGCTGCCGGGCAGTGCCCTCGCGGAGCTCACCGCGCACCCGCAACGTCGCGCCGTCGGTGTGGAGCACGTAGCGCGCGCCGCCCTCGGCGATCAGCTCGATCGACGGCCCCAGCAGGTCGGCGACGGCCACGTTGCGGATGATCCCGCGCGCCGCCCAGCGCCGCGTGTCGCGCTCGCCCGGAGGCCCACGGAGCACGCCGCGGATCACGTCGCGCGGAGCCTCGGCGTCCGACGCTCCAGCGCCGCACACATCGAGCACGCAGAGGCCCGGCGCGGTGCGCGAGGGAAGGTCCTTGAGGCGCGCGCTCACGGCGCCCGCAACGCCCACGGCGGCGCCCGCGGCGATGGCGAGGAGGGGCGACGCGGTGGCCATCCACGTGAGCGCGTTGGCGGCCACGGCGAGGCCCAGCGTGCCCGCCACGGTGAGCGGCGCATCGGGGGGCGGCGCGGGGCCTTCGGGCGCGCCGAGATGCCATCGGCGATGGCGTGAGGTGTGGCCTGCACGTCGCTGCGCGCGGAGCCATGCGCGCGCCTCGGCGGTGCACGCGAGGTAGGTCGGCGCGGCGCCGCACGCGGGGCACGCGGCGGTGTTGAAGCGCACGGCGCACGGGGCGCAGACGCGCGCGGCGCCGGGGTACACGTCGAGGCGTGCGACCATCGCGGCGATGCTATCGCGCCGACCCGCGGAGCGTCGCCCTTGACCCGCAGGGCGCGAGCGACGAGGCTGCGCGCGGCTGCTTGCGAGAGGTGCGTGCGATGGGTGTGCGACTGCGGTGGGCGGGGCTTCTTCCGTTCGTGGTGATGGCGGCGTGCGAGGACACGTCGGCGGGGTCGGGCCTCGATGCGAGCGTGCGCGATGGCGCCGTCGATGTTCGCGCCGACGCGGTGGTCGATGGCGACGACAACGAGCCCACGGCGCGCAATCCCGACGACTGCGATCCCCTCGACGAGAACGCGTGCGCGATGCCGTGGCCGTCGAACCTCTACCTCCGCGCCGACGCGTCGCGGGCCACGGGCTACGCGCTTCGTATCGGGCGCACGAGCCTGCCGCAGAACCGCTCGGGGTATTTCACCGACCCGTCGAGCCTGGAGTTTCTCGACGGCTACGGCGTGGGCACGCCGATCATGACCGTGGTGCCCAACCTCGATGGCAGCGTGCTCGCGGATGAAGAGCACATCGACCGCTCGCTGGCTGACACGTCGCCCACGCTGCTCTTCGAAGTCGACGGCACGACGCTGCGGCGCGTTCCGCACTGGGCCGAGCTCGATTCGAACGAGCCCGACCCCGCGAAGAAGACGCTCTTCGTGAGGCCCGCGGTGATCCTCAAGGAGGGCGCGCGGTACGTCGTCGCGCTGCGCGGCCTGCGCACGACGGCGGGCGCGGCGGTGGCGCCGTCGCGGGCGTTTCAGCTCCTGCGTGACGGCATGGGCGCGACGGACCCTCGCCTCGCGCCGCGCCAGGCGCGCTTCACCGAGGTGCTCTCGCTGCTCGAAGCCGCGGGGGTTCCCCGCGCGTCGCTCACCCTCGCGTGGGATTTCAACACCGCCAGCTCGCGCGCGCTCCACGGCCGCATGCTCGCGATGCGCGACGACGCGCTGACCCGCGTGGGCGCGCAGGGGCCCGCGCTGCACATCGACGACGTGCGCACGTTCCTCCCCGCGGATGACGGCTCGGGCCGCCCCTTCGACGCGAACATCGCGGTGGAGCTCAACGGCACCATCGACGTGCCCGACTACACGGTGACGCGGCACTACCCCGGCATCCCTTCGCCGCTGCGCGAGCTCAACCTCGACGCCTCGGGGCGGCCCGTGGCCATGGGCACCACCGCGGTGAACTTCATGGTGCGCGTGCCCCGCGGCGCGCTCGACGGCATGCCCTACGGCATCCTGCTGTACGGCCACGGGCTCCTCGGCGCGCGCGACGAAGCCCGCGCCGACTACCTCGGTCGCTTCGCCAACGCGCAGCGCTTCATCGTCGTCGCGGCAGACCTCACGGGCATGAGCACGCCCGACATCGGCGCGGTGTTCGCGGGGCTCAACAACATGACGTACTTCCGCTCGGTGGGGCACACGCTGCACCAGGGGATCATCCAGTGGGTGCTGCTCGCCCGCGCGATGCGCGAGCGCCTCGGCGCGCTCCCCGAGCTCATGTCACGGCGCGTGACCGTCAACCGCGAAGAGCTCTTCTACTCGGGCAATTCGCAGGGCGGCATCTTCGGCGGAACCTTCATGGCCGTGTCGCCCGACATCACGCGCGGTCACCTCGGCGTGCCGGGCAACAACTACTCGACGCTTCTGCACCGCTCGCACGATTTCACGTCGTACTTCGCGGTGCTCCGCACGGCCTACAGCGACAGCGCCGACCTCGCGCAGGTGCTCGCCTACACGCAGCTCCAGTGGGACGGCACCGACCCCGTGAGCTACCTCCGTCACGTGAGCGCCGAGCCCTTCGCGAACACGCCGTCGCACGCGGTGATCCTCGGGCCCGCGAAGGGTGACTACCAGGTCTCGGTGATGACCAACGAGGTCGCCGCGCGCAGCGACATCGGCATCCCCCTCATGGCGAACTACGACCGCGATCGCACGCCCTGGGGATGCACGCAGGCCGCGTATCCGCGGCGCGGGTCGGGCGTGGTGCTCTACGACTTCGGAAACCCGTGGCCCACGCCGGGCAACCATCCGCCCGCGGAGAACGCGGTGGGCGATCCCCACGAGCGCCCGCGACGCTCCGAGGTTCACCAGCGGCAGATCGCCAACTTCTTCCGCACGGGAGAGATCATCGACGTGTGCGGCGGCGACGGCTGCCGCCCCGACTGAGCGCGCGTCGCGCGGGAGCGGTCAGAGCGCGAGCGCGCGGAAGTACAGCACCGTGGCGACCTTCGCATCGAACGAGCGGGGGCGCGCGGCGGCTGCGGGCACGCGGATGCCCACCTTGAAGCTCCCCTGCGTGAGGTCGGTCTGGATGGGCGCCAGCGTGTCGCGCGTCGCGGTGATCTGCACCTCGACGGGCCCGGCGCCCATGGGCTGCGCGACGGTGCCGATGTTCACCGTGGTGCTCGAGTTCGCGAGGTAGAGCGTCAGCGGACCGCCGAGAAACTGCTCGAAGCTCGTGACGCCCGACGCGTCGCGACCGAGCGTGAGCGTCGCGCGATCGACCACCACCGCGGCGGGCGGACGTCCGAGCACCGCGCGCGCCTGCTGGAGAAACGCACCGTACGGATTGCCCGACTCGGTGCTCACCGACTTGTCGCTGTCGAACGCGTCGTTGCGCACGTCGCCGTCTTTGAACTTGTCGACGTTGATCGACACGGGACCCGAGTAGTTCACCGTGTTGGCTCCGCCCGCGTCGTCGCCCGAGCAGGCCGAGACCAGGGCCGACGCCGCGAGGACGAGCAGCGCGCGCTTCGAAGAGGAGATGGGCGTAGGGGACATCATGGCGCCAACGAGAGCACACCCGCGCGCCTCGCGGGACTGAAATGAAGTATGCGGAAATGCCTTGTTTGAAGGCGTTTGCGTGTGAAGTTGTTGCGCGCCGAGGACGTGCAGAATCGGCTCAGGAGCGGGGTCGCGGCGGGGGCTTGAGGCCGTAGCGTTCGAGCTTGTAGATCAACCCGCGGCGCGAGATGCCGAGCACGCGCGCGGCCTGCGACTGGTTCCACCCGGTGGCTTCGAGGGCGTTGATGACCGAGCGGCGCTCGATCTCATCGAGCTTCGAGATGGCGCCGGTCTCGCCCGTGGGCACCGCCGCGTCGAGGCCGCGCACCGCAGGGGGAAGGTGCTCCACGCGGAGCTCGTGGCCGTCGGAGAGGGCGAGCGCGCTCTCGATCGCGTTGCGGAGCTCGCGCACGTTGCCGGGCCAACGGTACGAGTGGAGCAGCGCGCGCACGCCGGGGCCGAGCGTCCACGGGCCGCCGTGTTCGGCGAGCACGCGGTCGACGATGGCGTCGAGGTCGAGGGGGCGCGAGCGCAGCGGAGGCACCGACACGGTCACGCCGTTGAGACGGAAGTAGAGGTCTTCGCGGAACGTTCCGCGCGCCACGGCCGCCACGAGGTCGCGGTTGGTGGCGGCGACGACGCGCACGTCGACGGGCATCGGCCGCGGCGCTCCCACACGCTGGATCACCCGCTCCTGAAGGGCCCGCAGGAGCCTCGCCTGGCTCGTGGGCGAGAGCTCGCCGACCTCGTCGAGCAGCAGGGTGCCGCCGTTGGCGTGTTCGAAGACCCCGAGCTTGCGCGCGTCTGCGCCGGTGAACGCGCCCTTCTCGTGACCGAAGAGTTCGCTCTCGGCGAGGGCCTCGGGGAGCGTCGCGCAGTTGAGCGCCACGAAGGGCCGCGCCGCGCGCGCGCTGTGTCCGTGGAGCGCGCGGGCGACCACCTCCTTGCCGCTGCCCGTCTCGCCCACGATGAGCACCGGGAGGTCGCTCGCGGCGAGGCGACGCACGAGTGAGAAGAGCTTCGTCGTCGCGGGATCGACGGCCACCACGTCGCGTCCGCTCGCGGTCGGAACCTCGGCCTCGCCGGCCAGCGCGCGCGACGAGACCACCACGGCGATCTTCGTCCCGCCGATGCGCACGAGCGCGCCCGATGCGATGCGCTGCACGCCCTTCACGGCCGCGTCGTCGACCCAGGTGCCGTTGCTGCTCCCGGCGTCTTGAATGAACACCGCCTGGCCGTCGAAGCGCAGCGTCGCGTGGATGCGCGAGGCCCGCGTGTCATCGAGCGAGAGTTCCACCGAGCGCGCGCGGCCCACGCGCACCTCGGCGCCCTCGGGCAGCATCACGACGCGCGGCGAGTGGCCGGGCTCCTCGACGAGCAGACGCGCCGAAGCGCGGGGGTCGCCGCCGAGCGAGTCGAGCTCCGTGGTGTCGGTGTGACGCAGGTCTGTGGGCTCACGCATGGACGACTGCCATGCCGTGATGCGCGACGCGTGTCTACTGCGTCGGCACGTTGATCCGAATCCCGCCCACGTTGACCGTGGTGGCGTTGCTCCCGCGCTGCACCTGCACGCCCGGAAGACCCTGCACAGGAGGCGGAATGTTCAGCTCATTTCCGTTCGAAGGAGCCGACGGATTCGCCGTGTTTTCACGGGGCGCACGCGGCGTGCGCGGCACCGCGGGCGTCGGCGCGACGGGGGCCGCGCCCGCGTCGGCGAGCGCGTTGGGCGCGGGCGCAACGGGAGACGTTCCCGCATCGGCGAGCGCGTTGGGCGCGGGCGCAACGGGGGGCGTTCCCGCATCGGCGAGCGCGTTGGGCGCGGGGATCACGGGCTGCGGCGCGACGGGCGTGGGCACCGTCGTGGGCACCGTGGTCGTGTGCTCGGGCTCCGAGGTGTTCCCACGCTTGCACGCGGCGAGTGCGGCGCAGAGCGCGAGCGCGGCGACGACGCGGGCGCTCATTCGTCCTCGTCCTCGTCGTCGTACTCCGCGGCTTCGAGCGCCATCTCGTAGATGAACTCACCGAGCGCGGGGTACATCACCGAGCCGTCGGCCTGCGAGATCTGCACGGTCTCGCCCATCACCGTGAGGCCCTCTTCGCTGTAGTCCACCTCGTCGGCGTCGATCTCGCCCCACGCGAACGACTTCGGCGACTCCATGATGTTCTTCCACGCGAAGCGCTCCGACGTGACGATGAACCCGTCGTCGGCGCCGCCGAACACCGTGTCGTCGAAGAGCACGAGCACCTGCTCGTCGCGCTCCAGGCTCGCGCGGTGCGTGGCGCGCGCCGACTTCAGCTTGTCCGCGGGAATCTTCGGCGCATAGAAGAGCGCGTCGTGCTGGCCCATCATCTCCTGCGCGTAGGCGATGATGTTCTCGTCGGTCCACTCCCAGTCCTCGTCGTCCTCGTCTTCGTCGTCGTCCGCCGCATCGGGGAGCGCGACCTTGATCGTGCCCTTCGCGGCGCCCTTCGCACCGCCCCACAGCGCGGCGCTCTTCGACGCGACCGAGGCCTCCTCGTCGCCGCCCTTCACGGCCACCTTCGCGGCGCCCTTCACGGCCACCTTCACGCCACCCGCCGCCGACGGATCGGCCTTCGCAGGCGTCTTTCCCGGCTGCGCGTCGACCTTCGAAGCGACCTTGCCCACGGGCACGTCGCCGCCCTTCGAGGCGGTCTTCGTCGGCGCGTCGATGGGCGTCATCGCGGCCTGCGCGGGCGCCGCCACGGGCGTCATCGCGGGCTGCTGCGGAGGCACCTTGGCCGCGTGTTCGGGACCCTTCACGGGCGGCTGTGCGGCGGTCGGCGCAGGCGCCTGGGCCGCGGCGGGTGCGGGCTGCGCAGCGGGCGCGCGCGCGGGCCTCGCGGCACCTGCGGCGATGGCCGCGGGGTTGGCGACGGATCGACCGCAGTAGTCACAGACCACCACGGCTTCGACGACATCGGCGGGCATGGGCGCGCCGCAGTTCGGACACTTGAGCACTTCGAGCGACATCGGCACCTCGCGAGGGCCGAAGAACTACCACGCGCCGCGGCGCGGTCAGCCCGAGAATGCGCGCCCTTCGAGGGCCGCCCGGTAGCGGTTCGCCATGCGGGCCTCGAAGCGCTCGACGGGCACGCCCACGGCCTCGCGGATGGGCCCGCTCTTGAGCTGTTTGCGCAGGCGCGCGGCTACGTCGCCGGCCACCGCGTCGAGGCCGCCGGGGTGCGCGCGGTGAAAGCCCGCGAGCGCACGCAGCACGCCCTGTTGTGTCGGGTGCTGCACGTGGGTCTCGACGAGCGCCTCGACCGCGGCGCCACGACCCCCGAGCGCGCCGCCAGGACCGCGATCCGAGAGGAGCGCGCTGCGTCCGAGGGTCTCTCCCCACGCGTCGAAGTACGGGCCCACGGGGAGCAGCAGCTCGCGCCCCACGCGCAGTGAGCGCGCGGCGCGGAGCGTGAGAAAGCGGTGGTTCTCCGCGGCCATCACGGCCTTGTTCACGCGGCCCGCGACGAGAAAGCGCGGGTCGCCGAGGGCGCCGTCGTCGTGGCCGAGGCGCGCGTAGCGCTTCTGGAGTTCGAGGGCGCGCGGCGAGCGCACGGTCCACTCGGTGACGATGCGCGAGAGGTCGCCGAGGTTGTGCGCGATCGTGGCCACCACGTGCAGCGCATCGCGCTCGCGGCCCTTCACATCACGGAGCACTTCGAAGGCCCTCGCGTGCTTCGCCACGTCGGCGTCGAGGCGTGTCACGAGGCGCTCGATCGCGGCCTCGTCGTGGAGGGCGAGGGCGCGTCCGAGGGCGCCCGCGCGCACGGCCATCCACTCGCCTTCGTGGCCGCTGAGGTCGCCCACCTCGGGCACCGGAACCACGCGCGCAGAGATGAGCCGCGTGTCCCAACGGTCGGTCTCGTCGACCACGTCGAGCGCACCGTGGAGCGGGTTGTACGCGCCCGCGCGCTGCCACGCGTGATGACGAATGTGGCTGTCGACGTCGGTGGGAACGAAGGTGCCCACGGTCGCGAAATGCGCGGCGAGCATGAGCCGCAGGTAGGCCCACGTGGGCTCGTAATCCTGCGCGGTCTCCTCGGCGCGGAGCAGCGCCGCGCGCCATGAGAACTCGGGCGCATCGGTCGCGCCGTCGAGGGCCCACGCGGCCGTGTTGCGCACCTGCGAGAGCAGCACCTGGGGGGGAATTCCACGGAAGGTCGAAGCCACGGGGCCGCGCTCTTAACGCATCTGCGTGTGCGGTGCGAGGGCCTCGTTTCGCGCGGGAGCCCGCGTTGCGCGACCTCGCAGCGCGCCCTATGGTTGCCGCCCTTTTCGCGAACCCGGAGGCACGCCATCGACCCGACGCACGCACGCAAGATCCGCCTCGCGCTCGTGGGATTCACCGCAGCCGCGATGGCCGCGCTCTCGACCGACGCCGCCGACGCGTGGCTCGCCGAGACGCGGGTGATGCGCCTCGCGTCGCACCTGTTGCCCTCGATGGCCGCATCGCTCTCGGCCCACGGAGGCGTTCCCGAGATCGCCGCTGCGCGCGATGCCGAACGCACGGTCCCTCCGCGTCGCGATGCACGCGGTCGCGCGCTCTCGCGATGGGATCAGCCCATGGCCCTCGCATGGCCCGCGCGACGCGTGTGGAACGCCGCTGCCGAAGACGACTTCGCGCGCTTCGTGACGGCCATCGGACGCGGCGTGACCGAAGGCCGATGCGGCCACCTCGACGAGTGCCTCGCGAGCCCCGTAGTGAACCCGCTCGTCGACGACGACGAGATGCGTCTGCGCATGCTCCCCGACTGCGCCGACGTGGCCTACGTGCTCCGCGCGTACTTCGCGTTCAAGCGTCAGCTCCCCTTCGGATTTGTGGCCGCGATGGGCGGCGAGGGCGGCGATCCCCGCTACCTCCACACGGGCAGGCCGGTGCTGTGGCGCCAGTGGAC
Source organism: uncultured Myxococcaceae bacterium (assembly GCA_945952225.1). Classification (GTDB taxonomy): domain Bacteria; phylum Myxococcota_A; class Polyangia; order Polyangiales; genus CAISKJ01. Next base: position 20,037 of record CAMFHP010000051.1, read on the forward strand.
CGACTTCCGCAGCCCGCGCGCCCTCTTCGACGAGATGCGCTCGTACGTGCACTCGGGGATGTTCCGCCTCTCGCCGAAGCTCGAAGACGGAGACACCTACGCAGCGCGCATCGACCGCGCGTCCGTGCGACCGGGCGCGGTGTACTACGACACCGACGGACACGTGCTCGTGGTGACCGAGGTGCTCCCCACGGGCGACGTGCAGTTCATCGACGGACACCCCGGCGGATCGCTCACGCACCCGCGCTTCCACGCCCCCGCGCAGACGCCGCCGGGCAGCCCCTCGTGGGGCGGAGGCTTCCGTCGATGGCGCCCGCAACGGCTCGACGCGCAGGGCGTGATCGTGCGCGCGCGCAACGCGGAGCTCACCGACTTCGCGCCCTTCGCCCAGTACGACCGCCGCAACTGGCGCGTGGCCGGCGATCCCGCGCCCTACGACGTGTGGGTGCGCGACGCGCTGCGCTTCTCAGCGCGCTGACCGCCGCCGCGTGGTGTCGAGGCGGTAGAGCGTCGGAGGGGCTTCGCGCGCGACCTCGCGCTCGGCCACGATGCGCGCGTGGTGCGGTGACTTCGCGCACGCGGGGTCTGTCACCGCGGGGTCTCCCGTGAGCGCGAAGGCCTGGCAGCGGCATCCTCCCCAGTCGCGCTCGCGGTGCTCACACGACGCGCAGGGATCGCCCATCCACGCCGTGCCGCGGAAGCGTTCGAAGTCCTGTCCGCGGCGCCAGATCGTCGCGAGGGGCTTCGCGCGCACGTTGTCGAAGACCATGCCCGGCAGGTCGTGGGCGCCCGCGCAGGGCAGCACCGTCCCATCGGGAATCACCGTGAGAAACTGCCGTCCCCACCCGCCGGTGCAGGGCTTCGGCGCGTCGGCGAACCAGTCGGGCACGACGTAGATCACATCGAGGCGCCCCGCGAGCCTGGCCTTCCAGGTGCGGGCCGTGGCGAGGGCCTCGTCGAGCTGCGCGCGCGACGGGAGCAGCGCCTCGCGATGGGGGAACGCGCTGCCGTGGTACTGCGTGTTGGCGAGCTCGATGCGCTGCGCGCCGAGGTCGTGCGCGAGGGCGATCACGTCGCCCACACACGCGAGGTTGCCGCGGTGGAGCACCACGTTGATCGAGAGTTCCATGCCCGCCTCGCGCACCATGCGGGCGACGGCGAGCTTGTGCGCGTGCGCCTCGACCCCCGCGATCGCATCGCCCCGCGCGCCGTCGGTGTGCTGCAGCGACACCTGCACGTGGTCGACACCCGCCGCGGCGAGGGCGTCAATGCGCGCGCGGTCCACACCCCACGCCGACGTGATGACGTTCACGTAGAGCCCCGCATCGCGGCCTGCGCGGGCGATGGGCTCCACGTCGTCACGCAACAGCGGCTCGCCGCCCGAGAGGTGCAGGTGCAGCACGCCGAGGTCCGCGGCCTCGTGCACCACGCGCACCCACGCGTCGGTGTCGAGCTCGTCGCCGTAGCGTCGCCAGTCGGTGGGGTTCGAGCAGTACGCGCAGCGCAGCGGGCAGCGGTACGTGAGCTCGGCGAGCAGGGCGAGGGGCGGGGGAATCACGGCGCGCTCGTTGTCACAAAACCTCTTGCTGCAAGGGCTTCGAGGAGTTCGCGTGCGTCGCCGTCGAGGGTCTCGCGGGGCACCTCGGGGTGGGCCTCGCAGAGCGCGTCGACCAGCGCTTCGAAGCTGCGCGCGCCATCGACGAGGGCGAGCACCTCGGCGGCCTCGGGGTTCAGCACGAGCACGCCCTCGGGGTAGAGGAGCACGTGCGTTCCGCGGGCGTCGTCCCAGCGCAGCCGCGCGCGTCGGGCGAGCGACGGGACCATCACGGCCCCGCGCAGTGGAGCGCGATCGCGTCGAGCTGGGCCCACAGCAGGTCGCACTTGAAGTCGAGCGCGTCGACGGCCTTCTGCTGGAGTTCGGCCGTGGTGCAGTGCTTCAGCACGAGCTCGATGGCGTGGTCGCTGTCGGCCTTCGCGCGCTTCGGACGGCCACGAAAATACGCGAGACCCTGCTCGTCGACCCACGGGTAGTGCTGCTCGAACGCGGCGATGCGCAGGGTCATGATGTCGGGCGAGAAGAGCTCGGTGAGCGACGACGCGACGCCTTCGATCCAGGGCTTCTGCCGTACGAAATTCACGTACGCGTCGACGGCGAAGCGCACGCCGGGGAGCACGTGCGCGCCGCTCCACGCCTCCTCCGCGGTGCCGCCCACGGCCTCGACGAGACGGAGCCATCGCGCGATGCCGCCCTCGTCGTCGGGGCCTCCATCGTGGTCGACGAGGCGCTGTCGCCAGCGGCGGCGCTCGTGCGGATCGGGCATGAGCGAGAGCAGGGCCGCGTCCTTCGCGGGGATGTTGCGCTGGTAGTAGAAGCGGTTGAGCGCCCACACGCGGAGCTGATCGCGCGTGAGCTGTCCGCTGTTCATCTTCGCGTGAAAGGGGTGCTTGTCGTGGTACTTGCGGGCGCCCACGTCGCGCAGTCGTGCGACGAAGGCTTCCGGTGCGAGGGGTTCGCTCATGACGCGCGCGATGATGGGGGCTGCGCGCGGCGATGAGAAGCGCCTCACGCGCTTGCCCCGACGCACGGACGCGATTAGCGTCGCGGCTCTCCCTACGACGCTTTGCAGGAGTACGACGCGATGAAGAACGCCCGCCGTGAAGACCGCACCCCGCGCCAGACCACGCAGAAGACCGCGCCGCGCGCCTGGTCGAAGCCGCGCTTCGTCGAGATGAGCGCCTGCGCCGAGATCGGCGCCTACGCGTTCACGGCCTGAGCGCCGCGCACCGCCGCCCCGTCGAATCTCTCCCTTCGCCCTCTCCGATCCCCCTTCGCACACGGCACATCATGCACGTCATCGTGCTCGGCTCCTCCGCGGGCGGCGGCCTTCCGCAATGGAACTGCGGTTGCCCCCAATGTCACGCCGCGCGACGCGGCGACCCCGACGTCCACGCGCGCCACCAGTCGTCGATCTGCGTCTCGGCCGACGGCGTGAACTGGGTGCTCTTCAACGCCTCGCCCGACGTGCGCTCGCAGCTCGCCGCCACGCCCGCGCTGTGGCCCACGGCGCTGCGCCACAGCCCCGTGCGCGCCATCGCGCTCACCAACGCCGACATCGACCACGCGGCGGGACTGCTCGTGCTTCGTGAAGGCGGCGCGCCGGCGATCTACTGCACTGAACGCGTCGAAGAGGCGCTCACGGAAGGGCTGCGCATCCTGCCCGTGCTCGGCGCGTACGGACCCGTGCACGTGCGCCGCGTGACGCCGGGGGAGACCGTGCGCGTGTGCGACCGCGACGGAGCGCCCACGGGCGTCTCGGTGCGCGCGTTCGTGGTGGCCAGCAAGCCCTCGCCGTACATGGCCGGACGCCACGCCAACGACCCCCGCGGCGACCTCGCGGGCGACACCGTGGGCTACGCGATCACCGCCGACGGGAGCGACGACGCGCTGGTGTACGTACCCGGCGTGCGCGACCTCGACGACGCCCTGCGCGACGAGCTCTCCCGCGCGCGCTGCGTGCTCATCGACGGCACGTTCTTCACCGACGACGAGCTCGTGGCGATGGGCGCCTCGACGAAGACCGCGCGGGTGATGGGACACGCGCCGCTCGCGGGCGACACGGGGCTCCTCGCGTTTCTGCGCGGGCTCACGCACGTTCGCCGCGTGCTGGTGCACATCAACAACTCGAACCCCGTGCTGCGCGAGGGCAGTGACGCGCGTGAGGCCCTCGCAGCCCACGGCGTCGAGCTGGCCCACGACGGGCTCTCGATGGTCTGGTGACGACGCCTCAGGCGCGGCCGGGAAAGGCCTTGCGCCGCGCCTCGAGGAGCTTCTCGACCATCTCTTGCGGAAGCGGCTGCGGCCCGCCCCACGCCGCGGCGTGCGAGGCGATCGTGGCGAGGTGCTCGACGAGCTCAAGCCGGAGCCACGCCTGCTCGACGTCGTCGCCCCACGCGAACACGCCGTTGCCCGCGACGAGCACGGCGTCGAACTTCGCGAAGAAGGGCTCCATCGCCGCGAGCGCAGGCGCGCCCGGCGCCGCGAGGGGCACGAGCGGAATGCGCACCCCGAGCGACACGACGGCCTCGGGCAGAAAGCTCACGAGCTCACGTCCGCTCACGCCGAGGGCCGTGGCGTAGGGCGGATGCGCGTGCACCACGGCGCCCACGTCGGCGCGCGCGCGGTACACTCCGAGGTGCAGCGTGTACTCCGAGAAGGGCTTGCCGCGTCCGCCGGTCTGCTTGCCCGCGCCGTCGGTGATCACGAGCGCATCGGCGCGCACGAGGGCCTTGGCCGTCGCCGTGGGCGTGCACACGAAGCGGTTGGGCGCGACGCGCGCCGACACGTTGCCGTCGTGGTTGGCGACCCAGCCGCGCGCGGTCATGCGCTCGCACGCGAAGGCGATCTCGTCACGGACGCGTGCTTCGTTCATCGCGCGTCGCCCTCGACCGCGTCGACCACACCGACGACCACGTCTTGAATCGCGAGCTTGTCGGTGGGCTTGAGCCCGAACATCTGCCGCGCGCCGCCGCCTTCGGCGTTCACGAGCACGAGATCGCCAGGGCCCGCCTGCGCGCGGTCGACGGCGATGAAGACCTCTCCCGCGCGCTGCCCCGCGGCGTCGACGGGCTCACAGAGCAGCAACGTCTGCGCGTCGTACGAGGGGTGATGCACCGTGGCGGTCACGTGACCGACGACCCGCGCGAGCTTCATCGCGCCCCCACGTCGTCGCGGCCGCGGAGAAAGCCGCGCTTCTGATCCTCGCGCCACGCCTCGTCGACGAGCCCCACGATCGCGGCGTCGACGGGCACGAAGGCCTCATCGAGCGCGAGCGAGGCCTCGCGGGCGCCCACGAGAAACACCACCTCGCCCTCGCCGGCGCTCACCGTGTCGGCGGCGATGAGGGGCGCGCCGGTGGTCTTGCCCGCGGCGTCGACGGGCTCGACGACCAGCAGCCGGACCCCGCCGAGACCCGGGTATTTCTGCGTCGCCACGCAGGTGCCGATGACGCGCGCGAGTTGCATGACGCGCGGTTAGAACCCGCCGCGCCGGGCCTTGTCAAGCCGCGCGATCAGCGCCTCGGGAGCGTGTGGAACACCGGGCCCTGCGGGGCCGCGTCGCGGTGCCATCCGCCGTCGAACGCGATGGTCGCGGCGTCGCCGGGGCACGTGGCGTAGCAGCGCGCGACGGCCGTGAAGCAGATGCGCTCACACCCGCGAGAGTTCTCGTGCGGGCAGCGGTTGAGGCACGTGCGCATGTCGGTGTCGCAGAGCGCGATGCAGCGCACCGGGTCTTCGCTGCGCGGGGCGCCATTGGGCCCGAGCACCTGCGGCGCCGCGACGGGACCACCTCCACCACCGCCGCCTCCACCGCCCACGCGCCGCGGCCCGATGCGCTGCGGACGACGCTGCGCGAGCAGTTCGCCAACCGGCACCACCTGCACGAACGCGGTCACGCCGAGCAGCACCGCCGCGATGAACACCAGAGGCCTCATGGGCGCGGATCGCATCACCCGTCGCGCGTGTCGTCAACGAGTCTCACAGCCCCGCGGCACGCTGGATCGTGGGGCTCATGTGACCACGACGGTCTCCCACCGGGTAGACCATTGACCACAACGAAGACGCGCTCTGCGCCGCGCGGAGAAGCGCGCTGCGTGGCCCATTCCACGCATGGTGCGAAGCGGTTGCCACCGTCCCCGGCGCTTGACGCTTCAAGAGCCTTTCTGGTGGCATCGACGCCCAGTGAAACCCATGAGCACCGCACCTGTCGCGCCCGGTCTCTTCGATGACGCGCCCACGCCCGGCGAGGGATCCACGCTTCGCACCGACGACCGCGGCGCCATCATGGTGATCGGCGTCTTCATGGCGATGCTGGTGACGGGGTTCCTCTACTACGTCGTCGGCATCGGCAACACGATCGTGTACCGCGAGCGCCTGCAAGACGCGGCCGATGCGATCGCGTTCTCGGGCGCGGTGGTGCACGCGCGCGGCATGAACCTCATCGCGATGATCAACATCGTGCTGCTGGTGCTCATGACGATCTACCTCGCGCTGCGCCTCGTGGAGCGCGCGGTGTTCGGTCTCGTCGTGGCGTGCGGCTCGATTCTCATTCTGGTGTGCGGCGAGGCCGTGCCCGCGCTCGAAGCCGCAGACCAGGTGCTCGTGCGCATCGTCGAGGCCTATGCGCGCGGTGTGCTTCAGCCCGCGCTCCAGCTCGGTCACTCCGCGCAGGAAGTGATCCGCACGACCTTCCCGGGCATCGCGCAGGGACGCGTGCTCGCGAGCACGCTGAGCGGCACGTACAACCCGCCCGCCGACAGCGGCCTTCTGCTCCCGGTGGTGCCGTACCGCACGCTGCCCGTCGAGCCCATGCCCCTGGAGTCGAACCCTCGCGGGCTCTGCATCCGCGCGGGTCGCAACATCGGCGACGCGCTGACCTTCCCGCTCTCGTTCTTCTCGTTCCTCTCTCCGTTCCGCAGCCTCATCTCGGGCTGGATCGGTCGCATCATCGGCACGTCGCTCTGCCCGCCCGACCGCCCCTCGTGGCGCAACTACGACATGGACTACGGCAGCGGCGACTGCACCGACGGTCTCCCCGGTCAGGACTGCGAATACTCACAGCTCCGTGGTGTCGCGATCGCGTCTCGCACGCCCTTCGCGAACAACACCCGCGGGGTCAACGTGGCGACGCTCGGGCGCGGCGTGGGCGGCGGCGCGTTCGGCAGCCTCGAGTCCTTCACGCACGTGGGGCTCGCGCAGGCCGAGTACTACTACGACGGTGATGAAGACCGCGACGAGTGGGCCTTTCACATGTACTGGCGCGCGCGCTTCCGTCGGGTGCGTCTGGGCAGCGCGGTGTCGAGCATCCCGGGGCTGAGCGCGGCCACGGGCATCATCGACCGCATCATCGTTCACTGACCTTTCGCGCCGCGTCGTGCGGCGCTCCGTGTGTCCCTCCCACCGAGAGCAACTCGCATGAAAACCTGGATGAGTACCCTGCTCGTGCTCGCCGTCACCCTGGGTGGCGCGGCGTGCACGAACAACAACGCCGCCGACCCGCCGGGCGGCTCCGGCGACCGCCCGAACGGCGCGCTCTGCACGGCCGCGGGACAGTGCGCGAGCGGCGTCTGCAACGCCGGCGTGTGCCAGTCGACGGCCAACGGCATGGGTCGCGGCAACGGGTCGAGCTGTACCGGCGCCACGGAGTGCGGCAGCGGGTACTGCGTGATGAACGTCTGCCAGGCGACGCCGAACGGCATGGGTCGCGGCAACGGTGTTCCGTGCTCGGGCAACGCCGAGTGCGCGAGCGGCATCTGCGCAGCGGGTGTGTGCCAGGCGAACGCGGGCTCGATGGGGCGTCCCAACGGCATGGCGTGCGGTGACTCGGCAGACTGCGCGAGCGGCATCTGCGGCGGCGGCGCGTGTCAGGGAAGCGCGGGGGCCACGGGTCGTCCCAACGGCTCGTCGTGCACGGTCAACTCCGACTGCGCGAGCGTGAACTGCGCCGCGGGCGTGTGCAGCCCCACCTCGGGCGGCGGACGTCCCAACGGCTCGACCTGCACGGGCAACAGCGACTGCCTCAGCGCGAACTGCGCGGGCGGCGTGTGTCAGAACCCCGGCGCCACCGGCGGTCGCCCCAACGGCGGCACCTGTGCGACGCCCGCGGAGTGCGCGAGCGGCTACTGCGTCGGCGGCGTGTGTCAGTCGACCTCGGGCGGCACGGGACGCGGCAACGGCGCGACCTGCACCGCGGCTGCCGACTGCGCGAGCGGCTACTGCGTCGACGGCGTGTGCTCCGCGACGCCGGGCTCCAGTGGAACGCGCCCCGTGGGCTCCGCGTGCGACCGCCCCGAGCAGTGCATCACGGGCGTGTGCACCGATGGCATGTGCCGCGCGAGTTCGGGCATGGACGGCGGCCTCTCCGACGCGTCGGGTGACGTGTTCGACGCGCGCACCGACCGTCCGCGCACCGATGCGGCCGTCGATGCCGACGACCTGAACCCCGACAGCTCGGTGCCCGGCGAGATCTGCCGCAACGGCTTCGACGACAACGGCAACGGCCAGGTCGACGAAGGGTGCCAGTGCTACGTGGGACAGCGGCAGTACTGCTACACGGGCAACCCCGCGCAGGCGGGTGTGGGCCCCTGCACGTGGGGATCGCAGATGTGCACGGGCACCGGCGGCGCCCAGTCGGTGGGCACGTGGGGCGCGTGTACGGGCTCCGGTTCGCCCGCGGCGCGTGAGCTCTGCGACGGCAACGACAACAACTGCAACCGTCAGGTCGACGAGGGCTGCACGTGCACGCCCGGCATGACCCGGAGCTGCTACGCCGGCCCTGCGGGAACGCTCAACGTGGGCGTGTGTCGCGCGGGCACGCAGGCCTGCCTCGCGGCGGGCACGTGGGGACCGTGCAACGAGCAGTTCCTCCCCGTGATCGAGCGCTGCGACCGCATCGACAACGACTGCGACGGCATGATCGACGAGGGCTGCAACTGCACCATCGGCGAGACGCGGAGCTGCTACACGGGCCCTGCGGGCACTGCGGGCGTGGGCATCTGCGCGAGCGGTTCGCAGATGTGCACCGCGAACCCCGACGGAACCTCCGACTGGGGACGCTGCGTGGGCTCGTCGACGCCCGAGAGCACCGAGGCGTGCGACGGCCGTGACAACAACTGCAACGGACAGGTCGACGAGGGCTGCTCGTGCACGCCCGGCACGACACGCTCGTGCTTCAACGGCCCGCCCGACGCGGTGGGCGTGGGCGTGTGCCGCGCGGGCACCATCACCTGCATCGCGAGCGGACGCTGGAGCGACTGCACCGGCGCGGTGAACCCCTCCGCCGAGGTCTGCAACGGCCGCGACGACGACTGCGATGGCGAGGTCGACGCCGACTGGTGCGTGTGCGGACCGGGCCAGACGCTGGTCTATCACCGCCGCGACTTCCACATGCGCGGCGACCGCTCGATGGTCTCGCCGGGCGACAACATGCCGACGCTCCTGCCGGAGTGCGGCCCCATGACGTGCTCGGGCAACCAGGTCTCCGTCGAGGTGCGCCCCGACAGCTTCCGCTGCGTGCCGCCGCCGCCGTCGTGCCCGCCCGACCTGTACCCGTACTACACGCAGGGCGGCTCGTGGCGCTGCGAGCGCGGCTGCGAGGTGGTGATCACCTACGGCGGTCTCTACGACGGCCTCGTGGTGTGCGCGCCCCGTCCCGACGTGACGTGCCCGCCGGGACAGACCCCGCACTACGCCTTCGAGAGCGAGGTCTGGGAGTGCCGTCCGATGTGCGACAACGGCCAGTACGACATCCACATGCTCGGCAGCGCGGTGGTGTGCATCCCCTGCTGATCTGAACTCCACACGACGACGCCCCGGTCGAGCGCGCTGCTCCACCGGGGCGTTGTCGATTTCGAGTCGCCGCGTGTGCGGTCAGTGCGAGGCGCAGCGCAGGAGAAAGTCCGCGAGCCGCGCGCGCTGATCGCGATCGAGCGACACAAAGCGCACCCCCATTCCCTCGCCGCGGTGTCCCCCGTCGTTGACGACCTCGCCCCGCACGCGCAGCGGATCGGCACCACCGAGGTCGACGCGCAGATCCACGCGCGTCCCCGGCGGATGCGGCAGCGTGCGCGCAAGAAAGAGCCCTCCGAGCGAGAGGTCCGTCGCGCGCTGGTAGTACACCGCGCGGCCGTGCGTCTCTTCGACCCAGAGTTCAACCGGCAGCCGCGTGTGCGCGCGGCGCTCCGAGCGTGCGTGGTCGTCCATGCGCACGGGCGTTACCGGTCTCGCACGGCGAGGTCCAGAAAGACGCAGGGCGCCGACAGGTTTCTGCGCCGCGGCGCTTGTGGTAGAGCCGTTGCGCCATGCTGAAGCGCGTTTCGGTTCTCTCTCTCTTCGCCCTCCTCGGATGCATCCGTGAGGCGCCGCAGAACTCTCCGCAGGTGCGTCCCGAGACCACGCAGGCCGCCGCCCATCCCGCGCCCGCGCAGCCCACGCAGCCCGCCCCCGCGGCCCACGTCGAGGCGCCCGGCGGAGGATGCGGACACGCCGCGGCCGAGCAGCCCGCGCCCGCCCACGCGGGGCAGACCCTCGGTGCGCCGATCACGGTGGCCGACGCGACGGCGCTCGCCGCGATCGTGCAGAACCCGTCTCACTACTCGGGCCAGACCATTCGCACCGAGGGTCTCGTGACCGCGGTGTGCCAGGCCGCCGGGTGCTGGATGCAGATCTCCGACGCCGAGCAGCGCGTGCACGTGAAGATGCACGGCCACGCGTTCTTCATCCCGCGCAACGCGAGCGGTCGCAGGGCGCGTGTGCAGGGCACCGTCGTGGGCGGCAACCCGAATGGGCACTGCGAGCAGGAGGCCGCCGAGGCCACCGGTCAGCAGGCCGCGCAGCGTCTCGAGATCGACGCGACCGGCGTCGAGCTGCTGTAGGTCATCAACGCACGAAGCACACGTCGTCGATGCCGCGGTCGCGTCGCGTGAGCGCTGTGGCGTCGACGAAGCGCGCGGTCACCGGGTCGTGGTAGCCGCTCGCTCGCGCGAGGCCCGGCAGCGCCGCCGCGAAGTAGCGGTAGATGCGCTCCATCGTGAGCTCGCGCACGTACTTGCCGAACAGCGACGCGAGCGCGATCGCCGGGTCCGACGCATCGCCATCGCGCACGAACGCGACCGTGCCCACGCCGCGAAGCCGATAGGCCGAACGCGCGGGCGTCTCTTCGAGCGTCTCGGGCAACGGATGCAGCGTCGTGAGCGCGGCGCCATAGGCCTTGCGCCCTCCAACCTTGCCGCACTGCACGGGGAGTTCTTCGCCTGCAGTCTCGCGGAGCCGCGCCGCGATCGAGAGCATCGCGGCGAGGTCGACGTCGAAGCGACTGCGCTTCTGCGAGGCCTCGACGTTGAGACGCTTCGCACACGCGAGCGCCACGCGCACCTCGGCGACGCGAACACCGGCGTCGAGCAGGTCGCGTGCGGCATCGAGCTCCTTCGCCGCGGGAGGAGCACCGAACGCGGGGAGCGCGATCGCATGCGCGAAGCACATCGCGGGCGCCTCGCCCGATGGACACAACGCGCGCAACGCGGCGTCGCTGTCGTGCCCGATCACGGCGAGGAGCGCGTCGAGCGAGGCGGGGCGTGCGCCGAGATGAAGGTCGAGCACCGCGAGCACGAAGCGCTCGACGTCGCCCATGGAGCCGTGCGCGCAGAGGGCCTTGCTGTCGCCGATGCCCGCCCGCGTGGCCGCAGGCATCCACACGCTGTCGGGCGAGGAGAGCTGGAGCAGCGAGCCGGTGACGGTCATGGGTCCGAGGCGAGGCCCGAGGCCGTTCTCGTCGAGGCCCGCACGAAAGCGTCGAGACGTGTCCATCTCCGCGGCGGTGTATCAGAAGGCCGCGCGTGGAACATCCTCGACGCGCAGGCTGTCGCGTCGCGCAGTGGTAGCGTGCGCGCCGCATGAGCGGCGATGAGGTGGTGCGATGACGAAGCGGGCGATGCTGGCGGTGCTCTGCGGTGTGTGGATGCAGGCGTGTGCCACGACCGGCGCCACAACGACGACGGCTCCGACGACGCAGGCGACGCGGGCGCCGATTCGCGGCGAGGAGTTTCGAGTGCGCGTCTCGCCGACGACCGGCGCGGGTGACGCCTACGACGCCGCGATGCTGTTCGAGCGCGCCAACGAGGCCGTGCGCGCGGGCAACTGCGACGAGGGACTCGCGCGCTATGAGCAGCTCATTCGCGAGTTCCCCGACAACGTGCGCGTGCACACGGCCTGGTACAACCGCGGCCTCTGCCTGCAGCGCATGGGAAGGCTCTCCGACGCCGCCGACGCGATGCGCACCGCCGCGACGACCCCGCGCGACCCCGAGCTCTCTCGCGATGCGCAGTTCCGGGTGATGGTGCTCGGCGAGCGCGCGCAGCAGCCCACGTGGGTCGTCGATGCGAGCACTGCGATGCTCGCGCGCACCGACCTCCGCGTGCCCGAGCGCATCGAGGCCCTCGCCCGTCGCGCGGCCGCGCAGCTCGCGCAGAACGCGCTCGACGAGGCCGAGCGTGCGGCCGAACAGGCGATCGCAGCGGCCCCCGACCGCTCGACCATCGACGCGCTCGGCGACGACACCTACGCGGCGCAGGCGCGTGTGGTGTTGGGCGAGGTGTTTCGTCTGCGCGCGGCCGCGGTCTCGTACTGCATCGGCGATGCCGGCGCGGAGGACGCGATCACCCGCCGCGTGCAGCTCGTGACGCACGCCCACGTGCTCTACAACGACGCGATCCGCGTCGGAAACCCTGACTGGGCGGCCGCATCGGGCTTTCGCATCGGCGAAATGTACCGAGACCTGTACCGCGCGATCGTCGAGGCACCCGCTCCCGACGACTGGGAGGAGCGCGCCCGCGCGATCTACCGCCGCCGCACCGGAGAGCGTCTGCGGCCGTTGCTGCAGGGCGCGCTGCGAAGCTGGGAGGCCACACTGACCATGGCGCGCCGCAACGGGATCTCCGACAACGAGTGGGTTCGTCGCGCCGACGCTGCGCTCGCGGACCTGCGCGCACTCGTGCTGGGGGCTCCGGCGGAACGGCCCGCTTCCTAGGCCTCCGCACACGATCGACACGAAGAACAAACACAACGCTTGACAGCCCCCAGGGCGGGCGATAGAAGCGCGGCCCTCGCGGCGTTCCGGGCGCCCGGTGGTTGCACCACGACCGGAGCACGGCTATGGTTGGCGCCCTTTTCGTAACGAGGTCGCTGGCGTAGCTCAATGGCAGAGCACCTGTTTTGTAAACAGGTGGTTGTGGGTTCAACTCCCACCGCTAGCTCTCAAATCGCTTGCATCGAAGTGGTGAACTGAAGCACAAGACGCCTCGTTGATACGGAGAGTTGCCCGAGCGGCCAAAGGGAGCAGACTGTAAATCTGCCGGCTTACGCCTACGATGGTTCGAATCCATCACTCTCCACTCTGGTTTGATGTCTGTAGGCTCACGCAATAGAGTGGGCCTCTGCGGGAGTAGCTCAGTTGGTAGAGCGTCAGCCTTCCAAGCTGAACGTCGCGGGTTCGAATCCCGTCTTCCGCTCCAGTCTCCCTGTTTGAATTTGCCCACCTAGCTCAGTAGGCAGAGCACGTCCTTGGTAAGGACGAGGTCGTCGGTTCGATCCCGATGGTGGGCTCCAGATCCACGCGCCAGGGGAAGTTTCTCGGCGCATCCGGAGGACGAGAAGGCGATGGCCAAGGAGAAGTTCACTCGTACGAAGCCGCACATGAACGTCGGCACCATCGGTCACATCGACCATGGCAAGACGACGCTGACGGCTGCGATCTCGGCGGTGCTCTCGCGCCGTTCGGGCGGCAAGATCAAGGCGATCTCGTACAAGGACATCGCCAAGGGCGGCATCGACCGCGACGCCACGAAGACCGTGACGATCGCGGCCGCGCACGTGGAGTACGAGACGGAGAAGCGCCACTACGCGCACGTCGACTGCCCCGGCCACGCCGACTACATCAAGAACATGATCACGGGCGCCGCGCAGATGGACGGCGCGATCCTCGTGGTGAGCGCGCTCGACTCGGTGATGCCGCAGACGCGCGAGCACGTGCTCCTCGGCCGTCAGGTCGGCGTGCCGCGCATTGTGGTGTTCCTCAACAAGTGCGACGCCGTCGACGACGCCGAGATCCTCGATCTCGTCGAGATGGAAGTGCGCGAGCTTCTCTCGAAGTACGAGTACCCGGGCGACGACACCCCCGTGGTGCGCGGCGCGGCCCTCCCGGCGCTCAACGGCGACGCGAAGTGGGAAGAGAAGATCGTCGAGCTCGGTCAGGCGCTCGACAGCTTCATCCCCGAGCCCCAGCGCGAAGTCGACAAGCCCTTCATGCTCGCCGTCGAGGACGTGTTCTCGATCAAGGGCCGCGGCACCGTGGCGACGGGCCGCATCGAGCGCGGCGTGATCAAGGTCAACGAGGAAGTCGAAGTGATCGGCTTCACGGCGACCCGCAAGACCGTGGTGACGGGCGTGGAGATGTTCCGCAAGCTGCTCGACCAGGGCCAGGCGGGCGACAACGTCGGCCTCCTGCTCCGCGGCATCGAGAAGTCGGACATCGAGCGCGGTCAAGTGCTGGCGAAGCCCGGCTCGCTGTTCCCGCACAAGAAGTTCAACGCGCAGGTGTACGTGCTGAAGAAGGAGGAGGGTGGGCGCCACACTCCGTTCTTCACGAACTACCGCCCGCAGTTCTACATCCGCACCACGGACGTGACCGGCACCTGCAAGCTGGCCGAGGACGTCAAGATGGTGATGCCCGGTGACAACGTCTCGATGGAAGTCGAGCTGATCACCCCCGTCGCGCTCGAAGAGCAGATGCGCTTCGCCATCCGCGAGGGCGGCAAGACCGTCGGCGCCGGCGTCGTCACCAAGATCATCGAGTGACAGCATTCGCACGGACCGCCCCGTTGGTGGGAAGAAACCCCCACCGCGGGGCGGTTGTGCAACCGGGACTCAAGCGATGACCACGCGGGTGAAGATCGTCCTCGCCTGCGAGGAGTGCGGAGAGCGGAACTACAAGACGACGCGCTCCTCGGCTCCTGGCGCGAAGGCGCTGAGCATCAAGAAGTTCTGCACCCGCTGCGCGAAGCACACGCTTCATCACGAGAGTCGGTAGAAGTTCGTTCTAGGGGTTTAGCTCAGTTGGTAGAGCAGCGGATTCCAAATCCGCAGGTCGTGGGTTCGAGTCCCCCAGCCCCTGCCACTCGGTTCGTCGGAGCATACACGTTGAGCGCACAACAGGAACGCACCGGGGCCTCCCTTCAACTCGGCACCGTGAAGTACCTCTACACGGGGTACTTCGTGGCGGGTTGTGTGGTCGCCTATCTGGTTGCTCACTTCGTGGAGCTGGCGTGGGGCGAAGGCCATGACCAGATCACCTCGCTGGCCGGCGTCGTTGCGGGCATCGGCGCGGTCGCCTGGGGATGGAAGAACATCCGTCTTCGCACGCTCGCGATGGAGATCATCGACGAGCTTGCGGCGGTGACCTGGCCTTCGAAGCAGGAGACGTACACCGCCACCTCGGTGGTGATCGCGACGGCCATTCTCTCGGCCGTGGTGATCTTTACGCTCGATCGCTTCTGGAATTGGCTCACGGACCTCATCTACATCAAGAGCTGACCACGACGGCGCGCCGCCGCCGGGGACCTGCAATGGCACAGAAGTACTACATCGTTCAGGCTTACTCGGGCTTTGAAGACAAGGTCCGGGCATCCCTCCAGGAGCGGATTCGCAACGCGAATCTCGAGAAGTACTTCGGCGAGATCCTTGTGCCGCATGAGCAGGTGACCACCTCGCGCAACGGCAAACAGCGCACCGAGAAGCGGAAGTTCTATCCCGGCTACGTGTTCGTTCAGATGGAGATGAACGACCAGACGTGGCATCTCGTGAAGGACACCCCGAAGGTCACCGGCTTCCTCGGCGATCAGAACCCCACGGTGGTTCCGCAGAAGGAAATCGACACCATCAAGGACCAGATCAACAAGGGATCGGTCCAGTCGAAGCCGAAGGTGAACTTCGAAGTGAATGACCAGGTGAAGGTCGTGGACGGCGCGTTCGCGAACTTCACGGGGATGGTCAAGGAAGTGCGCGCGGAGCGGCAGAAGCTGAAGGTGATGGTCACCATCTTCGGCCGCCTGACGGACGTCGAACTCGGATACAACCAGGTCGAGAAGATCACGACCTGATCTGCCACGGCAGGCCCAGCACGCGACCCCTCGACTCGGGGGCGCGGCGTGCGAGGGGCGACGGTAGATCCCGTCTGCTCCGAGAACCTGTCGAAGAGGTACTGCGATGGCGAAGAAGGTAGTCGGCAAGGTCAAGCTCCAGGCTCCGGGCGGCGAAGCGAAGCCGGGCCCCCCGATCGGTCCCGTCCTCGGTCAGGCCGGCGTGAACATCCCGATGTTCATCAAGGAGTTCAACGCCAAGACCGCGGATCAGAAGGGCTTCGTGATTCCCGTGATCATCACGGTGTATTCCGACAAGTCCTTCCAGATGGAGCTCAAGACGCCCCCCACCTCGATCCTTCTCATGAAGGCGGCGGGTGCGGACAAGGGCTCGGCCAAGCCCAACAAGGACAAGATCGGCTCGCTGCCGATGGCGAAGGTGCGCGAGATCGCCCAGCGCAAGATCGGGGACATGAACACCGACGACATCGAGTCGGCGGTTCGTTCGGTGCTCGGCACTGCGCGCTCGATGGGCCTCGAGGTCACCGGCTGAAACTTCAACCGTGATGCGTGGCTCGCGTCGCATTCCCTCTCGGGAAAAGCGCGGGCTGCGTGAACGTGCACCACCGTCGTCACGGCGCGGTGGGAGGCGTTGCACCGGCGTACGTGCCGGGGGCGATCGCCGCTAGGAGGAACGAATGGCGAAGATTCCAAAGAGGCGCCAGGCCGTCGAAAAGGCGGTCGATCGCGCGCGGCGTTACGGCCTCGATGAGGCCGCCGCGCTCGTGAAGCAGTGCGCCACCGCGAAGTTCGACGAGACGGTCGAAATCGCTGTGCGTCTCGGGGTGAACCCGAAGCACGCCGATCAGATGGTCCGCGGCGCGCTGGTGCTTCCGCACGGTACGGGCCAGAAGGTCCGCGTGCTCGTGTTCGCGAAGGGTGACAAGGAGCGCGAGGCGCGCGAGGCCGGAGCCGATTTCGTCGGCGCGGATGAGCTCGTCGCGAAGGTGCTCGAAGGCAACTTCTTCGATTACGAGCGCGTGATCGCGACGCCCGACATGATGGGTCAGGTCGGTAAGCTGGGCCGCGTGCTCGGTCCCCGCGGACTCATGCCGAACCCGAAGGTCGGCACCGTGACCTTCGACGTCGCCGCCGCCGTCCGCGAAGCCAAGGGTGGCAAGATCGAGTACCGCACCGAGAAGGCCGGCATCGTCCAGGCCCGCATCGGCAAGGCCTCGTTCGCCCCCGACGCGATTCGCGACAACGCGCGCGCCGTGGTGCAGGCCCTCGTTCGCGCGAAGCCCGCGACGGCGAAGGGCACCTACCTCAAGTCGATTACGCTGTCGTCGACCATGGGTCCCGGCGTGCGCATCGACCCCAACGCCTTCATCGAGAAGGCCGAGGAGGCGTAAGCCATGAGCAAGACCGAAAAGACCGCGGAGATCGAGCAGATTCGCACGCGCTTCAACGACAGCGTCGCTGCGGTTCTGATCGACTTCAAGGGCATGAACGTCGAAGCCATCACGGGCCTCCGCCGCGCCTTCCGCAAGGCGGGTGTGGAGTA
This sequence comes from uncultured Myxococcaceae bacterium, assembly GCA_945952225.1. Classification (GTDB taxonomy): domain Bacteria; phylum Myxococcota_A; class Polyangia; order Polyangiales; genus CAISKJ01. The sequence continues at coordinate 37,287 of CAMFHP010000051.1, forward strand.
CCGTGTGGTGAAGAACACGGTCATCCGTCACGCGCTCAAGGACTCGGGCTACAAGGCCTTTGTCGGCACCTTCGAACTGGGCAAGCCCGGCAACCCCCACGTGTCGCTCCGCGGCATGACGGGAATCGCCTGGTGCAAGGAAGATCCCTCGGCTGCGGCCAAGGTCATCCAGCAGTTCAAGACCGAGAAGGCAGACCTCGCCAAGCACCTCAAGGTGAAGGCGGGTCTTCTGGGCGGGCAGTTCCTCGAGGAGAAGTGGGTCGCCGACGAGATGTCGAAGCTCCCCGGCCTCAAGGAGACCCAGGCGATGGTGCTCGCGACGATCATGGCTCCGGCCACGGACGTCGTCGGCATCCTCAACGCCCCGGCTCAGAACCTGGTGTACGTGCTCGCCGCGCACGTCGAGAACCTCGAGAAGGCCGCGGGCTGATCGCGCCTGATTCACGAAACAATACGCAAAGCGTTCAAAAGATAGGAAAGAGACCACCATGGAAACCGTGAACAACCTCGTCGACCAGATCAGCAAGCTCTCGCTCCTCGAGGCCTCGGCGCTCGTGAAGGCGCTCGAAGACAAGCTCGGCGTGAAGGCCGCTCCGGCCGCCGTCGCCGTCGCCGCCGCCCCGGCCGCCGCCGCTGCGCCCGTCGCCGCTGCGGAGCCCACCGAGTTCCACGTCGAGCTGACCAACGCCGGCGCGAACAAGATCAACGTCATCAAGGCCGTCCGTGAGATCACGGGCCTCGGCCTCGGTGAGGCGAAGGCCCTCGTCGAAGGCGCTCCGAAGACCGTCAAGGAGACCGTCGCCAAGGCTGAAGCCGAAGAGATCAAGAAGAAGCTCACCGAGGCCGGCGCCACGGTGACCCTCAAGCCCGCGGGCTGATCGGTCGCGATCGGGAGGCCGACGGTGTCCCCTACGGGAACCGCCTCGACCTTCCGGTGACACCCCGATCGCGGTGCCCCGCGGTCCGCTGTTGAAGACCTCGACCCCAACACGGGATCGAAAGGGCTTCGGACGGACCGACGGGGCACTTGCTTTTCGAACAGCTTCGTGCAAGAAGCACCGCCCCGGCGGTGTCAACTGCCTGCGCGTACGAGTCATACTACTCCGCGCGGGCGGGTGTCGAAGCAGACGGGGACGTGAGATCGCCAGGAGATGCGCGGAAATGCCTTCTCTTGAAGCGATTCCTACAGTGTCGAGGAGTCATTGATGACAGCGGTCATTCAGAGCAACTTCCGCGCGCGCAAGAACTTCGGCCACATCGACAAGATCATCGATGTGCCGAACCTGATCGCGATCCAGAAGGCCAGCTACGAGAAGTTCCTCCAGGCCGACACGGACCCGAAGGACCGCAAGGACTTCGGCCTTCAGGGCGTGTTCCTCTCGGTCTTTCCGATCAAGAGCTTCGACGAGAGCGCCGAACTCGTCTTCCGCGAGTACGCCCTCGAGCGCCCGAAGTACGACGTGGATGAGTGCCGTCAGCGCGGCATGACCTACGCTGCGCCCATCAAGGTCACCATCGAGCTCATCACGTACGAAGCCCCGGGCACCGGCGGCGACCGCGCGGTGCGCGACATCAAGCAGCAGGAGGTCTACTTCGGCGAGATCCCGCTGATGACCGAGACCGGCACGTTCATCATCAACGGCACGGAGCGCGTGGTCGTCTCGCAGCTCCACCGCTCGCCGGGCGTGTTCTTCGACCACGACAAGGGCAAGACCCACTCGTCGGCGAAGCTCCTCTACTCGGCCCGCGTGATCCCGTACCGCGGCTCGTGGCTCGACTTCGAGTTCGACCCGAAGGACGTCATCTATGTGCGCATCGACCGCCGCCGCAAGCTCCACGCGACGGTGCTCCTGCGCGCGCTCGGGTACACCACCGAGCAGCTGCTGAACTACTACTACGACACCGAGTCCGTCTTCATCGAAGGCAAGGACAAGTTCGCGAAGTCCGTCGAGTTCAACATCCTCGCGGGCCAGCGCGCGACGGCCGACATCAAGGTCGGCAACGACGTGCTCGTGAAGAAGGGCACCAAGTTCACCAAGGTCGCGGTGAAGAAGCTCCGCGACGCCAAGGTGGACCGCCTCTCGATCGACCGCACCGAGGTCGTCGGCCGCGTGGCCGCGAAGGACATCATCGACCCGGAGACGGGCGAGGTCATCGTCTCGTGCAACGAGGTCGTGACCGAGAAGAAGCTCGACGAGCTCGCCAAGGCCAGCATCCAGAGCTTCAAGGTGCTGTTCATGGACAGCAACCTCGTGGGCTCGTACCTCCGCGACACGCTGGTCACCGATCGCTACGACGACCCCGATGGGCCCATGGCGCCCTTCGTTCGGCAGTACGGCTTCGCCGTCGCCGCGCAGATCGACATCTACCGCAAGCTGCGCCCCGGTGACATCCCCGAGCCGAAGGAAGCCACCAAGCTTCTCGACAACCTGTTCTTCAACCCCGAGCGCTACGACCTCTCGCGCGTCGGTCGTCTGAAGCTCAACTACAAGTTCTACAAGGACCGCGCGACCGAGAAGCAGCCGCAGCTCGATCTCAAGGTGCTCACGAAGGAGGACATCCTCCTCACGGTCAAGCACCTCATCGAGATCAAGAACGGTCGCGGCTCCGTCGACGACATCGACCACCTCGGCAACCGTCGCGTGCGCGCGGTCGGCGAGCTCCTCGAGAACCAGTACCGCATCGGTCTGGTTCGCATGGAGCGCGCGATCAAGGAGCGCATGTCGATCACGCCCGAACTCGACACGCTCATGCCGCACGACCTCATCAACGCCAAGCCCGTCTCGGCGGTGGTGAAGGAGTACTTCGGCAGCTCGCAGCTCTCGCAGTTCATGGACCAGACGAACCCGCTCTCGGAAGTGACCCACAAGCGTCGTCTCTCGGCGCTCGGTCCCGGCGGTCTGACCCGTGAGCGCGCGGGCTTCGAGGTTCGTGACGTTCACACCACCCACTACGGGCGCATCTGCCCGATCGAGACGCCGGAAGGTCCGAACATCGGCCTCATCGCGTCGCTGTCGACCTATGCCCGCGTGAATGAGTACGGCTTCGTCGAGGCGCCCTACCGCCGCGTCGACAACGGCATCGTTCGCAACGAGGTGCACTGGTTCTCGGCGCTCCAGGAAGAGGGCCATCACATCGCGCAGGCGACGGCGGAGACCGACGAGTCGGGCCGCCTCACGGAAGGGCTCGTCTCTGCTCGCTACAACGGCGAGTTCAAGATGATGCCCCCGGACCAGATCACGCTGATGGACGTCTCGCCCAATCAGCTCGTGTCGGTCGCCGCGGCGCTCATCCCCTTCCTCGAGCACGACGACGCCAACCGCGCGCTCATGGGCGCCAACATGCAGCGCCAGGCGGTGCCCCTCGTTCGCACGATGGCCCCGCTCGTGGGCACGGGCCTCGAAGCCCAGGTGGCTCGCGATTCGGGCGTGTGCGTGCTCGCGCGCCGTCCCGGCATCGTCGAGACCGCCGACGCCGCCCGCATCGTGGTGCGCGCGCAGGGCAAGCGCGGTGAGGAACCCGACATCTACAACCTCACCAAGTACCAGCGCTCGAACCAGAACACGTGCTGGAACCAGAAGCCCATCGTGAAGCCCGGCGAGCGCGTCGAGGTGGGCGATGTGCTCGCGGACGGACCGGCGACCGACACGGGCGACCTCGCCCTCGGCGCGAACGTGGTCGTCGCGTTCATGCCCTGGGGTGGATACAACTTCGAAGACTCGATCCTCATCTCGGAGAAGATCGCGAAGTACGACCTCTTCACGAGCGTGCACATCGAGGAGTTCGAGTGCGTCGCCCGTGACACGAAGCTCGGCAAGGAAGAGATCACGCGCGACATTCCCAACGTCGGCGAAGAGGCCCTCAAGGACCTCGACGATGCGGGCATCGTGCGCATCGGCGCCGAGGTGAAGCCCGGCGACATTCTCGTCGGCAAGATCACCCCGAAGGGCGAGACCCAGCTCTCGCCGGAAGAGAAGCTCCTTCGCGCGATCTTCGGCGAGAAGGCCGGCGACGTGCGCGACACCTCGCTGCGTGTTCCGCCGGGCGTGTCGGGCATCGTGATCAATGCCCGCGTGTTCGCGCGCAAGGGCACCGAGAAGGACGATCGCGCCAAGGACATCGAAGACCAGGAGCGCGCGCGCCTCGAGAAGGATCGCGACGACCGCATCAAGATCGTGCGCGAGAGCTACCTCCGCCGCGCGCGGGTGCTGCTCACGGGCAAGACCACGCACGCCAAGCTCGTCGACGACAAGGGCAAGGTGCTGCTCGCCAAGGGTGCGGTCATCGATGAGGCTTCGCTCGAAGCCATTCCGCGCAAGCTGTGGGCGCAGATCACGCTCGACGACAACGACGCGAGCGAGCTGCGGCACATCTTCCAGGAGCTCGACGAGCGCGTCACGCAGATGGAGAAGAACTGCGCCGAGAAGGTCGAACGGCTTTCGAAGGGCGATGAGCTTCCCCCCGGCGTGATCAAGATGGTGAAGGTCTACGTCGCCATCAAGCGCAAGCTCCAGGTGGGCGACAAGATGGCCGGTCGCCACGGCAACAAGGGTGTCGTCTCGCGCATCCTGCCCGAAGAGGACATGCCGTACCTGCCCTCGGGCGTGCCCGTCGACGTGGTGCTCAACCCCCTCGGCGTGCCCTCTCGTATGAACGTGGGCCAGATCCTCGAGGTGCACCTCGGGTGGGCCGCGCACGAGCTCGGGAACAAGGTCCGCGACATGCTCGAGCAGGGCACGCCCGCGGACGCGGTGAAGAAGCTCCTCCTCGCGGTGTTCCAGTCCGATGCGGCGCAGCGCAAGCTGATCCAGTCGCTCGGTGACGAGGACATCTACGAGTTCGCGTCGCGCCTCACGCGCGGCTTCTTCTTCGGCACGCCCGTGTTCGACGGCGCGCCGGAGTCGGAGATCAAGAAGATGCTCGACGTCGCGGGCCTGCCCACCTCGGGTCAGACCGTGCTCTTCGACGGCCGCACGGGCGATGCGTTCGAGAACGATGTGACCGTCGGCGTGATGTACATCCTGAAGCTCCACCACCTGGTGGACGACAAGATCCACGCGCGCTCGATCGGTCCGTACTCGCTCGTCACGCAGCAGCCCCTCGGCGGCAAGGCCCAGTTCGGCGGTCAGCGCCTCGGCGAGATGGAAGTCTGGGCGATGGAAGCCTACGGCGCCGCATACGCGCTGCAGGAGTTCCTCACGGTGAAGTCCGACGACGTGCAGGGCCGCACCCGCATGTACGAGGCCATCGTGAAGGGCGACTACACGCTGGAGCCGGGCGTGCCCGAGAGCTTCAACGTGCTCGTGAAGGAACTCCAGTCGCTCTGCCTCAACGTGGAGCTGGTGGAAGACGGCGTCGCGCGGCAGCCGGGGAGCGATCCCCAGGCGGCCGAGTGATCGGGCTCTGAAGGTTCGTCAGGCAATCGAAACGTAACGAAGGAGACGGCGCGAGGAGCGATCACCGACACACCGCACACGCCAAGGGCGTCGCACCGACATTCCGGTGTGAGATTCCGTAGCTCCCCGAAGACGCGCTCGACGCGGGGAGGTGGAGTCACTGCCCCGGGCGCGGCGCGTGACGGCTGTGTGGGTGATCCGCTCCTCGCGACCGACTCTCAAGGCGAACGACGCCCACTGCGCCGCCGCCGCCCGGAGGATGAGACGTGAAGGACATCTTCAGCTTCTTCGAGAAGCCCAAGGATCCGCTTTCGTTCAGCGCGATCCGCATCTCGCTGGCCTCTCCTGACAAGATCAAGGAGTGGTCGCGCGGCGAGGTGAAGAAGCCCGAGACGATCAACTACCGCACGTTCAAGCCCGAACGTGACGGCCTCTTCTGCGCCAAGATCTTCGGTCCGGTAAAGGACTACGAGTGCAACTGCGGCAAGTACAAGCGCATGAAGCACCGGAACATCGTGTGCGAGAAGTGCGGCGTGGAGGTGATCCAGTCGAAGGTGCGCCGTGAGCGCCTCGGCCACATCACCCTCGCCACGCCCGTCGCGCACATCTGGTTCCTGAAGAGCCTGCCGTCGCGCATCGGCGCGGTGCTCGACATGACGCTCCGCGACCTCGAGAAGATCCTCTACTGCGAGGCCTACGTGGTCACCTCGGTGAAGGACGGCAAGAACGCCGCGATCACCGTGGGCACGCTCCTCTCGGAAGAGGCGCTGCAGAGCCGCATCGACGAGTACGGCGACGATGCGTTCGAAGCGAAGATGGGCGGCGAGGCCGTGCTCGAGCTGCTCCAGAAGGTGGACATCAACACCCTCGCCGATGAGCTCCGTCAGGAGATGCGCGCGGCGAGCTCGGACGCCAAGCGGAAGAAGTTCGCCAAGCGCCTGAAGGTCATCGAGGCCTTCCGCGAGTCGTCGAACCGCCCCGACTGGATGATGCTCACGGTGATCCCGGTGCTCCCGCCGGATCTCCGTCCGCTCGTTCCCCTCGACGGCGGCCGCTTCGCGACGAGCGATCTCAACGATCTCTACCGCCGCGTCATCAACCGCAACAACCGTCTCAAGCGCCTCCAGGAGCTCAACGCCCCGGAGATCATCATCCGCAACGAGAAGCGCATGCTTCAGGAAGCGGTCGACGCGCTCTTCGACAACGGTCGTCGCGGCAAGACCATCACCGGTCCGAACAAGCGCCCGCTCAAGTCCCTCTCGGACATGCTCAAGGGCAAGCAGGGCCGCTTCCGCCAGAACCTCCTCGGCAAGCGCGTGGACTACTCCGGTCGCTCGGTGATCGTGGTGGGCCCGCAGCTCAAGCTGCACCAGTGCGGCCTGCCGAAGAAGATGGCCCTCGAGCTCTTCAAGCCGTTCATCTACAACAAGCTCGAAGAGCGCGGCCTCGCCCCCACGATCAAGAGCGCGAAGAAGCTCGTCGAGAAGGAGCGCCCCGAGGTCTGGGACATCCTCGAAGAGGTGATCTCGGAGCACCCGGTGATGCTCAACCGCGCGCCGACGCTCCACCGCCTGGGCATCCAGGCCTTCGAGCCGGTGCTCATCGAGGGCAAGGCCATTCAGCTCCACCCGCTGGTGTGCGCGGCCTTCAACGCCGACTTCGACGGCGACCAGATGGCCGTGCACGTGCCCCTCTCGGTCGAGGCGCAGATGGAGACGCGCGTGCTCATGATGAGCACGAACAACATCCTCTCGCCGGCCTCGGGCAAGCCGATCATCAACCCGACGCAGGACATCGTGCTCGGGCTCTACTACATGACCCGCGCGCGCAAGTTCGCCCGCGGATCGCACCGCAGCGACGCGAAGGGCGTCGTGCGGCTCCAGGGCCTGTACGCCTCGATCGAAGAGGTGCGCATGGCCTACGACGCCGGCGAGCTCGACCTGCACAGCGAGATCACCGTGCGCCTGCCCGCGGTGCGCATCACCGACCCCGGTGAGACGCGCTTCCGTACGGGCGACATCGTGGAGCGCCCGGACCTCGACGCGGCCAACCGGCTCGCGAAGAAGATCGCCAAGCGTCAGGCGACGGGCGAGCCCGCGTACATGCGCGTGGAGACCACGTGCGGCCGCGTGCTGCTCGCGGAGGGCCTCGGCGAGACCCTCGGCGGCGAGGAGGCGATGCCCTTCGCGCTGCTCAACAAGGCCATGACCAAGAAGGCCCTCACCGAGGTCATCGACGCCGCGTACCGCGCGCATCGCAACAAAGCCACGGTGCTCCTCGCGGACCGCCTCCGCACGCTCGGGTACGAGTTCGCGACCCGCGCGGGCGTGTCCATCTGCATGGACAACATGGTGATCCCGCAGTCGAAGTACGACCGCGTGCGCGAGGCGCAGGACAAGGTCGCCAAGGTCGTCGAGCAGTACCTCGAAGGCGTCATCACCGACGGCGAGCGCTACAACAAGATCGTCGACATCTGGGCCGAGGTCGCCGAGCTCATCGCCAAGGAGATGATGGAGAAGGTCGGCAAGGAGTCGGTCATCGATCCCGTGACGAACAAGTCCGAGATCGTGCCGTCGTTCAACCCGATCTTCATGATGGCCGACTCGGGCGCGCGCGGTTCTCCCGCGCAGATCCGTCAGCTCGCCGGCATGCGCGGCCTCATGGCCAAGCCCTCGGGCGAGATCATCGAGCAGCCCATCACGGCGAACTTCCGTGAAGGTCTGACCGTGCTCCAGTACTTCATCTCGACGCACGGCGCTCGTAAGGGCCTGGCCGACACGGCGCTCAAGACCGCCAACTCGGGCTACCTCACGCGCCGCCTCGTCGACGTCGCCCAGGACGCGGTCATCACCGAGTACGACTGCGGCACGATGGACGGCATCCTCACGACGAAGCTCGAAGAGGGCGGCGACGTGATCCAGAAGCTCGGCGACCGCATCCTCGGCCGCATCGCGCTGCACCCCGTCGTCGATCCGATCACCGGCGAGGTGCTCGTGAAGGACGGCGAGCAGTTCGACGAAGAGGCCGTGCGTCGCGTCGACGAGGCGGGCATCGAGGAGGTGCACCTCCGCTCGGTGCTCACCTGCGCGGCCCGCCGCGGCATCTGCGCGCTCTGCTACGGCCGCGACCTCGCGCGCGGCTACCTCGTCAACATCGGCGAAGCGGTGGGCATCATCGCCGCCCAGTCGATCGGCGAGCCCGGCACGCAGCTCACGATGCGTACGTTCCACATCGGTGGCGCGGCGCAGAAGTCGGTGGCCCAGAGCTCGCTGCAGAACAAGGTCGACGGCAAGGTCAAGCTCGACAAGGTCGAGACCGTCACCCGCAACGACGGCACCGCGGTGGTGATGAACCGCCACGGCGAGATCGTCATCGTCGACGCCACGGGCCGCGAGCGCGAGCGCCATCACCTCATGTACGGCGCGGTGCTCAAGGTGAAGGACGGCGCCGAGGTCGCCAAGGACAGCGTGCTCGTGGAGTGGGACCCGTTCTCGGTGCCCATCCTCACGGAGATCGCCGGCGTCGTGCGCTTCGCCGACCTCGTGGAGAACGTCACCTTCGAAGAGAAGGTCGACGAGAACACGGGCACGTCGCGCAAGGTGATCATCGAGTCGAAGGACGGTTCGCTCCGTCCGCGCATCGAGATCCGCGACCCCAACACGGGCCACATCCGCAAGCTGGAGAACGGCATCGAGGGGCGGTACTACCTCCCCGCAGGCTGCAACATCAGCGTGCAGAACGACCAGCTCGTGCAGGCCGGTGACGCCATCGCCAAGGTGACGCGCGAGGCCTCGAAGACGAAGGACATCACGGGCGGTCTCCCGCGCGTGGCCGAGCTCTTCGAAGCGCGCAAGCCCAAGGACGCGGCGGTGGTCTCGCCCATCGACGGCTACGTGAAGTTCGGGCGCGAGACCAAGGGCAAGCGCCAGATCTACATCGTGCCGAAGGGGCAGGAGGCCTTCCTCAACACCCCGATCGAGACCGACGAGCCCAAGAGCAAGAAGCGCAAGGCTGCGATCCAGGTGCCCGTGCTGCCCGAAGGGCTCGGCAAGATCGAGGAGTTCCTCGTGCCGAAGAGCAAGCACATGATCGTGCGCGAGAACGACTTCGTGAAGGTCGGCGACCCCCTCATCGACGGGCCCGTCAACCCCCACGACATCCTCCGCGTGAAGGGCGAGAAGGACCTTGCCGCCTGGCTCGTGAACGAGATCCAGCAGGTCTATCGCCTCCAGGGCGTGGCCATCAACGACAAGCACATCGAGACGATCGTTCGTCAGATGCTCCGTCGCGTGAAGGTCACCTCCGTGGGCGAGACCGACTTCCTCGTCGACGAGCACGTCGAGAAGTGGATGTTCGAGCACGAGAACCTCCGCGCGGCCCGCAAGGTCCTCGCGAAGATCCTCAATGAGGGCAAGGTCAAGAACCCGCAGGTGGCCGACGCGATCCGTCGCGCGACCGAGGCGGCGCTCAACGACATGCTCTCGCTCCTCAACGAGCGTCTCGCCGAAGTGCAGCGCAAGCACTCGACCGACGGCGCCGTCTCGCAGGAGTGCCAGAACGTGCTCACCGCGGTGCAGGACTCCTACGCCGTGGCCGAGCCGCTGCTCCTCGGCATCACGAAGGCCTCGCTCTCGACCGACTCGTTCATCTCGGCGAGCTCCTTCCAGGAGACCACCAAGGTGCTCACCGAGGCGGCCATCATGGGCAAGACCGACGACCTCCGCGGCCTCAAGGAGAACGTCATCATGGGACGTCTCATCCCCGCGGGCACCGGCCTCTCGGCGTACCGCAACCTCGACGTCGTGCTCGACGACGAGTCCGACGCGATCCCCTCGTCGGGCCGCGGCGCCCGCGCCTCCTACGGCGGCGAGTGATCCCCTCCGCACGCTCCGCCCGGTGACGTGTTCATCGGGCGGGGCGCTCGCGCTCCCTTCCGCATCCCCTCCACCCCACGGCTTCACGCACGCTGCGCGACGCGCACGGTGGCCTTCGCGCATGCGCCTGCACGGCGCACCGATGCGCGCTCACGAACCGCGCGGAGACGTCACTTCACGAGCTTGACGAAGATCTCGCGGTTGCCCTTCGGGCCGTGCACCGGGCTGTCGGCCTGACCTTCGGCGCGCAACCCGAGCAGCGCCGCCGCGGCCAGCACCCCATCGACCGCACGCTGTCGGTCGCGGTCGTCGCGCACCACGCCGCCGTGCACCTCGCCGGGACCCAGCTCGAACTGCGGCTTCACCATCGCCGCGATGACGCCGCCGGGCGCGAGCACCTCGACCACCGCGGGGAGCACCTTCGCGAGCCCGATGAACGACACGTCGATCACCACGAAGGACACGGGCTCGGTGACCACGTTCGTGAGCCCGAGGCGCGCGTTCACGCCCTCGCGCATCATCACCCGCGGGTCGTTGCGCAGCTTCGCGTGGAGCTGCCCGTGCCCCACGTCGACGGCCCACACGCGCAGCGCGCCGTGCTGGAGCATCACGTCGGTGAAGCCTCCCGTGCTGGCGCCCACGTCGAGGCAGACACGTCCCGCGGGATCGAGGCCGAGCGCGGGCATCACGCCCACGAGCTTGAGCCCGCCGCGGGAGACGTACGGACACGCGTCGCCGTGCACTTCGATCTCGGCGTCGAGCGCGACGAGGGCGCCGGGCTTGTCGACGCGTTGACCGCCCACGAACACACGCCCCGCCATGAGCATCGACTGCGCGCGTTCGCGGCTCTCGACGAGCCCGCGCGAGACCAGCACGCGGTCGATGCGCTCGCGACCTGCGGAGGCGCGGGTCATCGCGCGGTCATCCCTTCATCGCAATGACGACGGCGATCACCACCAGCACGGCCACCACCGCGGCGATGGCGGCGACGGGCGGGCGCTTTGCGGGCGCGTCGGCGGATGGTACGGCCGCGGGCTTCGGCGCATCGGGCGCGGCCACGGCGGGCGGCGTGGAGAGCACGGGGGCCACGAGGGCGTCGGGCTCCACGGGCTCGGGCTGCGCGGGCGTCGGCGGGCTGTGACTCTCGCGCGCGATGGCGTCGAGGTCGGGCGTGTCGTCGTCTTCGAGCGCGTCGCTCGCGACGGACTCGGGCTCCACGGAGCTGGGCTCTGCGGGGGCCTCTGCCTGCGGCAGCGCGGGGATCACGTCGGGGAGCGGGAGGTTCTCGGCGAGCCCGATGGCGGCGCGCTCGCGCTCGCGGCGCAGGCCCACGAGCTCGTCTTCGAAGTGGTCGGTGAGAAACGCGCCGAAGCGCATGGGCGACGTGGTGATCTTGTTGGCCACCACATAGCTTTCGAGATCGTCGAGGAGGGCGCCGGCGCTCGCGTAGCGGTCGTCGCGGTTGGGCGCGAGTCCCTTCGCCACGATGGCCGAGAGGCGCGCGTAGTCGGGAAGGCCGCGGTCGGGGAGGGGAGGCACGTCACCGCTCTTCGCGACGGCGAGCACGTCGCGTCCCTCCTGGGCTTTGTACATGCGGCGTCCCGAGAGGATCTCCCAGAGGATCGTCGTGGCGGAGAACACGTCGGCGCGGGCGTCGACCTTCTCGCCGCGCGCGTGCTCGGGGGACATGTACGCCGCCTTGCCTTCGAGGGCGCCCTCGGGGAGCTCGGTGAGGTCGGTGACCGCGCGCGCGATGCCGAAATCGCAGAGCTTCACCTCGCCTTCGAGGGAGATGAGCACGTTCGAGGGAGACACGTCGCGGTGCACGATGCCGAGCACCTCGCCGTCTTCGCCGCGGCGACGGTGGGCGTAGTCGAGGCCGCGGAGCATCTCCATCACGAGGAAGAAGCCGAAGTCCGCGGGGAGCGGGAGCTTGCGCTCGCGGCACTTCTTCAGGAGCTGCGTGAGGTCGAAGCCCTCGACGTACTCCATGGCGATGTAGAGACGGTTCTCTTCGCGCCCGAGGTCGAAGGTCTGGACCACGTTGGCGTGCGAGAGCCGCGCGGCGAGGCGGGCCTCGGAGATGAGCATCGCGCTGAAGGCCGCGTCGTCGGTGAAGCGGTTGAGCACCAGCTTGACCACCGCGAGGCGGGCCGCGCCCATCTGCGTCGTGCCGCGCGCGAGGTAGATCTCGGCCATGCCGCCGCGGCCGATGCGGTCGAAGAGCACGTACCGTCCGAAGCGTCGCGGGAGCTCGAATTCAGGGGCTTCGGGGTCGGTCGTAGGGGCCATCGCGGAAGGGGGCGAACTATCCTCCGCGGAGGGTGTTGCTAGCAAGCGTTCCGCGCGGTGGTGGGGCCGCGGAGGCGGCGAGCGTTCAGCGCACCGCGATGGAGAAGCGGCGGCTCATCGTGCAGCTCGCCGAGTCCCAGCGCTGGTTGCTGTTGGGGCAGCGGTCGTCGTAGCTGCTGCTCTGGAACTCGCAGTAGAACGGGGCGTTCGTGTCGCGGATGCAGATGCGTCCGCCGGTGCGGGAGGTGTCCCACATCGAGTTGCAGTCGTTGCCGAACTCCGCGTTGCCGAAGCGCAGCGTGCGCGCCGTCGATGCCCCCGTCGCCTGCGTGACCACCACCATCACGTCGCGGTTGCGCGTGCGGAAGGGGCTCGCGGTCTGCCACTCGGCGGGGATCGGAAAGCGCGCCCACGCAGGGTCGGTGATCGCGTTCGACCCGTCGCGGTACGCGATGAGCGCCTCGGTGGCCGCGCCCGGAATCGCGAGGTCGTTCACCGTGTAGTCCGGGTTCATGGGGCGCACCATGCCGGGCCAGAGGTAGATCACGGTCCATCCGCCGTCGGCCGTGGTCATGTCGCACCACACGGCGCGCTCGGTGCTCGCCGGCGTGATCGTGTACATCCCGCTCGGGAGCGACGGCCAGAGCTGGTGGATCTCACGGCAGCTCCGGGCGCGCGCACACACGCCGCTGTCGCATCGGTAGCCCGCGAGGCAGGCGCTGCCGCAGCGTCCGCAGTGCTGCACCGACGTGGCGAGGTTGGCCTCGCAGCCGTCGCTCGCCATGCCGTTGCAGTCGCCCGTTCCCGACGCGCACGTGAGCGCGGTCTGGCACTGGCCGCTCACGCACAACGACGTGGCGCCACACGCGTTGGCGCACGCGCCGCAGTTCGCGCGATCCCCGACGAGCGAGACGCACGACGATCCGCAGTAGGCGAGCGGTGAGGGACACGTGCACTGGCCTGCGACGCAGGCGCTCCCGCCGCGGCAGACGTTGCCGCAGGCGCCGCAGTTGTTGTTGTCCGTCGCCGTGGTGACACAGGTGGTGCCGCAGAGCGTGCGACCGCCGGGGCACACGCACGCGCCGTCGACGCAGGCCTGCGGAGAGGTGCAGGTGTTGCCGCAGCGTCCGCAGTGGTTGGGGTTGATGAGCAGGTCGACGCAGGTGCCGTCGCACGCCCGCGTTCCGCCGGGACACGCGCAGGCGCCGCCGAGGCAGACCTCGGGCGCGGTGCAGGGGTTGCCGCAGCGTCCGCAGTTCGCGCTGCTCGTCGTGAGGTTCGCGCAGACGCCGTCGCAGAGCGTCTCCGCGGCGGTGCACATCGGGCCCGTGTCGATGGGCGCATCGATCACATCGGCGGCGTCGCGCACGTCGGCGGCGTCGGCTGCGTCACCCGCGTCGAACACATCGGTCGCGTCGCTCGCGTCGAACACATCGGTCGCGTCGCTCGCGTCGAACGCATCGGCCACGTCGCCCGCGTCGCGCACGTCGGACACGTCGCTCGCATCGGACGCGTCGGAAACATCCGACGCATCGGACACGTCGGAAACATCCGACGCATCGTTCGCATCGTTCGCGGGGGCGTCGGTCACATCGGGCGCGGGGAGTTCGCTCGTGGCGTCGACCCGCGCGTCGGGAGGATTCAAGAACGACGGATGGTTCAGCGCGCAGCCGAGCGCGCACAGCCACGGGAGGAGGAGGGCGACGGACGATCGCGACGTGCGCATGAGCGCAACGACCCTACGCAGCAAGGGTCACCCACACAAGCGAAGAGGCTGCCGCAGCGGCGGGTGCGCGCGTGTGCAGGAATGTGACGCGGGTCAGTGCGAGGCGTGGTCGATGCGCAGCGATCCGTCGCGCACGTCGAGGTGCGCGCGGTCGTTGCGACGGAGCGTTCCGCGGAGCACGGCGTCGGCGAGCGGAGCTTCGACGAGGCGTGCGATGGCGCGTCGCATGGGGCGGGCGCCGAGCGTGGCGTCGTAGCCGCCCTCGTCGAGCAGGAGCGCGATCACCGCATCGCTCGCGGTGACGGTGACGCCCTGGTCTTCGGCGAGGCGCGCGAAGCTCGCGGAGAGCATCCGTCGTGCGACCTCGGCCACCTCGGCGCGGGCGAGGGGGGCGAAGGCGAGGGGCTCGTCGATGCGGTTCCAGAGCTCGGGCGGGAGCGCGCTGCGGGCCGCGGAGAGCACCGCGCTGGAGAGGTCGGTGACGGTGTCTCCGCGCGTCGCGCCGAAGCCGATGGCGCGGGTGTTCACACGCTCGCGGTACAGCTCCGCGCCGAGGTTGCTGGTCATCATCACGACGGTGTGTCGAAAGTCGACGGTGCGTCCGCGCCCGTCGGTGAGACGGCCTTCGTCGAGCAGTCCGAGCAGCGCTTCGAGCACGTCGCGGTGGGCCTTCTCGATCTCGTCGAGGAGCACGAGCTGGTAGGGCCGACGGCGCACGGCCTCGGTGAGCTGTCCCCCGTCGGTGTAGCCCACATAGCCCGGCGGTGCGCCCACGAGGCGGGCCACGGCGTGGGCCTCGGCGTACTCGGCCATGTCGAAGCGTGACATCGCGCCGACCCCTGGAAACAAGGCCTCTGCGACGGCCTTTGCCGTCTCGGTCTTGCCCACACCCGTCGGCCCGAGCAGCAGGAACGTGCCCACGGGACGCTGCCCGCGGAAGCCCACCGCGTTGCGACGGAGCACATGTGCGATGCGCGAGAGGGCGGGGCCGTGTCCGACGACGCGCGACGCGAGGTGCGCTTCGAGCGAGAGCAGTCGCTCCTGGTCGGTGGCCGCGAGGCGCGCGGGCGGCATCGCGCCGAGCTCGGCGACGACGTGCGCGACGGTCACCGCGTCGAGGGTGCGCGCGTTCGTTCGGCGTGCGCGAGAGAGCGCGAGGTCGAGCGTCGAGAGCGCGCGGTCGGGCTGCGCGCGGCCGCCCAGATAGCGGTCGGTGAGCTCGATCGCGCGGAGGGCCACGTCGTCGGGAACATCGACGCGGTGGTGCTCTCCGAGGCGCGCGGCGTGGGCGCGCACGACCTCGCGAACCTCCGCGGGCGCGAGCTCGTCGAGCTCGATGCGCACGGCGGCGCGGTCGATCCACGACTCGGACTCGGAGAGTCTCCGCGACTCTTCGGGCGTCGCGATGGCCACCCACGGAACGTCTCCCGAGGCCAGCAGCGCGCGCAGCTCGCACTGCACGTCGTCGGGCACGTCGCGCGCGAGGAGCCACGGCGCCAGCGGATCGAGCGCCACCACCGCGCCCGCGCGACGGAGCTCGCCCACGACACCGCGCACGGCCTCTCCCTCGGCGCCGCGCATGCGCGCCACGAGCTCGACGTGACGGAGCAGCACCACGGGCATCGTGGCCTGCGCCGCGTACGCGCGAAGCAGCGCGCTGCGACCGACACCGGGAATGCCCACCACCATCGCGCCGCGTCCTTCACGGCGACCGAGGGCGTCGCGGAGCCGTTCGAGCTCGCGCGCGCGGCCCACCACGGGCGACTGCGCGGTGCACGAGCGCGGCATCACGAGCGACGCGGCCACGGGGAACTGCTGCGCGTCGACGGGGCACTCGGGGAGTGCGGGCGCGGCCTTCTCCTTCGCGGCGCGCGTGCGCGACGACGAGGCGCGCGTCGACGGGGCTGTCTCTTATACACATCTGACGATGCCGACG
>CAMFHP010000052.1 GCA_945952225.1 uncultured Myxococcaceae bacterium
GCGCGGGAGGTTCGGGCTGCGCGGGAGGTTCGGGCTGCGCGACAGCAGGCTGCGCGGGCGGTTCAGGCTGCGCGGGAGGTTCGGGCTGCGCGGGGGGCTGCGCCTGCGCGGGCTGCTCGGGCTGCGTCGGCGGCTGCGCCTGCGCGGGCTGCGTCGACGGCTCGGGCTGCGTGGCGGGCTGCGCGGCGGCAGGCGTCTCGGAGGTGTTCGCGGGGCGCTGTGCGCTGGTGCCCATCTTGTTCACGGCGAGCACGACGACGAGGCCGAGCGCAAGGCCTCCGCCGACGATGGCGCCCACGAGGCCCAGGGCCGGGCGACGGGCTGCGCGCTGCTTCTCTTCGAGGGCGGTCTTCTGGATGACCACCGTGCTGTCACCGCGGCGCGCGACGCGGAACTCGACGACGCCGAGTTGCACCATGTCGCCCGGCGCGAGGGGGCCCTTCTTGACCTTGTCGCCGTTGATCTGAACGCCGTTGGAGCTCCCCATGTCTTCGATCATGAGCCGGTCGTCTTCGAGGAAGACGCGCGCATGCTCACGGGAGATGGAGCTGAACGGCAGCGCCACGTCGGCGGCCTCGGAGCGCCCCATCACCACGGGGAGCTTGTCGAGCATCACCGGCGCAGGAACCCCCGCCGGCGCGAGGAACACGAGGCGCAGTCCGCGGATGTGCTCGGGCACCGGCGTGCTCGCGGCATCGGCGGGACGCGCGGGCGCGAGCGGGTCGTTGTGCGAGGCGAGCGGCGAGGCGCCCGCGGGCGGAGGCACCGGGGCCGACAGCAGCGGAACGATGGGCTCCGAGGGCTGCGACACGGGCGCGGGCGGCGGCGGCGTGGGCTGCACGCCGGGCTCGTCGACGATCTGCAGGGTGTAGTCGCCGATGCGGATCTCGTCGCCGTGACGGATGGGCCGCGCTTCGATGAGGCGCGCGTTGTTGACGACGATGCCGTTGTAGCTGGCGAGGTCTTCGAGCAGGTACTCCGTCGCGCGCTTCACGATGCGCGCGTGGCGGCGCGACACGTTGCGCTCCGTCAGGCGGATCGTGTTGCCCTCCTTGCGACCGATGGTGATCTCGTCCCGCACGAGCGGAACGACCGTCTTCTTGCCCTCATCGTCCGCGATTACGAGCTTCAGCATCGGAGCCTCAACCCCTACCCACGCCCCTTCATTGGGGAGCGCCTCACTGTTCGAAAAACGCCCGAAAACCGGGCCGGGCGCGAGTCTATCCGTACAGCATGGGGTGTCAACGCAACGTTCGCGCGGCGCCTCTGGCCACGCGCCGCTGTGGTACTCACGCTCTTCTCATGGAGATCGAATTTGTCGGCGCCGCGCAGACGGTCACGGGCTCGATGCACCTGGTCCGCACGGCCCACGCCACGGTGCTCCTCGACTGCGGGCTCTACCAGGGGCGCCGTCAGGAGTCGTTCGAGCGCAACCGTCACCTCCCGCTGCCCACGCGCGAGCTCGACGCGGTGGTGCTCTCCCACGCGCACATCGACCACTCGGGCGCGCTCCCGCTGCTCACGAAGCAGGGCTACGAGGGCCCCATCTACGCGACGCACGCGACCCGTGACCTCTGCGCCGCGATGCTCCGCGACGCGGCCTTCATTCAAGAGGCCGACGCGCGGCACCTGAACAAGCAGATCGAGCGCGGCGACCTCGTGAGCGACCCCGTCGAGCCGCTCTACACCGAAGAAGACGCCCTCGCGACGCTCGATCAGTTCGTGTCGCTCCCGTACCACCGCACGATGACCGTGGCGCCCGGCGTGCGGCTCACGTTCTTCGACGCGGGCCACGTGCTCGGCAGCGCCATCACGGCCCTCGACGTGGAAGAAGACGGCGCCACGAAGCGCGTGCTCTTCACGGGCGACCTCGGGCGCAACCACATGCCCATTCTCCGCGACCCGGAGATCGTCTCGAAGGCCGACCTGCTCATCACCGAGAGCACCTACGGCGACCGCCTCCACGACCCCATCGCCAAGATGGATGAAGACCTCGCCGCGGTGATCCGCAAGACCTGGGCGCGCGGTGGCAAGGTGATCATTCCCGCCTTCGCGCTCGAACGCGCGCAGGAGATCGTCTTCGCGCTGAAGAAGCTCCGACGCGACGGCGAGATCCCCGCGGTGCCCGTGTTCATCGACTCGCCGCTCACCGTGAAGATCACCGAGATCTTCAAGATGCACCCCGAGTGCTTCGACAGCGAGACGCGCGCCCTCATGCGCGGCCACGACTCGCCCTTCGAGTTCGACGGTCTCTGCTACGTCGACAGCGTCGAAGAGAGCAAGGCCCTCTCGATGAGCGACCGCCCCGCCGTGGTCATCGCCGCGAGCGGAATGTGCGAGGCGGGCCGCGTGCTCCACCACCTTCGCGCGGGCATCGAAGACGAGAAGAACACCGTGCTCATCGTGGGCTTTCAGGCCCAGCACACGCTGGGGCGCCGCCTCGTCGAGCGCCGCGCGAAGGTGCGCATCTTCGGCGTCGAACGCGACCGCCGCGCCGAGGTCACCGTGCTCAACGGCTTCAGCGCCCACGCCGACCAGGGCGACCTCATCACCTACGCGAACGCGTGCCGCGACCGTGGACCGCTGCGCCGCGTGGCCCTCGTGCACGGTGAGCCCAGGGCGCAGCAGGTGCTCAAGCAGCGCCTCGTCGACGAGCACGGATACCCCGACGTGGTGATCCCCTCGCCCGGCGCGCGGCTCACGGTCTGAGCTACAGCAGCACGCCCTTCAAGAACATGTTGGCCACGGTGAAGTAGATCACCAGCCCCGTCACGTCGACGAGCGTCGCCACGAAGGGCGCCGACGCGGTGGCGGGGTCGAGCTTCACGCGACGCAGCGCGAAGGGAAGCATCGAGCCCACCACGCTGCCGAAGAGCACCACGCCCACGAGGCTCCCCGCGACGGTGAGGGCCACGCGGGTGTAGTGCGGGCCGTACGTGGTCGCCGCCGTGGGCCAGAACTGCACGCGCATGAACCCGATCACGCCGAGGATCAGCCCGAGCACCGCGCCCGTGCGGAGCTCTCGCACGAGCACGCGCCACCAGTCGGCGAGCTCGACCTCGCGGAGCGCCAGCGCGCGGATGATGAGCGACGTGGCCTGCGAGCCCGAGTTGCCGCCCGACGAGATGATCAGCGGCACGAACAGCGCGAGCACCACCGCGCGCTCGATCTCGCGCTCGTAGTACGACATCGCCGTGGCCGTGAGCATCTCGCCGAGGAGCAGCACCGCCAGCCAGCCCGCGCGCTTGCGGATCATCGTGGGCATGTCGGTGTCGAGGTAGGGCGCGTCGAGGGCCTCGGTGCCACCGAGCTTCTGGATGTCTTCCGTGGCCTCTTCGGCCTGCACGTCGAGCACGTCGTCGACGGTGATGATCCCCACGAGGTGGCCCGCGGTGTCGGTCACGGGGAGCGCCACGCGGTCGTACTTCTCGAAGGTCGCCACGACGTCTTCGCGCAGCGCCGTCGCGGGGATCGCCACCACCTGACGCTCTTCGAGCGTGTCGACGCGGTCGCCCGGGGTCGCGAGCACCAGCGTCGCGAGGCGCACCTCGCCGAGGAGCTTCGACTTCGCGTCGGTGATGTACACGACGTTGATGGTCTCGCTGCGCGTGGCCTGCTCGCGGATGTGCGCGAGGGCTTGAGACACCGTCATGTCGGGCCGGATGGCCACGTACTCGGGCGTCATCGAGCGACCGGCGGAGCGCTCGGGGTAGCCCAGGAGCTGGTTGGCGATCTTGCGCTGGTCGGGCGAGAGCGTCTGCACGAGGCGGCGCGTGACCGAGCCCGGGAGCTCTTCGAGCAGGCGCGTGCGGTCGTCGGGCGCCATCTCGTCGAGGATGCGAACGAGCTGCTCGTCGGCGAGCGTCTCGACCATCTCGGTCTGGCGTTCGAGCGGGAGGTGCTCGAAGGCCTCCGTCGCCTCGGCGCGCGGCAGGATGCGGAACATCAGCGTCGCGTCGTGCGGCGAGAGGCCGTCGAGGATCTCGGCGAGGTCGGGCGGGTCGAGCTCGGTGAGGAGCTCGCGCAGCGTGTTCCAATCCTTCGCGCGGATCAGCTCTTCGTAGTCGGGCTTGAGGAGCTGGCTGAGCATCGCGACGCCTCCGCGGGGGGCGGAAGGTGCCGCAGAGCGGCGCGCGCGTCTACGAGAACATCCCGCGCGCGCGCACTTCGTCGCTCACGACTTCTTGCGCCCGAAGAACGCGCGCACGGGGTCGGGCAGGCGAGACATCACCTCGCTCTTCGCCATGGCCGTGTACGACCGCGCCATCTGCTTCGCGATGGCCGTCTTCGCCGTGAGGCTCTCGGTGCTGGGGCCTTCGAGACCGAGGGTGCCGTGCTCGAACTGCTCCTTCGTGCGACGGCGCTGGAGCTTGCCGCTCGACGTCTTCGGGATCGTGCCCGCGGGGATGAGCGCGATCTTCCACGGCCGCAGCCCCACCTCGCTCTGCACCACCTGCTGAATGTCACCCTCGATGCGCGCGAGCACCTCGTCGGCGGGCTTCTCCTTGCCCGCCCACTCGGCCACCACCACGAGCTGCTCCGACGACTCGTTCTCGGGCTGGATCGCGAAGGCCACCACACCGCCGCGGCGCACGCCCGCGACCTCCTGCACCAGCCACTCGATGTCCTGCGGGTAGTAGTTGCGCCCGTGGATGATGATCATGTCCTTGACGCGTCCGCAGACGAACACGTCGCCGTCGACCATGTACCCGAGGTCGCCCGAGTGCAGCCACTCGCCCTTGAACGCCGCGGCCGTCGCGTCGGGGTTGTTGTGGTATCCAACCGTCACGCTCGGGCCCTTGAAGCACAGCTCGCCCACCATGCGATCGGCGAGGTCGTTGCCGTCGGGGTCCTTCACCGACACCGCGTGACCGGGCACCGCGGGGCCGCAGTTCACCACCTCCACGCGCCGCGACTCTTCATCGCTCGCGTCGCCCTCGCCCGCCGTCCACGGCTTCGCCTCGCCGTCACGGAGCGCGGCCGCATCGACCGCGTCGGTGCGCAGCACCCCATCGCGCGTCTGCGCGAACGAGATCGCCAGCGTGGCTTCGGCCATGCCGTAGCAGGGCAGCAGCGCGTTGGCCGACATCCCGCACTTCGCGAAGCGGTCGATGAACCCGCGCAGCGTCGCGGGCTGAATGGGCTCGGCGCCGCAGCCGAGCACGCGCACGCGAGAGAAGTCCCACTGGGCCAGCTCGCTCTCCTTCGCGCGGCGCGCGGCGAGCGCGTAGGCGAAGTTGGGCGCGAAGGTGATCGTGCCCTTGTGCAGCGAGAGCATTTCGAGCCAGTACGAGGGGCGCTTCACGAACTCCAGCGTGGGGAGGAACGTGACGGGGATGCAGTTGAAGAGCGGCGCGATCACGAAGCCGATGAGCCCCATGTCGTGGTAGAGCGGCAGCCACGAGACGCCGCGGTCCTTGTCGGGGTCGGCGTCGAGCGCGTCGAGAATGATCGCGAGCGCATTCGCCGCGAGGTTGCCGTGCGTGACGCGCACGCCCTTGGGCGCCGAGGTGCTCCCCGACGTGTACTGCAGAAAGCACAGGTCGTCGGGCGTGAGCGAGGGCTCGGTGTTCGCGCGCGGCGCCGCGAGGTCGAGGTTCTCGACGAGGGCCATGCGCTCGATGGCGCCGGTCTCGACCGCCGACCCGAGGATGGGCCGCACGATCTTGCTCACGAGCAGCACCTTCGCGCCCGACGAGGCCACGATGTGCTCCACGTTCTTCACGTAGCTCTCGACCTTGCCGAGCGCGAGCGGGGGATACATCGGCACGGGCACGAGGCCGCCGATCACCGCGCCGAGAAAGTTCAGCACGAAGTCTTCGGCGCCCGGCACCACCATCGCAACGCGGTCTCCCTTGCGGAGCCCGAGCGCGTGGAGGGCCGCGGCGCGGGCGCGCGCGGCGTCGAGCACCTCGGCGTAGGTGTACGGACGGTCGGCCTCGCGCGGGTCGACGAAGGTGAAGCAGTTGGTCGTGGGGCGGCGCTTCGCGGCGTCGCGGAGCGCGTCGGCTACGGTCGCAGACCAGTCGGATCGGTTCATGGCGGGCGCGGAACCTAGTCGAGGTCCGCGGCCGTTGTCATGTGCGTCGGGGGGTTCGCAGGTGCGAGCGCGCGGTGGCGCAGCGCACGGGGCGCGGAGGCCGCGCGACGACCGCGTTCAGTGGTGATCGTCGCCCACGGCGTAGCGGCCGAAGAGGTTCACGTACTGCTCGTCGAAGCGCAGCAGCGTGAGGTCGTCGAGCGAGACCTTCGTGCGCTCGGACTCGCGCGTGCCGTCGACCTGGATGTAGTGCACCCACACCGTGTCGTCGCTCACCGCGGCGAGCTCACCAAGCACGAAGTTGTTCTCGTCGGCGCGCTCGCTCTCGAGGATCGCCCAGCGGTAGTGCGTGCGCACGCTCTCGATCACCGAGCGCCAGGAGCGAAGGAGCACGGGCTTCGGCGCGGCGGCGCGGGCGAGCATTCCCTCGGCGCGCAGCACGCGTTCGAAGAAGCGCTCGGACTCGCCCGACTGCACCGCGGTGATGTCTCGCAGCCGCAGCACCGCGAAGCCGTCGAGCGTGAAGTCGTGGAGCGTGCGCACCAGCACGAAGTCGTCACCCACCACGAGGGGAAATCCGTTCCAGTGCTCGTGGGCCATGGCCTCGCGCTCGATGACCACCTTCTCGTTGCGCTCGACCGCGCGATGCAGCGCTTCGAGCACCGCCGCGTGGTCGACCTCCGCGGGCGCCGACGGTGTCTCCTCGCCCCCGTCGTCGGTCTCGTCGTGGCCCTCGTGCTCGTCGTCGTCGTGGTCGTGTGCCATCGCGCGCGCACTGTACACAGGGCCGTCGGCGTGTACAGTCGCGGCCGACAGCCGCCCCGATGTCGCGCACCGCCACGCCCCGCAACGACGTTCCGCTCGCGCTCGCGGCCGCCCTCGTCGCGCTGCTCCTCGCGCTCTTCGTTCCCCTCGCCCATCGCGTCGCCGCGTGGCCCGAGTCGCTGACGCATCTGCGCACCGACGACGACGCCGTGCTCGCCGAGCACCGCCGCGCGCTCGCTCTCCCTCGCCCGCCCGCGTGGCGCGAGGCCCTGCGCGCGTGGGACCAGTGGTCCTCTGCCGCCGCGTCGGGTGACAGCGCGCGCAGCCTCGACGCGCGACACCGCTTCGCCGAGCTCTTCGCCGAAGCCTCGGCCACGTCGCCCACCGCAGGCACTGCGATCCGCGCGCTCGCGGCGCAGCGCTTTCTCGACGGCCTCACCGACCCGCGCGCGCCCCTCACGCGCATCGCCGCGCGCCACGGACTCGCGCCGGGAGGCCCCTGGTACGCCACCCCCGCCGCGCGCCTCGCGTGGTTCTCGCTGCGGTGGGTTCGCAACGCCGCGCCCACCCACGACGACGGCGCGGTGGAGCCCATCGTCGACTCGCTCGCGCGGCTCTCGCCCGCCTCGCAGCGCGCGTTCGTCTCGTGGGCCCTCGACGCGCGATGCACGGGCCTCATCGGCGCCACCGCCACGCGACCGCTCACGCCCGACGACGTGCGCGCGTGCGCGGCCTTTCGCAAAGACCTGCTCCCGCTCGTGCGCACGATGGATCCGTCGTACCCCGTCGACGAGGCCTTCGCCGACACCGACGCGATGCTCGCCGCGGGCCTGCGCGCGACGCTCACCGACGCCCTCTCGCGCCCCGACGGCGCCGTCGACGAGGCCCTGCGCGCGCGGGTCGCGGGCGATACGCAGGCGGCCCTCGTGCGCGCCCGCGACGGCTATGCCGCGATGCTCGAACGCCGTCGCGATCGGCGCATCGAGCGACGGTTCATGGCCGTGGTTCAGGCCTTGAGCGAAGGCGACTGATCGCGTTCGAGGATCGTGAGCGCGCGCCGCGCGGCCGCACCCAGGGTGGCCACGCAGGGGTCGCAGCCGCTGTTGCAGCAGGGCGGCCACTCGTCTTCGTCGACGTCGAGGTAGGCGTACACCGAGCTCATGTGCGCGAGGTCGAGGCCGTAGTCGCGGCAGGCCTGGGTGACGGCGGCGTCGATGCGTTCGGGCGCGTAGCGCGAGAGGCCCTGGCTCATGGCCGCGGACCGTAGTGAAGCCCCGCGCGTTTGTCAGTATGGTCGCGCGCCTGTGAACGACGTCCTGCGATTGCCCGCTGAACGACGCCTCGCCGACGAGCTCGACGCGCTGCGCGCCCACGACCGCGATCCGCGCCCGCCGGGCTGGCGGCTCTCGCCCCGCGCGGTGGAGACCTTCATTCTCGGCAGCAACGGACGCGCGTACGAGTTCGAACGCGACGGCGCCCCGGCGCGCGCGGTGATCTCGCGAAAGTTCTACGGCGACGACCTGCTCGTGCAGCGCGCGATCGTGACGCTCGCGAGCGACCGGGGGTTGCTCCTCGTGGGCGAGCCGGGCACGGCCAAGAGCTGGCTCAGCGAGCACCTCGCGGCGGCGGTGTCGGGCGACAGTCTGCTCACCATTCAGGGCAGCGCAGGCGTCACCGAAGACCAGATCAAATACTCTTGGAACTACGCGCTGCTCCTCGCGGAAGGTCCCTCGCTCCGCGCGCTGGTGCCCGCGCCGCTGTACCTCGGCATGCGCGCGGGCAAGGTGGTGCGCTTCGAAGAGATCACGCGCGCGCCCCACGAGGTGCAGGACACGCTCCTCTCGTGCATGAGCGACAAGGTGCTCACGGTGCCCGAGCTGCCCGGCGACGACGGCGTGGTGCTCGCGCGCCGGGGCTTCAACGTGATCGGCACGGCGAACACGCGCGACCGCGGCGTGAACGAGATGTCGAGCGCCCTCAAGCGTCGCTTCAACTTCGAAACCGTGCCCCCCGTCGAAGACCTCAACGACGAGGTTCGCATCGTGCGCGAACAGGTGACGACGATGCTCCGCGGCACCACCGCCGAGGGCGCGCTCCTCGGCGACGACGTGCTCGAACTGCTCGTGACGACCTTTCATGAGATCCGCGCGGGGCGCACCGTCGACGGCGTGAAGCTCGATCGCGGAGGCGCCGTGATGAGCACCGCCGAAGCCGTCGCCGTGGGCTACCAGTCGGCCCTCTTCGCGAGCTTCTTCGGCCGCGGACGCGTCGAGCCCGAGCACGTCGCGATCCACCTCGCCGGCGCCGCCGCGAAGGAGGGAGGCGACGACCTCAAGGTGCTCCGCAACTACTGGGAGGTCGCCGTGAAGCCCCGCGCCGCCCGCGAGCTCGGGCTCTGGAAGGCCTACTACAAAGCCCGTTCGGCGCTGAAGGGCTGAGCCCGCGATGGCCGCGCGCAAGCGAGCGACCGCCGCGCCGCCGACCGACGCGCACACAGCCGTCGAGGCGATCCTCGCGGACCCGCGCGTGGTGTGGTTCCCGGTGAAGCACTTCAGCGCGGCGTGCGCGCACCACGTGGGAAGGGTGATCCGCGAGGTGCGTCCCGCGGCGGTGCTCGTGGAAGGTCCGAACGACGCGACGGCGCTCATCGACCACCTCGTCGACGACGAGACCGCGCCGCCCGTGACGGTGTTCTCGTCGTACGTCGACCGCGACAACCGCTTCGGCCTCAACGGCGTGCTGAGCCCCGCCGAGCACACGCCCGCCCGCTACCGCGCGTGGTGGCCCATGACCGCCTACGCGCCCGAGTACGAGGCCCTGCGCGCCGGTCGCGAGGTGGGCGCGGCGCTCGCGTTCATCGACCTCCCGCTGCCCGCGATGGTGCCCTTCGAACACGCCCCGCGGCGCGTCGCACAGCGCGCCGTCGACGACGCACACCTCGCGCGGAGTGCCTATTTTCAAGCGCTCCAGACGAAGACCCGCGCGCGCTCGTTCGAGGAGTTCTGGAGCGCCACCTTCGAGTCGCCGGGCCTCGCGATGGAGACCCACGCGTTCATGCGGGCCGTGCTCACCTTCGCGTGGTGCGCGCGCGCCGCGGGGTCGCCCGCCGACGGATCGACGGACCCATCGCTCACGGCCGACGGCACGCTGGCCCGCGAGGGGCACATGCGCGCGTGCATCGACGACGCGCTCGCGGCGCATCCCGGCGGGCGCGTGGTGGTGGTGACCGGCGCGTTCCACTCGGTGGCGCTGCCGTGGACGGTGAAGGCCCGCGCGAAGCTTCGGAGCGACCGCAACCTGGAGACGTGGGTCACGGCGCATTCGTTCCCCGCGCTCGCGAGCCTCTACGGGCTCAACCGCCTGCCCGCATGGACGCAGGCCGCGTGGGAGGCGCACGGCGAGGGAGACCCGCGCCCCTTCGACCGCGCGTCGCTCGTGCTGCTCACCGAGATCATGCGCAGGGCCCGCGACGCGCGCGAGCCCGTGAGCACCGCCGACGCGGTGGCTGCGTGGCGTGTGGCGCGCGACCTCGCGACGTTGCGCGCGCATCGGGAGGTCACCGTCGAAGACCTCGCCGACGCGGTGCAGACGACCTTCGTGAAGGGCGACGTGCGCGTGCGCGGCGCCGTGGTCGAACGGGTCGCGCGCGAGGTGCTCGTGGGCAGGCGCGCGGGACGGGTCACGCCCGCAGCGGGTCGGTGTCCGCTCGTGCAGGACTACTACGCGCGGTGCCGCGCCCATCGCATCGACGTGACCGGCGAGCGCCGCGAGGTGCGCTGCGACGTGGGCCGCAACGAAGATCACCGACCGAGAAGCGCGTTTCTGCATCAGTGCGACCTGCTCGCGATTCCGATGTTCGAAGCGCTGCGCACGCAGGCCTGGAACGCCCCGGACCCCGACGCGCATTGGAAGGGCCCGGACCTCGTCACCGGCGACAACCTGCACCTCCTCGGCGAGACCTGGTGCATCCAGTGGCGCGAGCCCGTCGACGACCGGCTCCTCGAACTCTCGGACCATGGCGCCACCGTGCCCGCCGCCGCCGCCGCCGTGCTCCGCGAGCGACTCGTCGACGCCGAGGGCGACGCGCGCGCGACGACGCAGCTCCTTCTCCACGCCGCGCGCATGGCGCTCACCGACGTGTTCGAAGACGTGCTCGCCGCCGTGGAGCGCGCCCTCGACGTCGACCACGACGTGCCGCGCCTCGCCGCGGCGCTCCGTGATTTCATGCTCCTCCACACGTACCGCGACGCGCTCGCGACCCGCGGTGACGCGCGCCTCGCGCAGACCATCGCCGCGCTCTTTCAGCGCGCCGCGCTGCGACTCCCCTCCCTCGCCCACGCGCGCCACGAGGCCGTGCGCGACGCCCTCGACGCGATGCAGACCCTCGTGCGCGCGGCGCTCGGCTTCGAAGCCGTCGAACTCGATCGCGCGCTCCTCGCGGAGAAGATCGCCGAGACCGTCGCCGTTCCCGATGCATCGCCCGCGGTGCGTGGCGCGGGCTACGGCGTGCTCTACTCGTTGGGCTCGGTGCGTGAGCGCGCGGTGACCGACGCGTTCGAAGCGTACCTGCGCGGCGGCCCCGAGCGCGTCACCCACGCGGGGAGCTTTCTCGATGGGCTCTTTCTCTCCGCGCGCGGAATCTTCATGGGCTCGCCGCGCCTCCTTCGCGCGGTGCACGCGGTGATCGCGGGCCTCGACTGGCAGACCTTCAAGGTGCTGCTCCCCGACCTTCGGCGCGCGTTCACGCAGTTCATTCCCACGGAGATCGACGCCATCTCGAAGCGCCTCGACGCCGCCGTGCGCGACGACGACCGCGGACCTGAAGCGCCGACAATTCCCGAGGTTCCGACGCGCGCCCACGCGCCCGCCGACCGACGCGCCGCCGCGCTGCTGGAGGGCTGGTGGTAGCGCCGCACGATCCCCACAACGCATCGCCCGACGACGACGTGCGTGACGCGACCGACGCCGCGCACATCGAGGCCGCGATGCGATGGCGGCTCATTCTCGGGCGCTTCGCCGACGAGTCTCTCGACTACCCGCAGCTCGCGCGCGAGGTCGAAGCGCTCGACGACGACGCGCGCGACGACCTCGGGGCGCGACTCGCCGAAGCCGAGCGTCTGGAGGTTCCTCTCGACTACCTCTACGACCGCGCGTTCGCCGAGCGCGCGCACCGGCCCACAGGAGGCGCCGCGGGGAGCGAGGGACTCACCGTGCCCGCGTGGCTGGCCGACGTGCGCGAGGTGTTTCCGCGCGAGGCCGTGCAGGTCATCGAGGCCGACGCGCTGCACCGCTTCGGGCTCCACGAGATCGTGACCGACGCGTCGGTGCTCGCGCGGGCCGAGCGCAACGAGGCCCTGGTGCGCGCGATTCTTCAGTTCAAGCACCGCATGGCGCCCGAGGTGCTCGACGCCGCGCGACAGGCCGTGCGCGAGGTCGTCGATGCGCTCGCCGACACGCTCCGTCGCGAGTGCGAGCCCGCGCTCCACGGCGCCGTCGCCCGCGGAGGAAGGCCCCCCGTACGCACCGCGCGCAACGCCGACTGGCGCACCACCGTTCGCCGCAACCTCGCGCACTGGGACGCCGACCGCGCGCGCCTCGTCGTCGAGCGCGTGTACTTCCGCCACCGTCAGCGTCGCCGCAGCCCGTGGCGCATCATCGTGGCCGTCGACCAGTCGGGCTCCATGGCCGACTCGCTCATTCACGGCGCGGTGATGGCCGCGATCTTCGCGTCGCTCCCGCACCTCTCGGTGAACCTGGTGCTCTGGGACACGCGCGTCGTCGACCTCTCGCACCTCGCCGACGATCCCCTCGAAGCACTCATGGCCTCGCAGCTCGGCGGCGGCACCGAGCTCATTCCCGCGTTGCGCCACTGCGCGTCGCTCGTCGACGAGCCCGCGCGCACCCTCCTCGTGGTCGTGTCGGACTGGTACGTGAGCGATGACCGCGCGAAGGGACTTCGCCTCGCGCACGAGCTCCGCGAGGCGGGCGTGACCTGCATCGGGCTCAACGCGCTCGACGCCGAGTGCAGGCCCGTCTACGACGAGGGCTTCGCGCGCGAGCTCGCGAACCGCGGATGGTTCGTCGCCTCGCTCACACCGAAGCGACTCGCCGAGCACGTCGCGAAGGTCATTGCGTAGGCGGCGGAAGTCCGGGCGGCGCCGTGGGCGCGCCGAGCGTCGAGGGAGGCACCGGCGCGACGCTCGCGAGCTCGATGACGCCCGCACCGTTCTGACAGCGCACGCGGTCGAAGCCCACGCTGCGAAGCGGTCCTCGCTGCTCCGCGTGCACGATGCGATCGAGCTCGACCTGCGAGCACTGGCCGCGATCGAAGCGCAGCGTGCGGTTCCCTTCGCCCTCGACGTGCACGCACCCGAGCCCCTGCGGACTGAGGCGGTCGAGACGATGCGCGATGCGAGCGCGCGCGTGCTCACCCGTG
Organism: uncultured Myxococcaceae bacterium; assembly: GCA_945952225.1. Taxonomy (GTDB): domain Bacteria; phylum Myxococcota_A; class Polyangia; order Polyangiales; genus CAISKJ01. The sequence goes on from CAMFHP010000052.1 coordinate 13,242, forward strand.
GGGTCTGGACGCGGCGGCTCGCGGTGATGCGGCGGCGCCGTGAGGGCCCACGTGAGCCGCTGCGAGGCCACGTCGAGAATGGCCACGCGACGGCGCGCGATCTCGTCACGGAGCGCGGTGGCCTGCGCGAACTCGGGGCTCGCAGCGGGCACGGCGTCGAGGTGCACGAGGGCCGCATCGAGGTTGCCGCCCACGTGCGTCGCGGGGTCGTAGCGGATCGAGAGCGCGCCCTGCGCGGCGGCGATGTGCTCCGCGGGGGTCATCGCGGCGAAGCGACGGCGCTCTTCTTCATCGCGGGCGCGGCGCTCTTCGAGCGAGAGCACGGTGCCCTCGGCGACCTGCGCGTCGGCCAACTGCTTGCCGTAGAAGAGCAACCCCGCGAAGCACGCCGCGGGGATGCCAAGAACCACCGCGCTCAGGGAGAGCACCCTGCCGATCGACACACCCATGCGATGAGCGTACGCGCCGCACGTCGGGCGTACAGGTCCGATTGCGCGTTCAGGGCGTTGCGCGGCGAACGGCGTCGAGCTCGGCGCGCACCTCGGCGGCGCTCGGACGGAAGCGCGCGACCTTCGCAAACATGCGCATCAGAAGGGCTTCGAGCGCGCCGGGCATCGTGGGCTGCATCTGTCGCAGCACGGGCGGCGGCGCCTGGAGGTGGGCCTGCACCACGGCCTCGGGGTCGCCGAGAAACATGGGCCGCCCCGCGAGCATTTCGAAGAGCAGCGCGCCGAGCGCGTAGATGTCGCCAGGGGCCGCGCCCGACTCGCCACGGATGCGTTCGGGCGAGAGGTACGCGACGGCGACGTGCGGCGCGACGGACTGCGCCGCGGGCACCGGATCGGGCGCGCACGTGGGCCCCTCGGCGAGCGCGTCGAGGGTCACGCGCACGCGGTCGGGCGCAGACTTCGGGAGGAACACGGCCCCCGCGCGGAGGTCGCGCGCGAGCACTCCCCGCGCGTGCAGGTGTTCGAGCAGCGCGGCGAGCTGCGCGGCCGCGTCGAGGGCCTGCGCGAAGGGCACCGGTCCCGTGACCAGCACGTGCGGGAGCGGCGCGGTGTCGACGAACTCGGTCACCACGAGCGTGCGTCCATCGACGGCGCCCGCCACCACGTCGAGCACGGGGATCAGCGCGTCGTGCGGGGCCGCGCGCCGGAAGCACTGCACCTGCTCGTCGACGCGCGCGCGATACCAGCGGTCGCCGGCCACGGCCTGCGGGAGCAGTCGAACGGCCACGGTGTCGCCCGCGCGCACGTCGGTGGCGCGGTACACCTCGGAGGTGGGCCCTGCGCCGCAACGGTCGATGAGCCGATAGCGCCCGAGCACCACGCGACCGCCGAGCGCGTCGACGCCGTCATCGACGAGCGCCGATCCGTCGAGCGGACATCGCGGGGTCTTGCTCGGGAAGTTGGATTTGCAAGAAGGACAGGACTTCACGCCAGCCGAGAGACTCTCACGAACCACACGGGGCTCGGCAATGGCGTTGCGCGCTCGCCGTGCAGAGCGGGCGTCGGCGAAATCGTGGGGGCGCCGGAGAATTCTTTTGACACCCGGAAGCGTGGTGTTAGAAACGGCCTCCCCAACGCGCCCGTAGCTCAATTGGATAGAGCACCAGACTACGGATCTGGGGGTTAGAGGTTCGAGTCCTCTCGGGCGCGCCACTCCACACGGTGAGGGTTCAATCTCTCGCTGGTGGAATCACAAGCAACCGCTCCGCGCCCTGAAGCACCGGACGGCGATCACACTGCGCCCGTAGCTCAATTGGATAGAGCACCAGACTACGGATCTGGGGGTTAGAGGTTCGAGTCCTCTCGGGCGCGCCAGCAGACGGGGCGATCACACCACGGTGAGGTCGCCCCGATCGCGTTTGTAAGGTCTCGACGCGCGCGGGATGGCTCTATCGTGGGCCCATGCGAATCGCTTCCTGGACCCTTTGTCTTTCGATGCTCGCGGGCTGCAGCGGCACCTCGACGTCGAACCCCGATGCGTCATCGCCCGACAGCGCGGTGACCGACGCGGCCTCCACCGACACCGCGTCTTCCGACACGGCCTCCACCGACGTGACCTCCACCGACGTCACGTCCGCCGACGCCACCCCCGACACCACGACCGCCGACGTCGCGCGCCCCGACACGGGTACGCCCGACGCGACCGCCCCCGATGCGACGGGATGCACCGGCGCTGCGCCCGGCTGCGTCTCGGGCACGGCGGGCGGCACCTGCGGCGACGCGGTGACCCCGGCGACGTGCTCCAACAACGCGTGGCGCTGCGCCGACGGCCAGGTGTTCCTCTCGCAGTGTGCGTGCGCGGGACGCCCTCCCGGCGCGGGATGCACCTGCACGCCGCGCGGATGGAGCTGCGACGCGGGCGCGCCCGATGCGCCCTCCGACGCGACCGTCGACGCGGGCTGCACGGGCGCGGCGCCGCTGTGCGCATCGGGCACCGCGGGCGGACAGTGCGGCGACACGGTGACGTCGGCGACGTGCGTGGGCAACGCGTGGCGCTGCGGCGACGGACAGGTGCTCGCGTCGCAGTGCGCGTGCGTGGGACGTCCTCCCGGCGCGGGCTGCGTGTGCCTCGCCTCGGGCTGGAGCTGCGACGCGGGCGTGGCCCCCGATGCGTCGGCGCTCGTCGACTGCAACCCCGCGCACGCCGCGTGTGATGTGCGTCCGCCGGTGTGCGCGGGCGGCGGGCAGGTGCCTTCGATCAACGGCGCGTGCTGGGGACCGTGTGTGGTCTACACGCAGTGCGCGCCCATCGACTGCAACCCCGACGCGGCCTCGTCGGGATGCCCCACCAACCTGGTCTGCTACCGCACCACGCGCCGCTGCGGCCCGCCGCTCTGACACCTCGGAACGGACTGGCCGAGCGTCCACGCGCGCAGCACCGCGAGCTCGCAACGGTCGTCGGTGAGCGCCCTCGCGTGGCGCGTGCCGGTGACCGTCGCGACGAGCGTGGGCGCCGCCGCGGCCATGTCATGAAACTCGCGCACGGCATCGGCCGCATCGGCGAGCGAGGGCGCGAGGTGCGGACGCGCGGGGCCTCCGTGACAGGCCTCCGTGGCACATCCCGCGGTGCGCATCGCGGGGGCCACGTCGCGGAGATACACCGCCCCGTCGACGCGCGGCGGTGACGGTGCCGTGGGCGGCGTGCGGGTGATCCGCGCGCGCACGAACCACAACACCCCCAGCAGCGCGACGGCCATCACCACACGCGGAACAGGGGAACGGCCTCGCAGCTCGACGTCGCGCATCGTCTTCCTCGGTGCCCACGCACACACCCGAAAACGCCGCGCGCTGTCAACGAGCACCGTACCGCTCGACGCGAGGGATCGTGTACCGTCCGCGCGAACATCATGAGAGACGCGCCGATCTTTCACTTCAACGACGAGCGGGAGTCGATCGTCGAGGAGGTCGCGAGCCGCGTGGTGGGCGCCGCGCGCGACCCGCTGCTGCTGCTCAACGACGCGGCCTACAACGAGATCAAGCGCCTCGAAGCGCACCCGGGCAACGAGCGCGCGGAGTACCAGCGCTTCCGTGAGCTCGCGCGCACCGTGGGACGCATGAGCGACGCCGATCGTGTGGCGCGCCTCGACGAGCTCTCGCGACGGTACGCGCGCGACGTGGCCGGCAACTTCGACCCGCGGGTGTTCTCGCTGTCGACGAAGGTGCTGCCGCGCGCGCTCACGATGCTCCTCGCGCCCAAGGATTTCTCCCTGGCCGAAGAGGGCTCGCGGCTGCTCCAGAAGCACCTCATCACGCAGGGCCCGATGGACACGCTCCGCGCCCTCGCGAAGAGGGGCACGCTGGTGTTCGTGCCCACGCACAGTTCGAACCTCGACTCGGTGGTGTTCGGCTTCGCGCTCGAACGCGAGGGCCTCCCGCCGGTGAGCTACGGCGCGGGCAAGAACCTCTTCACCAACCCGATGCTCTCGTACTTCATGCAGAACCTCGGGGCCTACAAGGTCGACCGGCGCATCCGCCACGAGCTCTACAAAGAGGTGCTGAAGACCTACTCCGCGGTGCTCATCGAGCGGGGCTACCACTCGCTGTTCTTTCCCGGTGGCACGCGCTGTCGATCGAACGTGGTCGAGGAGCGGCTCAAGCTCGGACTCATGGGCACCGGGGTCGAGGCCTTCACGCGCTCGCTGCGCCGCAAGCGTCCGCAGCGGGTGTTCTTCGTGCCCGCGACGATCAACTACCTGCTCACCCTCGAAGCCTCGACCCTCATCGAGGACTACCTCGCCGAGACCGGGCGCAACCGCTACATCATCGAAGACGACGAGAGCACGCAGATCGACCGCATCGTCACGCTGCTCCGCAAGCTCTCGCGCACCTCGGGCTCCATCGTGATCCGCTTCGGCCAGCCGATGGATCCGTTCACCAACCGCGTCACCGCCGACGGCCGCTCCCTCGACGCGCGCGGACGCACCGTCGACCCCGCGAGCTACGTGATGCGCGACGGCGAGTACGTGCTCGACGACGCGCGCGACGCCCAGTACACGCGCGAGCTCGGCGAGGCCATCTGCCGGTCGTATGCGAGAGAGACCGTGGCGCTGCCCACTTCGCTCGTGGCCGCGGCGACCTTCGCGAAGCTGCGCGACATGTATCCCGGCGCCGACCTCTTCTCGCTGCTGCGCCACCGCGACGAGGTGTTCGTTCCCGCCGACGAGCTCTCACGCCGCGTGGCCGACGTGACCGCGAAGGCCCGCGCGCTCGAAGACACCGACCGCCTCGTGCTCGCCCCCGGCGTGCGCCACGCGCGCCCCGAGGAGCTCATCGACGAGAGCGTGCGCGCCTGGTCGGGCTACCACACGCGCCCGGTGCTCACGCGCACCGACGGAGGCTTCATGATCGGCGAGACCAACCTGGTGCTCTACTACCAGAACCGCCTCGCGGTGAGCGGCATCGGCTTTCACCCCGCGCGAAAGGGACACTGAGCCATGCGCAACACGATCGGCGTGGTCGGCGGCGGACGCTGGGGTGTGGCCCTCGCCCACGCAGCCCATCGCGCGGGCCGCGAGGTGGTGCTCTGGTCGCGACGCAGCGAGAAGGCCGTGGCCCTCGACGGCATCGAGCAGGTCGACGGATTCCGCACGCTGGCCGCGCGCGCGACGCTGGTGCTGGTGGCCGTTCCCTCCGAGGTGGTGCGCGACGTGGCGCGGCAGCTCGGAGACGCCATCGACGGCTCGCACTACGTGGTGCACGGCATCCGCGGTCTGTCGGGCGAAGGGCTCACGCCCATCTCCGAGGTGATCCGCGAAGAGACCCCGTGCCGTCGCGTGGGCGCCCTCGGAGGGCCCGGCGTGGCCGACGACCTCATCGCGGGCAGGCCCGGCGTGCTCGCGGTCGCCTCGCGCTTTCCCGAGGTGACCCACGCGGTGCGCGACGCGCTCGAGAGCCCCTCGCTGCGCGTCTCGATCACCCCCGACCTCACGGGCGTCGAGTGGGCCAGCGCGCTCATCGGGTGCCTCCTCGTGGCCGCGGGCTTCGGACGCTCCATCGGCGTGAGCCCCGGCGTGCTCGCGGGCCTGCTCACCCGCGGCGTGCACGAGGCCTCGCGCATCGGCGCGGCGGCGGGCGCAGAGGCTTCGACCTTCTTCTCCGTGGCGGGCATCGCCGACGTGATGGCCGCGCTCGCGGGCGACGAACGGCCCGAGGTGCGCCTCGGCGCGGCGCTCGGCGACGGACTCTTCGGCGAGGCCGCGCGCGCCCGCGTCGGACAGCGCGTCGAGGCCCCCACGCTCGTGCCCCGCGTCGTCGCGTTCGCGAAGGAGCGACGCATCGACGTGCCGGTGTTCCGCACGCTCGCCGCGGCGATGGCGGGCACCATGAACCGCGACGAAATTCTCGCGACGCTCATGTCGCGAGGCTGATCCCCGGAGCATCCGAAGCGCACCATGGCAGACCTCATCACCTTCTCCGATGCGAACGGCGCCGAGACCCGCGGCGCGCTCGCGCTCCCTCCCGGCGACGGCCCCGCGCCCGCCCTCGTGCTCGTGCAGGAATGGTGGGGCGTCAACGGCCACATTCGCGCGATGGCCGACCGCTTCGCCGCGCAGGGCTTCGTGGTGCTCGCGCCCGACCTCTACAACGGTGTCATCGCCACCGACGCGGCGCGCGCGAGCGAGCTCATGAACGCGCTCCAGTGGCCCGCGGCGCTCGGGCAGATCGGGGGCGCGTTGCAGTTCCTGAAGACGCACCCGCGCTCGAACGGACACGTGGGCATCACGGGCTTCTGCATGGGCGGCGCGGCCACGCTGCTCGCGGCGAACAACATCCCGGGATTCGAAGCGGCGACGGCGTTCTACGGCCTCCCGCCCGCGGCCTTCGTCGACTGGACGAAGCCCAACCTCCCGCCGCTCCAGGCGCACTTCTCGGCCACCGATCCGTGGGCGAAGCCCGACCTCGCCGCCGCCGCGCGCGACACGGTCAACGCCCACGGCGGACGCTTCGAACTCCACGTCTACGACGCCGAGCACGCCTTCGTGAACGACACGCGCCCCGAGGTGCACCACCCCGAGCACGCGAAGACCGCGCTCGAACGCACCTGGTCGTTCCTGCACGCGCACCTCGGCTGACGCGCGTCGCGCGCTCGTCCCCTCTCCGCACACGCTTTCCCCTGCCCACGCCGCGCGGCGCTTTCGTAGCGTGGTCCCATGAACCCGTTACGCCGCAAGCTCGCCATCGCCGCGTGGGACGCGCCGCGCGAACCCAACATCTACGGCCGCATGGTGCTCGACGCCGAGCCCGCCCTCGCCTACGTCGAACACCTTCGCAAGACGACGGGCGAGAAGGTCACGCTCACCACCGTGGTGGGCAAGGCCGTGGCCCTCGCGCTGCGCGACACGCCGAGCCTCAACGGCTACCTGCGCTTCGGAACGTACGTGCCCCACGACCGCGTCGACGTGGCCTTTCTCGTGGCCTTCGAAGACGGGCGCAACCTCGCGAAGGCCAAGATCGAGCACCTCGATCGCAAGTCGGTGATCGAGGCCACCGTCGAACTCCGCGAGCTCGCTTCGAAGCTCGCGAAGGGCAGCGACGAGCGCTTCAACAAGAGCATGGGCCCCGTGCGGTTGCTCCCCACGTGGGTGCTCAAGGTGGTGCTGAAGCTCACGGGCTTTCTCACCACGGCGCTCGGGCTCTCGGTGCCCGCGCTGGGGCTCGAAGCGTTTCCCTTCGGGTCGTGTGTGATCACGAACGTGGGGGTCTTCGGGCTCGACGAGGGCTTCGTGCCGCCGACGCCCTTCGCGGGCGTGCCGCTCTACGTGCTCATCGGCGCGGTGAAGGAAGCGCCCATGGCCGTCGATGGCGCGGTGGTGGTGCGTCGGCAGCTCACGCTCACGGCGACCATCGACCATCGGTTCATGGACGGCGCGCAGGGCGCGACGCTCGCGAAGACCGTGCGACGGGTGATGGCCAATCCGTGGGAGCTCGAAGGGCGCGAGGGTCCGCCCGACGGCGCGTGAGGCCGCCGGGCGGTGCGCGGAGGGATCAGTACGCCGCGGCGGACTGGAAGTTGATGCCGAGGGCCTCGCGGAGCGTGAAGTAGTTCTCGGAGATCGAGAACAGCACCACGTCCTTGAGCTTCTCGCCGGGGGCCACGTCGCCGGGGAGGCCGGGCTCCATCGCGAGCATCTTCTTGGTCACTTCGAGGTCGCCCGCGAGGAGGAAGCCCGCGCGCGCCGAGGTGAGCTCCACGGCCTGGTACCAGCGCTTGACGTTCGAAGAGCCTCCCTGTTCGAGGAAGAACTTCACCACCTTGCGCAGGCCCTCGGCCGCGATGGGATCCTGCTGAACGAGCGGCGCGAGCTTCTGCACCGTCGCCTCGGCCTCCGGGGGAACGCCCTGGTCGGGCTTCACCAGCTTGATGGCCGCGAGCATGATCGACGTGAGCTCCTGCGTGGTGGGGAACAGCACGCGGACGTAGTGCTCGTTGCGGTAGTACGCCATGTGCTTCGCCGCGACGAAGGCGAGCTCCTGGAGCGAGAGCCCCGAGAGAAGCCCGCTGCCCGCGAACGACGCGATGGGCTCGCTCGGCACGTAGCCCAGGCCGCCGGGCTGGTTCGTGCGAACGAAGATGAAGGGCATCGGGAGGCTCAGCGCCGAGCCCGCGTTCGCGAGCGCCTTCACGAGCGAGACGCTCGACGTCTGCGGGTCCTGCTGCTCCTTCTGCGTGAAGCCGAACTGGGCGAGCGGGCTCGCCTTGGCCTTGCGCAGCGGGCCCAGGATCGACGCGAAGATCTTGCCCGTCACCGGGTCCTCATCGGGGTGGAACAGCAGCTTGACCCACTGCTCCTCGGTGAGGCGCCCCGTCGGCGCGAGGGGCCGCCGCGGCTTGTACTGCTCGTAGAAGGCGCGGGCCTCTTCCTTCGCGCCGTTCCGCAGCAGGAAGGTCGCCGTGGCCGCCACGCACCACGCCTTGTCGTACGCGCGCGACTGGTAATAGAGGTCGAAGATCGAGTTGAGGGCCTCGGCGTTCGTGAGGTCCTTCTCGATGATCGTGCGCCAGCGGGCGACGGCCTCCACCGTGTTGCCCTCGCGTGCGTAGAGCTCGGCGAGGATCTTGTGCTCCTGGATGTCTTCGGGCTTGCGCTCCGAGGCCATCACGAAGGCCTTGATCGCCGCGTCGGGCTGCGCGAGGCGGTCGCGGTAGATGATCCCGAGGTTGTGCAGGAGGTTGAACTCCAGGTCCTTCTCGGTCTTGCCCGCGACGCGGTGGAGCATCTTGCGGAAGTTGCGCTCCAGGTTCTTGAAGTCCCTGCGCCCCGTGAGGATCTCGTTGATCTTCGTGAAGGGCTTGAGCTCCGACGGATTGAGATCGAGCGCCTGGTTGTAGAAGGTCAGCGCCTGGTCCGCGTCCTTGAGCCGGTCGTTGTAGATCGACGCGATGGTGTACGCGAACTTCGACTTGATCTCCGGCCGCGACTCGAGATCCGAGATGGTGCCGATGACCTCGACGAGCTTCGTCCACTGCCCCGTCTCCTGGTAGAGCGCGAGGAGCTTGTTGAGCAGCGGGCGATCCTTGGGGTGGATCTCCAGCGCGGCCGCGTAGCTCTGGATGGCCTTCTGCGGGTTCTTCGCCTTGTCCTGCCAGAGCTCGGCGATCTCGACGATCATCGGGTAGCGCTTCTCGTCGTCGAACTCCTGCTCGAGCAGCATGTTCTTGTAGGCGATGACCTGATCCCACTCGCCCGCGCCCGTGTACGTCTCGATCATCGCCTCGATGGCCGGACGGAAGCCCGGCATCTCTTCGAGGGCCTTCTCGAGGAAGTTCGCGGCGCGACGGCGGTCACCCTGCTCGCGCTTCACCACACCGAGTCGGTAGTAGAGATCCGCGCGGGCCTCGGCCTCGAGCTCGTCTTTGTGGTGCACCAGCAGGAGCTGGTAGTTCTTGAAGGCGTTCTCCCAGTCGGCCTTCACGAAGTACGCGCCCGCGAGCAGACGGATCGCGTCGACGTTCGAGCGGTCGAGGGTCTGCGCCGCGGTGAAGGCCTTGATGGCGCGGTCGACCTTGCCGAGCGCCTGCGACACGCGGCCCATCGTGAGCTGGATCTGGAGCTGCTCGACGGGATCGCGGCGGTTGGCACGACGCGCGAGCATCTCGGCGAGGGGCTCGGCCTCGGCCCAGCGCTCGTGGGTGACGTAGTGCATCGCGAGCGGCCACGCGGCCTCTTCGAGGTCGGGGTCGTTGCGAATGGCCTCTTCGTACCAGGCGACGGCGCGCTCGGTGTCGTCGAGGTACTGCGCGTTCACGCGACCGAGTTCGGCGAGGAGCCGCGCGCGGGCCGCGGGCTGCTCGGTCACCTGCTGCTCGCGTTCGAGGTAGCGGGCGACGTCGTACCAGTCCTCGCGGCGCGTCGCGATGAGGCGCAGGGCTTCGAGCGAGCGCGCGTGCCCGCCGTCGGCGTCGAGGGCCGCGCGGTACATCTCCACGGCGCGGAACTCGTCCTGCAGCTTCGTCTCGACGATCTTCGCGATGCGGTAGCGCAGCTCGACCTGGCGCGGGCGATCGTGACCGAGCAGATCGGAGAGCTGCTCCATGGTCACCACGGCCGAATCCCAGTCGTTCTTCGACTCGTAGACGCGGGCGAGCGCTTCGAGCGAAGGCAGATGCTGGGGGTCGATCTCCAGCACGTTGCGGAGCGCGTCCTCGGCGTGGTCGGCGTCGCGGAGTTCTTCGCCGTACACGCGTCCCATCTGCTCGAAGAGGGCCACGCGGTCGCGGCGCTCGGGCGTCGCGGCGAGGTGGCGCTCCAGCGTGTGGATGAGCTCGTTCCACCGCGCGGTGTTGCGGTAGAGGCGCTCCAGCGAGCGGAGGGCGTTCTGGTCCGACGGGTCGATTTCGAGCACCGCTTCGAAGCGCTCGATGGCGAGGTCGGGCTTGACGAACTGCTCTTCGAGCATCGCGCCGATGCGCGACAGGAGCTTGATGCGCTCGCGCTCCGTGGGTGCGAACTCGAGCTGCGCTTCGAGGACCTGGAGCAGCGCCTGCGGCTGGTCGAGGCGGGTGTAGAGCCGCTCGAGTCCGCGGAGCGCGTCGAGGTTGCCCGGATCGGCGTCGAGCACCGCGCGGTACTCGGCGATGGCGCCGTCGCTGTCATTCACGCGCTCTTCGAGCGTGCGTCCCGCTTCGAGGCGGAGCGCAATGGCGGCGGTGACGTCTTCGGCGCTCTCGATGCGGCGACGCTGCACGTCGACGAGGGCGCGCCAGTCGCCGCGGGCCTCGTACACGCGGGCGAGCGCCGTGAGGGCGTCGCGGTCGCGGGGGTCGAGGTTGAGCGCGGCGTTGTAGTGATCCACCGCCTGGTCGGCCTGACCGAGGTGCTTCTCGAGCACCTCGCCGAGCTCGATGTGGAAGCGGCGACGATCCTCGTCGGTGCGCGACGCATCGACGCAGCGCTGAAGGATCTTCGGCATGTTCTGCCACTGACCGAGGCGACGGTAGAGCGTCGCGAGGTCGTGGAGCGCCTGGAGGTTCCCCGGCTCCGTCGCGAGGATCTGCTGGTAGATCGGAATGGCCCACTCGGGGTGCCCGAGCTCGACGCCGTACCAGCGCGCGACGTGGAGGCCGAGCGCGGTCTTGCGCGGCCCCGTCGCCTCGGTCTGGTAGCCGTTGAGGGTCTCCTTGAGCAGGTCGTTCCACTTGCCCGTGAGGCCCGCGAGACGCTCCAGCACGACCACGGTCTCGCGGTCGGTGACGTCTTCGTCGAAGGCGATCTGCGCGGCCGCGAAGGCCTGCTCACGGTCGCCGAGCTTCTCGTCGTAGAGACCCGCCGCGGCGCGCATGAAGGGCACCGCGAGCTTGACCTCGCCCTTCTCCGAGAGCGTGTCGTGGCGCGAGATGTACAGCGTCGCGAGGTCGTCCCAGCGCTCGAACTGCTGGTGCAGTGCTTCGAGCGCGCGGAACGCATGGTCGTGGAGCGGATCGATCTCGAGGATCTTCTCGTACGCCTGACGCGCGCCGTCGGGCTCGCCGATCTGCTCCTCCCACACGCCCGCCATCTGGAGGTAGATCGGCACGCGGGCCTCGCCCTCGTCCTGGGCGTCGGCCTTCTTCTGCAGCACGGTGACGACGTCGCGCCACTCGCCCTGCGCCGTGTGGATGGTCAGCAGCGCCTCGATCGCCTGCGCGTCGCGCGGGTCGAGTTCGAGCACGTGGTTCCACGCGTCGACGGCCTCGTAGCCCTGCTGGAGCGTCGTCCAGAAGATGCCACCGAGCTCGGTGTACGCGGCCTTGATCTCCTCGTCGGGCAGCGTCGCAGCGCCGAGCGAGATGAGCGTCTGGAGCACCTCGACGAGGGGCTCCCACGCCTGCTGCGCGCGGTAGATGTCCGCGAGCGCGCGGAGGGCGTCGAACGAGCTCGGGTCGATGTCGAGCGCGCGGCGGTAGCCCTCGATGGCGCGCTCCACGTCGCGGAGCTGGTGCAGGTGCACCGCCGGGATGCGAAGCGCGATGAGCACGCGCTGCTGGTCGTCCATCTCCGCCGCGAGCTGGCGCTCGAGCACGTCGATGAGCTCACGGTGGCGGCCCGCGGCCTCGTGGAGGTTCGCGAGCGCCGCCAGGGTCTCGGTGTCCTCCCCGCGGAGGTTGAGCACGCGATCGAGCAGGGCCACCGCGTCGTCGGGGCGTCCGAGGCTCTGGTCCGCGAGGCGGGCCATGCGCGCGTAGATCTCCGCCTGCTCCTCGTCGCCGCTCGCGATGTCGAGCTTGCGCTGGTACGTGTCGTACAGCTCCTGCCAGCGCTCGCCCGCGAGGTAGATCGCTTCGAGCGCCTCGAGGCTCTGCGCATGCCGCGGATCGAGCGTGTCGACGATCGAGCGGTAGCGCGCGACGGCCTGCTCGGTCTGCCCGAGCGACTCCTGGAGGATCTGCGCGAGGCGGAAGGTGAACTCCACCCGCTGCTCGTCGTCGGTGGCCGCCTGCGCGCGGCGCTCGAGGATGGTCGCGAGACGCGCGGCATCTCCCGTGGCCGTGTAGAGCCGGTCGAGGGCTTCGAGCGCGTCGGGGTCGAGGGGCTCGACGTCGAGCACGAAGCTGTACGCCGCGTCGGCCGATTGGAGGTCCTGGAGTTCCTCCTCGTGCACCCGCGCGAGGCGCTTGCCGATGACGCGCTTCACGTCGTTGGTCGACGCCTCGGACTCGACGATGTCCGCGTACACGTTGGTGAGCTCGGCCCACCCGTCGGTCACCGCGGCGAGGCGCTCGACCTCGGCGAGCGAGCGCTCGTCGAGGGGGTGCTCCTTGAGCGCGCGGGCGTACCACCCGAAGGCCGCGGCACCATCTCCGAGACGCTCCTCCACGAGCTCTGCGAGGCCGTGGTGCGCCTGGAGCCGCGCGGCCGGATCGGTCACCAGCTCCAGCGAGCGCGCCTGGATGTCCGCGAGCTTCTCCCACTGCTCGCCCATGCGGTAGATGGGCTCGAGGAGGGCCGCCGCGTCCTGACGACGAACACCTCGGTTGAACATCGCTTCGAGGGCCGCGACCGTGCCCTCGTGGTCGGCCTGCACGTCGAGGATCTCGCGGTACACCGCGAGCGCGCCGTCCACATCATCGAGGCGGTGCTCGAGCACCTGCGCGAGCCGGAAGCGCAGCGAGAGCACGTCGTCGGGCGACAGGTCGCCAAGCGAGACCTCGCGACGCAGCACCTCGGCGAGCTCGGGCCAGCGCTCCAGCGCTTCGAAGAGCCGGTCGAGGGCCGCGAGGGCCGCCACGCTCTGCGCATCGACATCGAGCGCGAGGCGGTAGCGCGCAATGGCGCCCTCGGCGTCACCGAGGTGCGACTCCTGGATCTGCGCCACGCGGAGCAGAAGCTCGAGGCGACGCTCGGGATCCTCGGTGAGACGCGCCACGGCGGCGTCGTAGGTCTGGCCCACGAGCGGCCACTGACCGAGGCCTTCGGCGAGACGCTCGAAGCTCGCGAGCGTGTGCTCGTTGAGCGGATCGGGCGCGACCGCGCGGGCGAAGGCGTTGAGCGCGGCGCCGGGCTGTTCGAGCACCTGCTCCTGGATGTCGGCGATGCGGTGCAGGAGCTCGACGCGACGGAGATCGTCGTCGGCGTGGGCGAGCTGCACTTCGAGCACATCGACCACGCGATCGTAGGCCTGCGCGGCGGTGAGCACGGGCTCGAGCACTGCTGCGGCCGCGAGGGGCTCCTTGTCGCCGTGGAGGATGCGCGTGAGGGCTTCAAGCGAGGCCGCGTGGTCGGGCGAGGCTTCGAGGATCTCGCGGTAGATCTCCACCGCCCGCGCAGTGCCGTCGAGGTGGGTCTCGTGGAGCTGTGCGATGCGGTAGCGGAACTCCACCACCTCCGCGGGATCGCCCGCGAGCTCGGCCTCGCGCTCGAGGATGCCGAGGAGCGCCGTCCAGTTCGACTGCGCCTGGTAGAGGTGATCGAGGCGCTGGATCGCGGTGCCGTCGGCGGGGTCGAGCTCGAGCACCTGGTTGTACGCCGCGATGGCGTTCACGGCGTCGTTGAGCTGCCCTTCGTACACGGTCGCCGTGTCGAGGAAGATCTTCTTCTTCTCGTCGGGATCGTGAACGAGTTCGGCCTTCTTCGCATACACGCCGAGGAGGTCGGTCCAGCGCTCGTGCGTGATGTAGAGGCGGATCAGCGCGTCGAGCGAGGCGACGTCGGTGTCGTCGACCTCGGTGATGCGACGGTACGCGGCGATCGCCTCCTCGGGCTTCTCGAGAATGGTCTCGTAGATCTCGGCGGCGCGGAGGAGGTACTCCTTGCGCTCCTCCGCGTCTTCGAGGATCTCGGCCTTGCGGAGGTACACACCCGCGAGCTCGGCGGGCTTCTCCGAGGCGCCGTAGAGACGCTCGAGGGCCGACGCGGCATCGAGGTTCTGCGGGTCGATGCCGAGAATGGCCTCCTGGTGCCCGATGGCCTGCGGCACGATCGTGAGGCGCTCTTCGGCGACCGACGCAGCGCGACGGTGGAGGGCCACGCGGGCCGCAGCGTCGTCGGTGGTCTGGATATACTGCTCCAGCACCGCGACGAAGTCTTCGTGGCGACGGAGCACGCGCGAGAGGCGATCGAGCTGATCGATCGATTCGAGGTTGCCGGGGTCTTCCGCGAGGGCGCGGGTGTACGTCGCGAACGCGTGGTCGGCCTGATCGAGCGCGGTCTCTTGAATCTCCGCGATGCGATGGAGGAGCTCGACCTTGCGCGCCTTGTCGGTCGCGTTGCGCGCGAGCACCTCGTACGCGTAGGCGAGGCGGTCGTAGGCCGCGAGCTCGCGGTACACGGGCTCGAGAATGTCGGCGATCACCTGCGCGTGTTCGGGCTGCTCGATGAGCCGCTCCAGCGCGGAGATGGCGTCGCCGTTGCCCGCGTCGCGCTCGAGGATCTGACGGTAGATGTCGATCGCGCCGGGCGTGTCGGCCATGCGCTCCTCGCGCACCTGCGCGAGCCGGAGCTGAATGGCGGTCTGCTCCTCGGGCGATTCCGCGAGCGAGAGGCGCGTCTGGAGATTGTCGGAGAGGTCCTGCCAGCGCGTGAGTCGGATGAAGAGGCGGTCGAGGGCTTCGAGGGCGCGGCGGTTCGTGGGGTCGGCGTCGAGCACCTCGCGCCACGTCTGCACGGCGGCCTCGGGGTTGCCGAGCATCTCCTCGTGCACCGTCGCGATGGCGGCCTGAAGTTCGTCGCGCGCGTCGGGATCACCCGCGAGCTCGAGGCGACGGCGGAACACCGAGAGCAGGTCGGTCCAGCGGCCCGCGGCGCGGTAGGTCTGCTCGATGGCTTCGAGGGCCTCGACATCCGAGGGGTTCTGTTCGAGCACCTTCTCGTACGCGGCGACCGCGCGCTCGATGCTCCCCACCTGACGGAACTCGATGTCCGCGATGCGCAGCCACAACGAGCGCGCGAGTTCGGGATCCGCCGTGCCCGCGACCTCCTGGAGGAGCGCCACGAGGTCGCCCCACGCATTGATCGGCGCAGCGAGCGCGGTGAGCGTCTCGCGCACATCCTCGCGCGTAGCGTCTTCACGGAACGCGCGCCCGTACGCTTCGAACGCCCTGCGACCATCGCCGACGCGCTCGGCGCAAACGCCACCGATGCGGGCGAGCAGCGCGACACGCTCGTTGACGCTCTCCTCCTCCGAGAGAAGGATCTCCGCCGAGCGGATGAGCGCCTCCCAGTCTTCACGGAGCTCGTAGACGGGCTCGAGAATCCTCGCCGCTTCACCGCGGAGTTCGGGGTCGCGGAGCAGCGCTTCGAGCGCAAGCCTCGCCCCGTCGTGGTCGGGCGACATCGCGAGGATCTCGCGGTAGTGCGCGACCGCTTCGCGCGCGCGTCCGAGGTGCGACTCGAGCACGCGCCCGAGACGGAACTTCAGCTCGACCGCACGCGCGTCGTTGCCAGCCGCCGCATGGAACGCAAGCTCACGTTCGAGCACATCGACGAGTTCGTTCCACTGCGCGAGCTTCTCGTAGAGGCGATCGAGGGCAGCGAGGGCGGCGTCTTCGTCGCCAAACTCGGTGACGATCGTGAGGTTCGTCGCGACGGCGCGGGGTGCATCGTCGAGCTCGTTCTCCGCGAGAGTGGCGACCGCGTAGAGAAGCCCACGGCGCTCGTCGTGATCGGCTGCGAGTTCGAGGCGACGTTCAAGCACCGAGAGCAGGTCGGCCCAGCGCGCCTTGCCGCGGAGGAGCGACTCCTGCGCGACGAGCGCGTCGAGGTTCGCGGGGTCGAGGTCGAGCACCTCGCGGTAGCGCGCGATGGCATCGTCGACGCGGTCGAGACGCACCGCGAGGTTGCCCGCGAGGTGCAGGCGGAGGCGCACCTGCGTGTCGGGATCGAGGTCGGGCGAGAGCGCCGCAGCGAGCGCATCGACGGCGTCGTTCCAGCGTCCTGCAGCCTCGGCAGAGCGCTCGAGGTCGGCGACCGAACCCGGCGACGCGGGTTCGAGCTTGAAGGCTTCCTGGTAGCGCTCGAAGGCGCGCGCGGGATCCTTGAGCGGCGTCTCGTAGAGGGCGCCGAGGTCGCGCAGGGTCGCGACGCGCTCCTCGGGAAGGTCTCCGTTGGCCTTCACTTCCAGCACGGCGGCGAGGCGCTTCGAGTCGTTGGCCGTGTGATAGATCGGCGCAAGGCGAAGGGCCGCGTCGCGGTTGGCGGCATCGAGTTCGAGGATCTTCTCGAGGTACTTCGCCGCGCGGTCGGTCTTCTCCTTCCGTTCAGCCCAGAGCTGCGCGATCTTCGAGAAGAGCGAGATCTTCGTCTCGACCGACGCCTGCGGGCTCTCGGTCTCGCGCTCGAGCACGCGGATGAGCTCGTCCCACTTGCCACTGTCGGCATAGAAGGTCTCGAGGTCGTCCCAGGCATGCATCGCGAGGTAGCGCTTCTTGAGCGCCTCCTGCGCGCGACGATCGTTCGAATCGAGCGCGAGCACACCGCGCCATGCCTCGACCGCGATGGCGTCGTCGTTGAGCTTGTCGCCCGCGATGGTGCCGAGCTTCACGAGCAGCGCGATCCGCGCAGCGGACTCGCCGGTCTGTGCGGCCTGCTCACGGAGCACGTATGCGAGCTTGGCGAACTCCTTCTGGCGCTCGTAGAGCCCGCCGAGCTGCGTGAGCGCGTCGTGGTTGCCGGGGTCTCGGTTGAGCACCTCTTCCCACACCTCGATCATCGCTTCGGGCTTCTTGACCTTCTCGGTCACGAAGCGCGCGATGGCGAGGTACGCGTCGAGCTGCGCGGATTCGGGCGCTGCGGCGGCCTCGCGCTTCAACAGCGGCAGGAGCTTGTCCCACTCACGACGTCGCTCGTACCCCTGCTTGAGGAAGTCGATCGCGCGCGCGTTCGAGGGATCGAGTTCGAGCACGCTCTCGTAGGCCTTGATCGCCTCGGCCTGGTTGGCGAAGCGCTCGATGTAGAGGCCCGCGGCGCGTTCGTAGAGCGCCACCCGCTCCGCCGGGTCGACCAGGATCTCGGCCTTCGCGAGCAGGGTCTTGATGAGATCCTGCCAGCGCTTCTGGCCCTCGAAGCGGGCTGCCGCCTCGTCGAGTTCACGCACCTTCGCCGGGTCGGGACCGGGACGGATCGCGGCCGGCGCGATCGTGGTCGGAAACTCTCCTGCAGGCATTTCTTCCGTGAGATCAGAACTGCTCATCGTGTCACCGGCGTGCGCAGAGGGCGCAGCGTACGTTCAGGTCCGTCTTTACGTGGCGAATGGGGAGGAAACGTCGCGAGGCAGCGGCGCTCAGTGGGCGCCGGGGTTCTGGAGCTCCGCGAGTTTGTTCTGCGCGATGTCGAGGTACTCACGCGGGGCGTTGCCGCCGCGCGCCTCGATGAAGCGCTGCAGATAGAGAATCGCCTGCTGCCTGCGCTCCGGGATCTCTGCGCTCGTATAGCCCGCAGAGAAGAGTGCCTCGGCAAGCTCGGTGTCCTCGCGGTTCGCGGCGACGAACTCGTCGATCGCCTGCTCGCGGTGTCCCTGCTCGAGGAGCACGTTGCCGAGAATGTTCCGCATCGCGCCGCGCTCGACCGCCCCCTCGGGGGCGATGCGAAGGCCCTCGCGGAGCACCTGGATCGCGCGGTCGTAGTCATGGGCGCGGTAGTACGCTCGACCGAGTCGCACGTACGCGCGGTAGGCGCGCGGCGCCTTCGTCAGCGCGTTCGTGTAGGCTTGCAGCGCGGCCTGCGGCTCGTCGAGACGGTCGGCCACTTCACCGAGGCGATAGTGGGCCATGTACATGTTGGGCTCGACCTGGATGGCCTGGTTGAACGCGGCGCGCGCCTGCTCCCAGTGTTCCTGTTCGAAGTGCGTGTTGCCCAGCAGAAAGTGGTACTCGGGGTTCCGCGGGTTGCGCGCGATCGCTCGGGTGAGCGCCTCCGCAGCGTTGCCCCACTCGTGCTGTTTGATGTGCACGAGCGCGAGGTTGTAGAGGGGCTGGTCGAACTTCGCGTCCTCGTCCGCGGCGCGCTGAAAGCGATCGCGTGCGTCGGCCATGCGACCGCCGCGGAGGAGGTTCATCCCCGCGTTGTTGTCTTCGATCGCCTGCCGGTCGTATTCGCTGCATCCGCCGAGCAGAAGCATCGCAACCAGCCCACAGAAAACTCGCTTCATTCCACTCCTCGCGAGATCGCAACGACCCATTGGAACGCGCGGATCATAGGCGAGCGGATTCGCGTGGCTCAACCTAGAAATACGCTGCGGTTCACGCTTTCGCACCGCGACGGAAACGCTACGAAACACGGCATTTCGCAGTAGACCAAATGCGCGAAGGCCAGACCGCGCGTCACGCGATCTGGCCTTCTGGAGCGCCCTCGTCAGCGGTTCAGATCATTGATCCGGCGGCTGGAGGTTGAACGGGTAGTTCACCGTCACGACACCGCCACCCTCGGGCGCGGGAAACTGCCAGCGACGAACGGCGTTGGCGATGCAGTCGGCCACGGTCTGGATCGGGTACGTGCTGTTCGCTACGCCCGACGCCATCACCGATCCGGTGCCGCCGATCACGAAGCGTACGGTCACACGCCCCTGCGCGTTCGGGTTCGTGGCGAGCCCCTGCTCGTGGCAGTGGTTCACCTGACCGAGGTTGCGAAGCACGACGCGGCGGATGGCCTCCGGCGAGAGAAGACCGGAGATGTCCGGCGGCGCTGCACGCACGGTCGGTCCCGAGTTACCACGTCCGCGGAGGCCACGGCCGGCGCCCGAGCCGTAGCCCTGCCCCGTCCCCGTTCCCGAACCGTGTCCCATCGTGCCGATGTTGCCCATGCCGATGGTGCCCTCACCGGTGCCACCACCACCCCAACCGGTTCCCGTCGCGCCGAGACCACCGTACCCGAACGCATCACCGACGGCATCGCCGGTCATGTTGCCGTTCGCGTTCTGGTTGTCGACGCCCGACTCGGTCATGCCGCCGAAGGGCGACACGATGCCCGACGAACCGCCCGCCGCGCCGCCACCGAGCGCGCCGAGCGCCGCGAAGATGCCACGGTTCTGAACCTGCTCACGCGCCTGCTGCCGCGAGAGATGCGGCGGCTCGCCGTTGTTCTTGATGGCGTAACGCGCATTGCGAACGGGAGCATCGCGGCGCCCCATCTTGCCTTCGGCGCCCGCGTGACGGGTACCAGTGCCGCCCTCCTGCTGGTCGTCGTTCTGCTGCTGCGGCTGCTCCTCGGGCTGGCGCTCCTGCTGACGCTGGATGAACGCACGCAGTTCCGCAAGGCGGTCGTCGTCGTTCGAGGCAGAGAGGAAGCCCGACGAGTCGGACACCGCGAAGTGCAGCGTCGCCATCACAGCAGCCATGAAGATGCCCGAACCGGCCACTGCGCCGATGAGCGGGTTGTCGCGCTTGATGTGCCCCGCCACGATGCGTCCCGGCGCAACGACCTTGGCGAGGATCGTGAGGCCACCGACTTCCTGGCGATAGCGACCCTCGGGCTGGATGTTCACCTCGAACCCGCCCGGGACCGTCGACGACGGACGCGCGTGGCCCTGGGCCTTCAGGTCTTCGAGTGAACGCTTCACCCCCTGAAGTTCCACCTCACCCGTCGCATCGGGCAGAAACACGAAGCGCGTCCCACCACCGTTGACGACCACCGGAACGTCCATCGCGCCGCCGAGGAGCTCCGGCCCCACGACGAAACGGCTCGTGTCGGCGATGGCGTCTTCATTCTTGTGATGAAGCTGTCCGGCGACGCCGCTGCCGATGAGCGACGTGAGCGCGCCGATGCCACCCACGATCATCGACTTGTTACCCGCCGCATCACGAACGGCCTGCGACACCTGCGAGTCGACCGAAGAGATCGCAGCACCGGCGAGCATCAGGGCGCCGCCGACGGCCAGCGACCCCATCAGCACCTTCGAGTCAGGGGCCGCCTTCGGATCGTGCGCCGACAGGACGAAGTTCTTCGAGTTGTCGAGGTGCGCGACGTGGAGGATGGAGCTCTTCCACAGGACGGAGACTTCGACGGCGTGCGCGCCAACCTCCTCGACCTCATGCGGATTGATCTCACCACGCTTGATGAGCTGGTAGATCTCCTCGCCATCGAGCGCAGTCGCCGGCGCCGCGCGGAAGGCACCCGCATCCGAAAGCCCGGCAGCCAGGGGAGCCGCCGCCGGCGGGACGAAGCTCGATGCGGAGGGTGCACTCGTCGAAGTCGTCACCGTCGAAGCCTCACGAGCGACGCCGACGTCGACGGTGATGCGCGTGTTGCCGAGTTGGAAGGTGTCGCCCGAACGGAGCGAGCACTTGTTCACGGGCTGACCGTTCACCTGCGTGCCGGAGCCGAGGTCGATGATCTGCACGTCGTCGGGTTTCGCTTCGATGACGGCGTGCATCCGCGCGACGCCTTCGTCCTCGATGCGAAGGTGAGACTTCTGATCCCGTCCGATCTTGATCACGTCCTGCGCGATGGTCTCCGAACGGACCAACGCGCCGTTTTGAAAGATCTGGAACGTGATGGGAACGACCAATTTCTGAGCCATCGCTTCCCCGTTTTTGGGCGTGCCTTGGAGGGGGTTGAAGGTAGGCACGCAGCTCCTTCCCGATTGTGGGGCGCTCGCCGCACCCCGAACCGGGATCATTGACACGAGATCCGGTCAGAAGTTCTCGACCGACTTCAGCATCTCCTGCACGAAATGTTGCCTCGTTCGCAAGAGGCTGATGCCCCGGGTCGCACGATTCCCCCGCACGCTCGTGAGGTCGGGCCGAGGCAGTTGAGACTGCACGAGTTCATCGCCGAAGGTCATCTCCCGGTCGGGCGGAGGCACTCGATTGGTGCTCACGCCATGAGCCTGTGCGAACACGCTCGGTCCCGCGAGGAGCACGGAGAACATTACCGGGGCGAACAGCTTGATCATCGAACGGTCTCGTCCGACGGGCTCACAGGATTCTGGGAATCTATCGACCGGTGGTGGAGCCCGTCAACGAACCGACCGGTCGGCGCGCGCCCGGAGTCGGGCGCCGCGGCAGCCAAGTCGGACGAGGCAGGCGATCAGAGGTTCTCGACGGACTTGAGCATCTCGGGCACGAAGTGCTCACGGATGCGGATCAGCGAAATCCCCGCAGCCCGACGACGCACACGCGTCGACTCTCCGTCGGGGCGCACGAGCTGTCCCTGCACGAGTTCGTCCGTGAAGTTGAATTCCTGCGTGCGAGTGGCCTGATCCGCGCCTGCGCCTGCAGCGGGCCGCCGCTGGGCAAAAGCAGACGTTCCGCCGAGGGAGATCATCGCGAAGGCCAACACGGCCACGAAGCGGGTCTTCATGGCGAAGGACTCTATCGAGCTCGGCCGCGTGGCGTCAACGGGGGACCACAGCACGACCTCACCGCGTCAGCACATCCCATCGGGACCCGATGCGGGCAGGTGCCGCCGCCGGGTGCCCCTTGCGATGGCACCCGACGAGCTCGCGGAATGTGGTCGGAGAGAGGTTTGCGGTCAGTGCGCGGCGGGCGCAGGAGCGGCGGGCGCAGGAGCGGCGGGCGCAGGAGCGCCGGGCGCAGGAGCGCCGGGCGCAGGAGCGGCAGGCGCAGGAGCAGCCGTGCCGTTTGCGGGAGCCTCCGGCGTCGGCGCAGGCGCAGGCGCAGCACCCGCGCCGGGGATGCTCGCCATCGCACGCATCGCAGCCAGCGTCTGGTCGATGTTCTGGATGTATCGGCGCGAGCGCTGGATGTGGTCCGTGAACCGTGCGTTCGTCCCCGCACGCTGCTGGAACTGCTGCAGGAACTCACGCGCATGTTCCAGATCGGCAGTCTGTCCACCGAGGTAGCTCATGTTGAGCACCCCGAGGTTGAAGTACGCGTCGGCGCGGTTTGCGTCGAGCGTCCGCGCGCGCTCGTACTCCTGCTGCGCCTGCTGGAGCAACGCGGGGCGCTGATCTTCGGGCGTCGCATCAACGCGCGCGAGACCGCGCAGGGCCACGCCGAGGCCGATGTGAGCGTCGTAGCTGTCGTTGCGCAGCTCCACCGCGTGCTGGAAGGCCTCGCGCGCATCCTGATAGCCACGGAACGAGAGGTTGATCGTTCCGTAGTTCACCCACGCCTCGAACATCGTGGGGCTGAGCTGGTAGGCACGCTGAAAGTGTCCCAGCGCCTTGATGATCTCACCACGGCGGATGTCGATGATCCCCCAGGTGTTGTGGATGTCGGCCATGAAGCCGCGCACATCCGCCGAGAGTTCGCTCTGCGCGGCCGCTGCCACCTGGGCAGCCTGGGCGCACACGAGCCCGGCGAGGAAGATGCGCTGCGAGTAGGGATCGTCGCCGGCCTGCTGCAGGTACGACAACGCGAGCTGGTTGCGCGCGGGGAGGTAGCGGTCATCGAGCGCGAGGGCTGCGCGGATGTTGCGAATCACCTCGCCCCACTGCTGATCATTGGTGGGCCCCGCCTCGCGGAGCACCATCGCGAGGTTGGTGTAGCCCTCGACGCAGTGGGTGGGGTCCTGATGGATGGCTTCCTCGAAGGCCGTCCTCGCCGCTGCAGTATCGCGACGCCGGTAGGCCATCACGCCGAGTTCGACCTTCGCGCGGCAGTAGTTGCCGTTGCCGGCCTGCAGCGCGCGGTTGAGCGACTGCGTGGCCTGCTCGGCCATGTTGCAGCGCTGATAGACCATCGCCCGGTTGAACCAGGCCTCGGGGAAGTTCCCGTTCGGCTGGGCCTGCGCGGCCTCCTCGAACTTGCCCGCGACCTCGTTGCACGAGTCGGCCGACCAGTCGCCGCGACCGTTGTTGGCGTCGTCGTGCGTGCGCATCGACTGAGCCGCGTCGTTGAAGCGCTGGTTGGCGCTCTGAGTCACCGCGGTGCCCGTGGCCGTGGTCACGGTCTGTCCCGTGGCGGGGTTCACGGCAGCGTTGTTCGCCGTGGTGCCACCGCGGGTCGACTGCGAACCGCCGCAGGCCGCGAGGAGGGTGAACACCAGCGTGAGGGATCGTGTCGTCTTCATGGCGTGCCTCGCTCCCTTCAGTTAGCGCCCTGCTGCGCGTTGGTGTCAGAGGATCCGGAGCCCGACTGGGCCTCCTCGTCCTGGGCTTCGGCGGCGGTCTGGAGCTGGTAGACCACGCGCGCGTCGGTGGGACGCGAGAAGATCAGGTTCGGTTCCACGCGGACCTCGTCGGCCACGGGGAAGCGCGCTCGATCGATCTCGTTGAGGCCGCGCTCACAGAGCTGCGTCCACTCGTTGAACCAGTGCACCGTCGTCGACGTGCGGATGCAGCGCTGGAAGCCCTCCGTCGCCACGTTCACGAAGCGCTGCGTCTGCTCATCGCGCATCACGTTGTAGGCGTCGAGGAGCTCGGGGTTGCGCTGCACGTCGGGCGGCGCCGCGGCCGTGCGGATGTAGGTCGCGAAGTAGAAGAACATGTCGGCCAGGCGGGCGTTGGCAGCCACCTCCCAGTTCGGCACGTGCATGTTCACCACGACCGTGTACTGGCGCGTGGCGTCTTCGTTGAGGAATCGCAGCTGCTCGGTGATGAACGGCTGCAGCGTGCGCTGCGCCCAGGTGTCGTACGCGCGACGAGTGCCGGCGCCGCGGTACACGGGCAGACGACGCGTCTTGAAGCGCTGGTAGATCACCTCGGCGAGGTAGAAGCGCGCCTCGGCGACGGCCTCCTTGCTCTTCTCCACCGCGTCTCCCTCGACGCCGTCGTCGAGCTGCTCGCGGATCGTCGTCTCGCCCTGCGGGTGCTCACCTTCACCCCACAGCTGGGCCGCCTGCGAGAAGTACTGCGTCGACTGGCGCTCGTCGTTGAGGTTCCAGTAGCCACGCGCGAGGGCCACGGCGCCCTGGATCTTCTGGTCGAGCGTTCCCTGCGCCGCGTACGTACGCATGAAGTTCGAGTAGTGGCGAACGACGTCATTCCACGCCGAGCGGATCTCGACGTCACGCTGACGGCGCTCATCGGCGCCGTTCACGGGCTGGCGCTTCAGACGCGCGACGCGGTCGGTGAAGATCTGTCCGATCGAGAACACGACGTTCGCTGCATCGCGACGGCGCGCGGGGTCGCCGCCGAAGTAGCGGGCAAACTTCTGCGCGTTGTCGAGAGCGTGCTGCTCTTCACCGAGACCGATGCGGAAGATCGTCGCCTGACGGAGCGCGTCGGCAGCCTGTGCGACCACATCCTCTTCGGGCTGGTGCGTGAGACGCGCGGCCTCGCGGGCGGCGTTGATCGCCTCCTGACGGTGCGTGTGCACGTACTCGGCGTACTGCTCGTAGAGGTCTGCCGCACGACGGAACACCTGGATCGCGTGGTAGTTGCCCGCGAGGCGGTAGAGCGCGCGCTGCGCCCACGTGCTGTTGCGCGGGAGGAAGATCTGCACGAGGCGCTCACGAATGCGCATCGAGCGACCGAGCTGGAGGGCCGCGTCGCTCTCGATGGCGGCGTTGTAGAGCATCTCGTCGAGTCGGCCGCACTCGCGGTGCGTGCGCACGATCGTGACGTACTCCTGGCTCGCCTCACCGTGACGGCCCGACGACGCGAGCGCCTCGGCCTTCTTGCGAAGGATCTGGCACTGAAGCTCTTCCATGCGGTGGCAGAAGTCCTCGTGCTGCGGACGCGCCTGCGGGGTGCAGAACGACGCGACGAAGCGCGGAACCTCTTCACCCATCGAGTCGAAGCACGCCGGGCGCTGCGGGTTCCACATCGACCCCATCACGTTGAGCGAGTCGAGGTAGAGGTCGGCCGAGATCTCGCGGAGGTTCTCGGGGTCCGGCACATCGGCGGGCATGTTCGCGATGTCGCGGAAGATCGTCGCCGCCTCTTCGAAGTGGTTCGCGTTGTAGAAGAGGTACGCGCGACGATACTTGATCGTCAGCATGATCGTGCGCGGGTCCTGGTCGTCGATGCGCGGCGCCTGGCCCTGCTGGTTCTGCACGAAGCACACGTAGCGCGTGAACGCGCGGAGCATGCCCTCTTCCTCGCGGTTGAGGTCGCGCGGCACCATGCGGATGCGCTCCTGCGCGAGGCGCTGGGCCTCGGTGAGGTTGCGCTGCGTGTTCGCCGTGGCGGTGCGCGTCGCGTTGCGATCTCCGCGCTGCGTCGCCGCACGATTCAGGTTGAGCGCGAAGAGCTCGTTGTAACAGAGCACGGCCTTGTAGGCGGCGTCCTCGGTGTACTCGCCGGTCGGGTTCATCTCGACGACGGCGTCATATGCAGGGCCGCACTGCGCGAAGTTGTGCGCGTCGCGGAGCATGTCGGCGCGGTAGTACGCGATGCGGTAGCGCGTGGGCCAGTCGGCGCGCTGGTACTCGGGGAACTCGACCTCGTCGAAGTCGGGGAACTCGTCGAGGAGCTTCTGATAGAGCTCACCGACCATGCGCATCGTGTTGGGGTCACGCGTTCCACGCGTCTGCGCGGCGCCGTCGGCCGCGCGGCCGATCGCTTCGAGGTGCCAGTGCGAGGCGACATCGAAGGTGACGCGAGCCGCATGGTCGCGGCACTGGTGGCGGGCCGTCTCCGCGCGCTGCGACTGACGGAACGTGTTGTACACGTCGATCAGGCGCTGCACCTCGGTCATCTGCTCGGGCTTCGGCCGCGAGGCGATCACCGCACGCGCGACCTGAGACTGCCAGAAGCAGATCTTGTCGTCGGAGGAACGGGCCTCCATGAGCGTGTGGTACATCGAGATCGAGTTCGCCCACTGACCGTTGTCGTGATAGAGCTCGGCGAGCTTCTCAAACATGTCGTACGCGTTCGCTTCGTCGTTGGCGTAACGACGGAACGTGTTGAGCGCGTTCGAGGGGTTCAGCGGGTGCTGCGCGTTGCCGTACACCTGCGCGTAGACCGTCACGAGCTCCATGCGGGCGTTGCCCAGGAGCGATCGGACCGACGGCGCGTTGGGGTGCTGACGGCCGTACTCGATGACCTCGAAGAACTTCTGCAGCGAGCCTTCGTAGTCGCTCAGATTGTAGAGAACCCAGGCCATCTTGTAGGTGGCGTAGCCGAAGACCTGGTTGTTCTCGTCCTGCACGGCGAGTACGCGCTCGTAGAAGAGGCGCGCGTTCTCCATCTCGCCCGTGTCGAAGTAGTGCTCGGCGAACGAGAGGTACGCGTTCGGCACGTACGGCGACTGCGGAAAGCGCTGGATCATCGTGCGGTACACGCGCAGCGCTTCGTCGTGGCGGTTCGCGTCCTGGAGCGCGAAGCCCAGGTAGAACAGCGCCTGATCCATGTGCTCGTAGTTCGGGGCGCTCTCGACGAGCACCTGGAACGTGCGGATCAGCTGCTCGCGGTACTGCCCGCCCTCCTGGCGGAACGTCTGCTGCCGCTGCTGGAGCGTCGCGACCTGCGCGTCGTTGTGCGCCTGACGCGCCTGGAAGATGTCTTCCTCGAGCTCCTCGGCGGCGCCGTTCTTCGCCGTGAGGAGTTCCTGGTAGTCCTCGGCGAGGCGCATGAGCGCCGGCGGCCGGTTCGCGTCGTTGGGACGCATGTTGCGAACGAGCGTCGCCGTCAGACGGATCTCGTTGAGCAGCAGCTGCTCGCTGCGCTCCTGGATCTGACGCTGCCGGAGGATGTCGCGCGTGCCGATGCGGGTGCCGGGCGTGCGCGCTTCCTTGGTCTTGTTCTTGTTCTTGTTCTCGTCGACGCGCTGCACGGCGCCGGGGACGCCGGTCGATGCGTGCTGGCCGAACCGCGTGGCGGTGGCCGGACACTCGGTGGCGCGCCCTCGCGCATCGTCGGCGATGCACACGTTGGCGGCCACCGTGGGCACCGTCGGGATGGCGATTTCTTCGGTCGCTGCGGGTGCGTTGGTTCGGTTCCCTCCGCGGCGTGGCTGCGCAATGGCAAGCACGCCCGCGAGGAACCACACAGCCGCGAGGACCCACGCGACTCTGGGATGCGTTCCGCGAATCATGGGCTCAGGTCTCCGTGGAGAGTGAACGGGGCTGCCGGACGCAGGAAGGCCCTGCGCCGCGGCTCATGGTTGGGGAGTCGTGCGGTGCCTTCAGCGGCCGCAGCGGGAGGTGATGGCCTGGCGGTAGAAGCCAAGCTCGTCGCGCCAGAACTCGCCGTTGAACGGCCAGAGGTAGTGCTCTTCATCGGCCGTCACGCGGTTCGCGCGCGACTCCTGCACCGTCACCTGCTGCTGCTGCATCTCCTGCGAGAGCTGACCGCGGCGGGCGTTGAGGATCTCGATGAGGATGGCCGTGCCCTGGTTCTGGAGGTCGGCGAGCTCGTCGACCGCGCGGGTGTAACGGCCGCGCGCGAGGTTGCCCGCGTTCTCGATCGCGAAGCTCTTCGCGACGGCGATGTCCTGGATGATGCGCGCGCCCACCGAGCTGTTGCGGAAGGCCTGCGGCATCTGCGCGTGGCGGCGCTCCTCGCCTTCGAGCTGGTTCACGTACTCGATGTTGCGGAGCAGCGTGCGATCGGAGAACGCGCTCTCGACTACGGGACGGAGGCGGTTCGGCAGGTTGGCGTGGCCCTCGCGCACATCCTTGAGGAAGCGGAAGAAGCTCGTGTCGTCCTGGTACTGCTGCAGGTAGCGCTCGATCTCGGGCCGCAGGCTGCCGTAGCGCTCGTTGAACTGCGCGAGCACCTCTTCGGCCTCGTCGTAACGGCAGCTCGAGAAGAAGATCACCGACTTGAGCACCAGCGACTCGGGATACCAGGCGTTGGTGAAGAACGGCGACCCGAGCGTGTGCACGTTGCCGAGCGCGCGGGGGTAGTCCTGCTGGAGGAAGTACGCCCAGCTCTCCTCGAAGAGCGCGTCGAGCCAGTATTCCGAGTCGACGTCGACGTGGTTCCAGCTCTCGACGGCCGCGTCGTAGTGACGCGTGGAGTAGTAGAGCCGCGCGAGTTCGAGCCACGCGAGATCGCCCATGCGGTCTTCGTCTTCGACGCCCTCGACGCCCTCTTCGAGCGCGTGGAGCACCTCACGGAAGGCCTCGACCGCGGGCTGCGAGCGACGCGCGTTCACGTGCGAGATGCCCTCGAAGAAGCGCGACTGCACGTAGAAGGGCGAGTTGCGCTGCACGCGGCGGAAGAGCGCGATCGCCTCGTCGTACTGGCCGTCCTTGTACTTGCTGCGGCCCATGAGATAGAGCAGCTGGTTGTACAGAACGCGGTTCTCGTTGTTGTTGAACTGGTCGAGCTCTTCGGTGGGGTACCGACCGACGCGACGGATGATGTCCGCGGGCTCGGGGAGCTGCGACGCGAGCTGCGCGAGCCACTGGAGCGTCGCGCGGAAGTAGAGATGCGCGTTGCCACGCTCGACGATCTCGTCGAACACCGCGAGCGCCGACTGATAGAAGCCCAGGTGGTAGAGGCACTTGCCCAGGTGGAACTGTGCCTTCTGCTGGTTCGCAGGCGCGTCGCCGGTCTCTCCTTCGACCACGCGCTGGAACTGCACGCACGACTCCTGGTAGCGCTCCTGCTGATAGAGGCGCAGTGCGTTGGCGAGCGCTTCGCTCGGCGGACCTTCCGCGGGAGGAGCGTCGCTCGATCCCTGCGCGAAGTTCATGTCGGGCTGGGCCTGCTGACCCGTGGCCGTCGCCGAGATCCCCAGCGCAGCCATCAGCGCGCCCGCTCCCGCGAGGATCTTCCAGTCAACCCTGCGCACCATCACTTACTGCCTCTCTCTGTCGCGCCACGCTCGACGCGGTTGCAGATCGCACGAACCAACCTCCATGCCACGCACGCACCCAGGCAATACCCGGCATGAACCGGCGGGACTCTACGTGAGGTCTCCGTGAGAGAGAAGCGTTTCTTCAATCACGCCCGATGCGCCCCGTTGTGGTCATGCGGGTGACCATGAGCCCATTGCGGTTGGCGGCGCTGCGGCCCTCACGACGCGTCTGCGGGCGCGCTCCCAGGGCGTCTCGCAGCACGGGCCCCGAGGCTGGTTTTGATCTTGACGCTCTCGTCACGGCGACGTTAGCGTGCCGCTCGTTCCGGCGGTGCGGCATACGCGTTGCGTTGTATTTCCCGTGTTGTGGGAACTCATTCGAGGAGTGTGATCGTGTCCGTGAGCAGACTGTTCGCAACCATCGGAGTCGGCCTCGTGGTCGGCGTGGTCGGCTGTGGTGACGCGGGCGTGGGTGATCCCTGCGCGCCGACGCGCCCCGGTGGCCAGCCCTGCAATCCGAACGTCACCGGCATGTCGGCCGGCTGCTTCAGCGGTACCGAGATCTATCTGGAGACGCAGTCTCTCCAGTGCCGTTCGCGCATCTGCCTCGTGTACAACTACGCCGAAGCCGCGGAC
This sequence comes from uncultured Myxococcaceae bacterium, assembly GCA_945952225.1. Taxonomy (GTDB): domain Bacteria; phylum Myxococcota_A; class Polyangia; order Polyangiales; genus CAISKJ01. The sequence goes on from CAMFHP010000052.1 coordinate 42,891, forward strand.
ACCACGGGCCGTGAGCGCCCGCGCCGGGTGTACTGCACGTGCCGCTGCGGCGTGCCGGCGAGCCTCGCATCGTCGACGGATCCGGGCGTGCTCTGCACCTGCCCCGAAGGGTTCACCTGCAAGACCGACCTCGCCGGTGCGCAGTACAACCCTGGCGTGCAGGGCTCCTACTGCATCCGCTCGGGCACCTGATCCCGCTCGTTCGCTCCCTCCTCCGTTCCCGGCGCTCCCATCCGTGACCCGAGACGACACCACGGCGCGCGGTCGCGCTGCCGAGGCGCTCGTCGCGGCGCACCTCGAATCGCTCGGATACATCGTGCTCGCGCGCAACGCTCGTGTGGGCCGCGACGAACTCGACCTCGTGGTCCTCGATGGCGCGACGCTCGTGGTCGTTGAAGTACGTGCGCGACGGGCCGACGCGATGGTGCACCCGCTCGCGACCCTCACCGCGGCGAAGCAGCAGAAGCTCCGACGTGCGACGGCCCGCTACGCTGCAGAGCGCGCACATCGCGGTGACGTGCGAATCGACGTGGTCACGGTGATCGAGGGTGTCATCGAGCGCTACGAGGGCGCGATCACCTTCGAAGAATCGTGAAGCATCGAGATCAGCGAGGCGCGAGGAGCGCTTCGAGCTGATCGGCGAGGTGCATCTTCGAAACGGCGCGGCACACCCCCGTCGCCGTGAGCTCGCGCACCGAGGCGGTGTCGATGTTCCCCGACGCGACGACGAAGCGTCCGCGGAGCTCCGGGTGTTGTGCGAGTGCCTGTTCGAGGAAGGCCGGACCGTGGAGAGGCGGCATCTCCATGTCGAAGATCACGAGGTCGAACTCGCGGTCCTGCGCGAGGAGCGCCAGCGCGTCGACGCCCGAGCCCTTCGCGACGATCTCATACCCGTGCAGCGTGAGGAGCCGTCCGACTGCCCGTAACAGAAACGGGTCGTCATCGACGAGGAGGAGGCGTGCGCGGCGGGAGGATGGGCTCACGGCTTCGTGCGACGTCGGGCGTTCGAGGGGGCGGGAGATGCGAGCGTGCGTCTCAGCGCGCGACGGCACCGACGGACGAAGGTGCCTTGAGCAGCGGGTGCCCCATGGCCTCACGCTGCGCGAGCCAGCTCTCGGCACAGCGATGGGCAATCCCGCGCACGCGCTTGATGTAGTCCTGACGTGCGGTCACCGAGATGGCCCCGCGCGCGTCGAGCACATTGAAGTGGTGCGAGGCCTTCACGCAGAAGTCGTAGGCCGGAAGCACCAGGCGCTCGAGCGGTGCCTTGCCGTACGCGAGCTCGACGCGCGGGCCCTTCTTCGTCTCGATGCGCTGCTCTTCGAGCGAGAGAAGTCGGCGACACTCGCGCTCGCACGTGTCGAACATGCTGCGGTGGTAGTCGGGGTCGGCAGCGGTGAAGTTGTACGTCGACCACTCCCACTCGGCGCGCTTCGCGATCTCGCCGTAGCGCACGCCGGGAGCCCACATCACGTCGTAGACGTTGTCGACGTCTTGCAGGTACATCGAGATGCGTTCGAGGCCGTAGGTCAGCTCGCCCGACACCGGTCGACAGTCGAAGCCGCCGCACTGCTGAAAGTACGTGAACTGCGAGATCTCAAGCCCGTCGAGCCACACCTGCCAGCCGAGCCCCCAGGCGCCCAGCGTGGGCGACTCCCAGTCGTCTTCGACGAAGCGCACGTCGTGGCGCAGCGGATCGGTGCCGATCGCCGCGAGCGAGGCCAGGTAGAGGTCCTGGATGTCGAGCGGCGAGGGCTTGAGGATCACCTGGAACTGATGGAACTGCTGGAGGCGGTTCGGGTTGTCGCCGTAGCGACCGTCGGCGGGACGGCGCGACGGCTCGATGAACGCGACGTTCCAGGGTTCCGGGCCGAGCGCGCGGAGGAAGGTCGACGGGTTGAACGTCCCGGCGCCCACCTCGCTGTTGTAGGGCTGCACCGCGAGGCATCCGCGGCTCGTCCAGAACGTGCTCAGCGTGTGGATCAGTTCCTGGAAGTACATGGGTAGGGTGCAGGGAGGTACCGCAACCCACGCGCGAGGGTCAATCCGTGCCGGGCGCCCGCTCGACGTTTCCCCCCGCAGGAGACTCCGTTTCCGTGGCTCCCTCCGCGGGCTTCTCGCCCTCACCGCTCCCCTCGCCCGCCATCTCGCGCAGGAGCGTCGCCTGACTCTCGGGAGAGAGCTCGGTGTACTCCCGCAGCGCGGGCAGCTCACGCAGCGAGCGCAGTCCGAAGAACTCCAGAAAGCCCGTCGTGGTGCCGTAGAGAAGCGGCCTTCCCGGCTCGTCTTTGCGACCGATCATCCGCACGAGGTTGCGCTCCAGCAGCACCTTCAGCGCCGAGCCCGAATCCACACCGCGCACGTCGTCGATCTCGGGGCGCGTGATGGGCTGCCGATACGCGACGATCGAGAGCGTCTCGACCTGCGCGCGCGTGAGCTTCACGGGCTTCGCCTGCAACAGCTCTCGCACGAAGGGCGCGTTGGCCGCGCTCGATCGGAACTGCCACGCGCCCGCGATCTCATCGAGGTGGATGCCGCGGGGCATGTACTCTGCTCGCAGTTCGAGCAGCAGCCGTCGCACGTCGCGGGTCTCGGCGCGCGCGACCTTCGCGATGTCGGCCGCGGCGATGGGCTTGTCGGCGACGAACACCAGGCTCTCGATCACACCCTTGAGGTGCAGCTCGGAGACCGAGCGCGGGCCCGTGCGGGCGAGTCCGGGAAACGCCGGCGTGGGCTCTGCGCCGTCGCCTTCGTCGCCGTCAACATGGAGCGTTGCGGGCTCGTCGCGCTCGGGATCTTCGGGACCGTGCGTGCTCATGACCAGTCGTCGCGCGCGCCGTCGACAGGGCCCACGTCGACGAGCACCAGGGTCACGTGCAGCGGCTCCAAGGGCCCGGTCTGGTACAGCCGCGTCATGCGCAGTCGGGTCATTTCGAGCAGCGCGAGGAAGGTCACCACGAGGTCGATCTGGCGCTGATCGCCCTCGAAGAGGTCCTCGAACACGGCGGTGCGCGCGGTCTTCAACCGCTCCACGATCTCTTGAATGCGCTCGGCGATGCTCACGCGCTCGGTGGTCACCTCGTGCGAGATGCGCAGCTTGCGACGCTTGAGCAGCTTCTCGAACGCATCGAGGAGCGCGAAGAGCGGAAGCTCCGCGAGCGGCGCGACGTCGGGCGACTCCACGTCGATGGCATGGCCCCGCACGAACACGTCACGGCCTGCGACGCCGCGCGCGGCGAGTTCCTCCGAGGCTGCACGGAACTTCTGGTACTCCAGCAGCCGTCGCACGAGGGCGGCGCGCGGGTCTTCTTCGATCTCTCCCTCCGCGTTCGTCTCGCTCTCGTCGGGCGGCGCTGCGGGGAGCAGCATGCGCGATTTGATGTGCGCGAGCGTCGCGGCCATGAGCAGGTACTCGGCGGCGATGTCGAGGTCGAGCGCCTTCATGATGTCGAGGTACTCGAGGTACCGCGCCGTCACGAACGCGATCGGAATGTCGAAGATGTCGAGTTCGTGCTTCTGGATCAGGTGCAGCAGCAGGTCGAGGGGGCCCTCGAACTGCGGGAGCGTGACCTGGTAGATCTCGTCGAGGCGCGCGGCGTCTGCGGTCATCGTGGAGGGGGGCGCGAGCGTGTCATCGCGCGCGCGGCGCGGTCAACCGCGGGGGTGGAAGCGCGCGTGCGACTGGCGCAGGTGCTCCGCGGTGACGTGCGTGTAGACCTGCGTGGTCGCGATGTCGGCGTGGCCGAGCATCGTCTGCACGGCGCGGAGGTCGGCGCCGCGTTCGAGCAGGTGCGTCGCGAAGGAGTGCCGGAGCTTGTGCGGCGAGATCGGCTTCGAGATGCCCGCGCTGCGCGCGTAGCGTCCGAGGAGCTTCCAGAAGCCCTGACGGGTCATGCCCGAGCCGCGCTCGGTGAGGAAGAGGTGCACACTCTCTCCGCGCACGGCCCAGCGCGGACGCACGTCGCGGAGGTAGCGCAGGAGCGCGTCGCGGGCGATCTCGCCGAAGGGGACCATGCGCCGCTTGTCGCCCTTGCCCAGCGCCGACACGAGGCTCTGATCGAGGTCGATGTCTGCGAGCTTGAGGCCCACGAGTTCGCTCACGCGGAGCCCCGACGCGTAGAGGAGTTGGATCATCGAGGCGTCGCGGCATCCGCGCGGCGTGGTCGCGTCGGGCGCGCCCAGGAGGAGCTCGACCTCGGGGAAGGTGAGCACCTGCGGGAGCTTGCGCGGGAGCCGCGGCCCCGTGACCAGCGCGGTCGGATCGGCGGGGACCTTCCGCTCGGCGACGAGGAACTTGTAGAAGCCGCGGAGGGCCGAGAGCTTGCGGGCCTGCGCGCGGGCCGAGATTCCGGCGCGGGAGAGCGACACGAGCCACGCGGCGACGTCACCCGCGTCGATCACGTGAAAGGTCTTCGCGAGGTCCTGTCGCACGAAGACGGCGAAGCGCACGAGGTCGCCCGCGTAGGCCTCCACGCTGCGTTGGGCGAGGCCCCGCTCGACGCGGAGGTGGGCAAGGTAACCATCGAGAAGAACGTCGTCGTCACGCACGGGCCGACACTAGGCGAGCGCCTCGCAGCACCGCCAATTTCTGCGCGATTTCTCTGGACTCGCCGCGATCGCTATGGTCGGTGCCACCCACGAGAACACGACGTTGCGTGGCGATCACGGCGGGGGTTAGAGTCGCCCTCCCGCTGCGTTGCGCCACGGGCCCATAGCTCAACCGGTAAGAGCACCCGACTTATAATCGGGAGGTTTCGGGTTCAATCCCCGATGGGCCTATCGATCCATTCGAGATCCGCAGCGTCCGACGGAGGATCAACAGGGTGCGCGAACAGCTCGAAGCGTTGGAGGAACTCTCCCGGACCGACATGGCGTTTCGCCAGATCGACGTGGAGTTGGGTGATGTCGACTCGCAGCTCGCAGAGCTCCGAGCGAACGTCGACAAGATCCGCGAACTGCTGAACCGCGAGCGACAGCAGCTCGCCGACGCAGAGAAGCTGCGGCTCTCCCATCTGGCCGAACTCGCGGCCATCGACGAGAAGTCGGTGCGGTCGAAGAAGCGCCAGGAGGTCGCGCGCAACGCCCGCGAGTCCGAGGCGACGGCGCGTGAGCTCGAGGTGCTCAAGCGCGAGAAGGACGAGCGCACCGCGGAGTCCGAGCGGCTCGCGCAGGTGATCGTCGAGGTGCAGGGGAACATCGCCCGCCACGAGGTCGACTTCGCGGAGCTCGCGCGGCACCTCGCGGACGAAGAGGCCGCTTCGGCGGCGCGCACCGCGGATCTCCGCGCGCGTCGCCACACCATGGAGGAAGCGCGAAAGTCGGTGACGAGCCGCGTCCGCGCCGACCTCCTGCGCATCTACTCCATGGCGTTGCAGCGCCGTGGCAGCGGCGTCGCCGAGTGCACGCAGGGCGTCTGCCGCGGGTGCAACGTCACGCTGCCTCCGCAGCTGTACAACCAGATCCTCAACGCCGACCGCGTGTACCAGTGCCCGAACTGCAACCGACTGCTGCTCGTGCCGCGCGCCGCGCTGCGCTGACCTCCCGCTGAACGCGATCCATGCTCCACGCGTGTCCCCGCTGCCAACGACTGTTTCCCGGGGACGCGCCGGGGCCCTGCCCCTCGGACGGTGAAGCACTCCGCCCGGTCGCCGAGGTGCCCGTCCCCTCGGACCACGACGATCCCCTCGTCGGCTTCGCCGTCGCCGACCGTTACCAGATCCGTCGCATCGTGGCCGAGGGCTCGATGGGTCGCGTGTACGAGGCCCGCGACCTGCGCGAGGAGTCTCGCGTCGCGGTGAAGATCCTCCACCCCCAGGTGGCCGAGGAGAGCGTCAACATCGAGCGCTTTCGCCGTGAGGCAGAGACTTCGAAGCAGCTCGACGGCACGTACATCGTCGACGTGCGCGAGTTCGCGTCGGTGCCGCGCGTGCCGGGTCGCGCGAAGCGCACCTGGTACCTCGTCATGGAGTACCTCGATGGCGAAGAGGTGCGCGCGATTCTCAAGCGCGAGTCGACGCTCTCGTTCGCCACGGTGGTGCGCATCACCTCGCAGGTCGCGATGGCCCTCGACGTGGCCCACGCCGCGGGCGCCGTGCACCGCGACATGAAGCCCGACAACATCTTCGTGGTGCGCGACGGTGACGACGTGCGCGTGAAGATCCTCGACTTCGGCTCGGTGAAGTTCACGCGCGGCCAGGACCGCGGCAACAAGCTCACCGTGCTCGGCACCACCATCGGATCGCCCTACTACATGGCCCCGGAGCAGGCGCAGGGGGACCCCGACCTCGACGGCCGCGCGGACGTGTGGGCCGTCGCGGCGATCGTCTACGAGATGCTCGTGGGGCGCGTGCCCTTCAACGGCTCCAACGGACCGCAGATCCTCTTCAAGATCCTCAGCGACGAGCCCGAGCCGCCGACGTTCGTGAACGAGGCGCTCCCCGCCACGCTCGACGACGTGATCATGAAGGGCTTCCGTAAGAAGCCCGCGGATCGCTACCAGACCGTGGGTGAGCTCGCCGATGCGCTGGGACGTGCGCTCGGTCTCCAGGGCGACCACCGCACGTGGGCCGCAACCTCGACGTCGGAACTCCTCAAGCAGCTTCCCGGTTCGAAGGCACCGCCCACGCTCGACACGACGACCGACAAGCTCGCGCGCCCCGCCAGCGGACCGCAACCGCAGGCCCGCAGCGCGCCGCCCGCCACCGCGACGCCTGACGCGCCGACGGAGCGTGCGAAGCCTCCGACGGCAGCCCCCGCGTCGCCGCCCGCGCCTGCGCCCGTCGATGAAGCCGCGCTGGCCGCGGTGGTGCCGCGCGCCAATCACACGCCCCTGCTCGTGGCCGCCGCGGTGTTCGCGCTCGCGGTCGTGGGCCTCGTCGTCACGCTCGTGATGCGATGACCGAAACGACGGCCTCCGTGGTCGTGCTCGGCGCCGGCGCCGCAGGGTTGAGCGCAGCCCTGTGGTGCGCTTCGCTCGGACTGCGCGTCGAGGTCTTCGAGGAGCGCGCGCATTCGGGCGGGCAGCTCCATGAGATTCCGCTTCCGATCGAGAACGTGCCGGGGCTGCTGCGCGTGTCGGGAACGGCGCTGCACGAGACGCTTCGCGCGCAGGTCGAGGCGCTCGGCGTGCCCGTGCATGTCGGCGTACGCGCCACGCTGCGCGCGCGCACGCTCTCCGTCGACACCTCCGACGGACGCACGATCCATCCCGACGTCGTGGTGCTCGCGACGGGCGTGCGACGGCGCGCGCTGGGGGTCGATGGCGAGTCCCGGTGGCACGGACGCGGGCTGCTGCACAACGCCGGGAGCGATCCATCGCGGTTCGCGGGGCAGCGTGTGGTGATCGTGGGCGGTGGCGACGACGCGCTCGAACACGCGCGCATGCTCGCACCCCACGCAGCCTCGGTGACGCTGGTGCATCGGGGACGCACGTACTCGGCCCGCGAATCGATGCGCGCGCCCGTGCTCGCCGACACGCGCATCGAGCGACGGATGGGCGCCGTGGTCTCTGCGATGGAGGGCGACGATCGGCTTCGCGCGATCTTGATCCGTGAGGGGGAGCGCGAGGCGCGTGTGGCGCTCGATGTGTTGCTCGTGTGCATCGGCCCCGAACCCGCGAGCGGTGTTCCTGGCGTGTCGACGGACGCGCGAGGCTACGTGCGCGTCGACCGGCTGCAGCGCACGTCGCGCGAGGGCGTGCTGGCGGTGGGCGACGTGTGCAGCCCCGAGGCGCCGACCCTCGCGACCGCCATGGGACAGGGAGCCATCGCCGCGAAGACCGTGGTCGCCGGCCTCACGCGATGGACCCACGAGGGGCCCCGCATCGACCGCCTTCGCGTGCAGAACCTCACGCTGCCTGCGCGCATCGGGGCGTACGAGTACGAGCGTGCGATCACGCAGACGCTCGTGTTCGACCTCACCTTCGAGCTCGATGCGGGCGAGGCAGCGCCGACGGACTCGCTGCTGCGCACGATCGACTATGCGTCCGTGGCGGCGCGCATCGAGGCGCTGCTCGGGGAGCAGCACTTCAACCTCGTCGAGACCGTGGCCGATGTTGCGGCGACGCAGCTGCTCTCGCACTTCGGCGCGCGCGCGGTGACCGTGCGCGTGACCAAACCGGGCGTTCCGCGCGAGGGCGCGTCGGCGTCGGTCGAGGTCGAACGCCGACGGGGCTGAGTCAGAAGGTTCCGCCGAGGAGGAGCCCGTTCGTCGTGGGCGCGACGTGGAGCTGGAGTCGTGCGCCGCGCGACGAGGGCACACGCTCGCTCGGCCAGAAGAGCAGCGATCCGAGCGTGAAGGCCGCGCCGATGGATCCCGCGACGATGCCCACCGTGGCGATGGTCTCGTTCTGCTGGATCACCCGCAGGTGCTCGCGCCCCTGAGCCTGGTACGACAGCGCGCGCTCCGCATCGCGCGTGCGGTAGTAGTCGAAGGCCGCCGCGTAGTTGTTGTACTCGGCGATCCACTGGTTGTTGTAGAGCGTCACGCCGATCGCGACGCCTGCGCCTGCGGCCGTGAGCACGAGGCCCGACACGATCGCGGCGGCGAAGCCTCCTGCACGGTGCGTCTCCTCGCGAACGACCGGGCTCTCACGCGGCGGCACGGTGGGCGGAGGCGCGACGAGCGTCGGCGGCGTCACCACGGCGGGCGGAGGCGGCGTCACGGTCGGCGGAGGCGGCGTCACCACGGCGGGCGGAGGCGTCACCGCGGGAGGAGGCGTCACCGTCGGCGGCGGCGTGACCGATGGCGCGAGCGCCGCGAGGGCGGCGTCGTTGGCACCGGGAGGCGCGCTGCCGATGTAGCCCTGACGGGTCGTGAGGTTCAGCGTCACGGCCACGGAGCGCCCCGGTTCGAGGCGCGCCTGAAACTGCACCGAGCTCCGATCGGGGCCGCGGGCTTCGAGCACGTGTGGCCCCGCAGCAACGTCGCGCGCACCGCGGAGGGGAGAAGTGCCGATGGGGTTCCCATCGAGGTAGACCTCGAGGTTCGCGGGCACCGTGTAGATCGTGAGGCGGGCCAGGCGATCGCGGGCGCTCGCGATGGTCTGCTCGATCTGCGCGCGCTGTTCGGGCGTCACCTGCGCGGCGTCGTGGAGGTAGCGCTCGAACCACGAGATCGCTTCGAGGGGCTGCTCCAACGCGAGGTAGCAGTTCGCGATGTTGACCATCACCGACGGGTGCGGCCGCACACGATAGGCGCGCTGAAACGAGATCAGCGCCTCGGCGAAGTGGCGCTGGCCGAAGTTGCGCACGCCCTCTTGAAAGGCCGCGCGCGCCTCGCCGGCGTTGTCCTGCGCCGACGCGCTCGCGGGGATCATCGCGAGGCCGACGCTCGCCACGAGCGCCACCGTCACATGCCGAACGTCCATCAGGTCCTCGGGGCGCATGTGCCCGCTCGCGGCGACTTTGACAAGTCTCCGACGCATCGGGCTCGCGTTGCTTGCAGGGGATACAGGGCGCGATCAGTAGGGATTGTCGGTCACGAACCCGGCGCCGACCGATCGACGGGGCGCGGCAGGACGGCGAACCGCAGCGGGACGCGGCGGAGCACGGCGCACAGCGGCAGGACGCGCGGGCTCCGGCGCGGCCGCAGCGGGCGCGGGCGGAGGCTCCGGCGCGGCCACAACGGGCGCCGGTGCAGGGGCAGGCGGAGGCTCCGGTGCGGCCACGGCAGGTGCCGGTGCAGGGGCGGGCGGAGGCTCCGGTGCAGCCACGGCGGGCGCGGGCTCGGGCGTCGGCGCAGCCACCGCGCTGTCTCTTATACACATCTCCGAGCCCACGAGAC
>CAMFHP010000053.1 GCA_945952225.1 uncultured Myxococcaceae bacterium
CCCCACGCCCGCACCGCGCACAGTCACGCCGCCCCCTGCCCCCGCTGCGCGCGCAGTAACGCCACTCCCCCCGCCCGCCCCCGCGCAGCCCCGCCGCGCGCAGAACGGAACGTGGCGCCGCCTCCCGCGCGTGGCCCTCGCGAACGTCCGCACGCTGGCCCGCTGGGACGATCCCCCCGACTTCGACGACGACGGCCTCCCCGACCCGATCGTCGCGGTGGAATACCACTACGGCCACACGCCCTGCCGCGCGGTCGCCTCGGACCACCCGTGCCCCACGGCGGCACACGACGACGTGCAGGGAGACGGCGCGAACGGCTCGATGGTGGCGGCCTTCATCGCGCTCTTCTCCGGCGATGCGCCCGCCGCCCCCGACGCCGGACCGCCCCCGGCGCCCACCGACGGACGCCTCCTCGGCACGCGCCGCGTGTGGCTCTCGACGACGGCGATGCCGCACACGCGCGCGTCGGCGTGGGAGTTCTCCGAGTTCGGTCCGGGCCTGCTGGTGCGCACGATCCTCGACGCCGACGAGGCGCCGCACAGCACCGACGCGGTCGACGTGGTCGACGTCTTCACGGGCCTGGGCCTCGACCGTCGCGCGGGCGTGGTGGTGCATCACTGCGCGCGCTTCATGAACCGCGCGCCCGTGCGCTCGGCGACCTTCGCGATCGAAGACCCGACGCTCACGCCGCTCGTGTGGCGCGCGATCACGGCGCATCCGTACTCGGGCTGCGCGGTCGAGGTCGCCTCCCTCGACACGACCCTCGGCGCGCGCTTTCAGGGAGCGCTCCAGCTCCGCGTGCTCACGACCGTCGCCGCGCCGATGCACCGCAGCACGGCGATCGCCGTCGAGAACGGCGTGGCCCGCGTCGTCGGACGCGCCGAACGCAACGCCGCCCCGTGGCCCGACCCCCTCGCGCTCGGTCCTGTGCGCGTGACCGAGATGTCGCGCGGATGCCAGTTCGATCGCCTCCGCTACGACCGCGACGGCCACCACTGCACCGCCGTGGTGCCCCGCAGCGACGACCCGCTCCCCGGCTGCGAGGAGCACACCTCACCGCTCGACGCGACGCCGCCGCGGCCGCTCTGGATCCATCCCCACGCGGGCATGATCCTCGACGGCGGCGTGCCCACCGAGCCCATCCACCTGGTGTTTCAACGCGGCGGATCGCTCTGGGAGACCACGCTCCCCCTCGCCTGCGGACGCGGCGAGCACCGCACGCAGGCGCTCCCCTGGCGCGGCGGCGACGTTCCGTCGGGCGTGGCGGTCTCGCCCTCGGGCCAGCGCGTGCTCTTCGCGCAGGGCGACGACCTCTGGCTCTACACCCCTGCGCGCCGCACGCCCTTTCTGCTCAACGCGCCGGGCACCGCGCTCCCGCGCCACGACATTCGCGCCGTGGCCTTCGTCGACAACGACCGCGCCGCCGCGATCTTCTCGGGCCAGCTCATCACCTTCGCGCTCACCGTCCCCGAGCACGACGAAGAACTCCCCGCCACGCTCCGCGTCGACGCCGCCGAGGTCCGCCGGGGCCTCCACGCGGCCGCTCCGGCACGGTGACAGAGAACGTCACTCCGCGAGAATCTGCGCGCCCCACGCGGGCAGCGTGAGCGTCACCGATCCGCCGCTCACCCGCGCCGCAGCACCGCCCATCCGATCGCGCAGCATGGCGCCCTCCGTCACCGGAAATCCTCCCGGCAGACGCACCGTCACCGTGCGCGGCGCCGTGGCCTTCGAGAGCCCCACGATCGCGGCGCTCCCATCGAGCACACGCGCGAACACGAGGGTCTCCTCCGTGGCCGCGAGCGACACGTAGCGCCCGCGCTGCAACGCGGGGAGCTCACGGCGCGCGGTGCCGAGCGCGCGCACCCACGCGAGCGTCGCGGTCTCGTCGGCCGTGAGCGCCGCCCCGTCACGCCACATCGCGCGGTTGTTGGGATCGGCCCCGCCCCACGCCCCGTACTCGTCGCCGTAGTACATCAGCGGCGCGCCCGGAATGGTCATCACCCACGCCATGCCGAGCCGATGCCGCGCGTACGGCTCCGCGTCGCGGGGCGCGGTGGCGACGTCGTCCCACTGACGTCCGGGCACACCGGGATCGAGCGCCGACGACTGCCCCCGATACGTCGCGAGCGTCACGAAGCGCGCGGTGTCGTGGCTGCCCACGTAGGGCGTCATCACGGCGCCCGCGGGGTATTGGAGCTGGCTCTGCTGCGTCCAGTAGTCGACGTGGAGCATGCCGCGCGCGTCGGCCGAGAACGATCGGTACGGCACCGCGTGGTAGAGCACGAAGTCGGCCTGCCCATCGAGCGCGCGCGGGCCCACGTAGCGCGAGATCGTGTCGTACTCCGAGCGGTTGCAGTCGAGGCCGCAGTCGCTCCACCCCATGGCCGTCTCGCCCGTGAGAAACACGCGCTCGCCCGAGGCCTCGAAGTCGTCGTGGAGCCGCGCGCGGAGGTTGTACACCGCGATGTCTTCGACGTGCTTCACCGCGTCCACGCGGAGCCCGTCGAAGTCGAAGCGGTCGATCCAGAAGGCCGCGTCGTCGGCGAACTGCGTCGACACCTCGGGGATCGACCAGTTCACGTCGGGCAGGTAGTCGGTGAAGAGGCAGTCGAGGCGCCGCGCGGTCCAGTCGCACGCGCCCGTGCCGCACACGCAGCCCGTACGGAACCACTCGGGATGCGCGCGCATGTACTCATGGTCGCGGTGCACGTGGTTGACCACGAAGTCCTGCAACACACGGATGCCGTGCGCGTGCGCCTCGCGGATCATCGCGCGCAGCCCCTCTTCGCCGCCGAGCCGCGCCTCGACCTCGCGCGCCCGCACGGGCCAGTACCCGTGATAGCCCATCACCCGGTGCACCCCGTCGCTCGCGAGGTACGCCCCCTCCGCGTTGCGGTTCACCGGCGCCACCCAGATCGCACGCACCCCGAGTCGATCGAGCGTCCCATCGGCGATGCGCGCGCGGAGGCCCTGAAAGTCACCGCCCTGGTAGTCCGCCCGCACATCGACGCCCGACGTACGCGCCGGGTTGTTCGTGCGGTCTCCATCGGCGAATCGATCGACCATCGCCATGTAGATCGTCGCGCCCTGCCAGGTGAAGCGCGCGCCCTCGACCCAGAACACCAGCCGCAGCGGCGACGCCGCGCGCCCCGCACGGTCCGAGGCCTCGACCACCAGCGTGTACTTGCCGTCGGCGAGGTTCGACACGTCGATCGACAGGCGCGCCTGCGTCGCGTCGTAGCGCGCGGTCTCCACCGCCCGTGACACGTCGTCGTGGCGCAGCGTCGCGCGCACCGTCGCCGCATCGATGCCCACGCGCTCGACCCCCGGCGTCACCGACACCTCGGCCACGTAGCGCCCGCTGCCCGGCGCCGTGCGTGTGACATTGCCCGTCACCAGCGCCAGCGTCGGCGGACGGCAGTCGCGCACGAGCACCGCGGAGTTCTCTACGCCGCCCACGTACTTGCGCCGCGCCCCGTCGGGATCGAACTCCCAGTTGCCGTCGAGCAGGAACTTGTACGCCCACAGCCCCGGCGTCAGCGACACCTCACCGATGAACCCACCGGCGCCGTCGCTCCGCATCGACGTGCCCGGATTGGCCCACGCGCTCCACTCGCCCGTGACCTCGGCGCGCGTCACCGTGCGCCCCGTCGGCGGCCGATAGCGGAACGTCGTCAGACACCGCACCGCGCCCGCATCCGCTGCCCCATCCGCCGCCGCATCGACCGCCCCATCCACGGCCGCATCGACCGTCGCATCGCCCGCATCGCCCGCATCCATCGACGCATCCGCGGTCCCATCCATGGGTGCATCGACGGACGCCTCGGGCTCGCCACGATCCGTGGTCGCGGCGTCGGGCGCGCGGTCGTCGGGCGCGTCGAACACCGCGGGCGTGTCATCGGTCGACGCATCGGCGGAGGTGCCGCCGCCCGAAGGGCTGTTCGCGGTGCAGGCCAGGAGCGAGAGCGAGAGGCAGACGAGGTGGCGCGCGCGCATCGGAGGGCCGCGAGTCTGCCACAGCGCGCCGCGCGCGGAATCAGCGCAGGCAGGGATGGGCGCCGGGCACGGAGATCCGCAGCACCGCGCCCTCGCGCGACGCATCGACCGACACGCGCTGCGCCTCGCCGAGCCACTCGGGGCTCTCGCAGCGCACCTGCGGGTTCGCGGGATTCACCGGCGGGCAACGTCCCACGCGCACCGTGAGGTCGTCGGCGCGCTCCGCGAGCGAGACCGCGGGATGGGGGTCGGCGCCGGTGAAGGTCTGCTCCAGCCGACCGTTGTGGTGCACCACCTCGAGCTTCAACGGACGCTGCAGAAGATTGAGCCCCGCGCCGCCCTGCTCGCACCGCGGCAGCCCCTCGACGGGCACCTGCCGATAGCGCACCTCGCGGTTGTTGCACGCGAGCGCGAGCACACCGACACCGACCGTTGCGAGCAGACCACGCATCACCGACACACTCCCTCACGCGGGGCGCGCTCCCAGGCGGGGGCCCCGTCGCGGCGCGCACTCTACGAGATGCCTCCGCGCGCTGTCTCTCCCCTCATCGCACGAGCAGCGCGTTGCGCGCGAGCCACGCCAGCGCCTCGCCCGTTCGCGCCGCGTCGACCGCCCCCTGCGTGGCCTCGCCCATCGCGCGCGCCACGTCATCGACCGTGCGGGTTCCGTCGAGCAGCGCGAGCACCGCACGCTCGGTCTCGCCCACCGCGAGCCGCGTGTGGCGCAACGTCGTGAGCGTGTCTCCCGCCGCGCACTGCGACCGCGCGAGCGGAGATCCCATCGGCGTCGTCGACACCTCCGCCGCCCACGTCGCAGGCCGCGCGTGCACCGTCACGCTGCCCTCGCACACCCGCGCGAGGAGCGCCCCCACGTGGGCCACCGCCGCGCGCATCGCACCCGCGCGGTCGAGCCCGAGCGCAGCCCCCACACGCCCCGCGAGCACGCCGAACGCGAGCGGACGACGCCCCTCGCCGTCGAGCGACTCGAAGAGCGCGGCCATCCATCGGTCCTCGGCGGAAGCCCGCGCGCGCGTCTCGTCGGAGGCGAGGCACAGCCGCACGATCGCCGCGGGATCATGGCGCCCTGCAGGTGTCTCTTCGGGCACCAGCACGGCCGCGTGGAAGCGTCGGTGTTGCACGAAGTCCATCGACTGGAGCACCCCGAGCGGCGCCCCGTCACGCAGCGTCGGCGCCGCGAGCGAAGGGTCGGCGTCGCACACGAAGCGCAGCCCCGAACGCGCGGCGGCGCTCACAAAATCGCGGAGGTAGAAGGCCACGTTCTCGTCGGCCAGGTACTCGTGAAAGAGGTACGCGTCGTCGGTGTCTGCGAGCGCGTCGAGCTCGTCGCGCGTCCACCGTCCGAGGGGCGAGCGATCGTCGTGGAGCGCGCGCGACAGCACCGCGAGGGCACCGCGCGCCTGCGCCACACGAAGCGTCGGCGGCGCCCTGCCGTCGACGTGGGCGGCGAGGTACTCGCGCAGCGTCCGGAGGGCGTTCCACCCGGGCAGCGCGTTGAAGCTCACGTAGGCCACGCCGCCCGGCGCGAGCAGCGCGCGCGTGCGCCGCAGCGTGGCCTCGCGCACCGCCGCAGGCACCCACGAGTACACCCCGTGGCAGAGCACGTAGTCGAAGGTCCCGTCGAGCGCGCCCTCGTCGTCGATGGACCCCTCGACAAAGCGCACGTTCGTGATCGCGGCGTCGCGCGCCCGCTGCGTCGCCTCGTCGATCTGCGACCGCGACGGATCGATGCCCACACACGTCGCCGTCGGCAGATCGAGCGCCATCGGGAGCAGATTGGCGCCGCGGGCGCAGCCGATCTCCAGCACGCGCGCGCCATCGAGCGGCGGCGCGGCGTACCCCGCCAGCGAGAGCATCGCCGCGAGGTGCGACGGGTGCGTACGCGCGAAGCAGTAGTCCGCGTAGGGGAGCGCGTCGTAGGTGCTCACGCCCCGAACCGTGGAGCGCACCGCCGCCCGCGTACAGCGCCAAATCGCGGCGGTCCGCTTCGTTGCGTGGCGAACGCGCACCGTGGTAGCGCCCGTGGCTCCATGAAGCGAGGCAACGGAGCGTGGCGCGTGCTGCTCGGCGCACTGGCATTGACGGCGTGTGCCGACCCGCGCAACGGCGATCCCTGCGCGAACGCCGCGTGCGATGCGGGCGAACACGACGCGGGCGACGATGCGTCGGAGATTTCCGACGCGTCCGATGCGCCCGATGGGAATGACGGCCACGACGCGGGCGATGGGCCCGATGCGGGCGATGTACTCGACGCCGCAATGGACGCACCGCGCGACACGACCGCCGATGCGCTCGATGCGACGGCAGACGTGCGCGTCGATGCGACCGATTCGACGCTGGACGCGCCGCGCGACACGACTGCCGATGCGCTCGATGCGACGACGGACGCACCCGCCGACACGACCGACGCGACGATGGACGCACCGCGCGACACCGCTGCGGATGCGCTCGATGCGACGACGGATGCACCGCGCGACACGGCCGCCGACACGACCGACGCCGCGACGGATGCACCGCGCGTCGATGTGGCCACCGACACGGGCCCTGCGACCGGCGGCTGCGTCTCTGGCGCGACGGGCACGTGGGTGGCGCGCGCGCGCTGGACGGGGTCGGGCTCGGGCTCGCGCGCGACGGTGAGCTACGAGGTCAACACGCTGCCCGATGCGTCGCGCTGGCGCATGTCGGCGTACGGGCGATCCATCGGGTACACGCCGGTGTTCTCCGATGTGTTTCTCGGCGCGGGCGGGCTCGAACTCGGGTCGTCGAACTTCATCGACGTGGAGCTCAGCACCGCGGGCATCGCCAGCCTCGCGGGCGTCACCCTGGCGCTCTACGGACGCAGCTACAACACCACCGCGAGCGGCTCGTTCGCGTGGCAGACCGCGCTGGGAACGGGCGCTGCGCCCTCGGGCCTCGTCGCCAACAGCGCGCCCTATCAGTGGTACCGCGCCGACATCTCCCGCGTGATTCGCACGGGCGACGGAGGGCTGCTGCTGCGCATCACCGCGGGGCCTCCGTCGGGCGCGCTCGTGGTGAACCGCGTCGAGATCTGTTTCGACGGACGTTGAGCGCGCGTCCCGTCACGCCCCCTGTGCGGCGGGTCTGAAACGATCCGTGCGGTCGAAGTTCCCCGGCGACAGCGCGTAGCAACCATCGCACGATGCGTCGCCCGCGCAGGCCGTGGAGGTCTGCGCCGCGCCCGTGTGGAGGAGACCGTTCCGATGATGACCCGTTCGATCCGTTCCGCGCTCGCGGTGGTGGCGCTCGCCGCGCCGCTCGCGTCGTGTCAGTCGGCCATGCAGCTCGCCGGCGCCCTTCAGGGACAGGGCCAGGGCGGCGCGTCGCCCATCGCGCGCCCCAATCCCCCGACGCTCCTCCGCACCGAGGTGCGCCTCGCCGAACGCCCGACGGAGCAGCAGCTCGCGGCGTACTACTGCTCGCAGCTCGTGAACGTGCCCGCGATCATCTCGCCGTGCCGTGTGTTCGGGCAGATTCCCACGCGCGACTCGCTGCGCTTCACCTTCGCCGTCGACCTCACGCTGCGCAACGACAACCAGATCCCGCTGCCCACGGCCGAAGCGCTCCTCGCGTTCACCGCGTACCCGCAGGCCACGGGGCAGCAGAACCTCGGCGCGCTCTGCGTCTCGCTCCGTGACGAGCGCGCGGTCACCGACGCGCCCAACGGCTGCCGCGACACGGGCAACAACATCCGCACGATGGCGGACTTCGCCGGCGCCGCGGCGCGCTTTCTCTTCAACGTCGCCACGAACCAGACGCGCTTCGAAGACGTGCGCATCCGCACCATTCCGCCGGGCGGAGAGATCCACGTGGTGGTGAGCCTCGGCCTCGACCCCGAGAGCACCGTGGGCCTCATTCGCACGATGTCGGAGTCGCAGATTCAAGGCGTTCAGCGCGGACAGGCCCCGCACTTCACCATCCCCTACAACCTCGAAGGCTCGCTCTGGGTCGAGGTGCAGAACTTCGGACGCTTCGCCGTCGCCATCCCCGCGACGCGCGGCGAGTTCGACCTGAGCGCGCAGCTCCAGCAGGCCGCCACGCGCTGACCGTGCACGCCTTCGCAACACCCACCGAACACCAGAACGCGAACAGCGCCGCACAGGCTCCGAGACGAGGGCGAGACCCCTTCTCGGAGCGCCGTGCGGCGCCGTGTGGATCGATCAGAGCGGCAGGTAGTAGCGACCGACGAGGCCCGCGGTCCAGATGTCGGTGAACACCTTGTCGCCCGACGCGCCGGGGCGGAGGAACAGCGGGAAGTTGAAGTACGCCGACACGTCGGCGAGGGGCCGCGCGTTGGTGCCCGCGAGGGTGTATCCGAAGGCCACGCCGAGCGGGAGGTTCAGGTTGTCGCCCGTGTCCTTGAAGGGCAGGTCGATGCCCGTGTTGAGCGACCCGAAGAGGTAGTCGTCGAGGTTCACGTGGAACTGCAGCGGCACCGAGATCCCGTGCGAGACGGGATCGGAGAACGTCGCGTTGTAGTAGACCCCCGTGCGGATCTGGAGCTGATCCGAGGCGTTGTACCAGACGGGCAGCGCGACCCCGAGCCCGAGCTTCGAGCCGTCGCGCACGGGCACCGTCAGCGTGAGCTGCCCCGAGACCTGGAGCTGCCCGTTGTTGAGGAACTGGAAGCGCCCGTAGATCGACGGGTTGTTGTAGGCGAAGTCTTCGGTGAGCTGCAGGGGCAGCACCGTCGCGCCGACCTCGAGGTCGTTCGTGAGACCGAACGCGCCGCCGAGGTTCAGCGCCGTGCCCGTCGCGCTCGCGCAGGTCGTCGAGCCCAGCACCGAGATGCACGAGCTGAAGCGCGTCACGTCGAAGGACGCGTCGAAGCGCGCCATGCGCATCGGCACGGTCTGCGGCCGGAGCACCAGGCGCACGGGGTACTGCCCGTTGTTGATGCTGTTGGTCTGCGCCGACGCCTCGCTCGCGAAGGCGCCCATCGCCATCGCCGCACAGGCGGCCAGAAGAATGCTGTTCCGCTTCATCCGTCGTCTCTCCTCGGTCATCGAACGGTGGGGTGTCTTCGCAGCGCGGTCGCCCCACGGTCTTGCGGGTCACCGACGCGCCACGATGGTCGTCGTCGGGTCCCTTCGCCGCGCGCCGTCTGCGAGATCCGGGCCTCGCCCGCCCGCGTACGGTCGCACCGTCGCACGCGCGGAGAATTCCCGCTCCTTCTACGCAACAGGCGTCACCATCTCGCCGCACCCTCGCGGCACCGCGCGCACGCACGCGCCTCGCCGCGTACGCAGCGCGCGGGTCGCGGCGCCGCCGCCCATCTGTACAGCCACCCCGGGGCTGTGCCATGAGCCCCCGCGATGATCCCCTGGGAGACGGTCGACCGCGCGACGACCCCTGATGGAACGCCCCTCACCCTCGTGCGCCACGGCGCCGAGTGGGTGATCCGCGCGCGCGCCACGCCCCTCATGGGGAGCCGCATGCACGCCTCCGAAGACGCCCTCGGCGCCCGCGGGTGTGCGCACCTCCAGGGCCGCGCCGACGCGCGCGTTCTCGTGGGCGGACTGGGCATGGGATTCACCCTCCGCGCGGCCCTCGACGCGCTCGCGCCCGACGCCCGCGTCGACGTCGTCGAGCTCGTGCCCGAGGTCATCGCGTGGAACCGCACGCACCTCGCCGACCTCGCGGGCAGGCCCCTCGACGACCCGCGCGTGACGCTCCACGAAGGCGACGCGGTCGCGCTCCTCGGCCACGCGCACGGCCGCTGGGACGCGGTGCTCCTCGACGTCGACAACGGCCCGTCGCCCTTCACCACCCGCGGCAACGGACGGCTCTACTCCCGCGAGGGACTCTCCGCGGCGTGGCGCGCGCTGCGCGACGGCGGCGTGCTGGCCGTGTGGTCCGCGGGCGACGACGAGGAGTTCACCGAGCGCCTCGCCCGTGCGCGCTTCGAAGCCACCCGCGAGCGTGTGCGCGCCCACGGCCGCGGCGGCGGCACGCACCACCTGTGGCTCGCCCAACGCCGCGCACGCTCGTGACCGCCACCGCGATTCCTCCATCCAACGGGCCACGCATGCGACGTACGACCGCCCTCCTCCTGTGCCTCTTCGCAGCGCCCGCGTGCAGCGACGTGGTCACGCAGACCGTCGCGCCCGACGCCGCCGTCGACGCCGCGCGCGATGGCTCGACGATGTGCCCTGCGCCGCAGATCGACTGCGGTGGCGTGTGCGTCGACCCCACCAACGACCCGCTCCACTGCGGCGGCTGCAACTTCGCGTGCGCCGTGGAGCGCGAGTGCATCGCGGGCGCCTGCACCGCGCGCTGCGAGACTGGCACCGTGCGCTGCGGCGCGGAGTGCGTCTCCCTCGCGAGCAACGACGACCACTGCGGCGCGTGCGGCCGCGCGTGCGCCGACGGAACCCGCTGCGCGAACGGCGCGTGCGAGGTGGTGTGCCCGTCGGGCCAGGCCCTCTGCGAGGGCGCGTGCATCGACGTGACCGCCGACGATTCGAACTGCGGCGCGTGCGGCGTGGGCTGCTTCGCGGGCCAGACGTGCACCGACGCGGTGTGCACCCTCGCGTGCGGCGCGGGCCGTACGAACTGCGGCGACCGATGCGTCGACACGCAGACCAGCGACGCGAACTGCGGCGCGTGCGAGCGGGCCTGCGCGACGGGCACGCGCTGCGTGGCGGGCGTGTGCCGCGGAGATCCGTGCGGTCCCGACGACAGCGCGACGGGGCGCTGCCTCGACAACACCATCGCGCGCTGCGTGGGCGGCGAGGTGATGCGCGAGGCGTGTCCCTTCGGTCAGGTGTGCGCGGTGGTCGACGGCGCTCCGCGGTGCGCCGCGCCCACGGGCAGCGCGCGCGTCACGGGCACGGTGCGTTACGAGACCCGCACGCCCGACGGAACGGGCCCCGGCACCCTCGCCCCCGCCCCCGCGCAGGGCCTCGCGCTCTCGGTGGTCGACGACGCGGGGCGCGTGCTCGTGCAGGGCATCACGGGACGCGACGGGCGCTACGAGCTGCCCTACGAGCCTCCCGCGAGCGGCGAGGTGCGCGTGCGCGCGACGCTGGCCCGCACCGACGGGATCTACAACTTCACCGTGCGTGACTTCGCGGGCGCCACGTACGCGTTCAGCACGGTGGCCTTCACGCCGGGCGACACCGCGGCGCGCGACATCACGGTCTCGGTCGCGCAGAACGCGGGCGCGATCACGGTGTTCGACCTCACGCGCAGGGCCTTCGACTTTCTCGCGACGGTGATCAACAACGCGCGGCCCGCGGCGCTCTACGTGACCTGGCAGCGCAACAGGGCCACGCGCACGGGCGGGGCGTACTACTCGGGCGCGTCGAGCACGATGTTTCTCAACGGCGACACGCAGAACCCCGACGAGTACGACTTCACCGTGATCGCCCATGAATTTGGGCACTACATGCAGCGCTGGTACTCGCGCGCGAACAACCCCGGCGGCCCCCACGACGGCACGCCCGCGGACCCGAACCTCGCATACGGCGAGGGCAACGCGACCTTTCTCGCGTCGCTCATCACGGGGTCGAGCGCGTACCTCGACTACGGCACCACGCGCCCGCGCGTCGCGATGGACCTGCTCTTCGTGCCGCAGATTCGCCCGTACATGGCCAGCGCCTCGGGCGGCCTCGCGCAGCCCATCAGCGAGTGGCTCGTGGCCGCCGCGCAGTACGCGATGTTCCGCGCGGGGAGCGACCCCGCGGAGCAGCTCCGACGTGCGATGCGCGTGTTCACGGGGCACCTCCGTCGCACGCCCCTCCCCGACCGCGGCGAGCCCGGCGTCGACATGGTCGACTCGCTCGACGGATACCTCTGCGAGAACGCCGGCGCCGACCGCATGGCGATCCAGAACTTTCTCGTGACGCAGCGACGCTTTCCCTACGACTTCGCCTACGCCCCGGTGTGCCGATGACGTCTCGCAGCGCCCTCTTCCTCGCCCTCGCGCTCGCGGCCTGCGCGCCCTCTGCGCCGCGCGCCGCGGCCCCCACGAGCGCTCCTGCGCACGCGGTCGAAGCCCACGCGGGCCCCGACTCGCCCGTCTCGATCGCGGTGAGCCACAGCGCCGTCGCCAACGAGCCCGTGCTCACCCTCACGGTGCGCGCGACGACCACGATGGCGCTCTCGTCGATCACGCTCGGTGTCGACCTGCCCGCGGGCGTCGTCGCCGAAGGACCGACCACACAATCGATCTCGCCGGTGCACGCGCGCGAGCCCGTGGAGTTTCACGTTCGCCTGCGACGCGCGGTGCCGGGCCCCGAGGGCGTGACCGTGAACGCGTGGGCGCTCCATCGCGCGGGCACCACGGCGCTCGGCGCAGAACGGTCGGTCACCCTCTTCGGTGCCGTCGCCGCGGGTCCTGCGAACGCGAACGAGCGCCTCGTGCAGACGCCCGACGGCACGCTGCTCCACGAGACCGTGATCGCACCGACCGCGCGCTGATCGCTACGTCGGATCGCCGTGGGCCACGCGCAGCGCGCGCACCACGTCGTCGAGCAGAAAGGGCTTTCGCACGAAGGCCGCGCACGGGATCTCGTGCACGTGGTCGATGCTCGCCGCGCCGGTCATGAGCACGCGCCCCACATCGGGACACGTCACGCTCATCTCCGAGAGGAAGGTCGCGCCCGAGTCTTCGCCCCCGAGGCCCTCGTCAACGATGGCCACGTCGGCGTCGCGGCGCGAGAGCACCCGACGCGCACTCCGCACATCGCTCACCGCCGTCACCTGCGCGCCGCGGAGCGCGAGGGCCACTTCGAGCAGCTCGCGGATCGCGGGCTCGTCGTCGACCACGAGCACCCGCAGGCCCACCGGGAGCCGCGCGTCTCGGGGCGGAACGATCGAGATCATCGCGGGCTCCGACGGCCTCGGCGCGCGACGGAGCGAGAGCGTCACCTCGGTGCCGCGACCGGGCTCGGAGTGCACGTCGAGGCGCGCGTTCATCGCTTCTGCGAGGGAGCGCGAGACGGCCATGCCGAGGCCGCGTCCCGTGCCGCGGGGGCCGTCGTACGAGGCCGTGGCCGTGGTGAAATACGGGTCGAACACGCGGGCGAGCGTGGCTTCGTCCATGCCCGGTCCGTTGTCGCGCACGGTGAGGGCGATGCGGCCCTCGGCGGCGTAGAGGTGCGCCGAGAGCTCGACGAGTCCGGTGCCCGCCGCGCGCGCGCCCGAGACCGCGTTCGCCGCGTTCAAGACGAAGTTCACGAGCACCTGCGAGACGCGCGCGGGGTCTCCGCGGGCCAGCAGCGCCGAGGCCGTCGAGGGCTGGAGCACCCGCAGCATCACCCCTCGCGCCGTGCACCGCGCGTCGAGCAGGTCGCGCACCTCGTGGAGCACCAGCAGCACGTCGAAGGTCGTGTCGCGCACCCGCAGGAGCGCGTCGCCGTCGGCCAGCACGCCCACCATCTCCGACGCGCGCTGCACGCCGCGCTCGATGATCGGAAGCGCCCGCGCCGTGATCGCCGGGTCGTTGCGCTCGCGGGCCACGGCCGCCCACCCCAGCACGCTCGCCAGCACGTTCTGGATCTCGTGCACCGCGGCCGCGAGGGTGACCTCGCCCCCGCGCGGCGGCGGGATGGTAGACACCGAGACGGGCACCGGCGACGAGCGTCGCCCGAGGGGGTCGTCGGGCGCGTCGGGGTCTCCCTCCGTCGGCGTGATCGCCCCGGAAATCAAGGGGTCCGACGGCGTCGTCTGGCGTCGTGTCATCGGCCCGAACGATTCTTCACGAACATTGCCGTGGAGGTCAAACTCTCGTTCGCGCACCCGGCGTTGTGCAACGAGGGCGCAGCGGCGCGAAGGGCAACCGTGATAGGGTCCGCGCCCTTCGCACATGGCCATCGACGTCACGCCGGCCCGGGTTCGGGCGACCGCCGACCTCGCACGACTCGACCTCCGCGACGACGAGGTCGGGCCCTTTGCGGGGCAGTTGCAGAAGATCCTCGACCACATCGCGGCGCTCGAAGCGCTCGACGTGTCGGCGGTGGCGCCCACGAGCCACGTGCTCGACCTGGCGTGTCCGCTCCGGGAGGACGCGCCCGCGCCGGGCGTGCTTCGCGACGAGGCCATGGCCCAGGCCCCGCGCAGCGAGCAGGGCGCCTTCGTGGTGCCGCAGTTCGTCGACGAGTGAGCGGGAGTGATGACCGTGCGTGACCCCTTTGCGATGACGGCCCTCGACGCGGTGCGCGCCTTTCGCGCTCGCGAGCGCAGCGCCGTGGAGATCACCCGCAGCGCCCTCGACCGGGTGGCGCGCCACGACCGCGCGGTGGGCGCGTTTCTGCGTGTCGACGCCGAGGGAGCCCTCGCGGCGGCGGCCACGCTCGATGCGCGACTCGCCGCGGGCGACGCGATGACCGACCGTCCCCTCGCGGGCGCCGTGGTGGCGGTGAAAGACGTGCTCGCGACGCGCGGCCTGCGGACGACCTGCGCGAGCCGCATGCTCGAACACTACGTGCCGCCCTACGACGCGTGGACGGTCGCGCGCCTCCGCGACGCGGGCGCCGTGATCGTGGGCAAGACCAACATGGATGAGTTCGCCATGGGCTCCTCGACGGAGAACTCGGCGTTCCACCCCACGCGCAACCCATGGGACCTCACGCGCACCCCCGGCGGTTCCTCGGGCGGCAGCGCGGCGGCCGTCGCTGCGCGCTTCGCCCACGCGGCGCTCGGCACCGACACGGGCGGCTCCGTGCGCCAGCCCGCGGCGCTCACGGGCATCGTGGGGCTCAAGCCCACCTACGGCCGCGTGTCGCGCTACGGCCTCGTGGCCTTCGCGTCGTCGCTCGACGTGGTGTCTCCCTTCGCGCAGACCGTGGCCGACGCGGCGCTGCTCTACGAGAGCATCGCGGGCCCCGACGCCCACGACGCCACGAGCGTCGACCGCCCCGTCGAGCGCGCCGACCTCTCGCGCGGCGCCTCGGTTCTGAAGGGACTTCGCGTGGGCGTTCCCCGCGAGTACTTCGGTGACGGACTCGATGCGGACGTGTCCGCGGGGCTCCGTCGCGCGCTCGACCAGATGGCCGCCGCGGGGGCCGAGCTCGTCGAGCTCTCGATGCCCCACACGTCGCACGCCGTCGCGACCTACTACGTGCTCGCGCCCGCCGAGGCGAGCTCGAACCTCGCGCGCTTCGACGGCGTTCGCTACGGCCTCCGCGCCGACGGACGCGACCTTCGAAGCCTCTACGGCGCCACGCGCGACCGGGGCTTCGGGCCCGAGGTGAAGCGGCGCATCCTGCTCGGCACCTTCGCCCTCTCGGCGGGCTACTTCGACGCGTTCTACGGCCGCGCGCAGAAGGTCCGCACGCTCATCGCGCGCGACTTCACCGAGGCCTTCGCGAAGGTCGACGTGCTCGCCACGCCCACCTCGCCCACGGTGGCCTTCAAGCTCGGCGAGCGCACGGCCGATCCGCTCGCGATGTACCTCGCCGACGTGTGCACGCTCCCCGCGTCGCTGGTCGGCGTGCCCGCGCTCTCGCTCCCCGTGGGACTCGGCGCGTCGGGGCTCCCCGTGGGCCTTCAGCTCATCGCGCCGGCCTTCGAAGAAGCACGCCTTCTCACCGTCGCGCACGGCGTCGAGGAACTCCTCGGCCGCCTCTCCCTCCCTTCGCTCGACTGAACCTCCGCCCCATGAACCTCATCGACGATTTCAAGGCCCGCGGTCTGTTCCACCAGGTCACCGACGAGGCCGCGCTGCGGCGCGCGTTCGAAACCTCGCTGGTCACGGGCTACATCGGCTTCGACCCCACGGCCGCGAGCCTCCACGTGGGGAGCCTGCTCCAGATTCTCAACCTCGTGCGGCTCCAGCGCGCGGGGCACCGTCCCATCGCGCTCGTGGGCGGCGGCACGGGCCTCATCGGCGACCCCAGCGGCAAGCAGGCCGAGCGCACGCTGCTCACCGCCGACGTGCTCGCGCGCAACCTCGCGGGCGTTCGCTCGCAGCTGGAGCGCTACCTCGATTTCGACCCCGCGCAGCGCAACGCCGCGGTGATGGTCGACAACGGCGAGTGGCTCACGAAGCTCAATCTGTTGGAGTTCCTCCGCGACGTGGGCAAGCACTTCTCGGTGAACGAGATGGTGCGCCGCGACACGGTGGCCAACCGCCTCGAGCGCGAGCAGGGGATCTCGTACACCGAGTTCTCGTACATGCTCCTGCAGTCGTACGACTTCGTGGCGCTGAATGAGCGCTTCGGATGCACGCTCCAGATGGGCGGCAGCGATCAGTGGGGCAACATCGTGTCGGGGGTTGATCTCGCGCGGCGGCTCCGCAACGCCGAGTGCTTCGGGCTCACCGTGCCGCTGCTCACCACGGCCACCGGCGAGAAGATGGGCAAGACCGCCGACGGCGCCGTGTGGCTCGACCCCGCGCTCACGTCTCCGTACGCGTACTACCAGTACTGGCTCAACACGCACGACGACGACGTCGCGCGGTTCCTGCGCTTCTTCACGTTCATGGCGGGTGACGAGGTCGACGCGGTGACCGCTGCGCACGCGGCGGATCCGTCGAAGCGCGCGGGCCAGCGGCGCCTCGCCGAAGAGGTCACGCGCTTCACCCACGGCGACGACGCCCTCGACCGCGCCGTGCGTGCGACGCGGGTGTTCTTCGACGGCCTCGACTGGCGCGCCCTCGACGCGAAGGACCTCGACGCGGCCTTCAGCGACGCGCCCGCCACCGACTTCGAAGCCGACGCGCTGGGCTCGCCCACGTCGGGGCTCCTCGACGTGCTCGTGCGCGCGGGGCTCTATCCCTCGAAGGGACAGGCCCGCACCGGCGTGCAGCAGGGCGGTGTGTCCGTGAACAACACCGTCGAGTCGAACCCGCAGCGCGTGCTCTCGCGCGACGACCTGCTGCCCGGCGGATACGTGGTTCTCCGCAAGGGGCGGAAGCACTATCATGTGCTCAGGGTGCGTTGAGCGCTGACCCTGCGGCCCCGCACCGCGACGCGCTGAACAGCCCCGACGACGACCCCCGCACGGCCACGCCATCGAAGGACGCAGGGATGGATCGAACGACCGAGCACCCGCGAGCCTCGGAGGGCGACGACCGCGCGATCACCGGTCCTGCGCCGACGCCCCTGCTGCTGCAGCGGCTCGACGACGCGCACTACAAGCTCATGGCGAACGCCGCCCCGGTGATGATCTGGGCGTGCGATGCGCACGGGGGCTACACGTACTTCAACGAGCAGTGGGTGACGTTCACCGGGGTCGCGCGCGAGACGCTGCTTGACAACCCGTGGCTCCGCGACGTGCACCCCGAGGACTACCCCTCGTACCGGCAGCAGTTTCTCGCGGCCTTTCAAGAGCGCGTGGACTTTCGCGCGGAGTACCGGCTGCGGCGCCGCGACCGGACGTTCCGCTGGCTCCTCGACTCGGGCGTGCCGCTGTTCAACGAGCACGGCGAGTTCGTGGGCTACATCGGGTACTGCGTCGACATCACCGACCGCAAGACCATCGAAGACGCGCTCGTGCAGAGCGAGCGGAAGTTCAAGGCCCTCTTCGACCTCTCGGCGGACCCGCAGCTTCTGCTCGACGGCGAGCGCGTGGTGGATTGCAACCCCGCGGCGGTCGCGATGCTCCGCGTGCCCGACCGCTGGGCCCTCATCGGCCGCGCCGCGTCGGATTTTCTCACGCGCCCCGAGGGCATGAGCGCCGAGTTCGCGGACTACCTCCACGAAGCGCTCGCGCGAAACTCCAGCCGCTTCGAGTGGATGGGCACCACGGTCGACGGCGCCGAGGCGCCCATCGAGGTGTTGCTCACGAGCGTGCCCACGGGCTCGCGCACGCTGCTCCACGCGGTGATCCGTGACCTCTCGGGCCGCCACGCGCTCGAGCGTCGACTGCGCCAGGCCGAGAAGATGGAGGCCCTCGGCACGCTCGCGGGGGGCATCGCGCACGACTTCAACAACCTCCTCGGCGCGATCATGGGCTACACCGAGCTCGCGCTGATGGACCTCCCCGCGACGGCGGGCACGCAGGCCGCCGTGAGCCTCACCGAGTCGCTCACCGCGGCGCGGCGCGCGCGCGATGTGGTGCAGCAGATCCTCACGTTCAGCCGTCACGACGACGTGCGCCGTGTGAACACCGACCTCGGACGTGTGGTGCAGGAGGGCGCGCGGCTCCTGCGCGCGTCGATCCCGTCGACCATCGAGATTCGCGTGCGCACGTCGCCGGGCTGCGTGGTGCTCGGCAACTCGACGCAGCTCCAGCAGGTGTTGCTGAACCTCGGCGCGAACGCCGAGCACGCGATGCGGGCCACCGGGGGCGGCGCGCTCGACATCCAGCTCACGCGCGAACGACTCGATGAGGAGCGCGCGCAGCGCTTCGAAGGCTTCAACGAGGGCGACCTCGTGGCGACGCTCGTGGTGCGAGACTCGGGCGAGGGAATGCCCGACCGCGTGCGGGCCCGCGCGTTCGATCCGTTCTTCACCACGAAGCCCGTGGGCGAGGGCACGGGCATGGGCCTTTCGGTGGTGCACGGGATCATCACGTCGCACGGCGGCGCCATCGCGGTGGAGAGCGAGCCCGGCCGCGGCACGACCTTCACGCTGGTGTTTCCGTGTGTGGAGGCCGAGAGCGTGCGGCCCTCGACGGCGCCGTACTTCCCCGTGAGCGCGCGTCCGCGCGGCAGCGGTCGGGTGCTCGTGGTCGAAGACGAGGTGGCCATCGGACGCATGCTCCGTCGGCTCCTCGGGCGCCTGGGCTACGAGGCCGAGGTGTTCGAAAACGCCCCCGACGCGCTGGCCTCGGTGCGCCTCGACCCGTCGCGCTTCGACGTGATGATCACCGACCTCACGATGCCGGGGATGACGGGCGACGAGCTCTCGGCCCGCGTGCGCGAGCTGCGGCCCGACCTGCCCATTCTGCTCGCCACGGGGTACGGCCCGTCGCTCTCGCCCGAGCGCGCGCGCCAGCTCGGCATCGTGTCGGTGCTGCGAAAGCCCGTGACCGTGCAGGAGCTCGTGAACGCCCTCGACGCGGCGTTGAACACCGGACGCGCGTCGTTCCCGCCGTGAGCGGACCGTTGTCATCGCGAGCGCGTCGCGCGTAGCGTCGGGGCGTGCAAGCGGGAGACAGGTTCGACAACTACCTCCTCCGCGAGAAGATCGCCGAGGGAGGCATGGCGGAGATCTTCCACGCGGAGCGCGTCGGCGCGATGAACATCTCGCGGGAGGTGTGCGTGAAGTGCATCCGTCCGGCGCTCTGCACCGACCAGGATTTCGTCACGATGTTCATCGACGAGGCGCGCATCTCGGCGACGCTCCGTCACAGCAACATCGTCAGCATCGACCACTTCGGCAAGCACGACGGCGCGCTCTTCTCGGTGATGGAGTGGGTGCACGGCACCGACGCGGCGCGGCTCCACAAGCGCCTCTCGAACGAGGGCCGCCGCATGCCCGTCGACGTCGCGCTCTTCATCGTGGGCGAGGTCTTGAAGGCGCTGGAGTACGCCCACGGCAAGACCGAAAACGGCCAGTGGCTACGCATCGTGCACCGCGATGTGACCCCCCACAACGTGATGATCAGCTTCTCGGGCGAGGTGAAGCTCACGGACTTCGGCATCGCGAAGGCCACCTCGCGGCTCCATCACACGCAGGGCTCCATCGTGAAGGGCAAGGTCGCCTACATGGCGCCCGAGCAGGCCATGGGGCTCGCACTCGACAACCGCACGGACCTCTTCGCCGTCGGCGTCATGGCCTTCGAACTCCTCGCGGGACGACGCCCCTTCGTGGGCGCGACGCAGGTCGATGGTGTGCACGCGATGCTGCGCGGCGAACGTCCGACACTGCGCTCGCTGCGCCCCGAGGCGGGCGTCGACGCCGAGGCCGTGGTCGACCGTCTCCTCGCGGTGAAGCCCGACGACCGCTACCCCGACGCGGGCGCCGCGCTCGACGCGCTCCAGGTCGTGCCGATGTTCGCCTCGGGGCAGCGCTCGCTCCAACGCCTTCTGCGCGAGCTCTTCGCCGACGTGCAGCACTCCACCGTGCTCCCGCGCTTCGCAGGCCCCACCGACGCGCCCTCGCAGCCCTCGCAGCCGTCGATGCGCAGCGCGCCCGTTCCGCCCGCAACGCCCCTGCCCGCGGCCACGTCGCCCGTCGACGCGTTTCAACCGACCGACACCGCGCCCACCGCACCGCGCCCCGCGCCGCGCCACACCGAGCCCCTGCCCGCCGCCGACCGCACGCTCACGAGCAACCGCGCGCCCGATCCCCAGGTCGCACGCACCGAGCCCGCGCAGCGCCCTGCGATGCTTGCCTCCGCGCCCCTCGTGGCCGTGGAGCCCGCGCGCGCACCGTCGGGTCCGCGATGGCCCTTCGCGCTCCTCGGCGTGAGCCTGCTCGTCGCGTCGGGCGTCGCCGCGTTGTGGATCACGCAGACCGCGCCCGCTGCCAACGCGCCCGCTGCCAATGTGCCGGTTGCCAATGTGCCCGCGGCCAACGTTCCGATTGCCAACGTGCCCGCGGCCAACGTGCCCGCGGCCAATGCGCCCGCCGCGAACGTGCCCGTTGCCAACGTGCCGGTTGCCAATGTGCCCGCTGCGAATGTCCCTGCGCGCGCGGTGCCGGACGCGGCGGTGGTGGCGACGGTCGATGCGTCCGTCGATGCGGCGGCCCAACCCGCGGCGGTGGCGGAGGCGCGGCTCGCGACGATCGAGGTCCGGGCGGCGCCGCACACGCTCCTGGAGTTCCGGCTCGACTCGCGAAACGCCCCGTCGATGCCGCTCCATGCGACGTTCCGTGTCGCGCCGGGTCGACACACGCTCTACGTGGACCGCGACGGCGTTCCCTTCGAGACCGTGCACCTCAACGTGGAACCCGGCGAGCGCTGGACGCGGCGCTGGTCCCGTCTCCCCGACTGAAGCGCCGCGCTCCCCGCCGCACGGTGATCGGCACAGAACGCGCGGCTTCGTGGCGTCGCGACGCGCGCTTCGGGTAGTGTGGCGAGAGCGCCGCGCGAGAGAGGGCGCGCTCCCCACCCATGGATCCTGCCCACCGAGCCCACGGCGCGCCGCTCACCGGCCTGCACGTCTTCGAACAGTTCGAGGTCGCCGAGCTCCGTGCGTCCGACGCGCGCGGCGAGACCTACGTGGGACGCGACCTTCAGGGCGGCCCGCCGGTGGCCGTGCGCTTCCTCGCGCACCCCGCGTTCTCGCAGTCGGCGCGCACGACGTGGAGCCTCATCGCCGAGCGCTTCGACCGCCTCTGCGCCCTCGATCATCCGTACGTCGAGCGTGTGCTCACGGGCGGCGTGGTGCGCGCGCGCCGTGAAGATCTCCTCTGCGTGGTGACCGAGCCCTGCGAGGGCCGCTCGCTCGCCGCCCTGCTCCGCGCAGACGGACCGCTCGCGCCCATCGAGTCGCTCGGGCTGCTCCGTCGTGTGGGCGAGGGCCTGCGCGCGGTGCACGACGCGGGCATCGTGCACGGCGACCTCCGCGCAGCGAACGTGCTGCTCCCCGCGAGCTCCGACGTCGCGGGCGCGCGCCTCCCGATGCTCACCGAGGTGGGCGTTCAACACCTGCTCGCCGACGCCCTCGGACGACACCTCACCACGCAGGATCTCGGCTGGTCTCCCGAGTCCGCGGCGCCCGAGCAGATCCGCGGCGAGCACGCCGACGTGGGCACCGACGTGTATGCGTTCGGGCTGCTGCTCTACCGCGCGCTCACGGGCGCGACGCCGTGGGCGGGTGACAACCCCAGCGACCTGCTCATCGCGCAGCTCTCACGCCCGCCGCGGCCGCTCCGTGACGTGATGCGCGAGCGCACGCCCGACCGCCTCGACGCGCTCCTCGACCGCTGTCTGGCGAAGGCCCGCACCGACCGCTACGCCTCGATGGCCCCGCTGCTGACCGACCTCGAAGTGTGCCTCCGCGAGCTCATCGCCCAGAGCGGACGCGGCCCGCGCGTCGATCCCCTGCGCGGCGCGACCCCGCTTCGAAGCTCCACGGCGCGCCCGATCCGTCGCGCGCCCGATCCCCCTGCGCCGCCGCGCCGCGAGCGCGTCGACACCCTCAAGGGACCGCGACCGTTCATCACCGGCGAGCACCCCGCGGCCTCGGCCTCGATGCGCCTCTCGGTGCCCGCGATCCGCGCGGCGACCTCGGCGAGCGACACCACCGCACCGCTGCCCGCGCTCGCCGACACGTCGCTCCGTACGCGCGCCCCCGCCGACGTCGACGCCGTGCTCCGCGCGCTGCGCCCCATGGCCTTCGCGGCGATCGTGCTGACGCTCCTCTGCGGCCTCGCGGGCGGATACCTCGCCGCCGCGTGGCGTCCGTCGCCCACCGCGCAGAGCCGCGCCGCGCTGGTGCCCACGGCGCCGCATCGGGTCCGCGTGCGCGTGCGAACGCAGGCCCCCGACGCGCGCGTCACCGTGCGCGGCGCGACCTACGACGCGCCCATGAACGAAGAGCTCACCGTGGGCGTCGCGCCCGAGATGATCGAGGTGAGCGCGCCGGGATTCGAAACGCGCCGCCTGTGGCTCCCCTTCGACGAGCACATCGACGCGCGCGTCGACCTCGTGGCCGAAGCCCCCGCCGTGGCGCCCGCGCAGAACCTCACCGAACCCGCGCCCGACACCGCCGCGAGGGCCAGGCACCGCACGCGACGCACGCGGCGCCCGCGCAGGCCCCGCACGACCGCGGTCACTTCACCAGGCGCTTGAGGGCGTCGCGCACGAGGGCGTCGAGGGGCTCGCCCGCGCGGTCTTGAAAATCCGCGGCGACGCGCTCGGCCTCGGGCTGCTTGAACCCGAGGTTCATGAGCGTCACCACGAGCGTGGCCATGGGGCCCGACGGAGCGCCCGACGGGGCCGACGGTGCGACGGCGAGGGGAGACGGCGCGAAGGTCGACGGCGCGCCCACGACCCCGGCGACGATCTTGTCTTTGAGCTCCAGCGCGAGGCGTTCCGCGAGGCGACGGCCCACGCCGGGCACGGTCTGCAGGCGCTTCACGTCGTTGCGCGCGATGGCCGCGGCGAGCTCGTTGGGCGGCAGCGCGCCGAGCACCGCCACCGCGATGCGCGGACCGATGCCCGCCACCGCCGTGAGCGCGCGGAACGTCGCCCGCTCGTGCTCGTTCGCGAAGCCGAAGAGGGTGATCGCGTCTTCGCGCACGTTCGTGATCACCAGCAGGGTCACCGCCCCCGACGCGTCACGCGGCGCGCGCCCGAAGGTGCCCAGCGGAACGATCACCTCGTACCCGACACCGTGCACATCGACGACGGCCGTGCCGTCGACAGACTCCGAGACCACCACGCCGTGAAGCCGACCGATCATGACCGCGCAACCATAGGGCAGCGCCCCCGGCGTTGCACCGTTCTCGACAGGCCCGCGAGACAGCCAACGTCACCGCCGCGGCGCGCACCACGACACCGTTGTCGCCCTTGTTTTTCAGGCATCCACGCACGTCGTGGGTTCGGAGCGCGCGGAGCCCTCGTGGTACACATTTCGCTGCCATGCCGCGAAGGCTTCCCCTGGTGACCGCGCTGATGATGACCGCGAGCTGCCTCATCACGAACCCCACGAGCTACGTGAACGAGCGTCCCCTGACGCCGCCGCGCGTGCGCGACGTGGCGGGCACCACGCGTCCGCGCATCGGCAACCTGGTGGTCGTGAGCGACGCGGAGCCCGACGTGCGGATGTACGTGCCCGTCGACGACACGGGGTCGAGCGACCCGCTGCAATGGCTGGTGTTTCTCAACACCGACCGCGACTGCAACCCCACGAACGAGAGCAACTGCGGGCCGCTCCAGAGCGGTGAGATCGCGGGCGACGGGGCGACCACGCGGCGCTACGTGGAGTACACGCTCCGCGGGTCGCTGCTCGCGGTGGGGTGCAACCGCGTCGAGATGTGGGTGTCGTCGCGCTTCCTGCTCGAAGGCGATCGGCACACGCCCGCCCGCGAGGGCGACGTGGATTTCGCGACGTGGTGGGTGTTCAAACCCGACGCCACGATGGGGAGCACCGTCGACCCCGTCGAGGCCTGCGCCCAGCGGGTGCAGCCGTGATGCGCGCGCGCTGGCTCCTCGTCGCGGCCCTCGCCTCGGCGTGCTCCGACGACATCTCCGTGGTGGGTCCCGTCGCACAGAACCGCTGCGCCGACGACCGCGACTGCCGCGAGGGTGTGTGCGACCTGAGCTCGCGGCGCTGCCTCGCGGTGGCGCGCTCCGAGGTGTTCTTCCGCGTGGTGCCGCCCGACAACGCCACGTCGTACGCGGCCCCGACGCTCACCGCGCCGCGCTCGCTGGGCACGGGCGAATCCGTCGACCTGGCCCTGCGCCTCCGTCGCACGGTGTACGGCCTCGTGGCGGTGGAGCGCGAAGCCGAAGGTCCCCAGAACGCCCGCGAGCTCGTGCCCGCCACGGTGCGCTTCACCCTCAGCGACAGCCCCGACGTGATGTCGCCCGTCGAGGTCACCGCGCAGGCCCAGCCCCTCACGCCCATCGCCACCGATCGCACGGACCACACCTGGTCGGCGACGCTCCCCGACGGCACCTACGACGTGCTCGTGTGGCCCGCGGCGTCGCTCCGGGCCACGGTGCCGCCGCGCTTCGAACGCCGCTTCGATGTGCGCTCCGACAGCGTGATGCAGCGCTTCGACGTGGTGTACCCCGCGGCCTACACCCGCTGGTCGGGCACGGTGCGCACGCGCGCGGGCGCTCCCCTCGCGGGGCTCACGGTGCGCGCCATCGACCCCACGCGCAACGGCATCGACCTCTCGACGGTCTCGCTCACCGCGGGCCCCGAGGCGAACGCGCCGGGAGGCTTCAGCGTGGCCCTCGCGCCCGGTGCGCCTACCGACTGGCGGCTGCGCATCACGTCGAACGTCAACGCCCGCGCGGGCCTCGTCGTGGAGGTTCCGCGGGCCGTGTGCGCGCGCCTCGACGAGACCGGACGCGACGTTCCCCTCGTGGTGCCCACGGAGCTCGGGTTGCCTGTTCCCGCCGATGCGCCGCCGGGCCCTTCGGGCGATCCCGCGCCGCGGTGTACGGGCTGCGTGCTCGTGAACGCCTCCGTCGAAGGAACCACCGCGACAGGCACGCGCCGCGCGCTCCGCGGGGCCACGGTCACGCTCCGCACGGAGCTCCCTGCGACGGGCTACGCCGCCGATGCGGGCGTGCGCGTGTGGTTCGAAGACCGCGTTCAGACCGACGCCGACGGGAGCTTCTCGTCGTGGCTCGTGCCGGGCACGTACTCCGTGGTGATCGAGCCCGCCGACGAGGAGTTCGCCAACGCGGCGCAGTCGTTCCTCGTGGGGAGCGAGATGCGCGTGCAGTCGGGCCGCGTGCTCACCGTGGGCCGCCGCGTGACCGTCGACGGGCGCGTGCTCACCGCGACGGGAAGCGCCCTCCGCAACGCCCGCGTGCGCGCGGTGCCCGTGCAGAACGCCTACATCACCCATCGCTGCCTCTCCGAGCCCGACATGGCCGCCCTCGCCCCCGTGGCCAACGCCGACGAGGGGCTCTCGGGCGCCGATGGAACGTACCGCCTCGACCTCGATCCGGGGCTCTACCGCTTCGTGGTCGAGCCGCCCTCGGGCGCGGGCTTCGCCACCACGCTCGCTCGCACCGAGTGTGTGCAGAGCGCCGTGCACGCCCTCGACCTCGTGATGGACTCCCCCGTCGAGGTGCACGGCACCGTGCGCGATCCGCGCGGCGTGGCGGCGCCGGGCGCGCGCGTCGAGGCCGTGGTGCGCGTGCGCGAGGCGGGCGCGCGGGGCGTCTCGATCCGTGTGGCGGGCACCACCGCGGGCGCCGACGGCACGTACACCCTGCTGCTCCCGACAGACAGCACCTCGCCCTGATCGCGCCCCCTCCGTGGATGTTTCGCGCGGCGCTCTGCTAGGGTGCCGCTCCCCGCCATGGACCCTTCGACCGCCCTCCCCTCGCCGCTCCCCGCGTGGCCCTTCTGGCTCGCGACGGTGCTCCTCCCGACCGTCTCGTACGCGGGCGCGTGGATGCTCTCGGCGCTGGCCCTGCGCCTCGCGCGACAACCGCACGCGCGCACCGCGTCGCCGTCGCCCGTGGCGAACGCGCCCTTTCGCGAGCCCTCCACCGACCGCAGCGTGCACTGGATGGAGCGCGCGCGCCTCTCGCTCGGCCCGCGCACCGCGGCCGTGCTGATGACCTTCTTCGCGCCCCTCGTCGCGGGACTCCTCGCGTACGACCTCGCGGGCACCCATCGGGCTGCTCCCCTGGCGCTCTCGGTGGTGGGCGCGCTCCTCGGCGCGACGCGGGTGCGCACGCAGCACGAGTCTCGCCTCCGCGGCCGCACCTGGACCGCCTCCGACTGGGCGCGCAGCTACGCCGCGACGCTCCTGGTGCTCGCGCCGCACCTCGCCGTCGCGCTCGTCGTGATGCCCCTCATGCCCGCGCGCTTCACCCCGGGAGCGCTCGCGCTCGGCGCCGTCGCGCTGGCCGTGATGTACGCCCTCGGGCTCGGTCACGGATCCACGCTCGCGCGGTCCGTGGGCCTGCTCCGCACGCCCGATGCGCGCACGCAGCGGGTGCTCGACGAGGCCGCCGCGAAGGCCGGCCGCCGCCCCCGCGATCTGCTCATCGCGCCCGTCACCTCGGCGAACGTGTACACCTTCGCCGCCCTCGATCGTGTGGTGCTCACGGCGCCCGCCGCGGAAATTCTCGACGACGCGGAGCTCTCGGCCCTCTTCGGCCACGCGCTCGCGCACCTCGACGCCGCGGCCACCCTCGTGCACCGGCGCACGGCCGCGTCGCTCCTGCTCGCGGTGCCCTTCGTGTTCGCGCGTCCGCTGGTCACGCACCTCGGCGTGCTGGGCTTCTACGGTACGCTCGTCGCGGCCGTGGTCGCGCTGGTCGCGCTGCGGCGCTTCACGGCCTACGACTTTCAATCCGCCGACCGCTTCGCCACGGCGCGCGAGGGCGCCCCCGGCACGTACGCCCGCACGCTCGCGCGGGTCTACGAGTTCAACCTCGTGCCCGCGGTGCTCGCGCAGAAGAACCCCGCCCGCGCCCACCTCTACGACCGCATGCTCGACGCGGGCATCACCCCCGACGTGCCGCGGCCCGCGCCGCCGCGCGCCGGACGCGCCGTCGTGGCCTCCCTCGCGCTGACCGTGCTCTCGGCGATGGGCGGACTCGCCGCGGTCGACGCAATCCGTGAAGCGCGCCCCGACGACGACACCGCGCGCCTCGCCCTCGTGGGCCTCACCAACGGACGCGGCGCGACGCTCAGCGACCTCGCCCTCGACACGTGGCGCCGCAACGACGCCGCGCGCTCCGAGGCGCTCTACGCCCTCGCGGCCGAGGCCGATCCGCACAACACCTTCGTGCTCACGAACCTCTCGATCGTGCAGAGCAACCGCGGACGCTGCGTCGAGGCCCGCGCCACCCTCGCACGCGCCCTCGTCGCCCTCGAACGGCACCGCGCCCGCCACGGCCTCGTCGACGGCGAGGAGGCCTCCGTCTCCGCCGCCACCGACGGCCTCGCGCGCTGCGAAGCCGCCCCCGCCACCCGCTGACCACGCGACCGCGATAGCGTCGCGGCCATGTCCCACGCCCACGGATCGCTCGCTCCCACCATCGCCGACCTGCACGTCGAGGGAGACCTCGTGCGCGTCACGCTGCGCCACGATCCCGCCCTCGACGGCGTGGAGATGGCCCTCTACGTCGACGGCTCCGCGAGCATGGTCGACGAGTTCACGTACCGCGACAGCTCCGAACTCCCCGACCACGACGACCACGACGACCACGCGCCGCCCGCGACGCTCACCTCGTCGGCCACCGTCGATCGCCCCGCGAAGAAGCCCGCGCCCCGCCCCGGATGGATCGCGCGTTTGTTCGGATGGTTCCGCGGCGACGACCACGACGAAGAGCACGACGACGACCACGGCGCACACGCGACCGCGCCGACGCGGGAGGAGCCTCCGCGCGCGAAGACCGGCGTGCGCACCAACGAGGTCGAGCCCCAGGTGCGGCGCATGCTCGCGTACCTCGCCCGCAAGGATCACAACGGTCGCCTGCGCCTCGCGTACTGGGCGTGCGGACCCGACGGCGAAGACATCGAACAGATCGGCGAACTCTCGGGAGAGGACGCCGACACGCTGGCGGTGCCGGGTCCGAAGGATCCGGGCTCGCTCACGCGGCTCGCCCCGGCGATGCGCGATTTCATCGCGTACCTTCGAAGCGCGCGCGGGGTGA
Organism: uncultured Myxococcaceae bacterium; assembly: GCA_945952225.1. Lineage (GTDB taxonomy): Bacteria > Myxococcota_A > Polyangia > Polyangiales > CAISKJ01. The sequence continues at coordinate 28,181 of CAMFHP010000053.1, forward strand.
AGCGCGCATGCGGGGTGTTCATCACCGACGGGCAGATCGCCGACATGGGTGCGGTGCAGAGGCTCACGCGCGAGCTGGGCGCGCAGGTGAACGCGCGCAGGCTCCCGCCGCTCCACCTCGTGCTGGTGGGCATCGGCGAGCAGGTGAACGAGCGTCAGCTCGCGACGATCGCCGACACCGAGGTTCCGGGGGTCGACCACCTGTGGTGCCACCGCGTCGCCCACGAGATGCACGAGATGGCCTCGCTCGTGTCGGGCCTCGTCGACCGCACGATGGTGGTCGCTCCGCGCGGCGCGGTCTTCGACGACGAGGGCGAGCGCGTCGCCGTGTGGGAGCGCGGACTGCCGGGGGTGATCGAGTTCCGTCTGCCCGCGGGGCACCGCGCGTTCACGCTCGACGTCGACGGCGCGCGGTACACGCAGCCGTTGCCTGACGGGCGCGCGCACTGAGCCCACCGCGTCGGCGCCTCGACGAAGACGCCGACCGGTAGACCTGACGAGGATGTGCGGAGAGAGAGACGGCGGGCGCGCGACTCAGGGGCGCGTCACGAGCACCGAGTACGAGCCGCCGGCGCCGGAGAACCCGTCGACCACGAGCGCGTGGATGCCCGCGCCCGCACCGACCGCCGCCGAGAGCGTCGACTGCGGCACGCACGAGGCCGTGGCGCTGTCGTTGTTGCACTCCGAGGCGACGCCGCTGCCGTGCACGACGCTGAGCACGGTGTTCCACGTCGCGCGGCTGCACGTGGAGGCCGAGAGGGTGCCCGCGGCGGTCTCGGGGCACGTGGGCCACCAGAAGGCCTGCTCCGGGCCCGAGCCGCCGCACGTGACGCTCGTGTAGCCGCTCGCGGCGCCCGGAACCGTGGTGCCCGAGCGCACCGAGAGTCCGCGCGCGAGCAGTCCGAGCGTGCCGGTGCCGACGTTGAGGTGCTGAAAGCGCAGCGTCGCCGTGCCCGGCGTGCCGTTCGACGAGAGCACGAGGAAGTACGTGCCCGGGTTGAGCACCGTGTAGACCTGCGAGGCCGTGCCGCCCGTGGTGCACGACGCGCCGAGGTTGTCGTCGCACACGAGGTCGCCCGCGGTCTGCGAGGTGCGCATCGCGGTGCCGCAGGCCGTCGCGAAGAAGAGCTTCGTGTCGAAGGTCGTGCCGAAGGTGTCGGCGTACACGAGCTCACGGCGCGTGAGCGTGAAGCGATAGAACACATCGGCGCCGCCCACCGCGTCGCAGGGCGAGTCGAGTTCGTGCGTCGCGCTGGTCATGTTCACCGAGAGCGTGATCTGCGAGCCCGCCGAGAGGTTGATCTCCGTCGCGGCCGAGCACGCGTCGTTCGCGGGCGGGGGCACCACGCAGCGTCCCGACGAGCACACGAGCCCACGCGCGCAGGCCCGCGCGCAGGCACCGCAGTTCGCGCTGTCGGTGAGCACGTTCACACACGCCGTGCCGCACGCCGTGAGCGGACGCGGACACACCGTCGTGCACGCGCCGCTGATGCAGTACTGCCCCGTCGGACACGCGCGCCCGCACGCGCCGCAGTTCGCCTCGTCGGTGTTCGTCGAGGTCTCGCAGCCGTTGGTCACGTCGCGGTCGCAGTTGGCGTAGCCCGCGTTGCACGTTCCGATGCCGCACGCGCCCGCCGCGCAGGCCGCCGTCGCGTTGGGCACGGAGCACGTGTTGCCGCAGCGCCCGCAGTTGCGCACGTCGGTGTTCGTGGCCGTCTCGCAGCCGTCGCTCGCGTCGTTGTCGCAGTTGGCGAAGCCCATGTTGCACGCGATGGCGCACGCGCCCGCCACGCACGACGCCGTGCCGTTGGTGCGGTTGCACGCAAGGCCGCAGCCGCCGCAGTTGGCCACGTCGGTGTTGAGGTTGCGCTCGCACCCGTTGGTCACGGTGCTGTCGCAGTCACCGAAGCCCGGCGTGCAGCTCGCGACCGTGCACGCGCTCGCCACGCAGGCGCCCGTCGCGTTGGCCGGGGCGCACGCGCGTCCGCACGCGCCGCAGCTCGCCGTGCTCGTCGTGGTGTCGACGCAGGCGCCGCTGCACAGCATGAAGGGCGAGGCGCACGAGGCCACGCAGCGTCCGCCCGAGCAGAACGAGCCCGCCGCGCAGCGGTTGCCGCACGCGCCGCAGTTGTTCGAATCGGCGGTGGTGGCGGTCTCGCATCCGTTGGCCGCGCTGCCGTCGCAGTTCGCGAAGCCCGACGCGCAGCTCGCGACGGTGCACGCGCCGGCGGCGCATCCCGCGGTGGCGTTGGCGAGGCGGCACACGACGCCGCATCCGCCGCAGTTCGTGGCCGTGGTGTTGAGGTTCACCTCGCAGCCGTTGGCCACGTTGTCGTCGCAGTCGCCGAAGCCCGACGCGCAGGTGACGTTGCACATGCCCGCGGCGCAGGCGGCCGTCGCGTTCGTGCCCGAGCTGCACGCGGCGTTGCAGGCGCCGCAGTTCGTGGCCGACGTGGCGAGGTTCACCTCGCAGCCGTTGGCCGGGTTCATGTCGCAGTCGGCGAAGCCCGCGTTGCAGGTGGTGACGCACGCGCGCGCCGCGCACACCGCCGTGGCGTTGGCCGTCGTGCGGCACGCGGTCGTGCACGAACCACAGTGCGTGGCGTCGTTGCGGAGGTCGACCTCGCAGCCGTTCATCGGGCTCATGTCGCAGTCGGCGAAGCCGTCTTCGCAGGCCATGACGGTGCAGCGTCCCGCGGCGCACGACGCGGTGGCGTTGGCGAGGTCGCAGACGGTGCCGCACGCGCCGCAGTTCGCCGCCGAGGTCTGCACGTCGACGCACGCGCCGCCGCAACACTGGCGGCCTCCCGTGCAGTCGGCCGCGGAGGTACAGCTCCCGCCGTCGGACGCGTCGGGCGTGACGTCGGGGCTGACATCGGGCGTGACGTCGGGGGTCACATCGGGCGTCACGTCAGGGGTCACGTCGGGCGTGACGTCGGGGGTCGCATCGGGCTGCGCGTCGGCGCGCACGTCGGCCGCAGCGTCGCCCGTACGGAACTCATCCGTCGGAAAGCTGCATCCCGTCGCGACCGCCGCCGCCGACAGCACCCACACACAGAAGGAAGGGGTCTGGCGTCTCATGGCCGCAGCCTACGCGACGGCGCGACGGCGAATCCACCCTCGCGCGACGAAAGGTCACACGCCCTTCGCGGCAGCGCCTTCGAGCGCCCCACGGAGCTTCGCCCGGGCCTCGTGGGCGACGCTTCCGCCCCAGGCGACGGCGCGCGTCCACGCCTCGCGAGCGCCCGCGAGATCGTCACGGCGGGCGAGCGCGTCGCCGAGCGTGAGCCACACGTTGGCCTCGACGCGGGCCAGCGCGCCGGTGCCCCGTGCGAGGGCGTGGGCGGGCACCTCCTGCGCGACCGCGAGGGCCCCGCGGAGGCGCTCCACGGCGGCCTCCGTGCGGTCGACGTCGGCGGGCAGGGCGAGCATCGTCTGCGCGAGCACGAGGCCCGTGCGTGCGCGTTCTTCGGGCGCGTCGGCGGGGTCATCGAGGGCCGTGTCGAGGGTCGCCACCGCGGCGCCTGCGTCGAGCATCCCGTCGCCCGCCTTCGCGGCCTCCCACAGCACCGCCGCCGCGTGAAACGCCCGCGCGAGTCCCCACCGCGGACGCCTCGCGAGCGCAGCCTCGCAGTGCGCGCGCGCCGCCGCAGGATCGTCGCCATCGAGCGCCGCGACGCCCATCGCCAGCATCACCCACGCCTCGTCGACGCCCGCGGCCCGCGCCTGCATCGCCGCCTCGCCCGCGCGCTTCGATGGGCCCGTCGCGAGCAGCAGGCGCACGCGCTCCACGTGAAGCGCAGCGTCGGCCCCGCCCCGCGCGATGGACTGATCGAGCACCACGAGGCGCAGCACGGCGCCTTCGCTCCAGGCCGCAGCCACCGGACGCCAGTGGGCGCGCGCGGCCTCCGTCGACGCGCGCCGCGCCGCGTGGAGGGCCGCTTCGAAGTGGGCCTGCGTGAGGTGCACCTGCCACGCGTCGAGCACGCCCGCGAAGAGGCGCACGCGCTCCGCGGCCTTCGCAGAAGGCGCGCCGTCGAGGGTGAGCGTGTCGACGGTGAGGCCGTGGGCCACGCGCGCGAAGTGTTCCGCCGCGTCGAGGCAGCGGGTGAGGGCCTCACGCACGCGGGGCTCCTGCTCCGTGGCGGCGAGGAGGGCTGCGAACGCAGGCGCGATGGCGTCTCCGCGGAGGTGCATGGCCTGGGCGAGCGCGCGCGACGCGGGCGGCAGCGACGCGCGGTCGACGGGCGGACGCGCGTGCGTCGAGAGCAGCGCCGCGGCCCGCTTCACATCGCGAGGACCGAGCGGTGCCGCGGCGCCCGCGAGCAGCCGTTGGATGTCGGGCAGCGAGAGCCCCTCGGCGCGCATGGCCTTCACGCGCAGCAGCGCCGCGACGTGACGGTCGTCGTACCAGGCCACCGTGGCGGCGGTCTTCTCGGGTGCGGGCAGCAGCCCGAGGCGCACGTAGTGGTGGATCACATCGCGCGTGAGCCCGGTCTCGCGCTCCAGGTCTCCCACGCGGAGCCGTCGGGGTCGGGGTTTGCGCGCCATCGCGAGAACTCCGCTCCGAAGAGGCTACGCGCGCAGCAGCCGCACGAGGCCCGGCAGCGCCGTGAACGTGCCCGGAATGCGCCCCGGCGTCTCGCCGTCGACGTCGAGCAGCACCGCGTCGTCGCTGAAGATCTTCACCTCGCGACCGCGGGCCGTGTGCACGTTCTTCGAGCCCAGGTGCGAGCCGTCGTAGAGCGTGCGCGACACGTTCGCGAGCTCGACGAGGGGAAGGTTCCCCAGCACGGTCACGTCGAGCAATCCGTCGTCGGGCGCCGCGTGGGGGCACACGAACATGCCGCCGCCGAAGGCCCTTCCGTTGGCCACGGCCACGGTGAGCGCGCGGTCGTCGAAGACCACCTTGCCGTCGACCTCGACGCGCACGGGCTGATGCTTCCACCCCACGAGGGCGCGGGCGCTGGCGGCGAAGTACGCGGCCTTGCCCGTGAGCCACTTCGGTCCCTTCGCGACGTACTGATCGACGCGGCCGCTCATGCCGCAGCTCGCGATGTTCACGAAGAGCTTGCGGGCGGGCGCGCCGTCGTTGGTGTGGTAGTCGAGGCGGCCCACGTCGAGGGGAGAGGGCGTCGCGCGCGCGAGCCAGTCGGCGATGCCCGAGGGGTTCGTGGGCATGTGGAGCGTGCGCGCCGCGAGGTCGCCGCCCGTGCCCGCAGGGAGCGCCGCGAACACGGTCTTCGACGCATCGAGCAGCGTGCCGTCGTCGAGGAGCAGCGAACCGATCACGTCGTGGAGCGTGCCGTCGCCGCCCATCATCCCGACGATGGGCGCGCCGCCCGAGACCAGCTTGCGCGTGAGGTCGACGAGGCCCGCGCGGCTCGCCGTGCGATGCACGTTCACCGAGAAGCCCGACCGCGCGAGCTCGCGGGTCATGTCGCCGAGCAGACGTCCGGCGCGACCGCCACCGGCCGCAGGATTCACCAACAGTTCGATCTCACGTCCCACGCGCTTCATTGCCTCCCGACGGCGGAGCGACGCTTCTACCGCGGACGCGCGCCCCCGATCCAGCGCGACGACACGCCGGGCCGGGGAGCGCTTGTTTTCAGGGAGATTTCGAAGAGGGAACGGGAGGGAGGGGAGCGCTCAGCGGATGGCTTCGAAGAGCCCCGCCGCGCCCATGCCGCCGCCGATGCACATCGTCACGATGCCGTAGCGGCCGCCGCGCTGCTGGAGCCCGTGGAGCAGCGTCGCCGTGAGCTTCGCGCCCGTGCACCCGAGGGGGTGTCCGAGGGCGATGGCGCCGCCGCTCACGTTGAGCTTCTCGTCGGGGATGCCGAGCTCGCGCTGGCAGTAGACCGCCTGCGCGGCGAAGGCCTCGTTCATCTCGATGAGGTCGATGTCGGCGAGCGTGAGGCCCGTCTTCTTGAGCAGCTTGCGCACCGCGGGCACCGGTCCGATGCCCATGATGTCGGGGTCGACGCCCGCCACCTGGAACGACCGGAAGTACCCGAGGGGCTTGATGCCCAGCGCATCGGCCTTCGCCTTGGTCATCACCAGCGCGGCCGCGGCGCCGTCGCTGAGGGGCGAGCTGTTGCCCGCGGTGACCGTGCCCGTCGCCGAGAACACGGGCTTGAGGGCGCCGAGCTTCTCCGCGGTGGTGTCGGCGCGCACGAACTCGTCGCGCGAGAACTCGAAGTCGTCGCGCACGACCTTGCCGTCACGGTTCGCGTAGCGCACGGCCTTGACCTTCGCGATCTCGGCGTCGAAGCGTCCCTCGGCCACGGCCTTCGCGGCCTTCTGGTGGCTGCGGGCGGCGAACTCGTCCTGCGCCTGGCGCGAGACTTCGAAGCGCTTCGCCACGTTCTCGGCGGTGATGCCCATGGGGGTGTAGGCCGTGGGGAAGCGGTCCATCACCTCGGCGCTGACCGAGAGCTTGTTGCCGGTCATGGGCACCGAGGTCATCGACTCGACGCCGCCCGCCACGATGACGTCGGCGCCGCCGAAGCCCACGCGCTCGGCGGCCTGCGCGATGGCCTGGAGGCCGCTCGAACAGAAGCGGTTGATGGTGAGCGCCGAGGTCTCGACGGGCAGTCCGCCGAGGAGGCCCACGACGCGGGCGATGTTGAGTCCCTGCTCGCCCTCGGGCATCGCGCACCCGAGCACGAGGTCGTCGACCTCGGCGGGGTTGAGCTGCGGAACCCGCGCGAGGAGATCACGGATGACCGCGCCCGCGAGGTCGTCGGGACGGGTCTGGGCCAGCGCTCCCTTGTGGGCGCGGCCTACGGCGCTGCGAACAGCGGCTGCGATGACGACGTCGGCCATGGGGGAGGTTCCTCTCAGTTCCGCAGGGGCTTGTTGTTGATCAGGAAGTACTGCATGCGCTCCTGCGTCTTCTGCTCGCCGCAGAGCGACAGGAAGGCCTCGGCTTCGAGCTCCAGGAGCTTCTCTTCGGTGACCGGCGCCGCGGCGCCGTCGATGCCGCCGCAGAGCACCTTCGCGAGCTGCATGGCCACGGTCGCGTCGTGCGGCGTCGCCTGCCCGCCCTGCACGAGCGAGAGCACCATCATCTTGAGCGTCGCGATGCCGCTCTCGCCCGGGAGCTTGTAGGCCTTCGGCGCGGGCGGGTGATACCCCGAGTCCGCGAGCCCGATGACCTTCGCGCGCGCATCGTGGAGCAGCCGCGCGCGGTCGAACGTGATGCCGTCGGAGCGACGGAAGAACCCGAGCTCCTTCGCCTCGTCGGCGCTCGTGGCGACCTTGGCGAGGGCGATGTTCTTGAACACCTGCGTGACCAGCGTGTACGGGTCGACGCCCGCGCCCTCGGGCACCCCCTCGAACGCGCGCCAGAGCAGGTTCAGCGTGCCCGCGCCGCCGGGAATGAGCCCCATGCCCACCTCGACGAGACCCGAGTAGGTCTCCGCCGCGGCCTGCACCGCGGAGGCGCCGAGGCACATCTCGAGACCGCCGCCGAGCGCCATGCCGAAGGGCGCGGCCACCACGGGCACGCGCGCGTACTTCATGCGCTGGTTGGCCGCCTGAAAGGCCCGTCCGAGCTTGCCGATGGAGTCGAAATCCCCCGACGCCGCGGCCATCGCCACGAGCGCGAGGTTGGCGCCCACGGAGAAGTTCTCGCCCTCGTTGAAGAGCACGAGGCCCTTGAACTGCGACTCGGCGATCTCGACCGCGCGGTCGATGGCCTCGATCACGTCGGGGTCCACCGAGTTCATCTTCGACTTGAGCGTGAGGGCCACGACCTCTTCGCCCACGTACCAGAGGTCCGCGCCGGCGTTGGAGTACAGCGGCTCACGGGCGACGCCGCCCTCGCGCTTGCTCGTCGTGCGCACCGTGCGGAACGGCGTCGCGCGCGGATCGGTCGCGCGCGGCACGTACTCGCCCTTCGCGAGGTCGTACACGCTGCCGTCCTTGTAGAACGACGTCGCGCCCTTCTCGACCATCGCGAGCACCGAGGCGGGCAGCGCCACGCCGTCGGCGACCATGCGCTCCACGGTGGCCTTCACGCCGAGCGCGTCCCAGGTCTCGAAGGGACCGAGCTCCCAGTTGTAGCCCCAGCGCATGGCGTCATCGATGGCCGCCACGTCGTCGCTGATCTCGCCCACGCGACGCGCGCTGTACGCGAGCGCCTTCGAGACGACCTTCCACGCGAACTGCCCTGCGGGACCGGGGTTCGCGATGAGACGACGGAGCCGCTCCTCGACCTCTTCGACGTCACGCAGCGACTTGATGAACTTGCTGATTTCGGGGTTCGTGCGCTTCTCGCGGTAGTCGCCCGTGGTCGGGTCGAGCGTGAGAAGACCGCCCTCGGACTTCTTGTAGAAGCCGCCCTTCGTCTTGTCGCCGAGCTGCTTCCGCTCGACCATGCGAAGGATGTAGTCGGGCACCTTGAAGGTGTCGCGGTCCTCGTCGGCGGTGAGCGACGTGTAGCAGTTGTTCGCGACGTGCACGAAGGTGTCGAGGCCCACCATGTCGGCCGTGCGGAAGGCCGCGCTCTTCGGGCGGCCCATGGGCGTTCCCACGATCGCGTCGACGTCTTCGGGGAGGAGTCCGTCGGCGAGCATCTGGTGGATCGTCGCCATCATGGCGTACGCGCCGATGCGGTTGCCGATGAAGTTCGTGGTGTCCTTCGCGACGACCACGCCCTTGCCCAGCACGTCGGCCGAGAAGCGCTTCACGCGCTCGAACGCGGCGGGCGAGGTCTCGGCGCCGGGCACGAGCTCGAGGAGCTTCATGTAGCGCGGCGGGTTGAAGAAGTGGATCACCATGAACCGCTGGCGGAAGCTCTCGGAGCGGCCCTCGACCATCGCGGCGATGCGCAGGCCCGAGGTGTTCGACGCCACGAGCGTGCGGTCGGTGGTGAGCCGGTCGAGCTTCTCGAAGAGCGCCTGCTTGATCGCGAGGTTCTCGACCACGGCCTCGATGATGAGGTCACAGCCCGAGACCTTCGCGAGGTCGTCGTCGAAGTTGCCCACCGACACGAGCTGCGCCCGCGACGGGTGGAAGAACGCCGCCGGACGCGCCTTCAGCGCCTTCTCGAGACCGCCCGCGGAGAAGCGGTTGCGCGCGGCGGGATCGGACTTCTCGGCCTCGGTGAGGTTCGGCGGCACGATGTCGAGCAGCACGACCTCGACGCCGGCGTTGGCCAGGTGCGCCGCGATGCCGGCGCCCATCACGCCCGCGCCCAGCACGGCGACCTTTCGAATGGGTTGGTTCATGTCGAGCGACTCCTTCTCGTCGCGTGCGCAGAGGGGCGCTGCAACGACGCAGCGCAGCGCAGGCGGCCGGGTGTATACCCACGCGCCGGGGAGATGTCACCGCGCGATTTCTGCGGCGCGAAGGGCGCTTCGAAGGGGTCGCGGCTAGCGCGATCGACGGCGCCACACGACGGTGCCAAACACCGCCGCGGTGACCGCGGAGAGGAGGGCGCGGAGGCCTGGCTTCGCGGGCGTCGGAGCCGCAGCGTCGGCCTTGCGACGGGTGGGCGCCGCGGGGCGCGTGAAGCCCGGCGGGAGGCTGTTCACGGGCGTGTTGCGGGGCAGCGGGGCCACCACGGGAGGCGGCGTCGGAGGGATCGACGGGGTGGGCGCAGGGGCGCTTCCCGCGGCGCCGCGGAGGGTCACCGGGGGAATGGGCGAGCGCACCATGGAGGCGAGGCGCACGCGACCGCGGGGCACCTCGGCGAGGTCGCGCGCCGTGGCCGCGGGCGGGGCCGCGCCGTTGGGAGGACCACCCCAGCGACCGCGCACCGGATGGGCGCAGGCGATGGGGCCGCGCCACGGGTGACGGATCGCGTAGCGGGCTTGAAAGTTGTTGCCGCCCCACTCCGAGGGACGCGCGCCCTGTTCGAGGCGACCGTTCGCGTCGGTCACGGCCTCGCGTCCGCCCACGATGGCCGGCGCCTCGCGAAAGATGAGGTCTTCGGTGAGCGTGGCGCGGTCGTAGCGCGTGTGCATGCGCGTCACGGTCATGTTGTAGACGTGGTAGCTGCGGTCGAAGCCGGGGCGTCCCGCGCCGAGCACGTCGGCGCCGAGCGTGGCGAGGTCGCTCTGCGCGAGGGGCGGCGTCGGGCACGGGTCGCAGGAGCTCGTTCCCCACGCGTATTCGGTGACCACGGCGCGGCCGCCGGCCTGGTCGAGGGTGTAGTCGAAGAGGCGGGCGTAGAGCTCGCCGAAGCGGTCGCGCGCGCTCTCGGCCACGTCGAGGTTCGTGGGCACGAAGGCGTTGGTGTAGTTGGCCACCTCGAAGCGCGACGAGGGGTGGAGGATGTAGACGATGAGATCCTGCGCGCCCGTCGCGTTCATGAGCCCGAGGCGCACGGGCAGACGGAAGTCCTGCGCGTCGTAGTGGAAGCGCAACGGAGACAGACGCACACCGCCCGACGGACGGCGCTCCGCGCGCTCGATGTCGACCTTGGCGACGAAGAACTTCCACTGCTCGCGCACGTACGGCGCGAGGTACTGCGCGGCCCCCTGCGGGATGTTGTAGTGGTTCAGCCGCAGCCACGTTTCGAGCCCCGTCGACTGCGTGGCCGAGAGCACCACGACCTCGTACTCGCCGACGGTGAACTGCGCCTCGATGCGCACGCCGAGGTCTTCGCGCGCGCCCCGCGAACGCTGCACGGCCATGCCTCCGAGCGGCATCGCCGACGGCGCGGGCACGGCCTCGACCACGGGCGTCGCGCAGGGGTCTTCTTCCCAGTACTCCACGAGCCGCGGGGCCGTGAGCCCTTCGAGGTGCGTGAACACGTCGTGGGGCAGCGTGCGCACGTTCTCGCGCTGCAACACGATGGGCACGGGCACCACCATGGCGAAGTCCTGCGCGGGGCCGTTGTAGTCGTTGCTCATCGAGAGCACGGTGCGCGTGCCCTCGCGCATCAGGGCCACGCGCGTGGCGGGGTTCGAAAGCTGCTCGCTCGACCCCGACACGTAGAAGCCGCAGAACGCGTCGGCCGCGCGCGGCGTGAGCGACGAGAACGCGAGCGCAGCGCACAGCGCGGCCACCGGGGCGCGCGAGACGTACCGACGATCCATGGCCCTGACTCCCTCTTGCAGTGCGAACGTGAGAACGAAACCGTCGAGACCGCGCGACGCGCCCGCCCCTTGGGTGCGAAGCCCCCTCACCCGAAGCGCGCGAGGGCCTCGCGGAGGCGCTTCACCGACTGCGCGATGCGCGTCTTCACGGTGCCGAGGGGCTGGTCGAGACGCTCGGCGATCTCGGAGTGCGAGAGCCCGCTGAAGTAGGCCAGTTCGAGCACCTCGCGCTGCTCCGGTCGCAGCGTGTCGAGGGCCGCGCGCACGGCCTCGGCGCGCTCGGCGTCGACGACGGCGCCCTCGGGCGAACTGGGCGCCTCGACGAGCACGGCCTCCTCGCGGGTGTGCGACTCTTCGTGGCGTCCGCGGCGGCTGCGCGCGCGCACCACGTCGATGGCGCGGTTGCGCGTGAGGGTCACCAGCCAGGCCATGGCCGTGCCTCGCGTGCGGTCGAAGGTGCCCGCCTCACGCCAGGCACGCGCGAAGACCTCCTGCACGATGTCTTCGGCCTCGGTGCGGCTCCCGGTGACCCGCAGCGCCACCGCGAGGAGCAGCGCGCCGAGCGTGTCGTAGAGCGCCATCACGGCGGCACGGTCGCCCGCGGCCACACGTTCGAGCAGCGCCTCCGCCTCGCCGGGGGCGAGCGCGGCCGACGGCACGACGCGTTCTTCGGAGCTGGTCTCGACCGATGCCATTGAGCCTCACACCCGCAGGGCGGCGCATCGTCGTGCAGCGCGCGGAGCCGTGTCAACGCAAGACCGCGGTGCGCGAGGCCCATTCCCGATGCGCGCGCGGGTGGTGTTAGCGTCACCGACCGCGATGACCTACGACCTCAAGATCACGGGCGGAACCCTTCTCGATGGCACCGGCGCGGCGCCCCGCATCGCCGACGTGGCAGTGCGCGACGGGCGCATCGTCGCCGTGGGCGCGTGCCCCGAAGACGCAGCGCGCACCCTCGACGCCACGGGGCTCTGGGTGACGCCGGGCTTCGTCGACATCCACACGCACTACGACGGCCAGGTGTCGTGGGACGAGACCCTCTCGCCCTCGGCGATGCACGGGGTCACGACCTGTGTGATCGGCAACTGCGGCGTGGGCTTCGCGCCGGTGCGTGAGACCGACCGCGCGCGGCTCATCGCACTGATGGAAGGCGTCGAAGACATTCCCGGCAGCGCGCTCGCCGAGGGCATCCGTTGGCGCTGGGAGAGCTTTCCCCAGTACATGGACGCCCTCGCCGCGATGCCCCGCACCATCGACGTGCTCACGCAGATTCCCCACGACGCGCTGCGGGTCTACGTGATGGGCGACCGGGCCATCGCGGGCGCCGCGGCCACCGACGACGACATCGCCGCGATGCGCGCGCTCGTGCACGAGGCCCTGCGCGCGGGCGCAGCGGGCTTCTCGACGGGCCGCTCCGACAACCACCGCGCGGCCAACGGCGACGCCACGCCCGCCTCGGAGACCGACGCGCGCGAGCTCGCGGGCATCGCGGGCGCGTTCGAGGGCATCGCCCACGGCGTGCTCCAGGCCGTGAGCGATTTCGACATGGCCAGAGGCCCCGAACACTTCGACCGCGAGTTCGACCTCATCGAGTCGATGGCCGCGGGCGCGCACGGTCACCCGGTCTCCGTCTCGCTCATGCAGCGCGACATGGAGCCCGACCAGTGGCGGCGCATCCTCGCGCGCGTCGAGGCCGCGAACCACCGCGGTGTTCCGATGCGCGTGCAGGCGGCGCCGCGGGCCATCGGCGTGCTCCTCGGGCTCGAAGCGACCTTCCATCCGTTCATGGGATTCCCGAGCTACAAGCGCATCGCGCACCTGCCCCTCGCCGAGCGCGTGGCGGCGATGCGCGCCCCCGCGTTCAAGGCACAGCTCCTCACCGAGACCAGCGAGAAGGTCGCGGGCGATGGGAGCCCCATTCCTCCCCTCGCCGACATGCTCCTCGCGCGCATCGAGATGGTCGCGCTGCGGCTCTTTCGTCTCGGCGAGCGCCCCGCGTACGAGCCCTCGGTGGAGCAGTCGCTCTACGCCGAAGCCCAGGCCACGGGACGCGGCGCGCTCGACGTGGTCTACGACGCGCTCCTCGAACACGACGGCCGCGAGCTCTTGTACTTCCCGCTCTACAACTACACCGAGTTCTCGCTCGACAACGTGCGCACCATGCTCACGCACCCGAGCGCGCTCATCGGACTCAGCGACGGCGGCGCCCACGTGGGCACGGTCTGCGACGCGAGCTACGCCACCTTCGCGCTCATGCACTGGGTCCGCGACCGCGCGAACGACCGCCTCTCGCCCGAGCTCGTGGTGCAGAAGCTCGCCCGCGACACGGCCCGCTTCATCGGCCTCGCCGACCGCGGAACCCTCGAAGTCGGCATGCGCGCCGACCTCAACGTCATCGACCCCGCGCGCCTCGCGCTCCACCGCCCGCGCATGGCCCGCGACCTCCCTGCGGGCGGACGTCGCCTGGTGCAAGACGCCTCGGGCTACGTCGCCACCTTCGTCGCGGGCACGCAGATCGTCGACCGCGACACGCTCACCGACGCGCGCCCCGGACACCTCGTGCGCATGGGCCGCTGAGCCCCGCCGCGCACGGTCCCACCCTTCGCGCTCCACCAACGAGAAAGGCCCCCGCGAGTCGATCGCGAGGGCCTCTCTGTGCGCGCACTTCGCGGCGCGCGATCACTCCGCGTCGAAGCCGTCCATCCAGCGCGGGAGCGAGTGGTTCATGCGAACGCGCTTCGCTTCGAGGTAGCCCTGCGAGTACTCGTTGGGGCGGATGAGCACGGGCACACGCTCGCGCACGTCGACGCCGAGCGCGCGCATCGCGGCGACCTTCTCGGGGTTGTTGGTCATGAGGCGGATCGAGCGCACGCCGAGGTGGCGCAGCATCGCCGCCGAGCCCTCGTAGCTGCGCGTGTCGTCGGGCAGACCGAGCTGGCGGTTCGCGTCGACGGTGTCGACCCCGCGGGCCTGGAGCGCGTACGCGCGGATCTTGTTGGCGAGGCCGATGCCGCGGCCCTCCTGACGGAGGTAGAGCACCACGCCGCAGCCCTCGTCGGCGATGACGCGCATCGCGTGTTCGAGCTGCTCGTTGCAGTCGCACTTGAGCGACCCGAGCACCTCGCTCGTGAGGCACTCGGAGTGGAGGCGCACGGGCACGTCGTTCATGCCCGCGACGTCGCCTGCGACGATGGCGACGTGCTCCTTCGTGGGGTCGTCGGTGTAGCGAAAGACCGTCACCGTGAAGTGACCGTGGCGCGTCGGCAGCGGCGCCGTGGCTTCGACGATCAACTGGTGGCGCGCGCTCTGGATCGATGCGGTCTGGGTCATTGCGTTCACTCTCCGTCGTGCGACGCCGCGGGCGCGTCGTCCGGCTCTGCGCTCGTTCGTTCCGACCACTGTGATGCACGGCGCGGGGGTCCGGGTGCCGTGCGGTGCGCACAACGAAGCGGCGCAGATTCTTCCGCGCCTCTCGCGCGGCGTTGCTTGTACAAGATGCGTAACGGGCTGCAGATGTAGGTTCGCGGCGGCCCGAACGCAACGGAGGACCTCATGTCGTCTCGCACCGCCCGCGTCGTCGTGATCGGCGGCGGAATTGTGGGTTCGCTCATCGCGCTGCGCCTCGCCGACGCGGGCTGCGACGTGCAGGTGCTCGAACGCACCGCGCCCGGTGCCGAAGCATCGAGCCACGCGGCGGGCATCCTCGCGGCGCAATCGGAAGCGACGGGGCCCGGTGCGCTCTTCGACCTCGCGATGGAGAGCCGCGCGCTCCACGCCTCGCTCGCCGACGAGCTGCGCGGGCGCACGGGCGTCGACGTGGGCTTCGAACGCCACGGCGTGCTCGATGTGGCCCGCGGCGCCGAGGCCGACGCGCTCGTGGCGAAGCACGCGTGGCAGACCGCGCGCGGGCTCTCCGTCGAGGTGCTCGACGCGAAGGGCCTCCGCGCGAAGGAGCCCGGCCTCGCCGCGGGATTCGAACGCGGCGTGTGGTTCCCTGAAGACGCGTGCGTCGACCCCGCGCGGCTCGTGAAGGCCATCGTGACGGCGGCCGCGCGTGCGGGTGTGACCTTTCGCAGCGGTGTGACCGCGCGCCGCGTGCTGCTTGAACACGGACGCGCCGTGGGCGTCGACACCGACGACGGCGCGGTCGAAGGCGACGCCGTGGTGCTCGCCGCGGGCGCGTGGAGCGGCCTCGTCGAGCAGGGACTCGGCAACCCCGCGAGCGTGCGTCCCGCGCGCGGGCAGATCGTCGAGTTCGAGACCTCCGTGCCGCCGCTCCGCGGTGTGGTCTTCGCGAACGGTGGCTATGTGGTTCCGCGCGCCGACGGACGCGTCGTGGCGGGCTCGACGCTGGAGTTCGTGGGCTACCGCCGCGGGGTCACCGCCGACGGGCTCGCGAAGGTGCTCGCCGTCGCGACGCGCACGGTGCCCTCGCTCGGAGAAGCCACCGTGGCGCGCACCTGGTCGAACTTCCGACCGTTCACCGACGACAAGGTCGCGCTCGTGGGCACGCGCGGCATCGAGGGCCTCGTGGTCGCGACGGGACACCACCGCAGCGGCATTCTTCTCGGCCCCGTGACCGCCGAGATCGTGCGCGACCTCGTCGTGCGCGGAAACACCCGCCACGCCATCGCGGCCCTCTCGCCCCTGCGCACGATCCCCTCGGCATGATCGTCTCGCATCGCATCACGGCCAACGGCCTCACCCACCACGTGCTCGAACACCCGGGACGCGGCGGTGACACCGTGCTGCTGCTCCACGGATACCTCGACCTCGCGCGGAGCTTCACCGCCGTCATCGACCGCCTCGGCGACGCGGGCCATCGCGTGATCGCCCCGGATTTCAGGGGTCACGGCGACACCGACCGCGCCCCGCCGGGGAGCTACTACCACTTCGCGGACTACGTCGCCGACGTGGTCGCGATCCTCGACGCGCTCGCCATCGAGCGCCCCCACGTCGTGGCGCACTCCATGGGCGGATCGGTCGCCACGATGCTCGCGGGCGCGCTGCCCGAGCGCGTTCGCTCCCTCGCGCTGCTCGAAGGTGTGGGGCCGCCCGCGATGCCCGCCGAGGTGGCGCCCGACCGCACGGCGCGCTGGCTCGAAGGGCTCGCGAAACACCGCGCGCGAAGGCCCCGGCGCGTGGCCTCCCTCGACGAGGCCGTGGCGCGCATGAAGCTCTCGAACCCCGACGTGCCCGACGAGACGCTGCGCACCGTGGCGCCGTGGGCGCTCCGTGAGGTCGACGGCGCGTGGGAGTTCCGCTTCGACCCGCTGCACCAGACGACCTCGCCGAACCGCTTCGACGCCGAGGGATTCGAAGCGTACATCGCCCGCATCGTGTGCCCCGTGCTCCACGTGTGGGGGCGCGATCCCGCCGAGTGGCACGCCTACACCGACCGCGCGCTGCGCTATCCCCACGCGCGCACCGTGGTGTTCGCCGACGCGGGCCACATGCTCCACTGGACGCGCCCCGCAGACCTCGCCGACGCGCTCGTCGCGTTCCTCCGCGGGGCGTGACCGGGGCTCAGCGCTTCGGCTTCTTCACGCGCGTCCACGCGCAGGGCCAGGCCTCTTCGCGCGTGTGCGGAAGGGCGTTGTACACGTCCCAATCGTGGGCGGGCACGAGCCGCGCGCCGTGCTCGCGCTCCGCGGCGTCGAGGCGCGCGTAGGTCTCGCGCTGCGCGGGAATGCTCCACGACAGCGCGCGCATGTAGAGGCTCGGCGGCTTCGAAGCGTCGTCGCGCACGTCGTCGGCGAACATGGCCGCGTCGCCCGCGTGCACCATCCACCCCTCGCCCGCGAGCTTCACGGCCACGGCGGTCGATCCCTCGGTGTGCCCGCGCGCGTCGAGGAGCAGCACGGTGCCGTCGCCGAAGAGGTCGTGCGACGCGCCGAAGCCCAGCGCCGCGGGGCCCGTGAACGACCACCGCTGCACCGTCGGCAGGTCGAGCGCCCGCGGGTCATACGACGGACGCCCTCTCCGCCACGTCGCGGCCCACTCGGTCTCCGCGCAGTGCACCGTGGCCTTCGGAAAGTCTGCCGCGCCGCCGATGTGGTCGATGTGCAGGTGCGTCGCGACGATGTGCTTCACGTCGCCGGGGCTGTACCCGAGCGAGAGGAGCTGCGACGCGATGGCGTCTTCGGGCTTCACATCGAGCCCAAGAAAGAGCGTCTTCGCGCGCCCCGGATCGCGCTCGGGCCACGCGCACTGCGACCGCGACCAGCCCGCGTCGACGAGCACGAGCCCGTCGGGCCGCTCGATCACCGCGATGGTGGCGGGCATGCGCACGGCACCGAGACCGCCGCCCCCGCGACGCAGCACGAACGCGGGCGCCTGCATCGTGCCCGACGTGCGAAAGAGCACACTCATGGGCCCGGTTGCTTATCACACCGTCAGTACGCGACGCGCGCGCCGATCGACGGCACGATGGGCAGCCCGGTGATGGGCACGCTCGTGCGGCGGTCGAAGCTGTACACGCGGCTCTCGACGTTCGTGTGGTTGGTGGCGTTGAGCACCTCGGCGATGAGCTCCCACTCCGTGGGGCCCCAGCGGAAGCGCTTCGCAACGCGCACGTCGAGGCTGAAGAAGTCGGGCAGCCGCGCGGGGTTCTGCGTGTCGACGTAGGTGAGCGTCACGCCGCGGTCGCTGTCGTAGAGGCCGCCCGTCACCCGCGGCTCCGTCGCGCCCGTGGAGTACCGCACGCGCACGCCCACCTGCCATCCGCGCGGAAGCGTCGCGCCCGCCACGAGCGTGACGAGATGGGTCTGATCCCAGGGCGAGAGGTACCAGGCGCCCTGCGCCGTGTCGCGCCGCTCCGCGCGCTGGAGCGTGTACGAGAGCATCGCCGCGAAGGGCGTGCTCGTGGGACGCAGCCGGGCCATGAGCTCCGCGCCCGCGATGCGCGCGTTGCCCGTGCTCGCGAAGCGCTCGGGCACGAGCGCGCCGTCGCGAAGAATCACCCGATCCGAGGGCGCGGCGGTGCGGTCGCCGAACTTGTAGAAGCCGTCGAGCGTGAGCTCCAGCGCGCCGTCGAGGGCGGTGATCTGCGCGCCCGCGGCGCCGTGTTGCCAGCGCTCCAGCGCGAGGTCGGGGTTGCCGAAGCCCGGGAGCACCGTGTACCCGCGCGGCGTCGTGGTGTACGCGCCGAAGGCCGCGCGCAGGGTGATCCATCGCAGCGGCGAGACCGTGACCGACACGCGCGGATCGACCGCGAGCGACGCGTTGCGCGAGTACCCGTCGACGCGCAATCCCGCGAGCACGTGGAGCGCGCGCGTGGGGTCGAGGGAGAGTTCGGCGTAGGCGGCGGGGTTGAAGAAGGTCGTGGTGGCCGCGTAGCGCACGAGCGAGGCGCGCACGGGCGCATCGTCGACGCCGTTGGCGCTCAGCGGCGGCGCGGTGATGGCCGCGATCGAGTTGCCCGCCTGCACGTCGACGCCCGCGTAGAGCCGCGCGTGCGACGAGAGCCGCGCGTCGAGCTCGTCGCGCAGCGAGACCGTGACGCCCTCGATCGCGTAGCGGATGTCGGGGCCCAGCGCGACGTCGGAGGTGCGGTACGTGACCGAGGGCGCGAGCGTGTGCTCCACGCCGGGCGCGAAGCGGTGACGCCAGCGGGCTTGAAGTCCGTGCCACGCGAGGTGTGTTCCGTACGAGATCGTCGCGTCGGGATACTCGGGCGACGGCGAGGACACGTTGAGCGTGAGCGCGTCGTCGCTGCCCGCGGCGAGCACGCGCACGTGGTCGCGCGCGGTGACGTCGGCGTCGACGGCGAGCTGGTAGTCCCAGTAGACGGGCAGGCGCGTGAACGAGGCGCCCGCGGCGTCGGCGGCGAAGGCCGCGAGGAGCGCGTCGACGTAGCTCCTGCGCGCGCCGGCCATCACGGTCACGCGGCGCGAGAGGGGCACGGTGGCCACCACGCCCGCGTCGATCACGTCGACGTCGACGGCGGCGTGTGCGCGGTCTCTCGGCGGCGCGCGGAGGGTCACGTTCACGACGCCGCCCGCGGCCCTCCCCCAGCGCGCGGAGAAGTTGCCGGGCACGTACTCCACGCGCTCCACGAGGTCCGTCGCCACCGTCGTCGCGAGGCCGTAGAAATGGAACGGCAGCGCGATGGGCTGTGCTTCAAGCGTCACGAGCGTGTCGTCGGGATCGCTCCCTCGCACGATGAACGCGCCCTGCCCGAACGCGGCCCTCCCCACGCCCGGGAGGTTCTGCACCGCGAGCAGCGCGTCGCCCCGCGTGCCTGCCATCGTGCGCAGCTCGTCGACGCGAAGCTCCCTGCGCCACGGTTCACGCGAGGGCGCGCGGGCGCGCACCGTGGCCTCGCCCGCACCGCCCGCGGGGGTCTCGGGCGCGCGCGGCGCGTCTTCGTCACGGGGCGCGGTGACGGGCTGCGCGAGGGCCGTGAACGGTGCGAGCGAGAGCGCCGCGAGGGTGACGACGACGGGAGAGACGGCGCCGCGCGAACGCATCGCGAGGCCCCCCGTCGGTCAGAAGAAGCGCGGGGTGAAGGTCACCGCGGCGCTGAAGTCGAAGAGCACTTCGTTGTTCGTGCGAAAGCGCCCGCCGGCCTGGTCGATCACCGCGCGGTGCGTGGGGTCGGGCGCGCTGTCGTTCACGCAGCCGCCGCGCCACTCGGGATGCTCCGCGGGCACGGTCTCGCCGGGGTTGCACGCGTCGGTCGCGGTGATGAGATGCGGCGCCACCCAGGTGAGGCCCGCGCCGAGGTCGATGCGCACGGCCTTCGTGGGCTGGATGCCCACCGTGAGCTGCCCCGCGAAGGCCATGTACGACTGCACGGTGGTGAGTCCGTCGAAGTAGACCTCGCGACCGGGCTGACACGACCCGTCGGGGTTGCGCACGTTCGAGGGGCACCCCGGCGCGTTGAGCGGGCGGCTCGAAGAGCTCCCGAGGGCGTCGTAGAGCGGGGAGTAGTCGCGGCCCTGGGAGCGGTACGTGCCGCGCGCGCGGAGGTCGATCACGAGGCGCTGCCAGGTCTCGCGGTTCTCCCAGGGGATGATCTCCGCGCCGACCACGAACGAGGCCTGGAGCGGCGGAAAGTTCGCGAGCTGACCGTAGGGCGTGTCGAGGTAGCGGAAGGGCGTGTCGCGGCTCGGAAACTCCGCGAGCATGTCGAGGGACGCGTAGGGCTCGACGAAGCCGAAACGCCGCGAGAGCGCGGTCTGGAAGAAGATCCCGTGGAGCCCGCGCGAGATGCCCGGACCGCCCGCCGACGTGGGCCGCGTGGCCGCCGTGGTGGCGTTCGTGGTGCCCGCGGGCGGCTGCGACGGCACGCTCGACGGCGCCGGACACGCCACCGCGCCGGGCTGCGGCGACGCGCTGCACGCGTGGAGGTCGCTGCCCACGGGCGGACGCCATTCGAAGCGCACCGTCCACGTGGGGTTCGCGCGGCTGCGATGCTGGCTCAGGATCGACCACGCGAGGCCCACGCGGAGCTGGTCGATGCCCGAGCGCGTGGGCGACGAGAAGGGCGTGTTGAAGAGCGAGGTGGGCTGGCCGTTCTGCGACCATCCATCGCGGGTGAGCGCGTTGCCTTCGAGGGGCCCCGCGTCGGAGAGCGAGCGGATCTCGCGCGTGTTCGACAGCACGATGGGCACGCCGAAGGTGAGCGCGAGGTCGTGGTAGAGCCCGATCTGGCCGTTCACCAGAAAGGTGTGGGTGTTCTCGACGTAGTCGCCCACGCGGCCGAACTGCACGGTGCCCTGCCCCGTCATCGGGTCGCTCGTGCGCAGCTCGCGCTCGATGGTGGCCGTGCGGTGCGTGTAGAGGTAGCCCGCGCCGAGGCGGAAGCTGAACGTGCTCCCCGCGTCGAACGAGTCGACCACGTCGACGTAGCGCGCGGACTCCGCGAGCATGAACGTGCGGTCGCGACCGGGCGCGTCTCCCGTCGATTGGGCGAGCGCCGCGCGGGGCATCAGGGCCGCCGCGAGGAGCGCCGTCGGGAGCAGCCGCCGCCTCGAAATTCCTCTGCGTTCCAAGGGCATTTTGCGCGACGACGGTACGCGGGGCGCGTCGCGAGTGTCAACGACGCGCTGCGGGTGCGAGGGGCTTCGAGGGAGGGAGCGCGGCGCTCCGTGGCGCGCGCACGGGGGAGGAGATGACGCCCTCAGGCGTCCTTGGTGAACGTGACGTCGCCGTGCACCGCGAGGGTGTCGACGATGGCCATCACCACGGCGTCGACGGGGCGATCCTTCGTGGCGGTGGTCTGCCGCGCGGAGCTGCCCTGCGCGATGAGCACCACCTCGCCCTGGCCTGCGCCCACCGCGTCGGCGGCGATGAGGGCCGCGCCCGTGGGCTCGCCCTTCACGTCGCAGGGTCGCACCACGAGGAGCTTCAACCCGTCGAGGGTGGGCTCCTTGCGCGTCGCGACGAGCGTGCCGGTGACCTTGCAGATCAGCATCGGGCGGCGTCTCCGCTCAGTGATCGCCCGCGGGCTTCTTGCTTCCCGGGCCGCGACCGAGGGGGAGCACCTCGTCGATGTTCGCGTGCGGGCGCGGAATGATGAGCGTGCTCACCATCTCGCCGATGCGCTCGGCCTCACGCTGACCGGCCTCCGTGGCGGCCTTCACCGCCGCGACGTCGCCGCGCACGATCACCGAGGTGAACCCCCCGCCGACCTTCTCGTAGCCCACGAGTTGCACCCTCGCGGCCTTCACCATCGCGTCCGCAGCCTGCACGGCCGCCGCGAAGCCCTTCGTCTCGATGATCCCCAGCGCGTCGCTCATGGCGTGTCCCTTCGTCCTGTGGGCGCGGCGTCACCGCGCAGAAAAGCTCTTGATGGTTGGTTGAGTGGGTGCAGCGCAACGGGCGCTGTCAGCGATCGAGCTTCGTCTCCTGCTTGCGCCCCTGCACCGAGGCCAGCGCCGCGCGGGCCGCACTGGCCGCCGCGTCGATCTCGGCCTCGGGACCCGAGAGGTACAGGCGCCCGAAGGCCCCGTACGGCTGGATGTGCACCAGCTTCACGTTCGCGGCCTTCTCGGCCTCGTTCGCGGCGAGCACGATGTAGCCCGCGGGGTCGGTCTCGAGGATCAGCAGCGACTCGCCCGGCAGGATCATCATGCCCTGCGAGTTCTTGTTGATGATCTGGGCCTGGTAGGGCTCGATGCCGCGAATCACCTGGTTCGTCGGCATGTTGGGCGCGAGGCGGTCGTGCTCCTTGAGCTCCAGCGCGTCGAGAATGGCCTCGCCGGCGTCGACGACCTGACCCTTGTCGTCGTGGTGCACTTCGAGGAGCCCGTAGGCGCGCTCGACCACCTGCACCGCGGGCTGCACCTTGCTGGCCTTGAGGGCGAGGTCGGTGACCCGGTTGATCGCCATGCCCGGCGCGATCTCGATCCAGAGCGAGGCCATCGACGGGATCGGGAGGAACCCGCGCGCCGTCTTGCCGATGAACGACGCGAGCTGCGGCTGCAGGCTGTCGAGGAAGACGTACGTACGCAGGGAGACGGCGGCCATAGGCCCGCGGAGGTATCACGGTGCGACGCGCAATCGCAAGCACCGTAGGCGGGCCGCGAAAAACTCGCCCACACCGCGCCCGTGCCGTACCGCTCGCAGCCCGTGAAGTTCGAACTCTCGCAGCCCCATCGGCGCTCCCTCGCAGACCTCAAGGCCCACGCGCAGACGCGCCTCGATCACTGGGCCGCGAAGTATCCGCACCTCGACCTCGCGAAGCACTTCCGCTGGGAGGGCGAGCGCGTGGTGCGCGGGAGCTACCAGGGCGGCACCGGCTCGATCACCCTCGGCGACGACAGCGTGCGCGTCGAGCTCGATCTGCCCTTCTTCGCGCGGCCGTTCCGAGGACGCATCGAAGAGTTCGTGCGCCGCGAGCTCGCGATGCTCTGACCGTCGAGACCGCGGCGGGGGCATCGCACGTCGGGAGCGCTTCCCATGCGCCACGCCCGCTCCCTCCCCCTCACCGTCGCCCTCACCCTCGGGGCTGCCTCCGTCGCGGCCCAGCCCACGCGCCCTGCGGTCGCTCCGCACGCGCCCGCGTCGTGTCAGTACGTTCCGCCGTCGCTCGCGGAGCGCACGGACGCGGCCTTCGCGCAGGCCCGAGACCCCTCGACGCGAACGCGCCCCTCCATCGACGCCGACCTCGCGCGCATGCGCCTCGCGTGGAGCTTCTACCGCGCCCCCGTCGTGGTCGAAGGCTCGCCGCACGTCTTCGCCGAGGTGATCCAGAACTGCGGGGTGACGGGCTACGCGATCGTGCCCGGTCGCTGGCTCCGCGGCACCGGGCCTGTGCCCATCGCCACGGGCGCCCTCCCGCTCCGGTCGCGCTCGATCGTGCCGGGCCTCGCGCAGGCCCCGGACTCGGCGGCGCTCGTGACCCACGTCAACGACTGCTATGCGTCCCCGGCCGCGCACCTCGACCCGCGCACCCCGTGGATCGCCGCAGGCCCCGCGGCCCGCACCGAAGCCACCGTCGTGGTGTCCGCCGAGCGCGCCGACGAGGTGATGCAGTGGCTCCGCGCACCGCGCCCGTGGACGGCCCCCCTGGCCGTCGACCCGCGCGTGTTCGACTCGCGCAACCCGCTCCCTGCGGTCGACGAGTCGGTGTACGTGCTCACGGCGACGCCCGACGTGGTCGACGTGATGCGCTCCGGCGAGGTGCGATGGGCACGCTTCACGGTGGTCGCCCGACGCGATGGAACGGGCCCGCACGGCGGCGGCGTGTCGTGGGTGCAGTGCCGCAACACGTCGCTGTCGCGCGGCTACGACGGGCTCCCCGCGGAGTGGATGTTCGCGGGCGCCGTCGACGAGATGCCCGTCGGCGCGCAGATGTGGGGCGCGTGGATCGAAGCAGCCGACCACACGAATGGGCGGTGGATGTTCGTGCCCGGGTCGTTCCTGCGCGAAGACGCGACGCACGACGTGGGCGCGCTGCTCACGCAGATGCGCGCGCGGTAGCGGGTGCCGAGAAGCGGGCGCCGAGAGGCGGGTGCCGAGAAACGGGTGCCGAGAGGCGGG
>CAMFHP010000054.1 GCA_945952225.1 uncultured Myxococcaceae bacterium
GCGCCACCGACGCATCGCGCACGCCCGCATCACGCACGGCACCCGCATCGCGCCGCGCCCTCGGAGCGCCCGCATCGCGCACGGCGCCCGCATCGCGCCGCACGCCCGCATCGAGGCCCGGACGCGGCTGCGCCCACGCATCGGCGCACGCGGGCACGGCGAGCACAACGAGCCACACAGCGCGCACTACGACACCTTCGTGAAGGCGAAGCCCTCGCCGCCCACGTCGACGCGCACGGTGTCGTCGTGCTTGTAGCCGCCGCGGAGCAGCTCTTCGGAGAGCGGATCTTGAAGCTGCTTGAGGATCACGCGCTTCAACGGACGCGCGCCGAACGCGGGCTCGTACCCGAGGTCGGTGAGCAGGTCGCGCGCGCCGGGGGTCACATCGAGCTTCACGCGGTTCTCGGCGAGGAGCTTGCCGAGGCGCTTGAGCTGGATGTCGACGATGCCGCGGAGCGAGACCTTGCTGAGCCGATCGAAGATGCACACGTCGTCGATGCGGTTGAGAAACTCGGGGCGGAAGTGCTTCTTGAGCTCGTCCTGCACCTCGTCGCGCAGGTCGTCGTCGGAGACGCCCTCCTCGGCGGCTTCGAGAATGCGCGGCGCCCCGACGTTGCTGGTCATGATGATCACGGTGTTCGAGAAGTTGGCGAGCTGCCCGCGGTTGTCGCTGAGCCGTCCGTCATCGAGCACCTGAAGAAGAATGTTGAACGTGTCGCCGTGGGCCTTCTCGATCTCGTCGAAGAGCACCACGCTGAAGGGCCTTCGGCGAATGGCCTCCGTGAGCATGCCGCCCGACTCCGAGTCGACGTAGCCCGTGGGCGAGCCGATGAGCCGCCACACGGAGCCCTTCTCCATGAACTCGCTCATGTCGAGGCGCACGAGGGCGGCCTCGTCGTCGAAGAGAAACTCCGCGAGGGCCTTCGCGAGCTCGGTCTTGCCCACGCCCGTGGGACCGAGAAACAGAAAGCTCCCGATGGGACGCCCCGGATCACGGAGCCCCACGCGCGACCGCCGCACGGCCTTGGCGATGGCCTTCACGGCGTTGTCCTGCCCGACCACGCGCCCCGCGAGGTGATCCTCCATGCGCAGGAGCTTCTCGGTCTCGCTCTCGAGCATCTTGCTCACAGGAACGCCGGTCCACTGCTCGATGACCCGCGCGACGCCCTCTTCGTCGACGTGCATCTTGAGCAGCAGCGGCCCCTGCTCGCCGAGGAGCTTCTCCGCCGCGAGGAGCGCCTGCTCGGCCTTCGGGAGCTCATCGTTCGCGAGCCTGCTGGCCGCCGACGTATCCCCCGCGCGCACGGCCTTGTCGCGCTCGCCCCGCAGCACGAGGAGCCGCTCCTTCGCGGCCCGCACCGCGGCGATCGCATCGCGCTGCCGATCCCACCGCGGACGCAGCTCGTTGTACCGCGCGCGCACCTCGACGAGCTCCTTCTCGACCTTGCCGCGCACCTCGACGGAGGCGAAGTCATCTTCATCGACGAGCGACCGATGCTGCGCTTCGAGCGCGCTCATGCGCCGCGCGAGCGAGTCGAGCTCCGACGGACCGCCATCGAGCGACAGCCTGCACTGCGCCGCGGCCTCGTCGATGAGGTCGATGGCCTTGTCGGGCAGCTCGCGGCCCTGGAGGTACCGCGCGCCGAGCTTCACCGCCGCCACCACCGCGGGATCACTGATGCGCACACCATGGTGCACCTCGTAGCGCTCCACGATGCCGCGACACATCGCGATGGCCTCCTGCTCGTCGGGGGCCTCGACGGCGATGGCCGCAAAGAGCCGCGAGAGGGTCTGATCCTTCTCGATGTTCTTCTTGTACTCCGCGGGGGTGATGGTGCCGATGAGCTGCACCTCGCCGCGTTGGAGCGCGGGCTTGAGCAGATCCGCCGGGCCGCTCCCGCCGTTCCCATTGCCGAACAGCGTGTGGAGCTCATCGACGAAGAGGATCACCTCCCCTTCGGCATCGCGCGCCGCCTGGAGCACGCCGCGCAGCCGCTCCTCCATCTCACCACGGAGCTTCGCGCCCGCCATGAGCGCGCCCTGATCGAGCTGCAACAGCCGCTTCTTCTTGAGCAGCGCGGGCACATCGCCCTGCGAGAGCCTGGCCGCGAGCGCATACACAATCGCGCGCTTGCCCACGCCCGCCTCGCCCACGAGCACGGGGTTGTTCTTCTGCCGCCGCGCGATCACCTGGAGCAGCCGCCGCAGCTCTCCATCGCGCCCCACGATGGGATCGAAGCGATCCTTCAGGGCCGCCGCCGTGAGGTCCCGCGTGTACGTGGCGAGCGCGTTGCCCGCAGCCGCAGCACCACCGCCGCCACCGCCCGTCGCAGCGCCCCCGCCTCCGCCCGCGGAGGGAGACGACGCAGACACCTCCGGCGCGATGGCCATGTCGGGCAGCGACTTCAGCGCCGACCGCACCTTCTGCTCGTCGACATCGAGCGCGCGGAGCACGGCCCCCGCGAGGCCCGTGGGCTCGGCGAGGAGGGCCACGAGCAGATGGCGCACGCGCACGGGCGTGGCTTCGCGCGCGGCCTCGGCCTCGGCGCGGGTGCAGAGCCCGAGCACGCGGGGAGACATGTACGCGACGGCGCCGGGCACCTGGGTGATCTTGCGGAGCACGGCCTCGGTCTCGACGAGCAGGTCGCCGGGGTCGACGCCCGCGGTCTCGAAGGCCTTCTGCGTGAGGGGATCGCGGTCGAGGAGGCGGAAGAGCAGATGCACGCTCTCGACCTCCACGTGGCTGCGCTCGTCGGCGAGGCTCTGGGCTCCAGCGATCAGGGTGCGGGCGTCCTGGGCATAGCCTTCAAGGCGCCAGTTGCGGGTCACGCTCATAGGGGACGCGACGGTACGCACGCGACCCCGCGGCCGCAACGGTCACCGCGGCGTCAGAAGCCCTCGGCGCGAAGCCTCCGCACCATGTCGCGGTAGAACGCGCGATGGTCGAAGCCGCTCTCCAGGTTGGGAATGAGATGGGCCACCTGACCGATCTCGTCGAAGTGGTCGGCGGGAACGCACCCCATGAAGCGCCCCCACCGCGCGGAGCGCACCTCGACGAGGCCGTCGTTCACGTGCAACGCGCTGTCGCCCTGTTCGAGAAAGAGCGCGAAGGGCAGGAGGGCGAGGGTGGTGTTGTCGACCGCGCCGGGGTTGTTGGCGATGACCGCCTCGCCACATTGTTCGCGACCGGACCTTCGGTTGGTTCTCCCCGCGTACGACCAGTAGGTCACCCGCGGATCGTTCGGTACCGAACGATTGAAGCTCTCCGCGTTCTGTTCACTGAGGGAGTTGAACGCGGCGCGGAGGTCGGCGCGCGCGCGAGCTTCGTTGTACGAGACGCCGAAGAGGGTCGCGACGGCGTTGAGGAGCCCGTCGCTCACACCGGGAACGGTGCCGCCCACGGCGTCGGCGACGCGGGTTCCGCGGTGGGGCGTGGAGACGGTGACGAGGGCCGCCACGCGGTCGCCGTAACCGAGACGCGAGATGAGCCAGCGCGCGTCGAGACCGCCTTGGGAATGGGCGATGAGCACGACCTTCGCGGCGCCGGTCTGGGGAAACACCACTGTGTCGAGGTAGCGGGCGAGCATCTGCGCGCGCACCTCCGACGAGTCGAAGGGCGCGGTCACACTTTCGAAGACCGTCTCGCCGCGCCCGCGCAGGTCGTCGGCCACGCGGAAGTAGTACCCCACCGGTCCGATGTCGCGAAACCCGGCGAACCCGTGCACCAGCACGATCGGATACGGCGCCCCACGGCCCGCGTCGACCGAAGCGTCAGAATCCGGATTGGTTCGGTCACGAACCATCGAATCGTTCGGTACCGAACCATCGGTGACATCATCGAGAGATACGTCTCCCGATCCCGCGTCAATCTCGAAATGATCCACCGTCGGACGCGACGAATCTTCGAAAACTGAAGAGTCACCACCGACGGAAGACGAAGCCGTTTCCCCGCCACACCCCGTAAAAACACCGAGAAGGGCGAGGACGACCGCGCAGCGACGCAACCCGTTCCTGGTCACCATGGTGAGAGGTCCTCAGTGTGGATTCTGGCGTGACTCCGCGGCGTCGCGAAGGGGTATTCTTCGCGGCCCGCCATGGACATTTCGACGCTCAAGAAGACCCCGCTCTACGAAGAACACCTCGCCCTGAAGGCCCGCATGGTGCCGTTCACGGGCTACGCGATGCCGGTGCAGTACACGGGCCTCGTCGACGAGCACCACACGGTGCGCAAGGCCGTGGGCCTCTTCGACGTGTCGCACATGGGAGAGCTCATCATCGAGGGACCGCAGGCCCTCGCCGAGGTCGACCGCCTGGTCACCAACGAGATGAAGAACCTGCTCGACGGGCAGTCGCGTTACACCGTGTGCTGCAACGAGCAGGGCACGGCCCTCGACGACCTGATCATCTACCGCGTGTCGTCGACGCAGGTGCTCGTGGTCTGCAACGCCTCGAACCGCGAGAAGATCGTCGGCCACTTCGTGCGCTCGATCGGCGACCGGGCCACGGTGCGCGACGTCTCCGACGAGACCGCGCTCATCGCCGTGCAGGGCCCCCGCGCGATGGAGCTGCTGCAGCTCGCCGGTGTGGATCCGCGGGTGCTCGAGCTCCCGGCCTTCCACTTCACCGACGCGCCGATCTTCAACATCCCGTGCACCTTCTCGCGCACGGGCTACACGGGCGAAGACGGGGTCGAGATCTTCTGCCCGCCCGCCGATGCGGCGCGCATCTGGCGAGGACTCCTCCAGCTCGGCGAGGGGATCGGCGCGAAGGCCGCAGGTCTCGGCGCGCGCAACACCCTGCGCCTCGAATGCAAGATGGCGCTCTACGGCAACGACATCGACGAGAGCACCAACCCCCTCGAAGCGGGCCTCGCGTGGACGGTCAAGCTCGACAAGGGAGACTTCGTCGGCCGCGACGCCCTCCTCGCGGTGAAGGCGAAGGGCCTCGCGCGCAAGCTCGTGGGCTTCGAGGTCACCGACCGCGCCATCGCCCGCGACCACTGGGACGTGCTCGACGCCAACGGCGAGAAGGTGGGCTACGTGACCAGCGCATCGCCCGCGCCGACGCTGGGTCGCAACATCGGACTCGCCTACGTGCCCGAGGCGCTCTCGGCCCCGGGTGCGACCCTCACGGTGCGCGACCCCGAACGCGGACGCACCGCAGCGGCCGTCGTGGTCAAGACGCCCTTCTACAAGCGCGCGAAGTGATCCCTGGCGGTCTGCCCTCGGCCGACCTCCCCCATCGCACCGCCGTCAGCTCCACCCGCCTCGAACGTCTGCTCCGAAGTCTCCATCGGAGCGCCTGGTGACCTCCCCGATGCGCAACGCCCCCGCAGACCCGACGGTGGTCTGAAGGGGCGTGGATCGACGCGAGTCGGGAGGAACGATCAGGAGAGCGTGATCCACCCCGTTCGCAGGGCGAGATACACCACACCGGCCGTGAAGGTCAGCGCATCGATGCGATCGAGAATGCCGCCGTGACCGGGGAGCAATCCGCCGGAGTCCTTCACGCCGGCGCTACGCTTGAGTACCGACTCGCAGAGGTCGCCGAGCTGACCGACGGAGCCCGCCACGATGGCGAGGGGAATCCCACGCTCCAACGACACCGCGGGCAGGTACACGAAGTGGGCGAACACGACGCCCAGCACCGAGCCGAGGAGGCCACCGAGGGAGCCCGACCAGGTCTTGTTCGGAGAGACGGCGGGGTAGAGCTTCGGGCCGCCGAGGTTCTTGCCGAAGGCCATGGCGCCGGTGTCGCCGAACCACGCGATCATGAGGGTCATCACCACGAGCCCCGCGCCCTGCGCGTGCGTGCCGAGGTCGTGCATGGCGCCGATGCAGCCCATGAGACCGCCCACATAGAACGGTCCGAGTGCGAGGGCCCCGGTCTCGACGAGCGCGTTGGGAATGCGCGAAGGACGGGTCAGGGAGAACAGCAGCGCGACGGGCACCACGGCCATCATCGCGGCGGCGAAGAGTCCTCCGTGCACCTGCCCGAAGCGGGTGTACCAGACCACGAAGTAGAACAGCAGCGAGAGCACCGTGCCCGCAGCGCGCCCGACCCGGTCGTCCCCGTGTGAGAGGGTGAAGAACTCCCACGCCCCGAGGCCGACGATCAGCGCCCCGAAGAGGGTGAACGTCCAGAGGGGGGTGACATAGAGCAACGGGAGGATGACCGGCAGAAAGAGCAGGCCGGTGATGATCCGTCGGGCGAGGTTCGACATAGGGATGCGGTGGGGGCGCGGCGCGGGCGGTGGCGGGGCGAAGCGGGGAGCGCCGTCAGGTCGGGGCAGGCTCCGTGTGACCGACGAGCTCCGAGGGACGCGCAGAGGGTCTCACGAAGGGCACCAGACCGAAACGCCGTTGGCGACCCTGGTATGCCGCAATGGCTTCATAGAGATCTTCGGCGGTGTAGTCGGGCCAGAGGGTGCGCGAGAAGAACAGCTCGGCGTAGGCGGCCCCCCAGAGGAGAAAGTTCGAGATGCGAACCTCTCCGCCCGTGCGGATCAGCAGGTCGGGGTCGCCGAAGGAGACCGACGGAATGTGCCGGGCCAGCGCCTCTTCGGTGACCTCGGCCGGGTCGAGCGTGCCGTCACGAACCTGCTGGGCGAGCGTGCGGGCGGCGCAGGCGATCTCTTCACGGCCGCCATAGGAGAGGGCGAGCGAGAGCACCATGCGCCGGTTCGCCGAGGAGCGTACCGAGAGTTCATCGAGCACCTCGCGCACGTGGGGAGGGAGCTTCTGCGTGTTGCCCACCGCGCGGAGTTGGATCCCATTCTGAAGAATCTCGTCGCGCTCGGAGACCAGAAACTCCTGGAGGAGGTTCATGAGCGCATCGACCTCATCGTCGGGCCGTCCCCAGTTCTGTTCCGAGAAGGCATAGAGCGTGAGTTGTTCGATGCCCAGGCGGCGTGCGGTTCGCACGATGCGACGCACCGCAT
This sequence comes from uncultured Myxococcaceae bacterium, assembly GCA_945952225.1. Taxonomy (GTDB): domain Bacteria; phylum Myxococcota_A; class Polyangia; order Polyangiales; genus CAISKJ01. The sequence goes on from CAMFHP010000054.1 coordinate 6,941, forward strand.
GGCTGCCCGCGCGGTGACCCGCGGTTCGGGGGCGGCCGCGGAGTTCGGCCCACCGTCCGTTGCCATCCATCACGATGGCGACATGACGGGGAAGATTGCGAGCCTCGATCAGGGTCATGGGAGTGATGGCGTCTCTATCCCCAACGGGCGATGACGCCAAGAGCGCTCACGCCGTACGGCCTTCGTTGCCCGGTGAACGGCCGGGACTTAGGTTCGACCGGCAACCATGGCGGACAAGGACTTTTATGAGCTGTTGGGCGTGCCTCGAAACGCCGATGCGGATGCCATCAAGAAGGCCTACCGGGCGCTGGCGCTGAAGTACCACCCCGATCGCAACCCTGGAGACAAACGAGCTGAAGAGACCTTCAAGAAGATCAGCTCTGCCTACGACTGTTTGAGCGATGCCAAGAAGCGCGCGCTCTATGACGAGTTCGGTGAGATGGGTCTGCGCGATGGCTTCAACGCAGATCAGTTCCGGCAATATCAAAACGCCTACGGCGGCGCGGGCGGGGTCAACATGGAGGACCTCTTCGGCGGCGCGGGTGGTGCGGGCGGTGCCGATTTCGGATCCATCTTTGAGCAGTTCTTCGGGGGTGGTGTGCCCGGCGGTGCGCGGGTCAACGTGGGAGGGCGTCGTCCACCGCGTCCTCGTCCCCCGACCCGCGGCCCCGACCTCGAGAGCGAATTGCAGATCGACCTCCCTACGGCGGTGCGTGGCGGCGAGGTGGCGTTCAGCGCCAACGGTTCGGCCATCAAGGTGAAGGTTCCCGCGGGCGTGCGCGACGGTCACAAACTTCGTCTGGCGGGCAAGGGCGTCCCGGCACCGGGCGGTGTTCCCGGCGACCTGATGCTCACGGTGAAGGTTCAGGAACATCCGTCGTTCCGGCGTGAAGGGGACGACCTGCATCTCCGCGTACCGGTGACCTTCGTCGAAGCGTGGCGCGGCGCAAAGGTGAAGATCCCAACGCCCCAGGGCGACCTCACGGTGAAGATCCCTCCGGGCACGAGTTCCGGGGCCCGTCTTCGGCTCCGTGGACGGGGCATTCCCGCGCATGGTCAGCACGAGGCCAGCGATCTGATCGCCCACATCGAGATCGTGCTCCCGCCGGGAACGGCCGCCATCGAGGATGCGGTCGCAGCACTCGAACGTGCCTACGACGCCGACCCTCGGAGCGACCTCCGCTTCTGAGCGTCCGTTTCGCGTCCCTCCACCGACGGGTGTATCCGTTGGGATGTGTTGCACGTGAAACATCTCCTCTCTGCCGCAGCCCTCCTGCTCGCCTGCACGCCCCCTGCGCGAGATCCATCCCACCCAACGCCCCGGCCCCACACGACGGACTCCGCGGTGCTCGGCGATGCGCCCGCGCCGCCCCCACCATCACCGTCCGCGGATGCCGCTGCGGTCGTCGACGCCCACCACCATCCGCAAAGCGTCGACTGGAGCGAAGCGTATGGAGCGCAGGCGCTCGACGGCCCACGCCTCGCTGCGCTCCGACTGGCGCTGCAGTCCAACGACGAGGACGCCGCACAGGAGGCTGCCTTCACCCTCGGTCGTCGGGCTCCCGTCGAGAGTTTCGGGTCCGTGCTGGGCGTCCTCCCCGAGCGACTCTTGCGCGAGTTCGCCCGTGGCGCAGCGGGACGAACGGCGGAGGCACAACCCGCGCAGATGCCGACGCCCTTCGCGACGATGCTCACGTGGCCGCATCCGCCGTTGGAGGTCGTGAGTTGGGCCGCACGCGCGCACGCAACCGTCCCGGGATTTGCCGCACCGATGCATCGGGCGCTGCTCGCGAGCGATCGGCTGGATGACCAGATCGCGGGCGCGCGCCTGATCCACGCACCGAATGTCCCCATCGCGATCGACCTGATTGGTGGGCTTCGTCCGCTCCCGATGGCCCTCGCATTCGCTGCGGTGGCGGCGCGAGGATCAACTGTGCCCGATGCCTGGTCCGAATGGATCCGGGGAGTCTCTGTACGCCTCGCTGCCAGCCCTCGTGCGTGGGCGCAGACCTGGCTCGCGCTTGTGTCATCCGCTCCGCTCACCGATCCGGGGGTGCGTGCCGCGTTTCTCGGAACCGCTGATGTCGTTCTCACGGTCTCCACGGGCGAGGCCGCAGTCGATGCCTCGTTTCGCTGCGAGGCCGCACGCCACTACGACCTTCTGACCGGCACCACTGCACGCATCGACGCGTGCGCCGCGGACAGTCATCGTTGGCGCTCGCTCGTTGCGAAGGCGCGTTTCCTCGTGAGGCGTCCCAACGATCCGGGTGCGGGGGTGGCCCTCCTTCAACTCGCGCGGGAGGCACAGGGGGACGCGCGTGTGCTCGAAGCGGTCGCGACGGCCTCGGTGGCACTTGCGCCGGGACTCGCACGACCGACCCTGATGCTCCTCGCCGGGAGTACAGATCCCGGTGTGCTCGCCGCGCTGCTCGATGGACTGACGTTGCACGTGCAACACGCCCGCACGATCCCCACGTCGCAGCGCGAACGAATGCTGCGGGCACCCTTTCAACTCGACGAGACGGCCGCGGTCGAAGCGCGACAGAGTGCGATCGCGCTTGCCAGGGCGCTCGCCGTCACGATTCCGACGGCGCCCAGCACACTCCGGGCGATGCAACTCGCGACGAATCCCGACGCCTCCATCGCGCCGCAGGCAACCGTCACGACGACGGCATCACGAGGGGCGATTCTCGTGCTTCACACGACAGCGGGCGAGGTGCGCATCGCGCTCGATGGAACGCACAGCCCCGATGCCGTGGCGCTGATCACCGAGGCCGCCCAGGCGGGCCGGTACAACGGAACCACGTTCCACCGGGTCGTTCCGGGATTCGTGGCGCAAGGCGGAGACCCACGGGGTGATGGCTACGGGGGAATGCAGCGGGCTGTTCCCACCGAGCTGTCGGGCGAACGGTTCGTTCGCGGAGCTGTGGGTGTTCCCCTCGCGGGGCTCGACACCGGCGGGATGCAGCTCTTTGTCGTGAGCGCCGACGCGCCACACCTCGACGCCCGCTATCCCTGGGTGGGACACGTCGTGTCGGGGATGGAGGTGATCGACGAGATGATCGAGGGCGACAGGATCGACCGCGCCGAGGTCGTGCGCGGTGACGAGACGGGCGACGCGCGCTGATCAGCGCATGTGCGGCGGCATCGGCGAATCGTACGCAGGGATGCCCGTCACCGACTGGCCGAGCACGAGCGTGTGGATGTCGTGCGTGCCCTCGTAGGTGATCACCGTCTCGAGGTTCAGCAGGTGACGCGAGATCGGGTACTCGTAGGTGATCCCGTTGCCACCCAGGATGTCGCGGCACTTGCGCGCCGTCTCCAACGCCATGTGGACGTTGTTGCGCTTCGCCAGCGAGACCTGGTCGGGGCGCATCTTCTTCGATTCCTTCAGCTTGCCGAGACGCCAGCACACGAGCTGTGCCTTCGTGATCTCGGTGAGCATGTCTGCGAACTTCGCCTGCACGAGCTGGTAGCCCGCGATGGGCCGCGAGAACTGCACGCGCGTCTTGGCGTAGTCGACCGCACACTCGAAGCATGCTTCCGCCGCGCCGATCACACCCCACGCGATGCCGTAGCGTGCCTGGGTGAGGCAGCTCAGCGGACCCTTGAGCCCCTCGACGCCCGGCATCAGCGCGCTCTCGGGCACGTCGACGTCTTCGAGAATCAGCTCGCTCGTCACGGAAGCACGGAGCGAGAACTTCCGCTCGATCTTCTGCGCGGTGAAGCCCGGGGTGTTCGTGGGCACCACGAAGCCGCGCACCACGCCGTCGAGCTTGGCCCAGATGATGGCCACGTCGGCGAGGTTGCCGTTGGTGATCCAGCGCTTCGTGCCGTTGAGACGGAAGCCCGTGGAGGTGCGCTCCGCGCGGGTGATCATCCCGCCGGGGTTTGAACCGAAATCGGGCTCGGTGAGACCGAAGCAGCCGACGGCCTCGCCGGAGGCCAGCTTCGGAAGCCAGGTCTGGCGGTGCTCCTCGGTGCCGAAGGCGTAGATCGGGTACATCACCAGCGCGCCCTGCACCGAGCAGAACGAACGGATGCCCGAATCGGCGCGCTCCAGTTCTTTCATCACCAGGCCGTAGGCGATGTCGCCCATGCCGGCACAGCCGTACTTCTCGGGCAGCGTCGCACCGAGAACACCGAGCTTGCCGAACTCGGGGATCAGCTCGGTCGGGAACGTGCCCTCTTCGTAGTGCTTCGAAATGCCCGGCAGCACCCGGGCGTCGACGAACGCGCGAACGTTGTCGCGCACCATGCGTTCCTCTTCGGTGAGGAGCGCGTCGATGTCATAGAAGTCGACGGCCATGGAGTCTCCTCGCGGGACCAACGCCGGTGGGTGGGCGTTTCCGCGGGTGCATCCATATCGGCCCTGTGTCCCGGGCGGCAAGGGGCAAGCGAGCACCTTGCGAGACCCCCAAAACGCCGAAGGCCACCCCCGTTTCTGGAGGTGGCCTTCGGTTTCTTCGTGGAGCTGAAGGGGATCGAACCCTCGGCCTCTAGAGTGCGATTCTAGCGCTCTCCCAGCTGAGCTACAGCCCCGTTCGAGGGAGGCAGATGAAACCACCAAACTCTCCACCGGTCAAAAGATTTATTACGCCCCGCGTCGATTTCTCCCATCCCGTGGATGAGGGAATCTTCACACCGCCAAGACACCAATGGTTTCAACGAGTTGCAGAACAGACCGTTGCGATTTTTTCTCGAAACGGCGATACCCGGCCCCGGGTGCCGTCGAGAATGGCGCAGGTTTCACGCCCTGCGGCCGCATCGAAGTGGCGCCTTGAATCGAGACCGCGCGCAACGTGTGAGTTGGAGCCCCGCGATGGCGACCCGCGAAGTGATCGACCAGAAGCTCAAGATCCTCGAAGAACTCCTGGCCGTGCAGGATGAGCGCATCCTCGCGAAGTTTCAGGAGCAGCTCGACATGTCGTGGATCTTTCACGACACGGCGCTCGAGGGCTCGGTGCTCTCGTTCCATGAGCTCAAGAGCGCCATCGACAAGGATGTCGTCTCCGACGTCTCGCTCATTCCCACGTACGACGAGATCCGCGCGCACAAGGCAGCGATCGACTTCGTGCGCGAGACCGCGGGACAGCGGAAGAAGGTGCCCATCACGCTCGAACTCCTGCGGCGCCTGCAGGAGATCGTCTCGCCCGACGACCCCGAGCTGAAGGAGAACGTCTTCCGCAAGGAGACCCCCGTCCACCGGCTCTACTTCCACGACATCGCGCCGCCCGAGAAGATCGCCGGCGAGATGAAGAAGCTCGGCGACTGGCTCGCGGAGCCCGAGACCCGCAAGCTCTCGGCCCTGCGCCTCGCGTCGAAGCTGCACTTCAAGGTGATGCAGGTCTTCCCCTACACCCGCCACACGGGCAAGACCGCGCGCCTCGCGATGAACCTCGTGCTCCTGCGCTCGGGGTATCCGCCGGCGATCATCCACTCGACCGAGCGTCAGCGTTACTACGAGTCGCTCCGCGGCCCGAGCCTCGCGCTCCACAACCTCATGCTCGACTCGCTGGAGAACTCCATCGACAGCGCGATCAAGCTCTTCTCCGAAGCGTCGAGCGGCCGCCGCGCCCTCACCTGATCTCCCCGCGCGATCGCAGCACCGCACGCGCGCGCGGTCGCACTCATCCCAGCTTCTCGAACAGCCTCCGCGGCACGGCCTTGCCCGTGAGCGCGATGCGCTGCGTGCCCTGCTCGATCACCACCGCCACGGTCTCGAGCGCGCGGAACACCGCATAGCGCCCGGTGCCCTCCCAGCGACGTTCGAGCTCGCCCGACGGATCGATCACACACGCGCCCTGCTCCACCGGGCGCAAGAGCCTTCCCTCGAAGGGAAGCTCCACGCCCGGCCACCCCATGGCCGCGAGCTTCTCGTCGGTGCGCAGCACGAAGTACGACTCGCCCTCGCGCGGCATCGCGAGCCAGCGCTCCCGCCCACGCTCTGGCGCCGCGCACACACGCAGCGCCGCGGCCCCTTCACGCACGAGCGCGAGCTCTCCCGCGAGCCAGTACTCGTCGCCCATGTAGAGCAGCACGTCGCCCACGCGATGCTCGCCGGGGCGGACCTCGCGCTTCGGCTTCGCAGAAGGTGTTTCAGAGGGCGCGCGCTCGGGCTTCACCGGCGAGCGTTCGCTCGTCGCGCCGTCGCGCTTCTTTCGCCAACGCGCCACGGCGGCCGCGCCGCCTGCGCCCATGGCCATCAACATTCCGAGGGTGATCGGGTCCATCCGTTACGCTCCGCCCAGCGCGAGGTGAAGCGCGCGCACATGCGTGGTGAGTTCGTCGTCGGGCACGATCAACGCCGAGATCACCGCGCCCGCCGTCGCGCCCGTCTCGGTGATGCGCGAGGCCCGCGCGAGGGTGATGCCCCCGATCGCCACCACGGGGCGACCCTCGCGCACGCACGCTTCGACGGTGCCACGAAGCGCGTCGAGGCCCGTCACCGGTGCGTGGTCGGTCTTGCTCGTCGTGTCGAACACGGGACCGAAGGCCACGTAGTCCGCCTCGCTCGCGAGCGCAGCGCGAACGTCGCCGTCGATGTGCGTCGACGTGCCCACGCGCAGCGACGGTGCGAAGCGACGGACCTCGCGCACGGGCAGGTCGTCGGTGCCCACGTGAACGCCGTACGCCCCCGCGAGCAGCGCCACGTCGGGACGGTCGTTCACGAAGAAGGGAACGTCGTGCGACGCGCACAGCGACGCGAGCGGCGACGCGAGGTCGAGCATCGCGCGCGCGCCCAGCGACTTTGCGCGGAGCTGCATCGCCGCGAGCGGTGACGCATCGAGCACGCGCGTCGCGAAGGGGATCACCGCGCGGCCCGCCCGCGTCAGCGCGTCGACGTCGACGATCGCGTAGAGGCCACGTCTCACGGTGCCCGTCGGCATCGCCGCTGCGACGCACCCTTGTCAAGCGGAAGCGCTTTCGGCAATACCGATGGCCGGTACACCGTGAACGACCCGCGGTCGAACGACGACCGTTTCCCCTGGGCCTGGATCTCGAACCTTGCGCTCGCGGCGACCGCGCTCTTCGCATCGCTCGCGCTCTCCCGCTTTCGCACCTGGCACAACGAGACCTTCGACCTCGCGTTCTATGCCCGCATGGTGTGGGGCGCGGGGCACTGGGACCTCGCGAATCCCCTCGTGGGCGCGCCGCTCTGGGGTCTGCACCTCTCGCTGGTGCTCCTGCCGCTGGGCTTCTTCTCGCGCTTCGTGCCCGTCGTGCCGCTGCTGCTCATCGTGCAGGCCGTGTGCGTCGGCGCCGCGGCGATCCCCCTCGCGCGCCTCGCGTTTCGACGCATCGGACACACCTCCGCGGCCTTCGCGGCGGCCCTGGTCTACCTGCTCTATCCGACGGTGGGCTCCATCGCGACGTACGAGTTTCACCCGAGCTCGCTCGCGCTCCTGCCCCTCGCGCTCGCCCTCGACTGGCTCGATCAACGCGAGGTGCGCAAGGGCGCCGTCGCGCTCCTTCTCGCCGCCCTCTGCCGCGAAGACGTCGCGCTCGTGTGCGGTCTCGTGGGCCTCGCGCTCGCGCTCCGCAAGCAGCACCGCCGCGAGGGCCTCGCGCTCTTCGCGTTCTTCACCGCGTGGTTCGCGCTGTACCTCTTCGTCATCGCGCCGCGGTACCTCCCGCGCACGGGCTCGCTGCAGCTCCACTACGGCCACCTCGGAGGCTCTCCGGGCGGCATCGTGAAGCACCTGCTGCTGCACCCCATCGCCACGCTCCGCGCGCTCGCCACGCCCGCACGGCTGCTCTATGTGCCGCGGCTCCTCGTGCCCGTGGCCTTCCTCCCGTTGCTCCGTCCGCGCTGGCTCCTGCCCATCGCCGCGCCCGTCGCGATCAACCTGCTCTCGCAGTTTCCGACCGCGGTGCAGATCCACTCGCACTACTCGACCCTCGCGGTGCCCTTCGTGATCGTGGCCGCGGTGCACGGCGTCGCACACCTGCTCGTGATGGGCGTGGCCGCGCCCGCGCGCTGGGGTGCCGGCGCTGCGCTCGCGGTGCTCCTCGGGTCGTTGCATATGCAACATCGTGCGGGCGTGCTGCCCTTCATCGCCCGTCGCTACGACCCCAACGCGTACGTGCCCGACGGCCGCATGGAGTCGCTCCAGACCGTGGTGAACATCATCCCCGGCGACGCCGCCGTGGCCGCGCCCGACTATGTGCTCCCGCACCTCGTGGAGCGCGTGCGGATCTTTCGTTACCCCACGGAGCGACGGCCCGAATACATCGTGCTCTCGACCGAGCACCGGCAGCTCCACACGGGCACGCAGGAACTCTGGCGCAACACCGAGGAGTCGGCCGTGCGCGGCGCCCTCTTCTGGCGTCGCTACGGCGTGTGGGCCGTCGTGGGGAACTACATCGTGCTCCGCGAGGCCTGGCCCATTCGCACGTACGCCCGCGGTCGCTACGTCGAGTTCGCGCCCGACCCGCGCGTGCATCGCGCGCACGTCGACATCGGCGCGGGCCTCGCCATCGCGGGCTGGGGAACCGAGCCCCTCGAACACGGCACGCGCATCGTGATCCTCCTCGTGGCGAAGCGCGCGCTCCCCTACGACGTGAACTTCGAAGTGGGCTGGGGGCCGATGCACCCGCACCTCGACCGCATGGATCCGCAGCGCACCTACGCGTTTCTGCCCTTCGACGGATCGTTCCATCCGAGCTTCGTGCGGCCCGGCGAGGTGGTGCGCACCACCGTCGATGTGCCCGCCACCGTCGACGAGCTCCACGCGCACGGTGTGGTCTTCGGCGCGCGCCGCGTCGACGGCTCTCGCCTCGACGCCGACAGCCCCCACTGGACCGTGCTCCCGCCCGCGCAGACGCCATGAACCTACGCCCCGCCGTCGTCGCGCTCGTGGCGCTCACCACCTGCCGCGGAGCCGCACGCACGCGCGCCGCCGTGGGCGACCTCGAAGTGCTCCGCGTCACCAACGAGGCCGCCACGCGGCTCACCGCGGGAGGCACCGCGCGCGCTGCGGTTCGCGGCGACTGGATCCTGCGAGACCGCGCGCTCCGTGTGACCGTCGTGGGCACGCAGGGACCGACGCGCAACGAGCCCGCAGGAACACTCGCGCAGATCGCACTCCGCGACGCGCCGGGCCTCGAAGCCGTGCGCACGCTCGAACCCCTGCTCCGTGTGGGAGATCGCGACCTCACGCTCCGCACGCCGCGCTTCGAAGCGGTGCTCGAAGACGGCCTCGCGATGCTCCGTGTGTCGGGCGAGGTGAGCTTCGACGGACGCGCGCTCGCCGTCGTGCGCGACCTGTGGCTCGAGACGGGACGACGCGCCCTCCACGTGCGCACGCGCATCCGCAACGTGGGACCGGGCACCGTGCGCGAGCTCCGATGGGGCGCGCGGCTGGAGTGGGGCGGTGACAGCCCCTTCGCGCCAGGCCTCGGTGTGGTCAACGACGCGCGCGATGGGGTCGCGCCGTGGGTGGGCCATGCGATTCCCGGTGCAGCCGTCGCGTGGACGTCGCTCACGGGCTCGCGCGACCTGGAACTGCGCTTCACCGTCGACCAGCACGGCAACAGCGCGCAGAGCAGCCACACCGACGCGCTCTCCCACGCACACGACCTCGAACCGGGCCGCGAGCTCGACGAACACGCGATGCTCCTCGTCACGCAGGGCGACCTCACCGACGTGGCGCGCGCCGTGGCCTTCGCCCGCGAGGAACCCATCGGCGAGGCCTCGCTGGTGCTCCAGGGCAACGCGCGCGAGCCCACGGTGACCGTCACCGACGCGCAGGGCACCCCCATGCTCGTGGCGCACCCCACGGGGCCCACGCATCGCCTCCCGCTGCCGCCGGGGGACTACATCGCCCACGCGACCGCGCCGGGCCACGCGCCCGCGGACCCCGTGCGCTTCTCCGTGACCCGCGAGAGCGCCGGCGCCGTGCCCGTCGAGGTGAGCATTCCCCGCGGTGGACACCTCCGCGTCGAGGCCACGGACGAAGACACCGGCGAGCCGTTGCCCGTGCGCATCACGCTGCGGGGAATCCATCCCACGCGTGATCCCGACCTCGGCCCCCACGATCGGGCTGCGGGCGCGGGCATGGTGGCCGTCACCACGCTCGGTCGCACCGAGGTTCCCGTCGCGCCCGGGAGCTACCACGTCACGGTCTCGCACGGCCCCGAGTGGACCCTCGGCGAGCAGAACGTCACCGTCACCGACACCCTCCGCGGCGACGTGCGGGTGACCCTCCGCCATGCCGTACCCATGGCCGCGTGGACGGCGTGTGACCTCCACGTGCACGCGAACCCGAGCTTCGACTCGCGCGTCTCGATCGAAGACCGCGTGGCCACGCTCGTGGCCGAAGGCGTGGGCTTCGCGACGCCCACGGAGCACAACGTCGTCGGCGACTACAGCGCGGGCGTGGCGATCCTCCCCGAGGCCCTCCGCAGCGGCTTTCAGTGGGTGCCCGCGGTGGAGGTGACCACCGACCGCAGCGCGCAACCCTGGGGGCACTTCAACGTCTATCCGTACCGCCCCGACCCCACGGCCCCGGGAGGCGCGCCGCCGCCGTTTCTCAACACCCCGCCGCGGCAGATCTTTCGCGCCGCGCGGGCCAACAACCCCGACGCGATCATCCAGGTGAACCACCCCCGGATGCAGCCCAACATCGGGTACTTCAACGTCACGGGCCTCGACCCGCGGACCAACCGCGCCGTGTCGCGCGACTACGACCCGGGCTTCGACGCCATCGAGGTCTTCAACGGCTTCTACCTCGGCGCCGTTCCGCAGGTGGAGGCGCTGCTGCACGACTGGATGGCGCTGCTCTCGTCGGGCGCGCGCTACGTGGGCACCGGGTCGAGCGACTCGCACCACGTGGTGTTTCAGTGGGCGGGGTATCCGCGCACGTACGTCCGCGCGCCGATGGGGAGCGACACGGCCACGGTGCTCCGCGCGCTGCGCCAGGGCAGGGCCTTCGTGAGCAGCGGCCCGATGCTCTTTCTCACGGTCAACGGTTCCGAGCCCGGCGACACCGTGGCCGCTCCGCCCGACGGTGCTGTCACCGTGCGCGTGCGCGTGCAGGCCGCGCCGTGGATCCCCGTCGAGTCCGTGGACCTCTACCGCGACGGCCAGCGCGTGATGACCTGGTCGGTGCCCGCCTCGGAGCGCCTCGACCGCCTCGACGCGACGGTGTCATTGCCTGTCACTCCGGGGAGCCATCTCCTCGCGACGGCGCGCGGCCCTCGCGGGGCGCTCAACGTGGTGATGCCCTACTCCGAGGGCACCCCGTACGCGTTCACGAACCCGGTGTGGGTGGGGACTACGCCGCGAGATCGCTGAGGGCGCCGCGGAGCTTCTGCAGCGCGCGCGCTTCGATCTGCCGCACGCGCTCCTTCGAGATGCCGAGCTTCACGCCGAGCGATTCGAGGGTCACCTCGTCTTCGCCGAACACGCGGTGCTCGAGGATCCAGCGCTCGCGGGGCGAGAGCTGCGTGAGGGCCGCGTCGATGCGCTCGCGCGTGTGCGAGTCCTCGTCGTGCTCGATGGTCATCTGCTCGGGCGACTCGCCGGGGTCGCGGAGCCGTTCGAGCGGCGTGGACTCTCCATCGGGCGCCGCGTCGAGGGACATATCGCGCTGACGCAGCATCGGGAGGAGCTGCGACGCGCGCTCGGGGGTCACGCCCGCGAGGGCCGCGAGCTTCTCGGGATCCTCTTCGCGCGTGCGGCGGTAGGCGCGCAGGGCCCGTCGCTCGCCCTTGCTTCCGCCGATGCGAACCACGCGGTACGCGCGCACCACGTAGTCGCGAATCTCCGCGCGGATCCAGTAGACCGCGTAGGTGATGAGCCGGCAGTCGCGCTCGGGGTTGAAGCGCATCGCAGCCTTCAACAGCCCGAGGTTGCCCTGCTGGATGAGGTCTTCGAGGGGCACGCCCCAGCGGCGGTACTCCGTCGCGATGGTGATCACGAACGGGAGCGAGGCCTCGATGAGCTTCCGTCCGGCGAGCTGCTCGCCGTTGCGCCAACGGGCAGCGAGCTCGCGCTCCTCGTCGGCCTTGAGGGGAGAGATCCCCGTGAGTGAGTTTCGATACGCTTCGAGCGCAGTGGGAGAACCGAGAATGGTCATGGCGTCGCCGACCTCCGCGTCGGTCACCCCCCGGTGCACGGTGGGTGCCACAAGGCGCAGACGTCGGAAATTGCGCGAGACGTGACCGTTGTGCCCCCACGCGCACGGCGTGGTTCCGGCAGCCGATGCGTGCGCTCACGATGCGCGGCAACCGTTGCGGATGTGCGTGGGAACGTGGGCCTCGGCAGAGATCCGACGATCCCGCGCGGTCACCGCAGGGCCGCGACGGGCGTCATGAATTGTACGGGGACGCGTCAAGCGATCGACGCAGGGGCCGTCACCGTCGGAGCCCGCCGCGGATCATCCACGCAATGGACGCACGAACACTCGCGCCGCGTGTGCAGCGAGGGTCGACACCGAAGGGAGAGGGGAGAGGCACCGGGGCATCGCCCGGAACAGAAGGGACGCCGCGCGTCGGAGGCAACACCCCCCCTTCGCGCGGTGGAGAGGAAGTGCTCAGGCCGCGGGGGCCGAGGCCTTCACGCGCTTGAGGTAGCGGCTCATGGACTCGCCGACGAAGGGCGTCGGGAGCGTCGACTCGGCGACGTTGAGAACCGCGGCGGCCGAGGCGAGGTAGCCGGAACGCACCGCGGTGCGCTTGTCGATCTTCTTGGCCTGACGGGGGTGGAGCTTCGTGGTGACGAAGAGCCAGGCCGACTTCTCAACCGTACGGAACTTGGGCTTCTGCATCGCGATCGTGCCTTGTCGTGGAGTGGTCGTGTGCCCGTCGGGCAACGCGCACCCGAAGAGGGGGCGCGGTCATAGTCGAAGGGCCGTGCTTCTGTCAATCGAAGGGTGATTGGCGCTGGACGCCCGGGCGATTCTTGCGGGTGGCGCGGGCGCTCAGATGTCGAGGTTGCGGGCGTTGAGGGCGTTCTTCTCGATGAACTCCCGGCGCGGCTCGACCTCGTCGCCCATGAGCAGGGTCATCACCTGGTCGGTGAGCGCCGCGTCGTCGACGCGGACCTTGAGCATCACGCGGCGCGCGGGGTCCATCGTGGTCTCCCAGAGCTGCTCGGCGCTCATCTCGCCGAGGCCCTTGTAGCGCTGGATCGTCGCGCCCTTGCGGCCCCGCGCGTCGATGAAGTTGTAGAGCGTTCCGCCGTGGGCGATCGAGGTCTCGCGGTCTCCATCCACGAGCGACCAGGGACCGGGCCCGGCGGTCTTGCGCACGAGGTCTTCGAGGCGCGTGAGCTCGTGCATCTCGGGGCCTTCGAGAAAGCCGTGCGACACCACCGTGGTGCGTCCCGCCGTGCCGTTGCGAATGCGAATGAGCACACGACGGCACTGGTGCTCGTGGTCGTCTTCGATGGAGTACCGAAGGGGCGCCACCTCGGGGTGGTACTCCTTCACGTAGGCGTCGAGGGTCTTCATGCCCTCGGCGATGGCCTCGTCGCTCTTGAGCGTGTCGAGGGTGATCGCCTGCGTGCGCACCAGCGCGGCCACCACCGGGGGCTCACAACGGAGCTGCATCCGTTCGAGCAGCGAGGCCGCGCGGTGAAGATCGAAGGCCATCTCGCGCAGCGCGTCGCCCTGCACCTCGCCCTGCGTGGTGCGCAGCGTGAGGCCCTCGGTGCCCGCGCGAATGAGGTACTTCGCGAGGCCGTCGTCGTCCTTCACGTACTCGCTCTTCTTGCCGCGGCGCACGCCGTAGAGCGGCGGCTGGGCGATGTACAGGTAGCCCTTCTCCACGAGCTCGGGCATCTGGCGGTAGAAGAAGGTCAGGAGCAGCGTGCGGATGTGGCTCCCGTCGACGTCTGCGTCGGTCATGATGCAGATCTTGTGGTAGCGGAGCTTCTCGAGGTCGAGGCGGGGGCCCGACCCCGTGCCGCTGTCGTCGTCGCCGCGGGAGTCGGCCTTGATGCTCACCCCCAACGCCGTGATGATCGTTCCGATCTCCGCGTTGGTGAGCATCTTCTCGAAGCGCACGCGCTCGACGTTCAGGATCTTGCCGCGCAGCGGGAGGATCGCCTGGTGCTTGCGGTCGCGCCCCTGCTTGGCCGACCCGCCTGCGGAGTCACCCTCGACGATGAACAGCTCGCAGAGCTCGGGGTTGCGCTCCTGGCAGTCGGCGAGCTTGCCCGGCAGCGAGGCCGCGTCGAGCACGCCCTTGCGCTGGATGAGCTCCCGCGCCTTGCGCGCCGCCTCGCGGGCCTGCGCCGCGAGCACACACTTGTCGATGATGCGCTTTGAAATCTGCGGGTTCTGATCGAGGTAGGCCGAGAGCTTGTCGGCCACGATCGAGCCGATCACGGGCAGCACGTCGTTCGAAGTGAGCTTCGACTTCGTCTGGTTCGGGTACTGCGCCGCGGGGTGACGGAGCGAGATCACGTAGGTGAGACCCTCGCGGATGTCGTCACCGCCGAGGGGCTGCCCCTTGAGCTCTTTGAGAAGGTTCTTCTCGCCCGCGTAGGCGTTCACGGTCTTGGTGAGCGCGGTCTTGAAGGCCGAGAGGTGCGTGCCGCCGTCGTTCTGGTGCACGTTGTTGCAGTAGGGCCAGGGGCTCTCGTAGAGCGAGTCGGTCCACTGCATCGCGACCTCGACGAGGATGGTCGCCGAGATGGGCCCCTGGTCGCTCTTGAGCTCGATCTGCTGCTCGCCGCGGAAGAAGATCGGATCGGGGTGCAGCGCCACCTTCGCGGCGTTGAGGTAGCGCACGTAGTCCACCACGCCGGCCTTCGCGGAGAACACCACGGCCTCCGTCGAGCGGCGGTGGTCGAGCAGCGAGAGCGTGAGCGAGGGGTTCAGGTACGCCAGCACGCGGAGGCGGTTCGCCAGGGTCTCGTGCGAGAACTCCAGCATGGTGAAGATCTCGGCGTCGGGCTTGAAGTGCACCGAGGTGCCCGTGCGCGCGCTGTCGGCCACGGCTTCGAGCTTCTTCGTCGTCTCGCCGCGGACGAACTCCATGTGCCAGGCCTTCGCCTCGCGGAAGATGTCCACGTGGAGCCACTCGCTCACGGCGTTCACGGCGCTCACGCCGACGCCGTGCATGCCCGCCGACACGCCGTAGCTGCGCTTGTTGAACTTGCCGCCCGCGTGGAGGTTCGTGAGGGCCAGCTCCGCGGCGCTCATGCCGAACTCGGGCTTGTACCCCGTGGGAATGCCGCGGCCGTTGTCGTCGACGCGGATCGATCCGTCGGCGAAGACCGTCACGTCGATGCGGGTGCAGTAGCCCGCGAGGTACTCGTCGATCGAGTTGTCGACGACCTCCCACACGAGGTGGTGCAGCGCGGTGCCGTCGTGCACGTCGCCGAGGTACATGCCCGGCAGCTTGCGCACGGCCTCGAGGCCTTCGAGCTTCGTGATCGCGTCGGCCCCGTACTCCGAGGACTGGTTCTTCGCGTTGTCAGACGCGCCGCTCGTCTCGTCGCTCATCGCTGCATTCCTCGTAAAAATGGGCGGAATTTGTACCAGACCCGCCGCACATCCACAACAAACCTGTGGACGAACTATGTCCACAGGGGCCGTCCACAGGGTGGGGGGTTCTACCCCGCGGAGGGGGCCGTGAGGGAGACCCTTCCGTCACGGACTTCGAAGCGTCGGGCGCCGGGGAGCAGATCGGCGATGGCCGGGTCCGTCGTGGTGACCCACACCTGCGCGCCGAGGCGTCCCACAAGCGAAAAGAGCCGCTCGATGCGCGTGCGATCGAGCTCGCTCGACACGTCGTCGAGCAGGAGCGCGGGGGTGCTCCCCGAGCGGGCTTCGACCACGTGCAGCTCCGCGAGGCGCAGGGCCAGTGCGAACGCGCGCGTCTGTCCCTGCGAGGCCACCACCCGCGCGGGCCGTCCCGACCAGCTCAGCGAGAGGTCGTCGGCGTGCGGTCCCTGCTGCGTCGTGCGGCGCATGAGGTCGCCCTGCACACCCGCGGCGAGCATCGCGGCGTAGGCCACGGCGTCGCCCGGCGCGCGGGCCCGGTACGCCACGGAGATCACATCGCGGGTCTGGGTGATCTCTTCGAGCGCCGACTGCGCGGCCCGCACGAGGTCGCCCACCACGGACTCGCGGGCCCGCACCACCGCGCTGCCGTAGCGGGCCAGCGGGAGGTCGAAGGCCTGCACCGCGCGCAGGTCGGGATGGCGCTCGCGGAGGAGCATGTTCCGCGCGCGGAGGGCCTTCGCGTAGCTCTTGAGGGCCTCGCCGTAGCCGTCGACCACGCGCACGAGGATGCGGTCGAGGAGGCGCCGTCGGAGCTCGGGCGCGCCCTGCACGAGTTCGAGGTCGCCGGGTTGAAAGACCACGCAGGACGCGCCGCCGAAGTACTCCACCGCGCGCTCGGGTCGCTTGCCGTCGAGGAGGATCTCGCGGGTCGTGCGCGTGAGCTTCACCCGGTACTCGTGCGAGAAGGCCGCGCCCTCGACGCGCAGGAGCACCTGGGCCCCGTCGGCCTCGTGGCCCACGAGCTGTGCCCGCGTGGCCCCTCGGAACGACCGCAGCGAGGCCGCGTAGTCGATCGCTTCGAGGGCCGAGGTCTTGCCCTGACCGTTGGAGCCGAGGAGCACGTTGGCGCGCGCATCGGCCGCGAGACGCACCCCCTGGAGGTTGCGAAACCCGTGGACGCTGAGCTCGGTGATGCGAACGGAGGGCACGCGGCGGACGGCGGGAACGAGGGGCTGCGCGAGGGAAGTGCGAGGGCGGGCGCGAGGGTCAGATGCGCATGGGCATGATGACGCCGATGAAGTCCTGACGGCCCACGGGGCGCACAACACCGGGGTCGAGCTCGCCCGAGAGGTCGAGGGCGACGTCGTCGGTCTGGAGCGCGCTGAGCACGTCGATCAGGTACTTGCTATTGAACCCGATGGTGACGTCGGGGCCCGTGAGCTCGGCGTCGAGTTCGTCCTGACCGGCGCCCACGTCGGGGTTCTCGCTGGAGAGCACGGCCTTCGAACCGCTCATCGCGAGCTTCACGCCGCTCGTGCGGTCGGCGGCCACGAGCGACACGGCGCGGAGGGCGTCGAGAAAGGCCAGTCGGTTCATGCGCGCGCCGCGGTCGGTGCTCGTGGGAATGACCTGCTCGTACGAGGGGAACGCCGCGTCGACGAGCTTCGAGCTCAGGGTCATGCCCTCGCGCTGAAAGAACACCGGGCCCTGCGACGAGGCGGCGCCCACCGAGAGCGTGGCGGGTCCCGACTCCTTGCGGTCGGCCTTGTCGGCGCGCACCTCGTCGACCATGCGCTTGAGCTCGTGGATGCTCTTCGCGGGGATGAGCAGCTTCGAGGCGCCGCGCATGCCGCCCACGGCGCGCTCGGCCTTCGAGAGGCGGTGGCCGTCGGTGGTCACCATGCGAAGCGTCTCGCCGTTCATCTCGAAGAGGGCCGCGGCGAGGTGCGGGCGCGTGTCGTCGGTCGACATCGAGAACGACGTGAGCGAGATGAGGTCCGCGAGGTCGTCGACGGGAATGGCCGTGAGCGGGGTCTTGCCGGGGTCGGGCATCGTGGGGAAGTCCTCGCCGGGCATGCCCGTGAGGTCGAAGCGACGCTTGCCCGCGCGGAGCCGCGCCGTGAAGTTCTTCTCCACGGTCACGGTGACATCCCCATCGGGGAGGGCCTTCACCGCGTCGAACACGTGCCGCGCGTGGAGTGCCACGGAGCCCGGCTTCTTCACCTCGGCGCGCATGGTGCCCGTCACCGAGAGCAGCAGGTCGGTCGCGGCGAGCTTCACGCTCCCGTTCGCGTCCGCTGCGATCAGGACGTTGGCCAGGATGGGCATGGCGGACTTCTTGTCGGCCACGCTCTGCACCCGGCTGAGACCCTTCACGAAGTCTCGCTTGTTGACCACGAACTCCATCTCGTCGGCTCCTGTGCTCTGCGCGCTCTCGCAGCGTCTGTTCCCGTCCGGTCTTCTACTCTGTTGATAGGAGAAATGTATTTAGAAACAGTCCATCGTACCTAGAGCCTGTGGATTCGGTGGGATGCGTCGTAAGTACCCGTAACCACATCACATTCGAAGTGGACACCCGACGCCCCCCAGGCTGTGGACATCCCGGGGATGAATCCCTGACCGAACCGTCCACACCCCCATCCACAGGTGCGCTCCCAGGGGGTACGCACGGGGACTTCACAGGGCTGTCCACAGGGCTGCGAGGTCACGTCATCCGCCCATCGGTTCAGTGTCACGGGCTGCCGACGGGGGCTGGAAGCCCAGCTTCACCGAGAGGCTCTCCACGGCGACGCGCAGCTCGGGGTCTTCGCCCAGGAGCTTCTCCACGCGCTTCACGGCGGACATCACCGTCGTGTGGTCCTTGCCGTCGAACTTCGCGCCGATCTGCGGGAACGACGTCCCGAGGTGCACCCGCGCGAGGAACATCGCCACCTGCCGCGGGAGCGCCACCTCGCGGTGCCGGTCCTTGCCGATGAGCTGCGGAATCTTGATCCGGTAGTGCTCACACACGGCCCGCTGCACGTCGTCGACGGTCACCACCGCGGGCTTCGCGCCGATGCGCAGCGTCTCGCGCACCATGGCCGTGTCGATCGACGGACGCCCTGAAATACTCGCCCGGATGGCGAGCTTCATCAGCATGCCTTCGAGCTCGCGCACGCTCGTGGCCGCGGCGCCCGCGATGGCGAAGGCCGCCTCGTCGTCGATGCGCACGTTCTCCTGCTCGGCCTTCTTGCGAAGGATCGCGACGCGGGTCTCGACCTCGGGGGTGTACACCTCGGCGACGAGGCCCGAGCCGAAGCGCGACACGAGCCGTTCGGCCATGCCCTGGAGCTTGTGCGGGAGCACGTCGCTCGTGAGCACGATGGGCGCGTCGCGCTGAAAGAGGGCGTTGAACGTGTGGAAGAATTCCTCCTGCGTGCCCTCCTTGCCCGCGAGAAACTGCACGTCGTCGATGAGCAGCGCGTCGCACTGGTTGCGGTAGCGCCCGCGGAACTCGTCCATCTTCTTCTGCTGGATGGCCGCCACGTACTCGTTCGTGAAGGTCTCCGCGGAGACGTAGACGATCCGCGCCTCGGGGCGCTGCTCCAGGATCCGATGGCCCACGGCGTTCGAGAGGTGGGTCTTGCCGAGGCCCGTGCCGCCGCAGAGGAAGAGCACGTTCACGCGGCGTCCCGAGAGGTTCGAGATCGCCAGCGCCATCGCGTGGGCCACCTGGTTCGAGGGCCCGATCACGAACTGATCGAAGGTGTACTTCGGCGAGAGTCCCGCGGAGACCGACCCCATGGCCGCGCCCACCGAGGCCGTCGCGGGCACCGTCGCCGTGCGCGCCGCCGCCGAGGCCGCAGGCGCCACGCGGGGCGGCGGAGACGCGGGCTGCGCGGGCTGTGGAGAGGCCGTGTGCGAGGGCGCGCGTGCGATCGCGGGGGCGGACTGCGGAGGCGCCGTGTGCGGGAGCGTCGGGGCCTGGATGCGCGGGCGGGCCACGGGCTTCGGCGCGGGCGAGAGCCGCGGGAGGGGCGCGCCCACGGGGGTCACGCTCGCGGCCCAGTGGAGCGACCAGGGGGTGCCGGTGAGAACCCGGAGCTGCTCCTCGATGGCCGCGGTGTAGGCCTTGGAGACCCACTCGCGCGCGAAGTCGTTGGGGGCCCGGAGGAGAAGCACTCCGTCGGCCGCGTCGAGCGCTTCGAGGGGACGAAGCAGCTTGTCGATCATCTGCGCGCCGACCTTGCCCGTGAGGGAGGTCATCACCTTCTGCCACAGCTCGGATGCGTTGCTGTCCACGCGATGCACTTCGCCTTCTGTGCGGCCGTCCACAGGGTTATCCACAGGCCCGGGTACACCGGTCGCAGTGGCAGTCTTGCGGCGATCGACGTGCTTCCGCGAGAAAACGGCAACGATCCCCGCGGGGCCGTTGGAGCTCGCGGGGAGAAAGTTATCCACAGGCTTCGGGGCCCTGTGTTCAAGCCCCTCGCGATGCGCGAAGCCCTATTTTCGAAGGCGCTTCATGAAGTGTCCCCAGGGGGTTCTCCACAGGCCTGTGGATTCTTCGCCGGGAAATAGACGCCCCCCGGACGGCCGTTCTATGTCAACCGCCATGCAGGCATCGCGCACCCTCGCGTCGGTCGTCGTGACCGCGCTCCTCGCCCTCCCGTCGGCCGCGTCGGCCCAGGTGTCCGCCGCGTCGGAACTCCCGACCACGGCCCGCATGATGGGCCTCGGGGGCAACGCGCAGGCGCTCGCGCAGAGCACCTCGGGCATCTTCTCGAACCCCGCGGGTCTGAGCCTGGCGCGCGTCTACCACGTCGACTCGACGATCCTGTACGACCCCTCGGTGAACCGCTGGGGCTTCGGCGGCACGGTGGCCGACAGCACGCGCACGGTGGGGGCGGCGCTCTCGTACAACTACTCCCTGCTCGCGGGCAGCGACGTGCGCGACAACCACGACGTGCGCCTCGCGCTGAGCGTGGGGCTCACCGAGGGCGTCGCGCTGGGCGTCACGGGCCGCTACATGAGCTATGGCGGCACGGGGAACACCAACACCGCGCTGGGCTCGGCGTTCTCGGGCTTCACGCTCGACGTGGGCGCGGTGGTGCGGCCCGCGCAGTTTCTCACCCTCGCGGTGACGGGCTACTCGCTCACGAACCCCGACACGGCGCGCACGCCGCTCTCGGTGGGCGGCGGCGTGGCGATCACCCCGACGGAGATTCTCAACCTCGTGGTCGACAACGTGTGGGACCTGCGCTCGTTCGGTGAGCCGCGCATGCGTCTCAGCGGCGGCGCCGAGGTGATGCTCGGGCACGTTCCCGTGCGCGCGGGCTACCTCTTCGACGACACGCGGGCGGGCGGGCCGGTGCACACGTTCACCGCGGGCCTCGGGTACGTCGACACGTCGTTCGCGCTCGAAGCGGCGCTGCGTCAGGACGTGGCCGGCAACTCGCAGACGACGATGATGCTCAACGTCCGGTACTTCTACCGGAACCTCTGAGACGCCGCGCGAGACCTCAGTGGCGGTAGACCCACGTGAGGGTCGTGCCGCCGCCTGCGAAGAGCACCGAGCCCGTGAACAGCCGACGCGCCGAGAGGCCGTCGTAGGGGAGCGTTCCCACGGGGCCCACGGAGAGGGGCGCGCGGGGATTGCTCGCGTCGACCACTTCGACCGAGGCGGCCACGCCGTTGGTGCCCGCGCCCGAGGCCACGACCACGCGCGCGTCGTTGGCCAGCACCGCGAGGGGATCGCGGCGGCGCTCGCGCAGAAGCGTCGGCGTGGTGAGCAGCGCGGGGCAGCTCCCGTCGAGGCAGCGAAGGTCGAGCACGGCGTCGTCGACGCTCAGGGTGTTCGTGGTCGTGGAGCTTCCACCGAGCACGAGTGCGGTGCTCGACCCGAGGTCGACGAGGGCCGCGTGGTCGCGCGCATCGACGGACGCGTTGCCCGTGCGAAGGGGGCGCTGCGCGTTGTCGAGCGTGCGGGTGTAGCGTTCGAGGAGGGGCGCGTCGGACATTCCCTGTCCACCCGCGACGAGGGCTTCGAAGGGCCCGATGCGCAGGGCCGCGGGGCGCGCGCGGGGCGAGGCCATGGGGGGCATGGCCGACCACGTTCCATCGGGGTTGATGGCGTCGACGCGGGCGACGGCACCGCCGGGACCGCGGCCTCCGAGGAGGAGCGCGCCGCCCGAGGGTTCCTGCACCACGGTCGATCCGCGCAGGTCGCAGCGCTCCGAGGGCGGCGACGGGAGCCCCGCGGCCGAGGGCGTGGCGAGTGGCTGGTTCGAAGTGGGCGTCCACACGAGCGCGTTGCAGCCGCTCACGACGAGCACGCGGCCGCCGTTGAGCACCACGAACGACGCGTCGCTGCCGAAGGTGCCGTCGTAGAGCGACCCGCTCGCGTCGCTGGTGAGCAGCAGCTCGTTGAAGCTCTCGATGTTCTGACTGTCGACGGTGCCGCCCACGACGAGCGCGAACGCGGGGGTCACTTCGAAGAGCGCGGGCGAGGTGCGCGCCTGACGGAGACGCCACGGGTACTCGACCACGGTGTCGCGGCGCTGCACGAAGACCGAGAGCACCGAGGCGCCGAGGGCGTTCCAGTCGAGGGGAGGTGTGGCGCCGCCGCCGACCACGTCGCCGTTGCGGATCGCTTCGACCACGCCGCGGCCCGTGACCTGCGCGGCGAAGGGCGTTTCGAGCGTGAACGCGCCGTTGGGGGCCACGTTGGCGGTGACCGTCTCCGCGGTGCGTCCCTCGAAGCGGAAGCGCGCCTGCGTGGCCGCGTCGGGCGGAAGGAACGGATCGCCTCCATCGGCCGCCACCACGCGGATCGCGATCGACGACTCCTGGCACCCCGCTGCGACGAGGAATGCCGCAGCACACAGGCGCGGGGTCTTCACGGGGTCGTGTGGGTATCAGTGGTCTCGCGGTGTTCGCAAGCCCTACCCTCCCGCGCGTTGGAACCGCTCGACGCCCTGCTCCGCGAGACCGTCGCCGCGCCCGACGGCGCCTTCATGCTCCTCGACGACCGTGTGGGCAATGGCCGCTCCGTGGCCCTCGCGACGGGCGCTCACGTGCGCCTGTGCGTCGACCCCGCGGACGGTGCGCGCGCCCTCGACGCCCTCGGCGACGCCCTCGATGCGATGCGCGCAGAGCGCTTGAAACAAGGTGTTTCGCGCGATCCCGTGGGCTTCGTGTGGCTCACCTACGACGCCGCGTGGGCCGCCTCGGACCCTACGGCCGCGCGCGATGAGCGACCGGCGGGGGATGGGTGTCCCGCGGCGTGGCTCGCGACCTACGACCAGATGTGTGCGGTGCCCCTCGACGACGCGGCGTGGCCCGCGTTCGAAGACGACGAGGCCCTCGGCGCGTTTCGCAGCGAGACCGACCGCGAGGCGCATCGTGCGGGGGTGGGGGCCGTGCGCGAGGCCATTCGCGACGGCGACGTGTACCTGGTGAACTACGCGCGGATGCTCCACGCGGAGGGCTGCGGCGATGGTGCGCTCGCGGCGCGCGTGCTGCGTTCGGGGGCGCGCTACGGCGCGCTGCTGCGCGGCGGCGGCGTCACCGTGGCGGGCATGAGCATGGAGCTCGGGCTCACCTGGGATCGCGCGCGCGGTGTGGCCTCGACGCGTCCCATCAAGGGGACACGACCGCGGCGTGTGGCGCCCGAGGAAGACCGCGCCGAGGCCGACGCGCTCACGGCCGATCCGAAGGAGCGCGCGGAGAACGCGATGGCCGTCGACGTGCACCGCAACGACCTCGGGCGCGTGGCCGAGACCGGGAGTGTGACCGTTCCGAGGCTCTTCGAAGCGGAGGCCCATCGGTACGTGCACCATCTCGTGTCGACGGTGGAGGCGCGGGTGATGGGCGACCGCGCGGGCCGCGACGTGTTGCGCGCGGTGCTGCCCGTCGGGTCGGTGACGGGCGCGCCCAAGCGCTCGGCGATGCGTCACATCGCGCGCTTCGAACGCGAGCGGCGCGGGCTCTACACGGGCGTCTACGGGGCGGTGTACGGCGACGGCTCGGTGCAGCTCGCGGTGGCGATCCGCACGCTGGTGCGCGATGGCGCGGGGCTCCATTACGGCGTGGGCGGCGGCATCGTGTGGGACAGCGACCCCGAGCGCGAGTGGGAGGAGCTCACCTGGAAGCAGCGCGCGTTGCAGTCGCGGTAGGCGCTTCGTGGGGAATCCATCGAACACCGTGCGGGCCCTTGCGCACTCGCGGGTGGGAACTCCCGTGACCATCGCAAAACCGTACGGCGGTTGATAAGGTCGCCTCGCCGCGCGGTCTTGACGGTGAGCCTCCGCGCGCAATCGACCGGCAGAGCAACCTGTGACGCCCGCGTCTTCGCGGCGCTGCGGAAGGTGATCGATGCGCAGTCTCTCCAGGGCATTCATGGGCGTCGGCTGTCTCGCGGTCCTCGCGGCGTGCAGCGCGGGCAACGGCGGGGTCATCGTCGAAGGCCCCGACGACAGCGGCACCGTGGGAGACAGCGGCGCACGCGTCGATGCGCGGGTCGACAGCGCGGTCTCGCGCGATGGCAGCGTGACGGGCGATGCGACGGTCTCGCGCGACGGCAGCGTGGCGGGCGATGCGACCACCTCGCGCGATGGGAGCGTGGCGGGCGATGGCGCCGTGGGCGTCGATGGTGCGGTGGGCACCGACGGCGGCGCGCCTTCGACCTGCGGCTCGCGCGAGGTCTGCGACGACGGACTCGACAACGACTGCAACGGCCGCGTCGATGACGGCTGCGCGTGCATTCCGGGCATGACCCAGCGCTGCTACGACGGCCCGCTCTCGCAGGCGGGGCGCGGGGTCTGCGTGTACGGCACGCAGCGCTGTGAGGGCACCGGCGAGTTCGGCACGTGGAGCGCCTGCACCGGCAGCGGTTCGCCGCAGCCCGTGGTGTGCGGGCGGATGATGGACTTCCGCTGCAACGGCAACATCGACGAGGGCTGCGCGTGCACGCCGGGCATGACCCGGAGCTGCTACTCGGGCCCTGCGGGAACGTCGGGTGTGGGCGCCTGCCGCGCGGGCACGCAGACCTGCGCGATGACCGCGACGGGATCGGCCTGGGGAACGTGCACGGGTGAGGTTCTGCCCGGCAGCCGCGACCTCTGCGACGGCGTGGATCGCGACTGCGACGGTACGGCGAACACGGGCTGCGCGTGCGTGCTCAACGCGGCGCGGAGCTGCTACTCGGGGCCCACGGGCACGCAGGGCGTGGGCCTGTGTCGCGCGGGCACGCAGCGCTGCGTGGCGGGTGCGAGCGGCGGCACGATGTGGGGCGCGTGCACGGGCGAGGTGCTCCCCGCGGCGGACCTCTGCGACGGCATGGACCGCAACTGCGACGGCAACAGCAACACGGGCTGCACGTGCATGGCCGGCGCGACGCGGGCCTGCTACACGGGCCCCGCGGGCACGGCGGGCGTGGGCATCTGCCGCGCGGGGTTGCAGACCTGCTCGCGCACCTCGACGTCGATGACCGCGTGGGACACGGCGTGTGCGGGACAGACGCTGCCCGCGGCCGCGGAGGTCTGCGGCAACCGTCTCGATGACAACTGCAACGGCATGGTCGACGAGGGGTGCCCCGCGACGCCGATGTGTCCCACGGGCTTCGACCTGCTCAACGACCGGAACAACTGCGGGCGCTGCGGCAACGTGTGCCCCGCGGATCAGGCCTGCGCCGCGGGCGTGTGCGTGGGCAACGGCAACCTCCGCATCACGATGACCTGGGACCGCATGGGCGACATGGACCTCCACGTCGTTCCGCCCTGCGGCACGGAGATCTACTACGGCCGTCAGGTGGCGTGCGGCGGCAACCTCGACGTCGACAGCTGCCCCGCGCAGAGCCCGAGCAGCTCGTACCCGTCGGGCACCGATCCGTGCACGGGCCCCGAGAACATCTACTGGGCCGGCACGCCCGCGAACGGCACCTACGTCGTGTGCGCCAACCCCTGGGCCCTCAGCACCACGGTGAACTACCGCGTGACCGTCACCCGCGGCACCACGGTGATCCGCACGTGGACGGGCTCGCGCAGCGGCTCCGCGGGCTATCGCGCGTGCTCGCCCACGTCGCCGTCGTACATCGGCAGCTTCACGATCCCCTGACCCGCCTGTCGCGCGCGCGTCGGCGCCCTGCGCTCACTGCACCACGAGGGTCGTCGCGCGGGTGATGCGCGCGGCCCTCATCACCCCCATGAGCTCGTGCTGACAGTTCTCCGTGCGGAGGTCCCAGAGGCCCCGCGGGATGCGCACCGTGCGGGTGGTGTTGGGGTCGATGGTGGCGCTGCCGAGGAGGTCATCGCTCCATCGGTCTTCGCCGGGCACGGACAGAAACAGAAAGCACACGGTCTCGCTCGCGCGGTTCGTGAGCCCGAGAGGAACGGCCGTTCCATCGAGGGCCACGGGCTGCGTCGACGAGCACGCGACGAGGGAGAAGAGGGCCGCGAGGGTCGCGCGGCGGAGCAGTGTGAGGGCGTGGGTCATTCGTCGCGCGCTCTAGCACAGACCGCATGCGCGCCCGAAACGCGCGCGTGTCGCAAACGGGGCGGTGTTTGCGAATTGGAGTATGCTCGCCGCGGCTTCGGCGCATCGCCGCGAGAGGTTCAGAATGCCCTGTCTCCGATGGATCGGCGCGCAAGGGCGCGGCCGGGTGTTTCCCATCTACAAGTCGATCTCGACGATCGGCAGCGCCGGGGGCAACGACATCGCCCTCGACGCGCCGGGCGTGGCCCAGTGGCACGCGCAGATCGTCTTCGACGGCCGCGACTTCTCGCTCGACGAGGTCGACCCCGTGGCCGAGATCCAGGTGAACCAGAAGCGCAAGCGCCGCGCGCGCCTCGCCCACAACGACCACCTCCTCGTGGGCGGCGCCGAGCTTGTCTTCTCGATGCTCGAAGAGGCCGAGGGGCCGGGCCGCGCGGGCGCGCAGGGCGATGTCTCGCAGGCCGAGCTCACGGGGCTGCGCAAGCTCTATGAGTTCAGTCAGCGCTTGCTCGTGACCCGCGACGTGCAGACGCTCCTCGAGGCCCTGCTCGATGGGGCCATCGAGGCCACCGGGGCCGACAAGGGCTTCGTGGTGATGCTCCGCGAGACGCAGACCGAGGTGCGCGCCGCGCGAAACCTCCGGCAGGAGAACCTCCCCGACGCCGTGCGCCAGCTCTCGGACAGCATCCTCGCGAAGGTGATCGAGAGCCGTCGACCGCTCATCGTGCACAACGCCGTCGACGACACGCTGTTCCGCAGCGCCGCGTCGGTGATGAACCTCAAGCTGTGCTCGGTGATGTGCGCGCCGCTGCTCTCGGGCGGTGAGCTCCTCGGGCTCATCTACCTGGGCAACGACCGGGTCACGCACCTCTTCGATCCGAAGGCGCTCGACATCCTCTCGGTGTTCGCCGCGCAGGCCTCGATGATCCTCAAGAACACGATGGTCATGGAGACGCTGCGCCACGGGAACGCCGAGCTGGAGAAGAAGCTCAAGGAGCAGCGCTTCGGCGAGATCATCGGGAGCTGCGACTCGATGCTCAAGGTGTTCACCAAGGTGCAGAAGGTCGCGCCCACCGACGTGTCGGTGCTCATCACGGGCGAGACGGGCACGGGCAAGGAGCTCATCGCGCGAGAGATTCACAACCGCTCGTCGCGCGCGCAGGGGCCCTTCGTGGTGATCAACTGCGGGGCCATTCCCGAGAACCTCATGGAGAGCGAGCTCTTCGGGCACGTGCGCGGGGCGTTCACCGGCGCCGTGGCGACGCGGCAGGGGAAGTTCCAGGCGGCGCACGGGGGCACGCTCTTTCTCGACGAGATCGGCGAGCTCCCCCTCGCGCTGCAGGTGAAGCTCCTGCGGGCCCTTCAAGAGCGCGTGGTCACCAAGGTGGGCGATTCGAAGCCCGAGCGCGTCGACATCCGGGTCATCGCCGCGACGCACCGCAACCTCGAAGAAGAGATCCGCAAGAACGCCTTCCGCGAGGACCTCTACTACCGCCTCAACGTGGTGAACATCCTGCTGCCGCCGCTGCGCGACCGCGGGGATGACGTCATCGTGCTCGCGCGCTTTCTGCTCCAGAAGTACGCGGCGGAGATGGGCAGCGCGATCAAGGGCTTCACGCCCAACGCGCTCATCGCGGTGCGCAAGTACGACTGGCCGGGCAACGTGCGGCAGCTCGAGAACCGCATCAAGAAGGCCCTCGTGCTCTGCGACAAGTCGCTCGTGGGCCCCGAGGATCTCGACCTCAACCCCGAGAACCTCACGACCATCGTCGCGCTCGACAAGGCGAAGGAAGACTTTCAGCGCCGGTACATCCTCGAAGTGCTGGAGCGCAACAACGGCAACCGCACGAAGACCGCGCGCGACCTCGGCGTCGACCCCCGCACGATCTTCCGCTACCTCGAAAAAGAGGGCGGTCCTGCGCCGGGCGGGAGCTTTCCCGAAGAGTGACCGCGCATGGGTGACGACCACACGATGACCGCGCCCGCGCTGCGGGCCCGCGCGCCCTCGACCCGCTACGTCGAGGTGCTCTCACCGGGGCGTCCGTCGCCGTACCGCACCCGTGAGGGCGTGGTGCGCCTCGGCCGCGACGCGGGCAACGAGGTCGTGATCGAAGACCCCTTCGTCTCGCGCGTGCACCTCGAGGTGCGGATCTTTCCGCACGGCGTCGAGGTGGTCGACCTCGACACGAAGAACGGCACCTTCTACCAGGGCGCGCGCATCCGCGAGCTCGCCGTGCGCGACGAGGTCACGCTCCAGCTCGGCAAGCAGGTGACCGTGCGCGTGCGCGTGGGCGACGACGCGCCGGCGGTGAAGCCCACACCGAAGACCGACGGCGAGCTCGTGGGCGACTCCGCGCCGATGCAGCGCCTGCGCATGGCCCTCTCGAAGCTCGCGCCCTCGCACCTCACCGTGCTCATCGAGGGCGAGACGGGCACGGGCAAGGAGGTCGTGGCCCGCGCGATCCACCGTCTCTCACCGCGCGCGGCGAAGCCCTTCGTGGTGTTCGACTGCGCGGCGGTGTCGCCCTCGCTCATCGCGTCGGAGCTGTTCGGTCACGTGAAGGGCGCCTACACCGGCGCGGTGGGCGCGAGCGAAGGGGCGTTCCGCGCGGCGCACGGGGGCACGCTCTTTCTCGACGAGATCGGCGAGCTGCCGTTGGAGCTTCAGCCCGCGCTGCTGCGTGCGCTCGAAGCGCGGCAGGTGAAGCCCGTGGGTGGCGACGGGTACGTGAGCGTCGACGTGCGCGTGGTGGCCGCGACGAACCGCTCGCTCGACGCCGAGGTCGAGGCCGCGCGCTTTCGCAAAGACCTTCTCTTTCGCCTCGCCGTGGGCCGCGTGAAGGTTCCCTCGCTCAAGGCTCGTCCCGACGACGTGCCCACGCTGGCCGCGCACTTCGCCTCGCTGCTCGGTGCCACGCTCTCGGCCCCGGTGCTCGCGCAGCTCGCGGCGCGCGCGTGGCCGGGCAACGTGCGCGAGCTTCGCAACGAGGTCGACCGCGCGGTGATGCTCTCGGGCGGTCACGGGGCCCACGTCACGTCGCTCGACCCCTTCGGCGACGACGAAGACGACGACGGCGACGTGCCCGCGGTGGCGCCGGCCGAGGCGCTCCGCACGGCGATGGCGAGCGACGACGGGCAGAAGCTCCTCGCGCTGAGCTTTCAAGACGCCAAGCAGGAGGCCGTCGACCGCTTCGAACGCGAGTACCTGCTGCGCCTCATCGAGTCGACGAACTACAACCTCTCCGAGGCCGGACGCCGCTCGGGCGTGCACCGTCGCTACCTCCGCGAGCTGTTCAAGAAGCACGACATCGACCTCGCCGCCCTGCGCGCGAAGCGCTGACGCTCACGCCGCGATCACGAGCACGCTGTCGCCGAACTCGTGGTGCAGATACCCCCGCGCCTCGGCCTCGCGCACCGCCGCGTGGAGGTGCTCCGCGGGCGCGAAGGCCGTGAGCAGCGCGAAGTGCGACGTGTCGGGCTCGTGCATGCCCGAGAGCACCGCGTCGACCACGCGCACCGGCGTCGAGCCGTCGATGCGAAGTGCCGTGATTCCAGCGGTTGCGCGCAAGGTGCCGTGCGCCGAGGCGCAGCCTTCGAGGGCGCGCACCACCGAGGTTCCGACGGCGACGATGCGTCCTCCCAGGCGCTTCGTGCGGGCGATGGCGTCGACGGTCTCTGCGGGAATCTCGTAGCGCTCGGGCAGCGGGAGCCGCGCGTCGAGGGCGTCGTCACCCGTGGCCGAGAGACCCGCCGCGTGGGTGATCCGCGCGAGCGAGACGCCCTGCGCGCGCAGCGCCGCGAGGAGCGACCATCGCAGGGGACGTCCCGCCGAAGGCATCTCGACGCTCCACGGCCTGCCCGCATACGCGGTCTGCGCGTGCCACAGCGCGAGGGGCGCGCGCAGGTGGGCGTACTGCACCGGGCGTCCCTTCGCGTAGACGGTCTGCCAGAACGTGTCGTCGTCGCACGCGAAGCGCAGCGTCACGAGGCGCGCGCTCTCGGGCGACACCGCGGTCACCGTCGCGTCGAGCGCCTCGACCACGCGGATCACCTCGCCCACCCGCACGTTCGGCGGCGGCGCGCGGTGCTCGGTGCGCGTGCGCCAGTCGCCCTCGCCGAAGAGCACGGCCTGCCACTCGGTGCTCTCGTGGCCCGGCGCGGCCAGACGAAGCTCGATGGGCGCGCCCGCTGCGGTGCGCGCGGTGAGCGAGGCGGGCACCGTGGCGGCGTCGTTCACCACGAGCAGGTCGCCCGCGCGGAGAAAGTCTCCGAGCGCGCCGACGGTGCTGTGCGTCTGCGCGCCCGTGCGCGGATCGAGCACGAGGAGCCGCTCGTCGAGCGACGCGTCGCGGGGCCAGTCGGCGGGCCTCACCGCGACACCGCGAGCTGCGAGAGGGTGTGTCGCGCGCCGGTGGTGATGCGTCCGTCGGCGAGCGCGTCGACGATCGCGCGGGCCACGGCGTCGGGGCGCGCGAGGGCGCTGCGGTCGGCGTCGGGCATCGCCGCGGCGTGGAGCGCGGTGTCCATCTCGCCGGGGTCGAGGGAGGCCACGGTCACGTTCGTGCCCTGGAGCTCGGCGGCCCAGATGCGCGCCATGTGATCGGCCGCGGCCTTCGAGAGCCCGTAGGCGCCCCAGGTGGGGTACGCCTCGACGGCGGCGTCGGAGCTCACGAAGAGCACCGTGCCGTCACCGCGCAGGGCCATGGAGCCCGCGACGATCTTCGTGAGGCGAAAGGGGCCCACGACGTTCACCGCGAGGGCCTCGTCGAGCGACTCGCAGTCGGTGTCGAGCAGCGGGCGCAGGGGCACGGGGCCGAGCGTCGAGGCGTTGTGCACGAGCAGGTCGACGGGGCCGAGGAGCGCCGCGGCAGCGCCTGCGATGCGGTGCGATTGCAGCTTGTCGCCCACGTCGCCGACGAGGGCGTGCGCTTCGAATCCCTCGTCGCGGAGGGCGCGCACGGCGGCGTGGAGCGGGGCCTCGCGGCGGGCCACGAGGGCGAGGCGGGCGCCGCGGCGGGCGAGCGCGAAGGCCAGCGCGAGGCCGAGGCCCTGCGAGGCGCCGGTGAGAAGGGCGGTGCGTCCGTGGAGGTGCATGGCGGATCCTTTCGGCGGCGCGTGGGTGGTGTGCGCCGCGGATGGACGAGAGGTAGCGCGGCCATGACAACGGGTTGTCACCGCTGCCAATCTGTTGGCAGAGTGCCAACGCATGGGAGCGACGAAGGGCGACGATCTGGCCGCGCGGCTCGCGGCGAACGTGCGGGCGCTGCGCGACGCGCGGGGGCTCACGCAGGCGCAGCTCGCGAAGGCCTCGGGGCTGCCGCGGGCGACGTGGGCGAACCTCGAATCGGGCGCGGCGAACCCCACGCTGGCCGTGCTCCATCGGGTGGCGGTGGCGCTCCAGGTGTCGCTCGAGGAGCTCATCGCGGCGCCGCGCACGGGCACACACTTCTATCCGCGCGCGCAGATCGCGACGCGGGCGCGGGGCGATGCGACGGTGCGAAAGCTCCTGCCCGAGCGCATCGCGGGGGCCGAGATCGACCGCATCGAGCTGCCGCCGGGCGGACGGATGACGGGCGTTCCCCACACGCCGGGCACGCGGGAGTTTCTCGCGTGCGAGCGGGGCTCGCTGGTGCTCACCGCGTCGGGCGAGACGTGGACCCTCGCCGAGGGGGATGTGATCGCGTTTCGCGGAGACCAGCGCCACGGGTACATGAACCCCGGGCGCGGCGTGGCGGTGGGATGGTCGGTCGTGCTGCTCGAACCCGTGGAGTGACTACTTCTTCTCGTCGGTCCACACGTAGAAGCCCTCGCCGGACTTCTTGCCGAGCTTGCCCGCGCGCACCATCTGGCGCAGCAGCGCGGGCGGGCGGAACTGCTCGCCGAGCTCGCGGTGCAGGTGGTCGAGGATCGCCAGTCGCACGTCGAGCCCCACGAGGTCCGTGAGCTTGAGCGGGCCCATCGGGTGGCGGTACCCGAGCTCCATCGCGCGGTCGATGTCTTCGGCCGAGGCCACGCCGCTCTCGACCATGCGCATCGCCTCGACGCCGAGGATCACCCCCAGGCGGCTCGTCGCGAAGCCCGCCACGTCGCGCACCACGATCGAGGTCTTGCCGATGCGCTTCGCCAACGCCTGCGCGCGCTCGATGTGGGCGTCGCTCGTGCGGAGTCCGCGCACGATCTCCAGGAGTTCCATCACCGGCACGGGGTTGAAGAAGTGCATGCCCACGAGGCGCGTCGGGTCACGCAGCGCGCTCGCGATCTCGGTGATCGACAGCGACGACGTGTTGCTCCCGAGGAGCGCGTGCGCCGGGGCCGCCGCGTCGATGCGACGGAACGTGTCGAGCTTGAGGTCCATGCGCTCGGGCACGGCCTCGATCACCACGTCCGCGTCTCCCACCGCCGCTTCGAGGGGAACGCCCCACGCCAACCGCGCCAGCGTCGCGTCGCGCTGCTCGCCCGTGAGCTTCGCCTTCGCCACCATGCGCTCCAGCGACCCGGCCACCGCGGCCTTCGCCTTCGCGACCACCGCCTCGCTCACGTCGCACACGGCCACCGTGTAGCCCGCCTGCGCGCACACCTGCGCGATGCCGTTGCCCATGGTGCCCGCGCCGATCACGGCCACCCGCCCGATGCTCGCCAACTCGCTCATGGCGCGGTCTATACCCGCAAGGTCGCACCCGTCGCCACGGTTTGACCGCGCAAGTTCCTGCGGTCGGAAAATGTCACCGCTCCGAGGTCAGAGGGTTGTTCCCGGTGGCGTCATGGCCGCACGGTACGCGAGCGCGACGATGACCCCCGCAGCCACCCGACGCCCCCTGCACGCCATCGAGGTCCCACCGAGGGCCTGTCTGCGCGTGTGCGAGGGCGGCGCGGCGGGCCTTGAATCCAGGGACTTCGTCGCGGTCGACACCGAGACCACGGGGCTCCCCTGGCACGCGCGGCTCGTCGAGCTCGGGGCCGTGCGCTTCCGCGGCGACACGGTGCTCGCCCGCTGGCGCACGCTGGTGAACCCGCAGCGCCCCCTCGACGCGCGGGTCACGGCCATTCACGGCATCACCGACGCCATGGTGGCCGACGCGCCCGATGCGCCCGCGGCCCTGCGCACCCTCGCGCGCTTCTGTGAGGGCGCCACGCTCCTCGCCCACAACGCGCCCTTCGACCGGGACATCCTCGCCGCCGAGTGGGCCCGCACGGGAGAGGCCCCGCCCGCGCTCCCGATGCTCTGCACGCTGAAGCTCTCGCGGCGCTTCATCGACGACTCGCCGCGGCACGGCCTCGCGGCCCTCGCGGCGCACCTCGCGCTGCCCGTGGAGTCTCCGCACCGCGCCCTCGCCGACGCGGAACAGACCCGGAGGCTCTTTCGGGCGTGCCTCGCGCGCATGGGGGCGGGTGCCGACCTGGCCACGCTCTGCGCGGTCGCGGGTGATGAGGGCGTTCCCTATGCGTTGCAGGGCGTGGTGCGACGGGCGCGCGACCTGCCCGAAGCCCTGCGTGTGTTGCGAAGGGCGAAGGCGCGAGGCGAGGCCGTGACCCTCACGGTCACCGCGGGCGACGGGGTGGAGACGATCACGGGCGTTCCGCGGGTGCTGCTCGCGCGGGGGCGCGATGGGGCCGTCGATCTGGCCGTCGAGGGGAGGGGCGTGCAGACCGTGGGCTTCGAGTCCATCGCGCGGGTGCAGACGGGGTAGATCCGTGCGATACGGGGCGCCGGGTCGTCGCGCCGTGTTGGTCAACCTGCTTCGCTTCGTCGCCCTGATCGGCGGGCTCGTGTTCGTGCACGAGCTCGGTCACTTCGCGTGGGCGAAGATCTTCAACGTGAAGGTGCTGAAGTTCTCGCTGGGCTTCGGCCCGCGGCTCTTCGGGTACCGACACCAGGAGACCGACTACTGCGTGTCGATGATCCCCCTCGGGGGCTTCGTGAAGATGCTCGGCGAAGACCCGAGCGATCGCATCGCGCCCGAAGACGTGCCCCGGTCGTTTCACCGTCAGGCGCTCTGGAAGCGCTTCGTGATCGTGCTCGCGGGGCCGCTCATGTCGCTGCTGTTCCCCGTGGCGCTGTACTTCACGGTGTTCATCGGACAGACGGACCTCACGCCGCCGGTGATCGGCACCGTGGTGGCGGGCTTTCCCGCCGAGGGACGGCTGCTGCCCGGTGACCGCGTGCTCGCCATCGACGGCGTGAGCCTCGGGTCGTTTCAAGAGGTGCGCGACCAGGTGGCCGCCGCGCCGGGACGTGAGCTTCGCTTCGACGTGGAGCGCGACGGACAGCCCATGACCGTGCGCGTGACCCCCGAAGCGCTGCGCCTCGAACGCGCGCTCGACATCGTGGAGACCGTGGGCCGCGCGGGCATCTCCGCGGGCTATGCGCTGCCGGTCATCGGGGTTCGCGGAGGCACGGTGCCGGCCTCCGTCGCGGGGCTGCGGACCTTCGATCTGGTGACCATGTACGCGGGCAATCCCGTGCGCCGCTGGATCGATCTCGACCGCGCGCTCCAGGCGAGCCGCGGGGCCACGGTGCCCGTGGGGTTTCTCCGCCCGCGGGTGGTGCGCGAAGCGGCGGGCGGGCTCTGCGAGCTCGAAGTGTTCGACCCGGGGCTCGCGCAGATCACCCCGGAGCCGGGCACGGGCGAGGTGCTCCGTCGCACGGGCATCGAGAGCGCGGACCTCTACGTGGCCGACGTGTCGCCCGACTCGCCCGAGTACCAGATGGGGCTGCGTCGCGGGGCGCGCGTGGTGTCGGTCGACGGTCAGGCGCCCTCGTCGTGGGAGCGCTTCCACGAGCGCATCATGGCGGGCGGACGCGCGCTCCGTGAGCTGCGCTTTCTGATGGAAGGCCGCGAGTCGCAGGGCTCGTTCTCGCTGCGCCCCACCACGTGGACCGACGAGTTCGGTCAGCGCTACGTGCGCCTCTCGTTCGACACGCGCCACTGGGTGCCCACCGACGCCGACGCGCCCATCGAGAACCCGAAGCCCATCGCCTACGCGATGCGCAACTCGATCCGCGAGACCACCGAGGCCATGCGCTTTCTCAGCACGGGCATCGTGCGGGTGATCCAGGGCCGCGTGTCGATCCGCACGGTGGGCGGGCCCATCATGATCTACGACGTGAGCCGCAGCAGCGCGGCCGAGGGACCGTGGGGCTTCCTGTGGCTCATGGCCCTGGTGAGCATCAACCTCGGGCTCATCAACCTCCTGCCCATTCCGACGCTCGACGGAGGGCACCTGTTGTTCTTCGCCGTCGAGGCCGTGATCCGTCGGCCCGTGCCCCTGTGGATCCGTCAGACCGCGTCGGTGCTCGGCCTGCTCCTCGTGCTCGCCGTGATGCTCGTGGCCTTCAAGAACGACCTGCAGCGCAAGTTCGGGAACACGCAGCCCATCGTGGTGACCGCCGAACCGCGGTGACAGACTACGTCACGGCACCGGGCCGCACGCGAGCCGCGCGAGCCGCGGTCCGTGCACGGTGCGGAACACCGTCGCGAAGGTTCCCGCGCGGCCCGAGAGCGGGAGCGTGTCGTCGGGGGAGGTGTCGGTGGGCGCCTCGGCCACCTCGCCGAGGGTGACGGTCTCGGTGCGCGGCGCGCCTTCGGGCGAGAGCATCCGCACGCGGAGCGAGGGCGAGCGCGCGTTGCCTGCGAGCCATACGGCGAGGGTTCCGCGGCCGTGGTCGGCGAGGGCTGCGAGGGTCACGGGATCGCGGTCGAGGGCGGCGCTGCGAACCGTTCCCTGCGCGACGTCGGCGACGGTGACCGTGGCGCCCGCGCGCGGGCCCATCACCAGCGCGTGGAGGGTGGTGCCGCGCCAGAACGACGAGAGCACGCGGTCGTCGCAGGTGCGCTGCGCGTCGGGCACGAGCGCGAGGGCCGCGGGCCAGCGCGCGTCGGTGTGGGCGGCGGGAGCGAGCGGGAGGTCGCGGAGGTCATGGCGCGAGGCCCATGCGCCGGGGAGGCACTCGCCTGCGCCGCGCGACCAGGTGGCGCCCCACGATCCGTCGGCGAGCGCGTCGAGGGTGCTGCGCGCGAAGCCCGCGAAGGGAACCACGTCGGGACGGGTCTCGGTGCGCGGTCCGTCTTCGAGCGTGTCGATGGCCGAGTGGATCACCACGGAGTGTGCGGGGCCGAACTCCACGTCGTCGTCGCGGGTGATGTCGGCGACCCACACGCGGTGTCGCGTGACGCTCGACGCGATGGCGAGCTCGGCGCCCTGCATCGCGCGGAGGAGCAGGTCTTCACCGGGCTCACCATCCTCGGAGGTGTCGCCCACGCGCAGGAGCATCACCGAGTTGCGCGCGCGTCCCACGATCACGGGCACGTCACCCGCGAACATCGTGAGCTCGGAGACGCCCTGCTGCACCGTGGTCTCCGCGGGCGCGAGGGTGGGCGCGGCGACGCTGGGGCCGAAGCTCACGAAGCGCACGACGGAGGTGCTCGCCTCGGGCGCCGCGTCGGTGAGCGCGAGCACGGCGCGCGTGTCGGTGGCCGCGAAGCCCGCGAGGCGGAGCGTGCGTTCGTTGGCGCGCGCGGGCAGCGCCACCGGACGCGCGGTGAGGGCGCACGGGGCCGAGGGTTCGAGCGCGAACACCCGCACGCCGTCGCGTCCTTCGGCGGCGAGGAGCGTGCGTGCGCCGACGCGGACGAGACGCACGCGCGAGGTGGATGACACAGGCGGAAGCTCCACGCGCACCGACGCGCCGACGCGGGCCTGCGCCGGGTCGAACGCGCGCGCCACGAGGGCATCGCCGCTGCGCCAGGCGAGCACCGCGGGACATTCTCCGTCCATGGATCCGACGTCGTGGGGACCGGTCACGTCGGCGCCGTCGAAGACCCGCACGGGGAGCTCGGCGCGCCATCCCTGCGGGCCGCCGGAGACCATGGAGGCCGCGAGGCCCTGCGCGTCGCGCCACAGCACCACGGCGCTGGAGGGGCCGAGGCGTGCGACGCGGGGAGAGCGTCCTTCGGCGCGTTCGCGGGTGAGCGTGAGGGTCGCGCGGGTGTCGGGGTGCGCGGGCGAGGCGTCGAGCACCGCGAGCTCGATGGTGGTGTGCGCGGGGCTGCGGTCGAAGGCGCGCGCGGTGTGCTCCTGGGCGACGAGCACGCTGTCGTCGGTGACGGCGAGCGCGGGGGCGGCGAAGGTGTCGGCGCGTCGCGGCGTCCACGGAGCGGACTCGTGCACGTCGCGGGCGTGGGCGCGCACGGTGGCGGCGCCTTCGCCTTCGCGCACGAGGGCGTGGAGCTGTCCGTCGCGCCACGCGAGGGCGAGCTGCGTGGGGCCCGTCGGGTGTGCGGAAGGGGCTTCGCTGCGAGGGAGCGCGCGCTCGCGCACGGTGCCCTGCGCGGTGAGGGTGTAGGCCGTGAGGGCGTGGCCGCGGGCGATGGCGAAGGTCGGTCCGTCGGGCGTGTCGACGAGGCCCGAGACGCTCTCGGCGGCGGGCGCGTCGAGGGTGGCGATCACCGCGGGCGCGCCCTCGTCGGGCACACGCACGGCGCGGACGCGGAGGGTGCCGTCGTTGCGTCCGGGCTTCGGTGCGGCCACGAGGGCCCACGAGGCGTTGGCGCTGCGGAGCACGGCGAGCGGACGGTCGACGGCGTCGGTGGTGACCGAGACCGTCGCGGTGACGTCGCAGCGTCCGGGGTCGGCACCGCGCGGAGCGGCGCCGCGCACGACGGCGAAGAAGGCCACGGCCGCGGCGGCGGAGACCACACCCGCGGACACGAGGAGCATCGGACGAGAGACGCGCGGACCTTCCATGGCTGTGATTGCGGCTCCTGCGAAACGCGCTCGCGTGGCGCGGCAACCGCTGTATCCTCGCGGTCCGTCGAAGGCAACACGCACGTAGAGGACGCAACGTGACGGTCGAGACACCACTGCTCTTCGGGCGCTACCAGCTCATGGAGAGGGTCGCGCGCGGAGGGATGGCCGAGGTCTTCAAGGCGAAGAGCCACGGCGTCGAGGGCTTCGAAAAGGTGGTGGTGCTCAAGCGCATCCTGCCCGAGCTCGCGGAGAACCAGCAGTTCGTCGAGATGTTTCTCAACGAGGCGCGGCTCTCGGTGGCGCTCTCGCACGCCAACATCGTGCAGGTGTTCGACCTCGGTCGCGAGGAGGACACCTACTTCATCGCGATGGAGTACGTCGCGGGCATGGACCTCGGCCAGGCCGTGCGCACCTGCCGCCGCGCCAACGCGCCGTGCCCCGTGGACCTCTGCGTGTACATCGGCTGCGAGGTGGCGCGCGCGCTCGACTACGCGCACCGACGCAAAGACGCCTCGGGCCGTCCGCTCGGGATCGTGCACCGGGATATCTCTCCGCAGAACGTGCTGCTCTCGTACGAGGGCGAGGTGAAGGTCACCGACTTCGGCATCGCGAAGGCGCGGTCGACGGTGGAGTCCGCGGGCGCCGTGCTCGGCAAGCACGCGTACATGGCCCCGGAGCAGGCCGAGGGGCGCGCGGTCGACGCGCGGGCCGACGTGTACTCCCTCGGGGTGACGCTCTACGAGGTGCTCGCGGGTCGCAATCCCTTCTTCGCGCAGACCGCCGACGAGATGCGCCGCAAGGCCCTCTCGGGCGAGCGAAAGCCTCTGCGTGAGGTGCGCAACGACGTTCCGCCCGCGCTGTTGGAGCTCATCGACCGCGCGCTCTCTCGCGACCCCGCGGAGCGCCCTGCGACGGCCGCGCGGATGTACGAAGAGCTCGCCGCGGTGCTCCACTCGCTCGGTCGCCGCGTGGGGCCGCGCGACCTCGCCGACTGGCTCCAGAACCTCCGCGCGTTGCAGAGCGCGAACGCCACCGACGACGGCCGCCCCTCGATCGTGACGGGCCTGGAGCCCGTGAGCACCGTGGCCGCGCGCACGCCCGTGGTGACCTCGCACGACGAGGAGCGCGACGTGACCTTTCTCGCGCTCACCCTCCACGCGGAAGAGAGCGTCGCGGCCGAGGTGCTCGTGCCCCTGGCGCACGTCATCGCGCGGCACGGCGGCGTCGAGGTCGAGCGCGAGGGCGCGGGCCTCGTGGCGGTGTTCGGCATCGAGCAGGCCGACGGGCGCGACACCTTCACGGCCACCTCGCTGGCGCTGAAGCTCCACGCGGCGGCGCTGCGCGCGGCGCAGGCGAAGGAGGCCATCGCGACGGTGAGCGCGTCGGTGCACCCTGCGCGGCTGACCCTGCGCGGCGATGGGAACCCCATTCGCGACGGGCGCTTCGAAGAGGCCCTCGGCGTGGTGCGCTCGCTGGTGCAGGCCGCGCGCAACCGGGTGCTCGCGAGCGGTGCGGTGGCCGCCGCGGGGGTCGACCATTTCGAGTGCGTCTCGCTCGCCGAGGGGGTGTCGCTCGTGAAGGGCGAGCTCGCGCCCGCGCGGCGTCGCGTGGCCGGGCGGAGAGACCTCTTCCGTCTGTTCGGCGAGCTGCTCGCGAAGGCCGCGAACGAGGGCGCGCAGGTGGTGAGCGTCACGGGCGCGCCGGGCATCGGCAAGACGCGCTTTCTCGAAGAGGTGGTCTACCGGCTCAAGAAGATGGGCCATCCCGTGATGTGGGTGAGCGCGCGGTGTCTCTTTCACGACCGCGAGGTGCCCATGGCCGCGCTGCAGGCGATGCTGCGCGCGGTGCTCGGCGTCGACGAGACCGACCCCGAGTCGGTGGTGCGCGAGCGCGCGGGGCGGCTGCGTGACTATAAGCTCACGCCCGATGAGCTCGTGGCCGTGGGGTCGCTCCTCGGGGTGGTGACGGCGAGCGGGGCGGCGAGCGCGACGACGGCGCGGGTGCTGCGCACGGCGTTGCAGAAGGTGTTCGCGGGCGCGGCCTCGGGGCAGGTGACGGTCTTCGCGTGGGACTGCGCCGAGCACATGGACGACCCGACCCGCGCGCGGGTGATGGACCTCCTCGCGGACCTCACGCGCTCGCCCGTGCTGCTGCTCGTGGCGGGGCGTCCGGGGCGCGCGTGGCCGTGGGCGTCGCAGCCGTCGCACCATCGCATCTCGCTCGGTCCCCTCGACCGCGAGGAGCTCGAGACGCTGGTGGCCCTGCGCCTCGGCAACGTGGCCCCGCCGGTGGCCCTCGTCGATGACCTCGAAGCGCGCTGCGCGGGCAACGCATTCTTCGTCGAGGAGTACCTCAAGGCCTGGCAGGCGAGCGGCGTGGTGGCGGTGCGCGGGGGCGTGGCGAAGTTCACGGCGCCCTCGCACGTCGAGCCGCCTCGCACGGTGCGCGGGCTCGTGGCGAGCGGCGTGTCGCACCTCACGGCGGTGGAGCGTCGGCTCCTTCAGGTGGCCTCGGTGTTCGGCATGCGCGCGCACGACGACCAGCTCCGCGAGGCGTCGGAGCTCGACGCGGCGACGTTCCAGTCGGCGCACGAGGCGCTGGTGGGCTACGGGGTGCTCGAAGCCGCGGCGCCGCACGAGACCCGCTTCACGAGCGAGCTCCTCCACGACGTGCTCTACGAAGCCCTCACGCCTGCGGTGCGAGCGGGGCTCCATCGGGCGGTGGGCGAGGCCCTCGAAGCGCACGCCGACGGGCACCTCCCGATGCTGGCCGAGCGCATCGCGCATCACTACCGTCAGGCCGGGGAGAAGGCCCGCGCCGAGGCCGTGCTCGCGAAGGCGAAGTAGCCACCGCGGGTGTGAGGATCGTCACGGGAATGTCTGCGCGCAGCGGTTGCGCCCTGCCGGGTCGTGGTGCGGGCGCGTATTGACCCCGCGCGCACCGAGGGACTAACACCTCGCGCAGTCTCGACCCGGATCATTTCTCCCTCGTGAGGAAACGCATGCACGCCAAGGAAGCCACGTCGCTGCTCGACGTCTCGGATACGTTCGCCCGACGCCACATCGGCCCCGGAGACCGCGACACCGCGGAGATGCTCTCGACGCTCGGGGTGTCGTCGCTCGATGCGCTCATCGACGAGACCGTGCCCGCGTCGATCCGTCTGGGGCGCGCGCTGGCGATCGGCGGCGCGACGGCTCGCGGCGAGTCGGAGCTGCTCGGCGAGCTCCGCGCGATCGCCCGTGAAAACAAGGTGTTTCGCTCGTTCCTGGGCCTCGGGTACCACAACACCATCGTGCCCGCGGTGATCCAGCGGAACATCCTCGAGAACCCCGGCTGGTACACGCAGTACACCCCGTATCAGGCCGAGATCTCGCAGGGCCGCCTCGAAGCGCTGCTGAACTTCCAGACCGTGGTGAGCGACCTCACGGGCCTCCCCCTCGCGGGCGCGTCGCTGCTCGACGAGGCCACCGCCGCGGCCGAAGCGATGGCCATGTGCCTCTCGATCGCGGGGGGCGTCGACCAGCCCCGTCGGGTGTTCTTCGCCGCCGACGACTGCCACCCGCAGACCCTCGCGGTGGTGCGCACGCGCGCCGAGTCGCTCGGGGTGGAGTTCCGCGTGGGCGACCACGCCGCGATGCGCGCGGCCCTCGACGGCACGCTCTGCGGTGTGCTGGTGCAGTACCCCGCCACCGACGGACGCGTCGAAGACCTCCGCGACCTCGCCGAGAAGGTCCACGCGGCGGGCGCGCAGGTCGTCGCCGCGACCGATCTCCTCGCCCTCACGCTGCTCGTTCCGCCCGGTGAGTGGGGCGCCGACGTGGCCGTGGGCAACAGCCAGCGCTTCGGCGTGCCCATGGGCTTCGGCGGACCGCACGCGGGCTTCATCGCCACGCGCGCCGAGCACGCCCGCCGCATGCCCGGACGCATCATCGGCGTGTCGCGCGACGTGCACGGCAACACCGCGTACCGCATGGCGATCCAGACGCGCGAGCAGCACATCCGCCGCGAGAAGGCCACGAGCAACATCTGCACGGCGCAGGCGCTCCTCGCGATCATGGCGGGGCTCTACGCGGTCTATCACGGCCCCGAGGGGCTCACGCGCATCGCGTCGCGCGTGCACGCCTACGCCGCGGTGTTCGCCGAGGGCGCGCGTCGCCTCGGGCACTCGCTCGCGTCGGCGACCTTCTTCGACACGGTGCGCGTGCGCGTGGCGAACGGCGACGCGAAGGCCGTGCTCTCCGCGGCGCTCGCGCGGGGCATCAACCTCCGTGACTTCGGCGACGGCTCCGTGGGCGTGGCCTTCGACGAGGTGACCTCGCGCGCCGACCTCGCGGACCTCTTCGCGTGCTTCAACCTCGCGGGCTCGCACGGCGCGGTGCCCTTCACGGCCGACGCGCTGCTGACCGAGATCGACGTG
The DNA here is from genome assembly GCA_945952225.1 of uncultured Myxococcaceae bacterium. Classification (GTDB taxonomy): domain Bacteria; phylum Myxococcota_A; class Polyangia; order Polyangiales; genus CAISKJ01. The sequence goes on from CAMFHP010000054.1 coordinate 49,040, forward strand.
GCGCTCCCCGCGGGCTTCGCGCGCACGAGCCCGTTCCTCGCGCACCCGGTGTTTCACCACTACCGCAGCGAGACCGAGCTGCTGCGGTACATCAACAAGCTCCGCAACCGCGACCTCTCGCTCGCGCACTCGATGATCCCCCTCGGGTCGTGCACGATGAAGCTCAACGCCACGGTGGAGATGCTCCCGGTGACGTGGCCCGAGTTCGGCGCGCTGCACCCCTTCGCGCCCGCGGAGCAGTCGCGCGGCTACGCGAAGCTCTTCGCCGACCTCGAAGCGTGGCTCGCGGAGATCACGGGCTTCGCGGCGGTGAGCCTCCAGCCCAACGCGGGCTCGCAGGGCGAGTACACGGGGCTCATGGTGATCCGCGCGTACCACCAGAGCCGCGGGGATCATCACCGCAACGTGTGCCTCATCCCCGACTCGGCGCACGGCACCAACCCCGCGAGCGCGGCCATCGCGGGCATGCGCGTGGTGCCCGTGAAGTGCGACGCGCTCGGCAACATCGACCTCGGCGACCTCAAGAAGCAGGCGGCGGCCCACGCCCACGACCTCTCGTGCGTGATGGTCACGTACCCCTCGACGCACGGCGTGTTCGAAGAGGGCATCCGCGAGCTCTGCGAGGTGGTGCACGCGCACGGCGGCCAGGTCTACATGGACGGCGCCAACCTCAACGCCCAGGTGGGCCTCTGCCGCCCCGGCGACATCGGCGCCGACGTGTGCCACGTCAATCTCCACAAGACCTTCGCCATTCCGCACGGCGGCGGCGGTCCGGGCATGGGGCCCATCGGCGTGGCGGCGCACCTCGCGCCCTTCCTCCCGACGCACCCGGTGTCGGCGCCCACGTCGGCGGGCGCGCACGCCATCGGACCGGTGTCGGCGGCGCCCTATGGCAGCGCGTCGATCCTCACGATCTCGTGGGTGTACATCGCGCTCCTCGGCGGTGAGGGGCTCCGGCGCGCGACGCAGGTGGCGATCCTCAACGCGAACTACATGGCGAAGCGCCTCGGCGCCCACTACCCGGTGCTCTACACGGGCGCGAAGGGGCGCGTGGCGCATGAGTTCATCCTCGACCTCCGGCCCTTCGAGAAGGCCTCGGGCGTGAAGGCCGAAGACGTCGCCAAGCGGCTCATGGACTACGGCTTCCACGCGCCGACGATGTCGTTCCCCGTGGCGGGCACGCTGATGATCGAGCCCACGGAGAGCGAGTCGAAGGCCGAGCTCGACCGCCTGTGCGACGCGCTCATCGCGATTCGCGACGAGATCCGCGCGATCGAAGAGGGACGCGCCGACCGCAACGACAATCCCCTCAAGAACGCGCCGCACACCGCCGCCTCGCTCGCCGGCGAGTGGAAGCACGCGTACTCCCGCGAGCAGGCCGCGTACCCCGCGCCGTGGCTCCGCGACTCGAAGTTCTGGCCCTACGTGGGACGCATCGACAACCCCTGGGGAGACCGCAATCTCTTCTGCACCTGCGCGCCCATGAGCGAGTACGCGGTGTGACAGAGAATGTCTGACTGATCCGAGGGAGGGCTCCGCGTGCGAGAGACGGCGCGCGGGGCCCTTCGGCGTTTCAGGGGGTGATGCGGAGAGGCGGCGAGGCGGAGGCGACGGCGCGAACCGTCGCGGATCAGGTGCCCGAGGGCTTGCTGCCGGGCGCGGGCGCGAAGGGGTTGAACTCCGCGGCGGGCGCCGCACCGGGGGCCACGGGCGCGAAGGGGTTGAACTCCGCGGTCGGGGGAACACCCTGCACGGGCGCTCCGGCGGCGGGCTGCGCGGGCGCGAAGGGGTTGAACGCGGGTTCGGGGATGCCCGCGGGCGCAGGGGCGACGGGCGGGGGCTGCGCGGGCGCCGCGAAGGGGTTGAACGCGGGCTGCGGAATGGCGGGCGGCGCTTCGGGCGCGACGGGCGCGGCGACGGGCTGCGCGGGCGCCGACTCCACGGGCTGCACCGGGCGGAAGGGCTTGAACTCGGGGATCGCCATGGGGTCCGCCGGGGCCGCGAGGGGCGGCGCGGGCGGGGCCGCGATGGGGGGCGGCTGCGGGGGCGCGACGGGTGCGACCGCGGGC
>CAMFHP010000055.1 GCA_945952225.1 uncultured Myxococcaceae bacterium
CCCCCGCTCCCCGCGCTTGCGCCCGCGCTCCCCGCACTCGATCGCCCGCCCCCCGCGCTTGTGCACCCGCTCCCCGCGCTTGTGCAGCCACGCCGTGTCCCCGTGCAGCGCGCCAACCAGGACACGCGTCCCCAATTCACGCTCTCTCCCCCACCGCGCGACCCCGATCCGCGCCGTTGCATCCCCAATTACGCCCACCGTGTCCCCGATTGTCCGCCGCACATCCCCATGACGCCCCTGCAAAGGCCCCTCCGCCCGTTGCACAACCCCGATGGAGCGCGCTATGACCCCGTTTCATGGCACGCACGTCCCCGAAGGTCGCCGAGGCGCGCGAGTACACGGTGCGCGAGGTCTGCGAGGCGGCGCACATCACCCCGCGCTCGCTGAAGCGTTGGATCGCCGCGGGCATCGTCGAGGCGCCCGAGTTCCGCGGACGCGCCACGCGCTACACCCCGCGCCAGTACGCGCAGGCCCGCGCCGCGGCGGCCCTCTTCGCCGAAGGACGCCGCACCCGCGAGGTCGCCCGCGCCACGTCGCGCGCCTCGCTGGCCACGCTCCACGAGCTCGCGCCGTTGCCGCCGCCCGCGCCTCCGCCCCCCGCGTCTCCGCCGCCCACGCCCACGCCATCGTCTGCGCTGCCCGCGGCCCTCGCCACGATGGTCCCGCTGCGCGCGCTCGAACTCCTCCCTGGATTGACCCTCACGCTCCGCGACGACGCCACGCCCTTCGTCGCGCAGGTCGCCGCGGAGATCGTCGCGCGCTACGCGACGCGTCCGTCGTAGCGCGGGATCACCCGTCGTCGAAGAGGGCCGCGAGGTCGTCGCGGGTGAGCCCCGCCGAGGGATCGGCGCCATCGAGGGCGCTCTCGGCGAGCGCGCGCTTCTTCGTCTGCAACTGGAGGATGCGCTCCTCGACGGTGTCGCGCGCCACGAGGCGGTGCACGGTCACGGCGCGTCGCTGTCCGATGCGGTGCGCGCGGTCGGCGGCCTGGTCTTCGACGGCGGGGTTCCACCACGGATCGAGCATGAACACATGGTCCGCCGCGGTGAGGTTGAGCCCCGTGCCGCCGGCCTTCAGCGACACGAGCATCACCGGCGGACCATCCTCGCGCTGGAACGCCTCGACCACACCGCCGCGGTCGCGCGTGCTGCCGTCGAGGCGCGTGAAGCGCAGCCCCGCCGCGGTGAGCGCGGGCTCCACCCGGTCGAGGAGCGAGGTCCACTGCGAGAACACCAGCGCGCGGTGGCCTTCGAGGGCCGCGGTCTCCAGCGCGTCGACGAGGCACTCGACCTTCGAACTCCGCTCGGCCCGCTGACCGGGAACGAGCCCCGCGTGACACGCCGCCTGTCGCAATCGCAGCAGCGCTTCGAGGGCCGCCAGCGTGTTGCCGCCGCCGCGAAGCACCTCCAGCACCTCGTCGCGCGTCGCCGCCCGCACGGCGTCGTAGACCGCGCGCTCGCCCTCGTCGAGCTCCACGCGCAGCACCACCTCGGTGCGCGGCGGAAGCTCCGGCGCCACGTCGCGCTTGAGCCTCCGCAACAGGAACGGCGCCACCCGCTGACGCAGCCGCGCGAGGGCGTCGCCGTCGCCGTCGGCGATGGGTTTTGTGTAGCGCAGTTCGAAGTCTCCGCGTCCACCGAGGAGCCCGCGGTTGGTGAAGTGAAAGAGGCTCCAGAGCTCGTCGAGGCGGTTCTCGATGGGCGTGCCCGAGAGCGCGATGTGCGACTCGCCGCGGAGCTCGTACGCCGCGCGCGCCACCTGGCTGTCGGGGTTCTTGATGGCCTGCGCCTCGTCGAGCACCACGGTGCTCCACCGCTCGCGCGAGAGGGTCTCCACGTCGAGGCGCAGCACCGCGTAGGTGGTGAGCGTGACGTCGGCCTGCGCGTCGAGACGGCGCCCGGCACCGTGGTACGTCCACACGCGCAGCGACGGACGGAAGCGCCGCAGCTCGGCCTCCCAGTTGTCGATCACGCTCCGCGGACACACCACCAGGCACCGCCCGCGCAGCGCGCAGATCGTCTGGAGCGTCTTGCCGAGGCCCATGTCGTCGGCGAGCACCGCGCCCATGCGCGCATCGCGCAGGAGCGAGAGCCAGTCGACGCCGCGCCGCTGGTACGCGCGCAGCGTGGCCGTGAGGTCGTCGGGAAGCGCCGCCTCGGGGATGCGCTCCATGCCCTCGACGAACGCGCGGAGCCCCTCGATCGACGGCGGCGCCGGGTGCTCGATCTCCGCGCAGAACGCCGCCAGCGCAGGCAACGCCGCGCGCGGAACCTCTCCCTTCGCATCCCGCGCCGCGAGCAGGTCGGCCACGCGATGCCCGTGCTGCGCGAGCCACTTCGCGGGCAGCGGCGCCCATCCCCCGTCGCTCAGGGGCACCACGTCGAGCCCCTCGCGCCACGCGGTGATCACCGCGCCTGCGTCGGCCTTCGCGCGGCTCTCTTCCTCGCCCTCGCGCTCGCCGTCGAGGCGTTCGAAGGTGAGGTCGAAGCCCTCGTCGCGCACTTCGAAGCGCGCGGTGAGCTCGGTGGTGCCGAAGAGGCCCGCGGTGCGGTCGCTGCCCGCGCTCCACGCCTTGAGCTTCGCGAGAAAGCGCGCCACGTCGTCGCCGCGAAAGTCTGCGCGCGCACCCACCGCGAGCCCGAGCTCGTCGCGCACACGATGGGCCTCGGCCACCTCGGCCTCGACGCTCCGCACCGGCACCGGTCCCTTCACGTACACCAGCGCGCCGCCCTCGACGCGCGCGCACACCGGGTCGCCGTACACGATCGCGGGCGTCACCGTGAGCAGGTGCGGGAGCAGCGTCGCGTTCATCGCCACGCGGGGCGCGAGGCCGTGCTTCACCGCGGGCAGTCGCTTCGCGCGCACGTCGACGTCGACGGTCTCGCGCAGCGCGGGGATCACCTCCAGCACCAGCGCGGCCAGGTCACGACGCGCGAAGGGCTGCGTGCGCGGCAATCCCGCGAAGGTGGCCTGCGTGCGCGCGGTCGCCGCGATGGGACGCAGCACCTCACCGCAGAGGGCCACGCCCGGCGCGACCTCGCGGGTCAGCTCGGCGGCGGGCGAGAGACGCAGTGCGAAGCCCTTCTCGTGGTCGATCACCTCGGCGCGCGGAGGCAGCGGCGTGGTGTCGACGCGCACGGCGAGGTCGTCGAGGCGCACGTCGGCGCAGCGCGAGAGCGCTTCGAGGAGCGTCGCGAGGTCGGCGCGCGTGCGCGGATCGAGCGCGCGGTCGACGGCGAGGTCGGCGTCACCGAGCGCGAGGGGAACGGACACGTCGGTGAGCGCGACGGTGAGCGGCGCGGCGCTCCCATCGGGGCCCACGACGAGGCGCGTGCATCGGAGCGACGATCCGCCCGAGAGCACGTAGCGCAGGGTGGATTGCGCGGCCGCTGCGCTGGCGAGCGTGGTGCCTGCGGCGCGCGCGCGGTCGTAGGCGACGATGCCCGCGACGACGTGGGCGCAGGGGTCCGAGCCGCCGCAGTCGCAGGTCCATTCCTGTTCGGCGGGGTAGACGGTGGCGGTGTAGGGCGTGGGCCAGTCGGCGACGCGCACGGCGAACACGAGCTCGTCGTCGGTCTCGCGGTCGAGCAGCACGGCGCCCTCGCGCACGAGCCCTTCGGCCGTGGCGAGTCGCCCGCTCGGGCAGCGCTTTTTGAGAAGTGCGACGACGGCCTTGAGGGCGGCCGCGTCGGTCACGAGGCCTCCGCGACGCCCGCGGTGGGGGCGGTGTCGCCCGAGGTTCCGTCGGAGGGAGGCGTGCTCTTCGCGGCGCCGGCGGCGCGGGCCACGCGGGCGAGCACCGAGGCCACGTCGGCGAGCCCCTCGAAGAAGCCGCGCTCGGTGTAGGTCACGCCGTAGCGCTCACAGAGCGCGCGCACCGCGGGCTGCACTGCCGCGAGGTTGTGCCGCGGCATGATGGGAAACACATGGTGCTCGATCTGCCGTTCGAGGCCGCCGAAGAACCAGGCCGTGCCCCACATCGGCTTCACGTTCTGCGAGCCCGCGCACTGGAGCTCGTAGAAGCCCGGCGCCTCGCCGCGCGTGAAGATGGGACGCGCGTTGTGACCCACGAGAAAGACCGTGCCGGTCATGAGTCCCGAGACGAGCTGCGCGGTGAGATAGAACGCGATGCGCAGGCCCCACGAGGGGAGCATCATCACGAGGGCGAGGGTCCACGCGTGGTGCGCGACGATGGCGGCGAGCTCCCACGCGCGGAGGCGCACGTTGGGGGCGCGCAGGGCCCAGAGCGCGCTCTGCGCGACCCAGTTGAGCCGCGCGAGCGAGATGATCGGCAGCGCGGTGACCACCTGGATGCGCACCATGAAGCGCGCGAAGGGCGAGGCGTGGTCGAGGTCGCGCTCGGTGAAGGCCAGCAGAGGCATGGTGTCGATGTCGGTGTCGACGCCGATCACGTTGGGCAGCGCGTGATGCTGGTTGTGCTTGTGGCGCCACCAGTCGGCGGAGAAGCCCAGGAGGAGCCCTCCCGCGGCGACGCTCCATCGGTCGCCCACGCTGCGCTCGGGAAAGACCGCGTGGTGCACGACGTCGTGCGCGAGCCATCCCGACTGCTGCCACGCGAGCGCGACGAGCACCGCGCCCACGGGCCAGAGCATCGGCGACGCCGCGAGCGACGCGAACGACGCGCCGATGAGCGCGACGATGAACAGCGCGCGCATCAGGAACCAGGCCTTGCGACCCGCGAACAGGCCCTCGTCGTGAAGGCGCGCGCGGAGCGCTTCGAAGTCGCGCTCGATGTCTCCGTTCGCCGACGGATCGGGCGGCATCACCGGAGGCTTCTTCGCGCGCATTCCCTTGAGGGCGCGGCGCGCGAGGGGGCCGTGGAAGGCTTCGAACACCGTGCTCGCGTCGCGGCCGAAGAAGAAGCGCAGCAGGTTGCCGCCGGGGTGGTGCTTCGCCCACTTCGCGACGTCGTAGACCTCGCCGTGGATGGTCACACAGTCTTCGGGAGCGGACTCGGGGCGTTCGTCGCGTGCCATTTCGGGCGCGGGACACTACAGGCTTTCACCGCGTCCGTCGCGGGGCCTCTGCGCAGAAGAATCTGCGTGTGTCACGCACCGTGTCGCGCACACGGAACGAGCGTCACGGGCCCACGCTGCGCAGCGTCACATCGCCCGCGACGAAGCGCGCGAGCCACGCGTCGAAGCCCGCAGGACGCAGCGGTTGGAGCTGCACGACGTGGGTGATCCCCGGGGTGATGAAGTAGCGCGCCGCGGGCCATGTGCCGTCGACGCGCGACGCGAAGCCCGCGAGGCGGGTGCTGAACTCCGCGGGGGTGAGACCCATGAAGGTCGTGATGATCGCGTCGTTGCGGTACGAGAGAAACGCCGTGCGATTGGCCGCGTAGCGCGTGCGGTAGTAGTCCGCGAAGGCGTCGATGCTCGTCGCGCACGCGGGGCAGTCGGCGGGAATCTCCACGCCCCAGTTGTTGGCCCACGTGCGCCATCGATCGCCCGCGGGCTGGATGGGCGGACCCGAGTCGTCGATCGCGTCGACGCGCACCGTGGGAAAGGCCTGCTGCACCCGCGCGAGGTTGAGCGCCGTGCCGAAGCCGCCCGCGCTGTCGCCCGCGAGAAACACCCGCTGCGCATCGGGGAACGTGGCCCGCACGCGCGGGAGGAGCAGCGAGAGGTTGCGCGCGCCGACGTGGTGCGTCTCGCGGCGACCGAAGTAGTCGTACGTGGCGACGCGCGTGCCCGCGTGCACGTCGCCCGTGCAGTACGGCACGTAGACCAGGTTGAAATCGCGGAAGGGGTTGGCGCTCTCGCGGCGCATGAAGAGCATCGCGGGCCGCGCGGCGTCGGTGGCGAACTCCAGCGCGCCGTAGCCCGTGGCGACGTAGAAGCTCGTGGAGACCGGTCCCCAGCACGTCGCGCCGTCCCAGCACGCGCCGCCGCCCTGGAGAAAGATCAGCACGTCGCGCGAGCCTGCGCGGGGGTTGATGCCGAAGCCCGTGGGGCGTCCGTTGGCGCACGCGGAGCCCGGCACGTCGACCCACGTCCATCGGTCGGCGGGCGCGCGCACGGGCTCGGCGTCGGGCAGCGCAGGCGCATCGACGGACGCCTCGGCGGCGGGCGCATCGACGGTGGAGGCCTCGGGCGCGCTCACGTCGTCGAGGGCCACGTCGTCGAGGGCCGCGTCGGAGAATCCCGCGCGCGCATCGGGCACCGCGGACGCATCGGTGACGGCGGGCGCATCGGGCGTGGGCGCGGCGACTTCGGTGCCTCCGCCACAGGCCGTGAGGAGTGCGAGCGGGAGCGAGAGCGTGCGGGCGCGCATGGGCCGAGACGCTATCACCCGCGCGAGGTGTTTCGCGCGCGGAGGGCGTCGCGTTCGCGGAACTGCCAGCGACGTTCGAAGGCCGCTCGAAAGTCGGCGCGGGTCACGGCGCGCGGCGTCGAGAGCACCGCGGCGTCGTAGAGGTTGTGGGGCATGGCGAAGGCCACCTCGTCGGGCGCGAGACGGCGCACGTGCTCGGGGAGGACCTCGCGCCACGCGCGCAGAAAGGCCTCGACGCGGGCGAGGTCGTGGAGGTGCTCCGCGGGGGCGACCTCGAGCTCCTGCTGCTTGCGCTCGCGCACGCCCGACTCGTCGACGAGGCTGAGTTCAAACGCCGCCACGACGCCCGAGAAGTGCACGCGCACGCCGCCGCGCGAGGGGCCCGGCGTGGGGTGGTCGTCGTTCCACGGCGTGGTGAGCGCGCGGAGCACCATGGTCTCGCACTTGAGCACCGGCGGCTTCTCGGTGAGCACGGCGTAGACCCGTTCGAGCGCGGCGCCCGCGACGGTGGGCGTGATGGCGAAGAAGCGCCCGAAGTGCCTGCGCTCCGCGAGCGCCGCATCGAAGGCGTCGCGGTCGGTGAGCGAGCGCCGTCGCGCGAGGGAGGTCCACGTCGAGGCCGTGCCGAGGTCCGCGGCGGTGAAGCGCGGCGCGTCGGGGAGCGCGCTCGTCGCGAGGTCGCGAAATGCCCTGCGCAACGCGAAGCACCACGCGCGCAGAAACGCTTCGCCACGCGCCCGATCGACGCTCCCATCCGCGGGCAGCAGGGCCACGGTGCGCTCGATGCCCATGGGCTCCGCGGGGGTCACGAGACGCACGCGCAGTCCGAGGTGTCGGCCATCGTGCACGGCGACTTCGCCATCGCCCGCGAGGCCGAGCGCGTAGGGCCCTTCACGCACCGGGAGCTCGGAGCGCATCACCGCGGTGAGCCAGGCCATGGATGCTTCGCGTTCGTCGGGCATGACGGCAGGATCGGTCGTCGGGCAGACGCGCTGCGCACCCTATCACCGTCGCGCGGCCGCGGAACAGCGGGCAGGACGCCTCGCGCGTTGAGGTACGATCGCAGCCCCTCCCATGCGACACGCTTCTCGCCTGCTTGCAACGGTCACCGCGGTGGCTGCGACGATCGGACTCACTCCCGCCGCGTCGGCCAACGGACGCTTTCCTTCGTCGAACTACTTCGTGGCAGGCCCCGGTCCCGAGAGCCGCGTGCTGGCCCTTCGCACCACCTTCGGCCTCGCGACGAGCTACGACGCGGGACGCACCTGGGGATGGATCTGCGAAGAGGCCCTCAACGCCGTGGGCACCTTCGACGCGTCGATGTCCATCGGCTTCGACGGCACGGTGGTGGTGGGCGCGCCCTCGGGCATCACGGTCTCGCGCAATGCGTGTTCGTACGTGTCTCCGATGGGCAACCCCATGCGCCCCATCGTCGACATCGCCAACGACGCCACGGGGCGCTTCATGGTCACGGCCATCGGCCCCAACGGCACCGACGACACGCTGCTCCTCTCGAACGACGGCGGCGCGTCGTGGGTGCGCGGCGTCACGATGCCGGGCTTCTTCACCGAGACCGTCGAGATGGCCCCGTCGAACCCGCTGCGCATCTACGTCGCGGGCTTCGTGCGCGGCGGAATCCCCGTGCTCTACCGCAGCGACGACGGCGGCATGACCGTGCGCGAGGTGGCGCGCGACACGGCCTTTCGCGGCGGCACGAGCGCGTACATCTCCGCGGTCGATCCGTTGAACCCCGACGTGGTGTACGTGCGCTCGGGCGTGGGCCTCGGCACGATGCTCCTGCGCAGCGACGACGGCGGGAGCACCTACCGCGAGCTCACGCGCACCGACGACCAGATGGTGGGCTTCGCGCTCAGCGACGACGGCAGCACCGTGTGGGTCGCGAGTCAGAACCGCACCGAGGGCATCCGCCGTTCGGTCGCGGGCGGGGCCTTCACGCGCGTGCGCGCCACGGTGACCGTGCAGTGCCTCCGCCAGCACGGCGGCGTGCTCTACGTGTGCGCCGACGAGGTGGTCGACGGGTACATGCTCGGCAGCTCCGTCGACGGCGGTGACAGCTTCGATGCGCTGATGTCGGGACGCCTCTTTGCGGGCCCGTCGCCCACGTGCACGAGCGCCACGCAGGTGGGCATGGTGTGCGGTCCGCTCTGGCCCATGCAGCGCACGACGCTGACCTCCATCGACGCGGGCACACCGCCGATGCTCGTGCCCCGCGATGTTCCGCCCATCGACCTCGGTGCGCCGCGCAGCGACGCGGTCTCCGACACGCAGGCAGACACCCGCACCGACACGACCGCCGACGTGGCCACGGACCACGGCTCCGACGCGGTCGACGACCTCGCCGCGGACGGAGCGACGGACGCGCAGCCCGACGTGACCCTCGACGGGACGGCCGATGCGACGCTCGATGCGACGCTCGATGCGACGCCCGACGGAGCGATCGATGCGGCCGCCGATGGGACCGTCGACGTGGCGCGCGATGCCGTGAACGACGCGCCCTCCGACGTCACGATGGACGCGCCCCGCGATGGGTCCACCGACGTGCCCGCGATGCGCGACGAGGGCGCGGGCGGAGGCGACGGGTGCGGTTGTCGCGCAGGTGCGATGCGCAACGGTGGTTCATGGCTCGGCGCTGCGCTCGCGGCGGTGTTCGCGGCTCGTACGCGTCGCCGTCGTCGGTAGCGGACGACGAGACCCAGCGTCTCGACCGACGTGCGTGCGGGCCCAGTGTCTCGCGATGCGTCACGCATGCACCGCCACGCCTGCGCCCGCCCGATGCGCGGCGGGGTCGAATGATACGGTGCCTGCGACGGCGAAGCCGACGCTGGAGCCAATCGCCATGGGACAGGGTCTCAAGCAGGTCATTCTCATCGAGCCCGACGACACGCGCCGCAACGTGCTGGCCGGTCGTCTACGGGCGCAGCGCTTCGAGGTGATCGCCTATCGCGAGTCGAGCGAGGCGGCGAACCGCGCGCTCGCGAACCCGCCGCACGCCATCGTGGCCGACGTGTGGATGCCGGGGGTCTCGGGCGTCCAGCTCTGTCGTCTGCTGCGCTCCGAGCCCTCGACGCGCCTCGTGCCGATCATCCTCCGCGCGGAGGGCAACGCCCCGAAGGCGCGCTTCTGGTCTGAGGAGGCCGGCGCCACGGCGTACGTGCCCAAGGGACGCATCGGCGAGCTTGTCCGCACGCTGAACCGCGCGATCGAGAGCGCAGGCGAGTCCGAGCACTTCTTCACGCAGCTCGCGCAGACCGACATCCGCGACCGCATCGTGCGCCAGCTCGACCGGGCGCTCTTCGAGTCCGCGATCTCGTCGCACGTTCGGGCGTTGGGTGTCTCGGAGTCGTTCGAGCGACTCTTCGATCTGTTCTCGCAGTTCGTGTGTCGCGTGGCGACGTACCGCTGGCTCGCGGTGATGCACGACGCCCAGGGGCGCATGGCCGTGCACGCCCACCCCGCGCGCGCCGCCGCCGCCGTGGCCGCCGCGCGAGAGGCCCTCGGACGCGACGCGCAGGTGATCGTCTTCGAAGACGAAGACGCCATCGACGCCGAGACCGCCGAGCCCGTGATGGTCTACGAGATTCCCTTCGGCAACGACCGCATCGGACGCCTCGCGATGGAGCCCCTCCACGACGACGAGGCCCCGGCGATGATGCGCCAGATCGCGCGCGAGCTCGGCGGCCCGCTGCGCATCGCGACCCTCGTCGAAGAGTCGCAGCGCCTCGCCCTCTACGACCCGCTCACGGGCAGCATGAACCGCCGCGCGTTCATCGAGCGCATCACCGACCTCGTGCGCAAGGCGGGCTCCGAGGGCGGATCGGTCGCGTGCGTGCTGCTCGACGTCGACCACTTCAAGGGCATCAACGACACGTACGGACACAAGACCGGCGACAAGGCGCTCTCCGACCTCGCGCGGCTGGTGCAGTCGGAGCTCCCGCACGGCGCCCTGAGCGCGCGCTGGGGCGGCGAGGAGTTCGTCATCGCGCTGCCCGCCCACGACGTGACCATGGCCCGCGCCTTCGCCGAGCGGTTGCGCGCGCGTATCGAAGCGCACGAGATGAAGACCGACAGCGGTCAGCCCGTGCCCTTCACGGCCTCGCTCGGGGTGTCGGTGCTGCTCCGTGACGAGGGCTTCGAAGGGCTCATCGAGCGCGCCGACCGTGCGATGTACACCGCCAAGATCTCGGGGCGAAACCGCGTGGAACTCGCCGTCGAAGAGCGCCGCCCGCTGCCTTCGCTCTCGACGCCGGGCTCGCTGCGCATGGCCTCGATCCGCGCGCCGTCGCTCTACGGATCGTCGATGCGCGAGCTCGGGTGGAAGCCCAACTCGCTCCTCCCCGCGTCGGTGCGGGAGTAGGGGATTCCCCAACGATCCCGCGACGGTGCGCAACCCGTGACGCGCCGGGCCGTGCGCGTCGTAGGGGTTTGTCATTTCAGAGGGGAGTTGTTATACCCGCCGCCCGCCGCTGGCGCGCGGTGCCCGACGTGGTTCGGGTGATGGCTGTGATGGGTTCTCGGCGCGACCGTTCGCGCAGCGAGACTGAGGTGCACGGATGCTCTTCGACTGGGTGAGCGGACTGTTCTCGAGCGATCTGGCGATCGATTTGGGGACCGCCAACACACTCATCTACGTTCGCGGCAAGGGCATCGTGTCGTGCGAGCCGTCGGTGGTGGCCGTGCAGCGCGACGAGCGCGGGGCCAAGAAGGTCCGCGCGGTGGGCCGCGAGGCGAAGGAAATGCTCGGTCGCACACCGGGCAGCGTGCAGGCCGTACGGCCGTTGCGCGACGGCGTCATCGCCGACTTCGAGATCACCGAGGCGATGCTCGAGTACTTCATCAACAAGACGCACAACCGTCGGACCCTGGTGAAGCCCCGCATTGTGATCTGCGTGCCCTTCGGCATCACCGAGGTCGAGAAGCGCGCGGTGCGCGAGAGCGCCGAGAGCGCAGGCGCCCGCGAGGTGTTCCTCATCGAGGAGCCCATGGCGGCGGCCATCGGCGCGGGCCTTCCGGTGGGTGAGCCCACGGGCAACATGGTCGTCGACATCGGCGGCGGCACGTCGGAGGTCGCGGTGATCTCCCTCGCGGGCATCGTGTACTCGCAGTCGATCCGCGTGGGCGGCGACAAGATGGACGAGGCCATCCAGGCCTACCTCAAGCGCAAGTACAACCTCATGGTGGGCGAGCAGACCGCCGAGCGCGTGAAGTGCCAGGTCGGCAACGCCTACCCCCTCGAAGAGCCCCTCACCATGGAGGTGAAGGGACGCGACCTCGTGGCGGGCGTTCCCCGCACGCTGGTGGTGAACTCCGACGAGATCCGCGACGCGCTCGCCGAGCCGATCAACTCGATCGTCGACGCGGTGATGGGCGCCCTCGAAAAGACTCCGCCGGAGCTCTGCTCCGACATCAAAGACAAGGGCATCGTGCTCACCGGCGGCGGCGCCCTGCTGCGCAACCTCGACGTGCTGCTGCGCGAAGAGACGGGCCTCCCGGTGATGGTCTCCGACGACCCGATCAGCGCCGTGGTGCTCGGCTCGGGCAAGGCGCTCGACCATCCCGACCTGCTCAAGATGATCTCCATCGGTTGAGCATCGCCGAGCGCGCCGCGAGGACCCACGCAGGGCCCGGCGGGACGCTCCTCCGGTGTTCCTCATCCGCGCTGTCGTGCGAAGCCCGTGGGAGGGCCTTGCAGGCGGCGCGTCACGTGGGTGGCGATCGGTCTTCGGCGATCGGTCAGGCGGTGCGGCGCGTGGCGGGCTGAAAGAGCGGACCGTCGAGGGCCACGTCGGCGAAGGGCCCATCGGCGATCTGCGCGCGCTTCGAAGCGCGGGGCGCGCGACGGGTGACCGTACGGGCTGCGGTCTCGGAGGCCGCGGGGGCCGCGGTGACGACCGCCGTGGGCTTCTCGGGTGTCGGCGCGCGCGGAGGCCACTCGAAGGTGCTCCCCGTGGCCGAGGGAGGCGGAGGCGGCGTCGACGGAATGGCCGTGGGCGCCGCGGGCTCCACCGACTGCGCAGCGGTCACGGCCGCAGCGACCGCGGGCTCGCGGGGCGTACGCGGACGACGGGTCTTCGCAGGCTTCGCCGCAGGCACATCCGCGGGCTTCTCGACGCTCGTCTCTGCGGGCTTCTCGGGGGTCACCGACGCGACGGGGGCCGGGGGGGCCGCGGTCTTCTCCGTGGGCTTCTCCGTCACCGTGCTCGTCGCCGTGGCCGAGAGCTTCTTCAAGAGCTCCGCGTGTCCCTTGATGGCGCGATGGAACGCTGCCGTCGAGTCTTCGCCCGCGCGGTCGGGGTGGAGCCTCGACACCAGCGCGCGCCGCCCCTGTTCGAGCGTGCGCGCGTCGCAGGGCCACGTCGCGATGGCGGCCTCGGTGAGAAAGAACTCCGCGTCGAGCGTGAGCCCCCGCGCGCTGTACTGCTCCCCCGCGCGGCGATCCTCGGAGACCGCGTCATCGGGCAGCCCACCGAAGCCCGCGCCCGACGCACTTCGCGGCGGCGGCGGTGCCTTCGCGCGCTTCGCCTCGGCCTTCGGAGCCTCCGTCGTCGCGCGTGCGACCTTCGTCGCCTCGGCCTTTGCCGTCGCGGTGTTCGGCGAGTCGGCCTTCGTGCCATGCGCCTTCGCGGTCTCAGGCTTCGCGGTCTCGGTCTTCGTCGCTTCGACCTTCGCGGCCGTGACCTTCGCGGGCTGCGTCTTCGTCGCTTCGACCTTCGCCGCCGTGACCTTCGTGGGTTGTGTCTTCGGGGCTTCGACCTTCGGCTCCGCGACCCGCACCTCGGGCTCCTCACCGCGGCGCGTGCGGAGGTGCGCGAGTCGTGGCGGCGGCGCTGCGTTTGCGCCGTAGCCCACGGTGCCCATCGCGGCGTCGAAGCTCCCGAGGGCCTCGGCGGCGGACGCGCGTTCGGCGCCCACCTTCACGTCGCCCACGTGGAGCGTGTGATGGGCGAGGTGACGGAGCACCGCGCGCAGCGCCCACACGTTGGCCTTCGCCACGGGATCGACCGCGTCGCCCTCCTCCTCCACCTCGCGGAGCAGCGCGCGCACGTCGACGCGGAGCTCCGCGGGGCACAGCCAGGTCATGGGCTTGAGGCCGTTGCGGGCGCGTGCGCGCTCGACCTTCGCGAGCCCGCGGCGTTCGAGCCAGTCGAGGCACTGACCGAACACGTCGAGGGCCCGCGCGTGGCCGTCGAGCACGCGGCCCACCTCGGCGCCGAAGCGCGCGCCGAAGGTCCACGACGAGGACGACGCGCCGGGGGGCGCCGAGGGATCACCCGCGGGCGCGTGCAGCGACACGAGCGCGACGAGCGCGTCGGCGGGGCGGAGCGAGATCTGGATCCGACGGATCATGGCGGTGGAGCGCCTCCCAGCGGCGTCGTGGAGTGGTCAGCAGTGGTGGGCTCTCAGGCCACCTTGGCGGGCAGAAGATTGCCCGCGAACACGCGGTCGAGGTCGAGGCTCTCGATGCCGCGCTCCCAGTTGCGCGCGCGCGACTGGATCCACAGGGCGAGGGCCGCGAGGTTGGCCATGCAGGTCTTCTGCGCCCGCGAGACCTTCTCCACGATCGCACCCGACGGGAGCCGCATGCGCAGCCGCGCCCAGTTCGCGTCCGTGTCCCAGGTCACCTTCACGTCGGTCTCGGGAATCTGAAGCCGCGCGAAGGCCGAACGAAACACGTCGATGCAGTCCTCCACCGACTTCGAGCCCTCGTAGTAGTTCACGCGGGTGACGGTGTACGCCGGCGCGTTGTTGTCGTTGTTGGCCGCCACGAAGCTGTCGGCGAAGGCCTCGGCGAAGGTCTCGATCCCGCGCTCCAGGTTGCGCGCGCGGTCTTCGAGCCAGAGCGCCAGGCAGGCCGTGTTGGCGTCGAGCGTGGGCTGCGTCGCGCAGGTGCGCTCGATGCGCGCCCCGGCGTACTGAAAGGTCACGCTCATCGAGCCCGCGTCGAGGCCGCGCCCCGGCGTGAAGGTCACGTGCGTGAGGCCCAGACGCTCGGCCATGCGAGAGAGCTTCTCGCGCGCCTCGTCGCCGGTCATCGTGCCCTTGTAGAGGTTCGTCTTGCGTTGCTGCTGCGTGCTCATGGGTGCCGTCGCCTCCTCCAGCGAGAACGCCGTGACACCTAGCAGAAGACTGAACGCTTGAACAGTCCCTCGTGGGACATATCCCGTCCGCTCACTCGAAGCGCGGGATGCGGCCGCTCCGCACCTGCGTGCGAAACACCAGCCCGAGACCCGCTTCGAAGAGCGTCGCGCGGGGCCCTGTTCCGAGCGCATCCCACGGCGCCGCGGTGATCCAGCGCGTGCCCACGCGGAGCATGATGCCGTCGCCGCGCGACCACACGAGCGGGAGTTCGAAGCCCCCACCGAGCACAAATCCCAGGCCCGCACCCGACTGCGACGAGGCACCAGGGCGCACCCACGCGGCGCCGAGCTCGATGCCGATGGAGTCGAGCATCAGGTCGAGCCAGCGCGGGCCGTGTTCGAGGTCGTTGGTGAGCCGCGCGAGCCACGCGGGGCGAAAGTCCACCGCGGCCCACGCCGCATCGAGGCGCGCGGACGAGAGCGCGCGGTCGTAGCCCAGCGCCACGCCCGTCATGTCGAGGTAGCGCCCGCGAAGGGCCACGCTCGCTGCGCCCGTGGTGCCCGACGACGTGTCGGCCACGCTCCCGAGGAGCTCCGCGGAGAGCACCAGGTCTCCATCGAGGCGGCCGTACACGCCGTCGACCTCGTCGCGTTGCGCGCGCGCCGTCGAGGGCAGCACACAACACGCGATCACCACACAGACGGCGGACGCTCTTCGCACGGGGCGCGGGAACCTACAGCACTCCGGTGGCACGTCGCCACCCCTCCGCCACCCCCTCCGCCACCCCCCGCCACCCCGCGGCCCCGCCACCCCGACGTACCAAAATCCCTTCTGCCATGGGTTTTCTGCGCGTCGGCACGGCGCGTGGTGATGCGCCGCCCATGAGCACCGAACCGTTCTCCCTCCCACGCCACGACACCCCCGTTGCCCGCCTGCGCGCCGTCGGACCCGACGCGCTCCACGACACCGAGCTCCTCGCGCTCGTGCTCGACACGGGCGGCGATCGACACACCGAGCGCGCCCGCACGCTCCTCGCCACGCACGAAGGGCTCCGTGGGGTCGCGCGCGCAGGCCTCGGCTCGCTCGCGCAGCTCCTCGGCGAACGCAGGGCCGCGCGCGTCGTGGCCGCGTTTGAACTCTCGCGCCGCGCCCAGAGCGTGCCCCTCGCGCGCCACGCGCCCTACCGATCGAGCCGCGACGTGGTGCGCGCGTACGGACCTCGCCTCGCAGATGCCGTCGAGGAGCGCGTGCTCGCCGTCGTGCTCGATGCGCGGCAGCGTCCCGTCGCCGAGCGCGTGCTGGCCTACGGCTCCGCGGGCGCGTGTCCCGTGAGCGCGCGGCAGGTGTTCGCCCTCGCCGTGCGCGAAGGCGGAACCGGCGTTCTGCTCGTGCACAACCACCCGTCGGGCGACCCCACGCCCTCGCCCGACGACATGGCGTTCACCCGGCAGATCGCGCGCGCAGGCGCCCTCCTCGACGTGCCCCTCCTCGACCACGTGATCGTGGCGCGCGACGGGAGTTTCTCGTTCCTCGACGCGGGCATCCTCGGGACGGAGCCGCAGCCGTGAGCGCCTCCGTCGCCCTCGCGGCCCTCACTTTTTTCTCCGCGCCGACGCCCCCGCGCGACCGTCTCGACACCCACCGCGCGCCCCCTTCGTGCGCGTTTGTGCTTGGAAACACGGGCGTTCGCGTGATCGCCACCCCGGCGGACACCCTCGAACCCGCGCCGAGATTTCGTGCACTCCGCACGCTTGACATGACGCGATGAGTGGTGTTTGTTCCCGCCCCCAGTTCAGGAGGACATCGTGTCGAAGCGCACCTATCAGCCGAGCCGTACCCACCGCAAGCGCACCCACGGGTTCCGTGCGCGCATGAAGACCGCGGGCGGCCGTACCGTGCTCAAGAACCGCCGCCGCAAGGGCCGCGCGCGCCTCTCCGTCACGACCTACGAGAAGTAGCCCTCGGGCGACCCCAAGGGGCATCGCCTCACACACGCCTCGCCAACGCGTGAGGGAGCGCCTTGGGGTTCGGCTTCTCCAAGTCCGATCGTGTCATCCGACGCGAAGACTTTCTCCTCGCCCAGAAACGCGGGCGGAGAGTTCATTCCGCCCATTTCGTGATCGTGCTCTTCGACCGTGGATCCGGCGTCTCGCGCCTGGGTCTGGTCACGAGTCGCAAGGTCGCCAACGCCGTGGGCCGCAACCGCGTGCGGCGCGTGCTGCGCGAGGTCTTTCGCCTCCACCGCGAGCGCTTTCCCGAGCGTCACGACGTGGTGGTCATCGCGCGTGAGGGGGCGGCCTCCCTTGATTCGCAGACCATCCGTGCAGAGATTCTCGGCGCCCTTGCGCGCCGCAGGGGTGGGCCTCCGTCTGCGCGCACGCAGGAGCCCGACGCTTCTGCGCCTCGCACGGTGAAGCCATGATCCGCGCACTGCTCCTCGCGCTGATTCGCGTGTACCGCCTCGCGATCTCGCCGCTCCTCGGCAACGTCTGTCGCTTCGAACCGTCGTGCTCCTGCTACTCGATGGTCTGCATCGAGCGCTTCGGGGCCGCGCGGGGCTCGTGGCTCACGCTCCAACGCCTCGCCCGCTGTCACCCCTTCTGCCCCGGTGGCTACGACCCGCCCCCTTCGCTTGACAACACCACCCCAACCGACGCATCCGCCGCGTCGGCAGGACGCTGACGCATGAACCAGGACTCTTCGCGGCTTCTCCTGATCGTCGCGGTGATCGCGGCGATCGGGTACTTCCTCTACGGCCGCTACACCGACCACCCGACGCCCCGGCGTCCGCACGAGACCGCGCCCCTCACCGCGGGCCTCGGACCGTACCAGAACCTCCGCCTCACGACGGGCCCGCACGGCTTCGACGCGGTGGTCTCCACGCGCTCGGGCGCGCTCACCTCGGTGCGGCTCAACGAAGCGCAGTTCCGCTTCCGCAATCCGCGGCTGGTGCCCACGACGCGCGACGCCGATCCGCGCACGCCGAACCCCTCGCGGGGCCGTCCTGCACCCGACAGCGCGGGCCTCGGTGCGTTCATCGAGAAGCTCACCGCGGAGACGCCCGCCAACGCGAGCGAGCTGCGCCCCGACCCCGACCACCGCATCGAGCTCGTCTCGACGTGGGAGGAGTCTGCGCTGCCCCTCCGCACGATGCTGGTGGTGCGACGCGGCGAGCAGGTGGTGACCCCGTGGTGGTTCGACTACGAGGGCCGTCAGGTGTCGGACCGCGAGGTCGAGCTCACGTGGCACGGCAACGACGTCGACGTGGTGCGCACCATCCGGGCGCGCTCGGACTACGCCCTCACGGTGGTGACGCGGGTGACCAACCGCGGCCCCGCAGCGACCGTCGAGCACCGCCTCCCGCTCTTCCAGTGGACCGAGCGTGACGAGGAGACGGGCAGCATGTTCGGCCGCCGCCCGTGGCAGATCTCCGAGGGCGCGTGCCGTCACGGTGATGACCTCTTCCGCGAGGCCCGCGACCAGATGGAGAAGCGCTCGTACAACGAGGTCTTCCCGGGCCGCGCGCGCATGGTCGCGGTGAGCAACCTGTACTTCGCGCAGGGCCTCGTTCCGCAGGGCACCGCCGACGTGCGCTGCTCGGTCTACGCGTGGAACCAGCCCAGCAACGACCACCCCATCGGATCGCTCTACTCGGGTGAGCTCTGGTGGACGCGCGGCGAGCTCGCGAACGGCGCCACGCGCACCTACGAGGCCACGGCGTACTTCGGCCCCAAGGTCGACACGACCCTCGCCGCGACGGACCCCTCGCTCGTCGACACCATCAACCTTCGCTTCTTCTTCTGGCGCTTCGAGCTCTTCAACTTCGGCGTGCGCCAGATGATCCGGTTCCTGCGGTTCCTCCACGGGATCTCGGGCAACTGGGGCATCGCGATCGTGCTGCTCACGATCTGCATCCGCATCCTTCTGCTGCCGCTCCTCATGCGCAGCATGAAGTCGATGGTGATGATGCAGAAGCTCAAGCCCGAGCTCGACGAGATCAACCGCAAGTTCGGCGACAACACCGAAGCGCGCGGCCTCGCCATGATGGAGCTCTACCGCAAGCACGGCATGAGCCCCTTCTCGCAGATGTCGGGCTGCCTCCCGCTGCTCGCGCAGCTCCCGATCTGGGCGGCGCTCTACTCGTCGCTCCAGACCTCGGTGGAGCTGTTCCACACGCCCTTCGCGCTCTGGTACATCGACCTCTCGGCGCCCGATCCCTTCTTCGCGCTGCCCCTCGTGCTGGGCTCGATGATGTTCCTGCAGCAGAAGCTCATGCCCCCGCAGGGCATGGACCCGACGCAGGCCAAGATGCTCACGTACTTCATGCCGGGCTTCATGACGGTGGTGTCGCTCTTCCTCCCGTCGGGCCTCGCGCTCTACATGCTCGTGAACACCACGCTCGGCATCGCGCAGCAGTGGTACACGAAGCGCCACATGGACAGCGGCAACTCGGGCGGATCGGGCGGCATCGTGGTGAAGCCCCTCACCGAGACCGCGGGAGCGAAGTGACATGACCGAGACCGACGCGCGACGCCCGCTCACCGACCCCGACGCCATCGCTGCGGTGTCGACCTTCCTCTCGACCACGCTGGCCGACATGGGCTTCGACTGCTCGGTGCACGTGCACGAGCAGGAGCGCGAGACCGTGTTCGAACTCATGGGCCCCGACGCGCAGGGCGTCGTGGGCAAGAAGGGCGCGACCCTCGATGCGCTTCAGGTGCTCGCGTCGCGCGTGGCTTCGAAGCACCTCCAGGGCGACCGCGCCAACCTCGTGCTCGACGCCGCGGGGTGGCGCGAACAGCGCGAGCGCGCGCTCACCTCCATGGCCCAGAAGCTCGGGAAGCAGTGCGTGCAGCAGGGCAAGGTCATCGTGATGGACCCGCTGCCGCCCCGCGAGCGTCGGGTGATCCACATGGCCCTCGCGCGCTTCGCCGGCGTGACCACGCAGAGCGAGGGCGAGGGCGAGGAGCGGCGCATTCGCATCATCCCCATGCCCGACCCCAACGTGCGCCCCGCGCGGGGCCGCTGAACCCCTCCGCCACGGGAAGTCTCCCCGCGGTGCCTCCCTCCCTCCTCGTCGTCGACAACTACGACTCGTTCACCTGGAACCTCGTGCAACTCCTCGGGGCCGTCGCCGGTCCCGACGCGCGCATCCGCGTGGTGCTCCACGATGAGCGCACCGTCGACGAACTCCTCACGCCCGACCTCACCCACGTCGTGATCTCACCGGGCCCGGGCCATCCCACCGCCGCGGGCGTGAGCAACGAGGTCATCGCGCGGTGCCCCGTGCCGCTCCTCGGCGTGTGCCTCGGGCACCAGTGCCTCGCCCACGTCTTCGGCGCCACGGTCGCCCGCGGATCCGAGCCCGTGCACGGCAAGCCCGCGCGGGTCTTTCATCACGGAAACGGCTTGTTTCAAGGCCTCCCGTCGCCCCTCACCGCCGCGCGCTACCACTCGCTCGCCGTCGTGCGCGACACGCTCCCCGCGTGCCTCGACGTCGCGGCCGAGACCGACGACGGCGTGGTGATGGCCCTCGCGCACCGCACGCGACCGCTGTGGGGCGTGCAGTTTCACCCCGAGTCCGTGCTCACGACGCAGGGCGCCGCGCTCGTCGCGAACTTCCTCGCGATGTGACCCGCGCGCGGGAGTTTCGCGCGTGCGCAGGCCGTGCGAGAGTCTCCGCGATGAGGGCGCTCCGAGGGCTTCTGGCGACGTGCTTCGTGCTCTGCGTGACGGGCTGCGACCAGGGCGCGACGCCCGCTGCGAGCGACGCCACGCTCGACGCCACCGACGCCGCCGACGTGCGCGTGACCACCGATGCGCCCGACGACGACGACCGCATCGTGGTGCCCGACGATGTGCCCGCGGTGGGCGATCCGCTCGCCCTCGACGTGCGCCGCGCCGGGCCGTTTCACACGGGCCACCGCGTGCTCTCGATCACGTACACGCCGCGCGGGAGCAGCGGTCCGCGCACGCTGCCGCTCCACGTCTGGTACCCGACGCACGCCATCGCGGGACCGCACCCGACCTACGGGCGCTTCTTCGCCGACCCCGAGGCCATCGACGACGCGCCCCTCGCGCCGTCGGCCTACGCCGCGGGATACCCCGTGCACATCTACTCGCACGGCGACCGCGGCTTCGCGGGCACGAGCCACTTTCTGATGCGCTACTTCGCGTCGCACGGATGGGTCGTGGCCGCGCCCGAGCACGTGCTCAACACCCTCTTCGACACGCCCGACCCGCGCCCCTTCACGCTCTATCACCTCCGCGCGCAAGACGTCTCCGCGGCCCTCGACACGCTCGCCGCGCTGCCCGCCACCGACCCCCTCGCGGGCCGCCTCGTCACGCGACGCGCGTTGCTCTCGGGGCACTCGTTCGGCACGCACACCGTGTGGTCCGCCGCGGGCGCGACCTTCGACGCGGCCGCCGTCGCGCCGATGTGCACCGACCGCGTGCGCTGCAACAGCGCCGACGTCGAGGTGTTTCGCGCGGGCCTCGGCGACGCGCGCTTCGTCGCAGGCATCGCGATGGCCGGATCGATCAACCGAAGCCTCTTCGGCGCCGACGGACACCGCAGCGTGCGCATCCCGCTGCTCTCGATGAGCGGCACCGACGACCCCGTGGGCGCCGACGCGCAGTTCATGTCGACCCTGCCCGTCGACCTCACGTGGATCGACGTGCGCGGCGGGTGTCACCAGTACTTCGCCCTCGGCGGCTGCGAGAACATCCCCGACGCGCTTCAAGCCCCCATCGTGGGCGCGTGGTCGCTCGCGTTCGCGCGGCGCCACGTGCTCGACGACCGCGACGCCACCGTGGCCGGCGTGCTCGATGGGAGCATCCCCCTCTCCGATCGCGTGACCCTTCACCGGAGGCCCTGAACCACCGTGCGACGCATCGCTCCAGCGCTCCTCGCCAGCGCGCTCGCCCTCGGGTGCGAGACGCCCGCGCCGGCCACGACCCCCGACGCCGCCGCGCCCGTCGACGTCGCCGTGACCCCGCCCACGCCGTATGTGCCGCAGCCCGCGGCGCTCCGTCGGCTCACGCAATCGCAGTACGCCAACGCCGTGCACGACGCCCTCGGCGAGAGCGTGATCGTGCCCCGCGCGCTCGAACCCGACACGGTCATCGACGGCTCCGAGGCCCTCGGATCGTCGGCCGCGAGCCTCTCGCCCCGCGGCGTGGAGCAGTACCAGGACGCCGCCTACGCCATCGCCGAACAGGTGCTCCGCGACGCCGCGCGACGGGCCGCCGTGGTGCCCTGCACGCCCTCGGGCGTCGACGACATGGCCTGCGCGCAACGCTTCGTGCAGACCGTGGGACGCAAGCTCTGGCGACGCGCGCTCACCGCCGACGAGACCGCCACGCTCACGGCCCTCGCGCAGCGCGCGGCCACCACGCTCAACGACCCGCTGCGGGGCTGGGAGTACGCCCTCGCGGCGATGCTCCAGGCGCCCGATTTCCTCTACCGCGCCGAGCTCGGAACGCCCGTCTCCATGGGCAGCGGAGAGCTTCGGTTCTCGGGCGGCGAGATGGCCTCGCGGCTGTCGTTCTTTCTCTGGGACAGCATCCCCGACGACGCGCTCCTCGACGCGGCCGCACGCGGTGACCTCGACAACGACGCGGGCGTGGCGCGCGAGGTCGACCGCATGCTCGCATCGCCGAAGGCCCGCCGCGGGCTCCGCGCGTTCGTGACCGACTGGCTCAAGCTCGACGGGCTCGACGCGCTCAGCAAAGACGCCACGGTGTTTCCGAGCTTCTCGGCGGACTTCGGGGCCGCGGCGCGCGAAGAGGTGCTGCGCAACGCCGAGAGCTTCGCGTTCGACGACGCGCGCGACTTCCGCGATTTCTTCACGGCGCGCGAGACGTGGGTGAACCGCAGGCTCGCGGCGCTCTACGGCGTGCAGTTTCCGCTGCGCGAGGCCTCGGTGAACGAGTTCGCGCGCGTGACGCTCCCCACGGCCACGCCGCGGCGGGGCTTTCTCGGCAGCGCGGCCTTCCTCGCGCTCGAAGCGCACCCGGTCTCGACCTCGCCCACGCTGCGCGGGAAGTTCATCCGCGAGCAGCTCCTGTGCTTCACCGTGCCCGCGCCGCCGGTGAACGTGAACACGGCGATTCCCGAGCCCTCGACCTCGCTGCGCACGCTTCGTCAGCGGCTCGAACAGCACATGACCGCGCGCTCGTGCCGGAGCTGTCACATCAGCCTCGACCCCATCGGGCTGACCTTCGAACGCTTCGACGGCATCGGGCGCTACCGCAACACTGACAACGGCGCCGCGCTCGACCTCCGCGGCACCCTCGACGGCGCGACCTACAACGACGAAGACGGCTTTCTCACGGCCCTCCACGATCACCCGCTGCTGCCCGAGTGCATCGTGAACAGGCTCTACCGCCACGCGTGGGCGCAGCGCGAGACGCGCGACCAGCGCGAGGAGATCGTGCGGCTCCGCGACGCGTTCGCGGCCGACGGATACCGGCTCCGCGGGCTGCTGCGGGCCATCGCCACGGGGGCCGCGTTCCGACGTGCGAGCGCGGCGGTCGACGGAGACGGAGGTGCGCCATGAAGGCGCTCGATCGCAGGACGCTCCTTCGCGGAGTGCTCGGTGGCGCGGCGGTGTCGATCGCGCTGCCGCCCCTCGAAGCGATGATGAACGGCAACGGCACGGCGTGGGCCGGCGGCGAGGCCTTTCCGAAGCGCTTCGGCGTGTACTTCTGGGGCAACGGCGTGCTGCCCGACCGATGGAACCCCACGGGCGAAGGCACCACCTGGACGCCGTCGCCCATTCTCATGCCCCTCGCGTCGCTGCGCGATCGGCTCACGGTGGTCTCGGGCACGCGCGTCGCGACGCTCAACACCGTGCCCCACGGATCGGGTCCCGCGGGGCTCCTCTCGGGCGACAACGAGGTCAACGGATCGTTCACGCGCCCCTCGCTCGACCAGCTCGTCGCGTCGGCGGTGGGGAGCGAGACGCGCTTCCGCTCGCTCGAAACGGGCGTGCAGCGAAGCGACGGGAGCTACTCGTACGCGGGACCGCAGCAGCGCAACCCCATCGAGAGCGACCCGCGGGCCCTCTTCAACCGCCTCTTCGGCGAGGGCTTTCGCGCGCCCGGCGAGACCTCGACCCCCGATCCGCGCCTCGCCCTTCGCCGCAGCGTGCTCGACGCCGTCACCGGACAGGGAACGTCACTGCGCCAACGGCTCGGCGCCAACGACCGCCGCCGCCTCGAAGAGCACCTCGACGGCGTGCGCGCGATCGAGCGTCAGCTCCAGCGCCTCGAAGAGAACCCCCCGAGCCTCGCGGCGTGTCGCAGGCCCGATGCGCCGCCCGCGGAGATCCCCGACGTGCTCGGTCGCCCCGACATGCGGGCCCGCGCGCAGGCCATGGCGAACCTCCTCGCGATGGCCCTCGCGTGCGACCTCACGCGGGTGTTCTTTCACATGTACTCGCAGCCGGTGAACAACACGCTCTTCGCGAACGCGCCCGCGGGGCACCACCAGCTCACGCACGACGAGCCCGGCGCGCAGCCGCAGGTGTTCGCGATCCTGCAGCTCATCATGGGCGACCTCGCGCTCTTTCTCGAAGCCCTGCGCGCGGTGCCCGAGGGCGACGGAACGCTCCTCGATCACACGCTCGTGCTGTGTACGAGCGACTGCTCCTTCGGCCGCACGCACGCGCTCGACGAGTACCCCATCGTGCTCGCGGGCGGTCGCTCCATGGGCCTGCGCGGCAACACCCATCTCCGCGCGCGCGGCGAGAACGCGAGCAAGGTCTCGTACTCGATCCTCCAGATGATGGGCGTGCGCGCGGCGGACTTCGGCGTCGGCGCGGGACGCGTCACCGAGGGCCTCGGAGGGCTTCTCACATGAGCCTTCGCACGCTCCTCCTCGCCGCGCTCGCGTGCGCGGCCTGCGCCGACGAGAGCGCCGCGCCGGTGGTCACCGCCGACGCGGGCCCGGTGCTCCGCTGCGACGTTTCGAAGCCTCCGACGATGGTGTTCTCGCGCTTCGCCTTCGCGCGCCTCGACACCATGCGCGCGGGCGTGGCCGACGGCTTCGACCTCGACGACCACGACTCGTACACGGGCGACTCCGTGGGATGCCGTCGGCCCGACTACACCGCCCCCGACGGGCGCGCGGGCATCGACAACCAGCTCGCGGTGCTCATTCCCGTGGTCGACAGCATGACGGGCGGCGCGCTCGACGGGGCCATCCAGGGCGCGATCAACAACGGCCAGCTCCTCGTGGCGTTCACCGTCGAAGACGTGCAGAGCCGCTGCGACGACCCCGACGTGACCCTCGTGGTGCGCCGCGCGTCGGGCATGCCCTTCGTGGGCGCCGACATGCGCCTCGACCCGGGCCAGACCTTCGACGTCGTGCGCGACGCGCCCGTCACCCGCGTGCACGGACGCATCGTCGGCGGCGTGCTCACCACCGACCCGGTGGACCTTCCGCTCCCCGTCGAGGTGCTCACCGCGCGCTTCACGCTGAACCTCTACGGCGCGCGCATCCGCATGCGCTTCGACGACAACGGCGGCGGCGAGGGCGTCATCGGCGGCGGCATCTCGATCGCGGAGTTCACCGAGGTCGTCTCGACCTTCAAGATCCCCACGAGCCTGCGCGACGCGGTGGGCAGCACGATGCGCCTCGTGGCCGACCTCACGCCCGACGCCGACGGCCGTTGTCAGCGCCTCAGCGCCGCCGTCGCGATCACCCTGCGACCGGCCTTTCTCAACCCCTGACGCGGTTCTTCAAGACCCCTGTGCAGCGCGCGCGATGCGGGTCTCACCGCACTTGCGCGACGCGCGCGGGCTGAACGATACAAGCGCGGTTTCGCCTTCGCTCACGCGCCATGTCGACGAAGCTCAAGCTCGCCCTCTCCGTGCTCGGATACCTCTGCGTGTGCGGCCTCACGCTCGCGCGGAGCCGACCCGTCGTGACCGCGCGCCAGGCCCTCGCGGTGGCGCCCGTGGCGACCGCGTGCGCGCCGTGTCCGCGCTGTGCGAGCGCCACGCCCGCGGCGGTGTTCGAAGCGCGCCCGTCGCGTGCGGTGGAGGACGGACCGCCGTCGCTCCAGCGAGCGTTCGAGGCGGCGGTGGGACGCGGTGACTTCGTGTTCGCGCGCGATGCTTCGAAGCTCACGCCCGAGAACAACGCGCGGCTCGATGCGATCGCGCAGTGGCTCGGCGCGCATCCGCGTGCGGCGCTCGCGATCGAGGGGCACATGGGCGACTACCCCGTCGCGTCGGTGAACCGGGATGTGAGCGCGCATCGGGCCGCCGCGGTGGCGCGAGGGCTGCGCGTGCGGGGCATCGCGTGGCGACAGCTTCGGGTGTACGGCATGGGCCCGGAGGGCAACCGCGTGGCGCGCACCGACGACGACCGCGCGTTCAACCGACGGGTCGAGATGCGCGTGGTGGAGGTGCCGTGAGGACCGCAACGGAGAGGGAGACACGGCCGTGTCGCAGGAGCTGATCTCGCTGGTGCTCGCGGGCTTCTTCGGCTCGCTCGCGGGGTGGTACGCGCGTCGCTCCGTGGGCGACGAGGTGCGCGAGCGCGAGGGCGCGGTGAACGACCGACTGCGCACGCTCGCCGAGCGGGTGGAGCACCACGCGGCGCGCATCGACGCGACGGCCGCGGATGTGCGCGACGTGCGGAGCGGGCTGCTCGATCAGTCCGAGCGGGCGCGGCGCGAGGCCGAGGGCGCGCGGGCCGAGGCCGAGACGAAGCTCGCCGAGGCGAAGGGGCTCCTCGCGGCGCGCGAGGAGGAACTCCGCGCGGTGCAGGGGCTCGCCGAGGAGCTCGCGCCCAGGATCGCCGAGGCCGAGCGCGCGCGGGTGCAACACGAGTCGATGCTGCGCGATCGGAGCGCCGAGATCATGGAGCTGCGGCGCAGGCTCGCCGAGGTGGAGCCCATGGCCGCGCGGCTGCGCGAGAGCGAGGCGCGGGCCGACGGGTTTCTGCGCGAGCAGCAGTCGCGGAGCGCCGAGGCGAGGGCGCGCACCGCAGAGCTGGAGCTGATGTTGAAGCAGCTCCGCGAGTCCGAGGGGCGGCTGCGCGCGCACGCCCGCGAGCAGGAGGCCGTGGCCGAAGCGCTGCGCCGTCGTGTGGCCGACCTCGAACCCATGGCTGTGCGGGTGCGCGACGCGGAGCTTCAACTCAGCGTGCTGCGCATGGAGAAGGACGCGGAGATCGCCGCGCTGCGCCGCCAGCTCGGGGCGCAGCGCGACGGCGAGGGCTACGGCGGGACGATCGCCACGTCGAGCTGATAGCGCCCGCCCTGCGAAGGTCCGCAGCCGCCGGCGTGGAGCCAGTAGCGCCCGGGGTTCAGCGTCACGTCGACCTGCGAGTCGGTGCTGTACCAGTCGTCGTTGCAGGAGTTCGCGAGCATGAAGAGGTTGCGCCCCGGGCACGTGTCGCCCGAGAGCATCGCGAGGAGCGCGTCGAAGCCCACGCCGTCGAGGCGGGCCACCACGCGCTTCCGCTCCGTGAGGTCGAGGCGGTAGAGCACGCCGCGCGAGCCGAGGCAGCCCGTGGTCTGCGTCGCGCACCAGGGCGTGGCCACGGCCGTCGCGCCGTCGGTGGTGCCCGTGAAGATCCCGCCCTCCGTGGGAACGGTGTACGCCGTCGCGCAGGTGACGTTTCCTGTCACAGCGGTGGGCGTGGCGTGGGGCACACGAATCCAGCGGGTGGAGAGCTGTCCGCCCGCGGAGGTGGTGGCCGCCTGCACGGTGTAGGAGCGTCCGGGCACGAGGTCGCCGTAGCGCGCCCACACCGAGCTCGCGGCGCGGTCGAGGGGCCCCGCGCACACGCCGTCGACGGGGTCGCCGCCGCAGGTCTCGCGGAGCACGAGGCCCGCGTTGCTGCGCGCGTCCGAGGTCGCCACGTTCACGAGCACATCGCCGGGCTCCGCGGGCGCGGTGAAGTTCAGGAACGCGCTCACCCGCTGGTTCGCCATGCACGCGAGCTCGGGTCCCGCGGTGAGCGTGTCGACGTCGAGGGCGCTGGTGCTCCCCTGCGCGAGCGCGATGCCCGGGCAGCGCGCGGCAGGGCCCGGCGGGGTCGGCGGCGCGGTGGTGACCGAGGCCGTGAGCACGTGGTCGGGGCGGCGCATGGGCCGGTAGTCGACGGTGACGTACCAGGTGCCCGCGGGGAGGTTGCGCGCCGTGCGACGCGCGGGGTTGCCCGTGTCGCAGCCCGGGAGCACGTAGGCCCGCGAGCCGCACACCGAGGTGAGCTCCACGTTGAGGTCCGAGTCGCCGTCGCCGCCCACGTTCACGGTCACATCGCGGGGCGCGGTGGTGGTGAAGCGGAACACCGCGTCGACCCATCCGAGCGAGCCCGTGCCGAGGTAGCCGCAGGTGGTGCCGTAGTCCGCCGTGGTGAAGAACGGATGCGTGTCGAGGGTGACCGCGGGGCCGTCGGGGGTGATGGCCACGCCGGGGCAGAGGTCCCCTGCGGCGCGCGCGGGCGACGGGTTCACGATGGCGCTCACGCGCACGTCGGCGCCGGTCACCGAGCCCAGGATGAGCGCGTAGTTGCCCGGCGCGAGGCTCCCGAGGCGCAGCACGGCGATGCCGCCGATGGTGAACGACCCGTTGACGCACTGGAGCTCGCCCATCGGGTCGCCGCAGCGGTCGGCGGGCGCGAGCGCGGCCACGATGGTGTCGCCCGTCGAGGGCACCGCGGTGATGCTCACGTCGCTCGTGGTGGTGATCATGAGGGGCAGCACCGCATCGGGGCCCATGGAGGTCTGCCGTCCCGCGCAGCTCACGGTGTGATCGTGGGCGAGGCCGCGGAGGCGCACCGTGCGTTCGAGCCCGTTGGCGAGGTCGGGGCACGGACCCGGCGGGCGGTTGAGACACGCCTCGGTGCCGTTGATCGCGCACGTGGGATCGACGTCGTCGGGCGGGCGCGCGGCGTCGCGCATCGGAGATACATCGGGCGAGGCGTCGGTGGTGACGGGCACGTCGACGGGGCCGAGGTCGTTGCCCGCATCGAGGGGCGCGGTGGGGGTGTTGCTCACGCTCTCGCCGCAGCCCGCGAGGGCCACCGCGAGCGTCGCGCATCGCAGAAGGGAGCGGCTCATCTCAGTAGTGCCAGGGGAACTTCGAGAAGTCGCGCGCGCGCTTTTCGAGGAAGGCGTCGCGCCCCTCGCGGGCCTCGTCGGTGCCGTACGCGAGGCGCGTCGCTTCGCCCGCGAAGAGCTGCTGCCCCACGAGTCCGTCGTCGCAGAGGTTGAACGCGAACTTCAACATGCGAATGGCCGTGTGGCTCTTGCTGTTGATCTCGCGGGCCCAGTCGAGGGCCGTGTCTTCGAGGGCGTCGTGGGGCACCGAGGCGTTGACCATGCCCATCGCGAGGGCCTCGTCGGCGCCGTAGTTGCGGCCGAGGAAGAAGATCTCCCGCGCGCGCTTCTGACCGACCATGCGCGCGAGGTAGGCCGAGCCGTAGCCGCCGTCGAAGCTCGCCACGTCGGCGTCGGTCTGCTTGAAGATCGCGTGCTCCTTCGAGGCGAGGGTCATGTCGCACACGACGTGGAGCGAGTGCCCGCCGCCGACGGCCCATCCGGGCACCACGGCGATGACCACCTTGGGCATGAAGCGAATGAGCCGCTGCACTTCGAGGATGTGCAGTCGGCCGAGGCGCGCGGGGTCTGCGCCTCCCTCTGCGCCTTCGTACTTGTAGCCGTCGGCGCCGCGGATGCGCTGGTCACCGCCCGAGCAGAAGGCCCACCCTGCGTCCTTGGGCGAGGGGCCGTTGCCGGTGAGCAGCACCACGCCCACGTCGCTCGTCTGCCGCGCGTGGTCGAGCGCGGTGTAGAGCTCGTCGACGGTGCGCGGACGAAACGCGTTGCGCACCTCGGGGCGATTGAACGCGATGCGCACGGTGCCGTGCTCCTTCGCGCGGTGGTACGTGATGTCGGTGAAGTCGAAGCCCGGCACCGGGCTCCAGCGCTCGGCGTTGAAGATCGCAGAGACCATGATGAATCGCGTGCTCCTTCGGCGAAGGGGTCTCGCGTCTCGCACGGTCGCGTGGCGAGGGCAACAGCGCAGGTGCTCCCGTTCGCGCAACGGGGTGTGATAGCGTCCGCGCCATGCGTGCTGTGTCGGGGCCGTCGCGGCCCTTCGTGACCCGGAGCCTCGTGGCGCTCGGGGTGCTGTGCGCGTCGGCCGCGGTGTGGATCCCCCTCGGGTGCGATCCGCCCCCGCGCGCGACGCCGGGTCAACGCTTCGAAGACCGCTTCGAGCGCGCAGACTTCGGCGCCGACTGGCGCACCACCGGCAGCGGCTGGCGCATCGAGAACGGCGCGATCCGCGGCGAGGGCGCGCGCAACCATCCGTTGTGGCTCCGTCGCAAGCTCCCGCGCGACGCGCGCATCGAGTTCGACGCGTGGAGCGAGAGCCCCGCGGGCGATCTCAAGTGCGAGGCCTGGGGCGACGGCGAATCGCACGCCACGCAGGCGAGCTACACGGCCACGAGCTACGTGGTGATCTTCGGCGGCTGGCACAATCGGCTGAACGTCATCGCGCGCATGAACGAGCACGGCGCCGACCGTCAGGTGCGCGAAGATCCGCACGTCGAGCTCGGGCGGCACTACCACTTCAAGGTCGAACGCCGCGGACGCGATCTGCGATGGCTCCTCGATGGCAACCCCCTCCTGGAGTTCAACGACCCCGATCCGCTCGCGGGCCCCGGCCACGAATACTTCGCGTTCAACGACTGGGATGCGCTGGTACACTTCGACAACCTCGTGATCACCCCCCTCTGAGCGAGAGCACGAAGACGTGACGCCTGCGGAAGTTCAACGCGAGCTCGAGGAGCTCGAGACCCGACTCGAGCGGCTTCGCATCCAGTACGACCTGTATTTCACGGGGATCGAGAAGTCGCTGCCCTTCGTCGCGCGCAAAGACGTCGACCGGCGCTTCACGCAGCTCCACCGCGAGAACCTCCGCAACACGGGTCTGAAGTTCCGCTTCAACACCCTGGTGCAGCGGTTCACGATGTACCAGACGTACTGGAACCGCATCATCCGCCAGATCGAGGAGGGCACCTGGCGCCGCGACCAGAAGCGCGCCGCGCGCATGGGCTCGCGCATCCGCCCCTCGCTCGACGACGGCAACGCGCCGACGGAGCTCAGCGCCGACGAGCTCGAAGAGGTCGACGCGATGGAGCCCGAGCCCGCCGCATCCGCCTCGTCGCCCGCGCCTGCGCCCACGGCTTCGAAGCCTCCGACGCGCGACGTGTTCGACTTCGACATTCCGCCCGTGTCGCCGCGGCGTCCGTCGGTTCCGCGCCTCGACGACGCGAGCGAGCCCGCGATGTCGGCGCCGGTCTCGCGTCCCGACGTCGAAGATTTCACCCCGCCGCCGCGCGCCCTCACGCCGCCGCCGCGTCCGCCTGCGGGTGGCGTGAAGCCTCCGGCGCCCTTCACCGACTTCGAACCGCTCCCCTCGGCGCCGCCCGCCGCCGCCGCGCCCTCGACCGCTCCGCGCTCGGCGTTTGTGCCCTCGGCGCCGCGCCCTGCGACGAACTCCACGGTGCCCATCGCGAACACCGCGGTGCCCGGACCCGTGACCAGCAACCTCCCGCCGCGTCCCACGGCGCCTGCGCCCGCGACGTTCACCAAGCCTCCGCTCGGTGCGCGTCCCGTGGCGCCCGGTGGTCCCGCTGCGCCCTCGATGCCCGCGCGCCCTGCGGCCACGGCAGCACCGCCGCGTCCTGCGCCCTCGGGCGGTGACGACCCCGCGATGCGCCAGCTCTACGACCGCTACATCGCCGCGCGGAAGCAGACCGGCGAGAACGCCGACCTGCGCTACGAGTCCGTGGCGAAGCAGGTTCGCGAGTCGCTCCCGCGGCTCACGGAGAAGTACCAGGGCGCCGACGTGCGCCTCGATGTGACCATCAAAGACGGCAAGGCGATCCTGCGCCCCGTGGTCACGATGAAGAAGGGCACCTGAGCGACGCGCGCGACGCGTCCGTTCAGACCTTCCAGCGCTTCACCGACACCGACGCTTCGCCCACGGTGTGGGCCCACGTGGCGAAGCTCGCATCGCCCCACGGCACGGCGCCGCCGAGGCCCTCGTGCGCGAGCTTCTGCGGTTCGCGTCCCGGCGTGAGGAGCCACGCGCACTTCTGCGGATCGTTGAGTCGTGCGGGGCACAACACGAGACCGCCGTCGAAGTCCAGCGCCGACCCTTCGTACGCGTCGTCGGCGCGTGCGAGCGACAGCGCTCCGCGGAACCACGCGTCGCCCGTGACTGCATCGACGACGAGCACGGTCTCGCACTTGCGCGCCATCGAGAGCACCTGCTGCCCCACGACCTGGACGTTGGTGAAGCGCGCGTCGTCGTGCCGCCAGCGAAGGGCGCCCGCGTCGTCGAGGGCCGCGATCGAGGGAGGCGTTCCCGCGAGACGCACGGCCGTGTGCGATCGGCCCACGCGCGCGTCGAGCACACGGCGGTCGGTGGTGACGCGAGATGCGTTGTCACCGCGCCAGCGGGCGAAGGCCGTGAGGGCGTTGTGCACCACCACGAGTCGGTCTCCGTGCGCCGACGCGCCCGTGATCGGAACCTCGCGAAAGAACGGCCCCTCGCACTCGGCTTCCCACGGCACCCAGCCGCGTGCGACCGCGACGCCATCGTGACGCTCCATGTGGAGCGCGCCGTCGCGGTGATGGAGCGCGTACACCGTGTCACCGCCGGCGATCACCACGCCCTGCTCGCGCGCCTCGATGCGCGTGTGCTCGCGCCCGTCGAGGTCCATCCACACGGCCACGCCGTCGGAGACGCTCGTGAGCAGCAGCCGCCCCGCGGAGATGCCCGAAGGCAAGCCATGGAACGGCGATGCGAACGCGTACGCGAAGGTCGTGACCGTAGGGCCGTCGAGCACCGCGAGCCCGTCGAGACCCGCGAGCACGACGCGTCCATCGGGAAGGAGGTACGGACCGGAGCCGTAGTACCCGCCGCCCAGGTCGAGGAGCGCGCCGGGCTCGTCGCCTTCGAGCCAGCGCGCGGAGCGGTTGCCGAGCGCGAGGCAGCGCGTGGCGTCGACGCGCAGGAAGCGCTTCGCGTACGTGGCGTCTTCGGGCGCGAGGGGAACGGTGAGCTCCGTGGCGGAGGGCTTCGACGGACGTGCAGTGCGGGCCATGATGCGATGGGCTTCTGTGGGGGGTGACGGAGCTCAGCGCACGCGCACGCGCAGGCCGGGGTCGTTGGGCGTGGGCATCACGGCGGTCCATCCGGGCGGGGTCTGCGGCGGGGCCCAGCTGTAGAGCCACGCGGCGTCGCGGGGCGCGAGGTTCACGCAGCCGTGCGAGTGCGACGCGCCGAATCGGTCGTGCCAGAAGGCTCCGTGGAGCGCCTGGTCGTTGTGGAAGAACATCACCCACGGCACGCGCGACACCGTGTAGAGCGCCGTCGCGGAGTACAGGTCGACGTTGTCGACGTTCGACATGTCGGTGGTCGCGAGCTTGACCCACACGCGATGCTCGCCCGCGGCCGTCTCGTTGCCGCGACGACCCGTCGAGACGAGCGTGGCGAACACGGGCTGCGCGCCCTCCATCGCGAGCAGGATCTGCCGCGTGCGATCGACGTCGACCCAGCGCTCTCCGTCGTGAAGGTCTGCGGGCGCCGCGGGCATCGCGGGGCGCAGCAGCACCGACGCGGGCACCCATCCGCCGTCGAGGCGCGCCCAGCTCCGACCACGCACCGTGCGCTCCTCGCGGATGTGCACGCCGTCGCGTCGCGTGAGCAGCGTCGGAGGCGTGGGGCTCGTGCTCCGCGCGGCCTCTTCGAGCGTGGGCCACGCGCGCACGTCGGCGCGCAGAAAGGCCACGGAGTTCAGCGACTCGCCGGGCTCATAGAAGATCCCCGCGCGCTCGCTCGGACGCGCCCACGACAGGTCGCGCAGGGCCACCCAGCGGCCGCTCGCCGTGCGAACGAAGGTGCCCTCGTCGATGTGCTCCGTGCCCGTCACGGCGACGGACATCCCGCGTTCGAGCTCCTCGGCCCAGTTGTCGTCGCGCACGTCGTCGAGGCGGCGGAAGGTGCGCACGCCCGCGTGCGTCGCGAAGGCGTACTGAAAGGGCACCACCTGGCCGTCGGGCACCACGGGAAGCACCGCGGTCTGCGGCGCCTCCGTCGAGAAGGTGATCCCGTTGTCGGCGCACACCCACGCGTCGACGCCCACGCGGACCCAGTGCGTGCGGCACCCGTGGCCCTGCGTGGCTTCGAGCGCGGGGAGGCGCGCGTTGCGGGCGGCCGTGCCCCGTCGCGGTGACTCGCTGTGCGGGCGCTGACGGATCACCTCGCCCTCGCGCTCGACCCGCACCGAGCGGACGTTGCGCGGAATCGCCGTGCCGTCACGGAGGTCGTCGGCGCGGCGCGCGTCGTCGGGCGTGGTGGGCGTCGGCACGTTGCCCGACGCGTTGCCGTAGATCATCCGCCGCGGCGGGATCTGCGCGTCGCACACCTGCGGCACCAGCCATGCCGCAACGCCAGGGACCACGAGCCAGAGTGGGAGCTTCATGCGCACCGCGAGGCCCTACCGGAGCTCTGCCCTCGCGCGCCACTTTCGGGCATCGCGATTCAGGTCGGAGGGCGCTCGCGGCGCACATGTTCGAAATAGAAAAGCGGCAGCACCATTGGCGTGGGGGGGGGGGAACGCCGGCGCCGCCGCTGAGGTGGAAGTAATCACGCACCCCTTCGCGACGCAAGCATCGAACGACACGCGGTCGATACTTTCATCGCGGTGTGCGCGTCGCGGTCTGCGACACCCTGTTCGAAGTCTGCGCTTCGCGGATGTGAGCGCGGAGACTTTCGTTATGATCGCGCGCCCCACGATGAGCGACGAGAACCCGCACCGCGCGCTGCAAGAGACCCTGACCGAGGTGGTGCTCCCGCTCGTCACGGCCGACAACGGAACCGTCGCGTTCGTGCGGCGCCAGGGCGACGTGGTCGAGGTGCGCTTCGGCGGTGCGTGCCGCGGATGTCCGGGCCAGAGCTACACGCTGAAGGGCGTGGTGCTGCCCGCGCTCCAGGCCGTCGACGGCACGGTGCGCGACGTTCGCGCGGTGTTTTGAACGGCCTTCGCGCGCGGTGATTGCGAACGGTCTCAGCGCGCGGTGAGCAGCGCGCGGATCGTGTGGAGCACGCGCTCGTCGGCGGGCGGAAAGGTGTACCCGTCGAGCTCGCCCGCGGTGACCCACGCGTGCGCGTCGACGCCGAGGTGCTGCACCGCGCCCTCGACGATGCGCGCGCGGTAGAAGAGCAGCAGCACGTTCTTGCGGGGGTAGCGCCAGAAGGTCACGTCGAGGCACGGGCCCACCTCGACGGTCACGCCGCACTCTTCACGGAGCTCGCGCACCACGGCCTCTTCGGGTGATTCGCCGGGTTCGAGCTTGCCGCCGGGAAACTCCCACGCGCCCGCGAGGTGCGTGCCCGACGGACGCCGCGTGAGCAGCACACGGTCGCCATCGAGGCACACCGCCGCCACCACGATCACGGGCAGCGCGGCCACGGTCTCTTCGCTCATCGTGCTTCCTGTTCCGGGTCTCGCAGCACGAGGGCTTCGAGCGCGAGCACGCCGAGCACCGTGAGCGACACCGCCGCAAGCCCCCACGCGGGGAGCACCACCGACACCGCCACACCCGCCGCCGTACCCACCGCGCCCACGGTGAACGCGAGCAGCGCGCGCTCCCTCGCACGGCGCGCCATGCGCAGCGCCGCCGCCGCGTCGCGCAGGTCGTCGGAGGCGAGCGCCATCGCGGTCTCGGTGCCCGCACCGCCCGCCGCGTCGATCGAGATGGCCACGTCGGCCGCCGCGAGGGCCGCACCATCGCGCGCGGGACGTCCCACGACGGCCACGCCGTGTCCCACTTCGGAGAGCGCGCGCACCACCGACGCGCGCTCCTCGGGGAGCACCTCGGGGCGCAGGTTCGCCACGTCGAGCATCGCGCCGATGGACTCCACCGTCGCGCGGCTCGCGCCGCCCACGAGGGCCACGTCGTAGCCCGCATCGATCATGGCCTGCACCGCGCTTCGCACCTCGGTGCGCACGGCGTCTTCGAAGCCCAGCACCGCTTCGACACGTCCATCGATGGCGACGAACACCGCCGTGCGGCCCGCGCCCTCGATGGCGCCCGCGATGTCTTCGGCCGTCGCCACGCTCACGCCCTCGGCGAGCAGGAGCCGTCGGTTGCCCACGAGCACGGGATCGCCCGCGGCGCTCACGGCGGTGATCCCCTGGCCCGGCACCACCGCGGGGCGACGGATGTTTTCGAGGCGCAATCCCCGACGCGCGACGGCCTCGGTGAGCGCGCGCGCGATGGGATCGGTCGCGGCGGCCTCTTCGACCGCGGCGGCCGTGGCGATGATCTCGTTCTCGCTGCGGTTGCCGAGCGAGACCACCTCGGTGAGTTCGAGCCGTCCGCGCGTGACCGTGCCGCGGAGGCAGAGCGCGACGACACCGAGGCGCGCGGCGGATTCCACGCTGGCCGCGTCGCGAAACACGATGCCCCGATGGGCCGCGGCCACGAGCGCTTCGAGGAAGGGGAGTTCCACCACCGGCGCGAGGAGCGCGCAGGGCGTGAGGGCCAGCGTGCACGCGGCGGCGAGGAGTCCGTCGCCGTTGGTCCAGAGGGCGTGCGCTGCGGCCGCGGCGATGGCGATGACGGCCGCGGCGAAGGGCAGTCGCGGCGCGAGCGCGCGGTTGAGCTTCACGAGCCGCGGCGCCGAGGGCGTGTCGTGAATGAGCCGCGCGAGGCGGGCCCAGGCCACCTCGTCGCCCGCGCGCGTCGCGAGCACACGGAGGCTCCCATCGAGCACGGTCGCACCCGCGAGCACGGTGTCGCCCGCGCTGCGCCGTCGGAGCTCGGTGGCGCCGGGCCACAGCCGCACGCTCGCCTCGCCGTCGCGCACCACGCCGTCGACGGGCACCACCGCGCCGTGCGTGACGATCACCTCGGCGCCTGCGCGCAGCCGTGATGCGTCGATGGTCTCTCCCTCGTCGGTGCCCTCGCCGCGCGGGATGCGGGCCGTGTGCGCGAGGGCGTTGCGCAGCGAGGTGACCCGCGCGTTGCCCGCGGCGCGTCGCGCGCGCGCGGCCCACGACACCACCGGACCGACGGCCGCGAGGAGCGTCGCTTCACGGAGCGAGGCGGGCACGAACTCGCCCGCCGTGCGCATCGCGTCGACGAAGGGGAGCAGCGCGCCCACGAGCGCGGCCACGTGCGCGAGGAGTCCGGGTTGACGGAGCGCGCGCGCGGTCTCGCGTGCGGCGTTGCCGAGGCCCGCGAGGGCGCAGAGCGTGAGCAGCACCACGCGCACGCCGAGGGGGAGCGACGACACGCCCGCGAAGAGCGCGGCCACCACCGCGGAGGAGAGCGCCACCGCGGGGGCCACCGGGTCGATGAGCTCGTCGGCGCCCTGCGAGCGCGCGCGCGCGTCGTCGTCGTCGGTGCCGGGGGCGCGGAGCGTTCCGTCGAGCACACCCGCAGGGAGCGATTCGAGGGGGATGCCCAGCATGGCCATGGTCTCGGCCACCGTGGGCTTGTCGGGTCGCGCGGCGCGCGTCGAGACCCGCGGGCGCATGAGGGCCGGGCGTCCGCGCTCGCGGCACTCGCGGGAGCAGTAGAACCGATAGCGCTCGCGGATCACCGCCACCTGCGGCGCGCGCACCGGGTCGACGGGCACGTGGCACGTCGCGCAGGGCACGCGGTCGGGAATCTCCAGGGTCGGTGCGAGCTCGTCGGCCATCGGGGGAGGTGCGGGGCGGCGCTACATACACCACCGCGCGCCGCGGAGGCGAACGTCGCACATCGTGACATTCTCCGTCCGCGTGGGGAGGGGAGGCTCAGGGGGCCGTGTAGAAGGGCTGCGTGAACGTGTTGCCGAGCACGGTCATGGTCGTCACCCCGGTGTCGCGCCACACGAAGGGCATCGAGGGCGTGTCGCTCGCGGGGCTGTGCGTGGCCGTGTTGCCGAGCACCAGCACGCCGCCGCTCGCGGGGGTGGTTCCGATGCCGAAGAACTCCGACGCGCCGAAGACCGCGATGGCGCCGCGGCCGCGCGCGGAGCGGGGGCCGACGTTGAGGTCGGTGAGGGTGTTGCCGCGCA
This sequence comes from uncultured Myxococcaceae bacterium, assembly GCA_945952225.1. Classification (GTDB taxonomy): domain Bacteria; phylum Myxococcota_A; class Polyangia; order Polyangiales; genus CAISKJ01. The sequence goes on from CAMFHP010000055.1 coordinate 37,507, forward strand.
GCACGATCGAGGTGCCCGACACTTCGACGCCCGACTGCGCCCGCGCGAAGGTGTTGTTGCGCACGGTGAGGTTGCGCACGCGGCGGGCCCACACGGGGTTGAGCCCCACGACGTTGTCACCGTCGGGGCCGACGCCCGTCCAGCGGTTGCCCTCGACGAGCACGTCGTCGACGACGAAGGGCTGCCACGCGTTGTCGTTCCACGCGCCGTAGTTGGTGGTCGCAGGGTCGCCCGTTGTGACGATGGCGACTCCGTACGTCGAGCCTTCGAGTGTGTTGTTCGCGACGGTCACATGCTCCATGGGGCGAACCACAGCGCACGCCGCGGACGATGTGCTGAGGTCCTGCCCGCCCAGGAGGATGGCGCCCTGGTACGAGAGCAGGCTGCGCGCGGCAGAGGTCACCGTGTTGCCCGTGATCTCGACGTTGCGAATCGCGCCGTAGGGCGAGGGGGCGCTCGCGGCGCATCCCTCGGTGGGGCGGGAGAATGTGACCGGACGCGCGCGCACCGCGATGCCCGTGCTGAAGGTGCGACGGATCACGTTGTCGGCGATCACCAGGTCTTCGACGGGCCGCGTGGTGCCGGACCACGGGCCGTTCACGACGAAGAGGCCCGCGAAGTTCTCGATGGTGTTCTGCGCGATGCGCACGCGACGGTCGGCCTGTACGTAGACCGCGTGCTTCAAGTCGACGGCGGGCGCCTCCGCGGGCGTCGCGGGCGCGAGGAAGGTGTTGCCCTCGACGAAGAAGCACTGCGAGCTGCCGGGGGTGGTTCCGCTGCGAAGGTCGACGGGCCACGAGGTGTTGACCGTGAGGTTCACGAAGCGGTTGTTCTGCACGCGGAGGTTCTCGCGCGGCGCCACCGTGCCCTCCTCGTTGTGGAACTTGATGTCGCTCTGGCGCGCGTGCGTGTTGCGATGGTCGAACTCGAAGCCCTCGATCACCACGTCGTGCAGCGACGTCACGGCGTCGGCGCCGAAGATGGGGAGCTCGCTCGCAGGGTCCGCGCGGCGGATCACGGCCCGTGCGCTCCCGCTCGTGAGTCCGCGTACGGTGAGCCTGCTGTAGACCGTGGCGCGCGCACGAGCGAGGTACACACCCGCGGGGAACTCCACCCGACACGCGCCCGATGGGAGGTTCTCCCAGCCGACCCACGGCGAGGCGTCGGTGCCCTCTCCGCCCGTGGGCGTCACCGTCACCGCCGTCGCACACGCAGGGATCGCGTCGCACATCGCGATCGAGGCCGAGGGTGATCGCGCGCCCGTCGCCAACAGTTCGGGCGTCGCTGCGTCGGTGGGCGTCGCTGCGTCGGTGGGCGTCGCTGCGTCGGTGGGCGTCGATACGTCGGTGGGCGTCGCTGCGTCGGTGGGCGTCGCTGCATCGACGGGCGTCACTGCATCGACGGGCGTCGCTGCGTCGGCGGGCGGCATCATCACGTCGGTGGGCGTCGCTGCGTCGGTGGGCGGCATCATCACGTCGCTCGGTGGCATTGCATCGTCACGCGATGGATTCTGGTCGGTCGGAATCTCTCGCGCGTCGGAGTCCACACCGCCATCGGTGGCGCTGTCGGGGGTCACGTTCGCGTCGGAGGCGGCGTCGGTGCTCGCATCGGGCTGCATCCACGGGGCGTCGAGGTCGGCGCAGGCGGCCGACGAGAGCGAGAGGCAGAGCGCGAGAGCGGCGTTGCGGTGCAGGATCGTTCGCATGAGAGACAGCTCCTTCGAATGGATCGGGTGACGATTGAATCGGGGTGGGACGCTCAGAAGCGGGCGCCGCAGGTCACGCCCGCGCCCGTCGGGGCGCAGCGGAAGGCGCGGTCGCCGGGGGCGCTCGCGGGCGCCGTGGCCCACAGGATCGCCGTGGTGATTCCGAGCACCCCGGCGGCGGCGAAGCCCGCGTACATCCACGGGCGCAGCGCGTAGACGTCGTCGTAGCGCGCGCGGCAGCTCGCATCGGTGCCGCCCTGCTCGCAGCCCGCGTCGTGGTAGGCCCGCGTCGCGCCGTCGTGGAGCACCGTCGCGCCGATGCCCACGCCGAGCGCGGTCGTGGCGAGCGTGAGCGCGACCCATCCCGCGGGGCGCTGCCACGGCGTGCTCGTGGCCGTCGTGAGGCGGGGCGTGAGCACCAGCGGCACAGGCGCGGGCGCGGGCGCCGGCGCGGGCGGCTGCACGGTCACCACGAGGGTGGCCGTTCCGTTCGGCGCGGTGCGGGACTGCGCGGTGGCGTCGGGTTCGGCGGGCGCGCGGGGCACGAGCGCGACCTCTTCGCGCGTGAGCACACCGGGCTCGATGCGCAGCACGCGCGTGGCCGACACGTAGCCCGCGGCGGTCACCTCCACCGTCGCCGTGCCCACGAGGGCGCGCACCTCGGACTCCATGGGCCACGGGGCCACGGTCTGTCCGTTGATGCGCACCTCGCCGCGCGCGCCGCGTCCCGTGACGAGCAGCGTGCCGAGGTGGTCGGCGATGCGCGCGAGCTCGCGGTGCAGGGCCGGTGCGTTCGCGCGGATCCACGCGTCGTCGGGCGTGCGGAGCGCCTCGCGAACGTGCGCGTCGGCGTCGAGCCAGCGTCCGAGCGCGGCCTCGGTGAGCCCGAGGCGTGCGAGGGTGCGCGGGAGGTGGCAGCGCGTCCATCCGTCTTCGAAGCGCGCGCGGGCCTCGTCGTGGCGGCCCTCTCGGTTGGCGCGTTGCGCGTCGCGCTCGATCTGGTCGAGCACGGGGAGGTCGCACGCCTGCTGGGCCTGCGAGGTCGTGGGCAGTGCGCAGAGCGCGGCCGCGAGCGTCGCGGCAGATACGGTGCGGATCATCGGTTCCCCCGGAGCGCGCGGTCGACGGTGTGAGCGTCGGCGCGCGGTGATGCGGTGTCGCGAGGGGCCCTTCCGCAAGGGCGATGCCGCGATGGGGCTACAGCCCGAGGTCGACGCCGTTGGGGCCGATCACGCGCACCCGCGCAGGGCGCCGCGAAATCACGGCGCGTGCGGGCGGGTCGGGGCGGACGACGCTCCGTCGGGCGGGGGCCGCGGTTGACGACGAGTCGTCGACAGGTGACGACGCTTCGACAGGGGCCGCGGGGCGCGCGACGACCGCGGGAGCGGGGGCCACGACCGCGGGCGCAGGGCGGAGCGCGCGCGCTTCGCGTGGGGTGTCGACGCTCCGTCGGCGGAGGGCGACGAGGGCCGCGCAGGCGAGCGCGACGGCGAGCGCGACGAGCGGGAGGGCGCGCGTGCGTTCGGGCTCCGCGGGGCGCGTCGAGGGGCGCGTGGCGGGCGCGAGGGTGCCGCCGGTGTGCGGGGGAGGATTCGTCGGAATGGGCTTCTGCGAAGGCGTTTCGAGGGACACCTCGGGCGCGTCGTCGGCGGGTGCTCCGTCGCGGGCGAAGCGTGCGCGGGTGCGCGCGTCGGCGAAGGGGAGCAGCGCGTCGGCGAAGGCGCGCACGGTCTCGAAGCGGTCGCGTGCCTCGCGCGAGAGGGCCCGTTGGAGCACCGCGGAGACGCCGGGCGGAAGGTCGGCGATGGCCTCGTCGGGCGGGATGTACCGACCGCGCACGATCGCGTGGAGGAGCTGCGGGAGCGTGTCGGCTTCGAAGGGCAGGCGCCCCGCGAGGCACTCGTAGAGGGTGACGGCGAGGGCGTATTGGTCCGACGCGGGCGAGGCGTTGGCGGCGCCCACGCAGAGCTCGGGGGCGAGGTACGCGGGCGTGCCGAGGAGCGCGTCGTCGGCGGTGAGCGCGGTGTGGGCGGCGGTCACGCGGGCGATGCCGAAGTCCACCACGACGGGGCGCAGGGAGCCGTCGGCGGTGCGCGCGATCATGAGGTTGGCGGGCTTGAGATCGCGGTGCACGAGCCCCGTCGCGTGGGCCGCGGAGACCGCCTCGCACACGGGGAGCAGCAGCGCGAGGGCCTCGGGGAGCGCGAGCCTTCCGCGCCGGTGGAGCAGCGCTTCGAGGTCTTCGCCGTCGAGGAATTCCATCACCAGGTAGGGCGCGCCGTGGTGCGTGTCGACGTCGATGACCCGCACGGCGTGGGGATGATCGAGCGCGGCGGTGGCCCTTCCCTCACGGAGAAAACGCGCGGTCACGTCGGCCCGTGCGGCGAAGCGCGGGAGCAGACGTTTGAGCGCCACCCGATGCCCGAGCGCGACGTGGCGCGCTTCAAACACTTCGGCCATGCCCCCGACGCCGAGACGGCGCACGAGGACGTATCGCCCGACCCCATCCCCGGTCTCCCAGGGGGCGGGCTTCGCGTTCGCAGAGTTCACGACGAGACACGGAGCACGAAGCGTGCGCGTGGACGCTGTGCACGCGCGTGCACGGGGATCTAGCCGCCCGAGGCCTTCGGGGGCATGCGACTCGCGAGGGTGGTGCGCGGCACGCCGAGGTCGCGCGCGGCCTTCGAGAGCACGCCGCCGTGGTGGGCGAGGGCCTCGTCGAGCAGCGCGGCTTCTTCCTGTTCGAGCTGCGCGCGTCGCATCTGGAGCGACTGCCAGCGCGCGGCGAAGGGGGCCTGGCGATCGTCTTCGACGGGCGGAGGCGGTGTGCTCTCGGGCTCCATCGCGACGGTGAGCACGTCGGGGTCGAGGTGCTCGGGGGTGATCTCGTGGGGCACGGCGCCGGGACGCGCGCGCAGCCGCTCGACCGCGCGGGTGAGCAGCAGTTCGAACTGCCGCACGTTGCCCGGCCACGGGAGCCGCTCGGCCCGCAGCACCCGACGCGCCGCGAGCGAGAGCCGCACGGGCGCGCCCCGCGCGATGCGCGGCAGCAGGATCGACGCGAGGCCCGGAATGTCACCGCGACGCTCTCGCAGCGGCGGCACGCGGATCACCGTGCCCGCGAGGCGGTGGTAGAGGTCGGCGCGAAAGCGTCCCTCGCGCACGGCGCCTTCGAGGTCGCCGTTGGTGACCGTGAGCAGCCGAACGCGCGCGCGCTTCGGGTCTTTGAGCTTGTGCCCGAGGGGGCGGTACGTGCCGAACTGCGTGAAGTCGAGCAGGAGCTGCTGCGCCACGAGGGGCATGTTGAGCACCTCGTCGAAGACCAGCACGCCGCCGTCGGCCTGCTCCACGAGGCCCTTGCGAAGCGTCGCGCCGGTGAACGCGTCGGGCTGATGGCCGAAGAGCTCGGAGGTGATGGTGTTGAGATCCTGCGAGGTGCCGAGCATCGCGCGCACGATCGGAGGGCGACCGATGCGTTCGGCGATGGCCTGCGCGAGGAGCGTCTTGCCCGTTCCCGTCTCGCCGAGCACGAGCACGGGGGCGGGGTGTTGCACCGCCGCGCTGATCTCGGGCAGCAGCGCGCGGAGGCCCGGCAGCGTGAGCAATGCGTCGAGCGAGGGAGGCGCCACGTCGGCGGGAACGGCCGACTCGCGGGGGCGAAACTCCGTGGGCGCGATGACGTCGGCGAAGAGCTCGGCGGCGCTCGCGATCACGTCGGTGCGCTCGGCGTGGGCGAGGTCGCGGAGCCGACGGAAATCCACGTAGAGGGCAGCGCGCGCGGGCGTGCCGATGGGGGCGGCCACGGCGGCGAGGATGCCCAGCTCACGTGCGCTCGCGCGGGGCGCGGAGGAGGCCACGTCCCAGTGCTGCGCGCGGCCCGTGGAGAGCGCGCGCTCGACGAGGGAGCGGCTCACGTCTTCGAGCGCATCGACGGGGAGCACGTCGCGACGGTCGCGTCCGCGCCAGGGCGAGGCGGCCCCGGAGCTGTGCCCGAGGAACACCACCGCGCAGTCGGCGCGGAGCTCGTCGATCAGTGCCGCGAGTGCTTCATCCATGAAGGAATCGGCGTCGCAGCCGCCCTCCCAGAGCGCGCGGAGTTCGGGTTCGCGGGGCCACGGTGCGGTCATGCGTCTCGCGTAGCTACCGCGAGACGCACGCCGCGGTCGAGACCCTCACGCGTCGAGGGGCGTCGCGGCCACACGCACCTGAATCCGTCCGCGGTTCTCGAGCGGGAGCTGCCCGTTCGCCGCGAGGTTCAGCACGGCGCCCGCGATGAGCTCTCCGCCATTCTCCATGAGCTCGAACGACACGGAGCCCTTGCCGCTCTCGTCAGGGTTCGGGGCGTTGTCGTGCTCGACCGCCGCGAGACGCACGTTCGCCACGCGAATCTCGTTCGCCCCGACCTCGACGACGCCGATGCGACGGTTGAGCGCCTTGACTCCTCCGACGGGCAGCGAGGTCTCGCCGCCGAACAGAGGCCACACGATGCCCGTGCCGCCGACCAGCGAGGCCGTGCCCGTGAGCTCGAAGGCCCCCTCGATGGGGCCCTGGCTGCGCACCATGCGAACGTCGAGGAGCTTGATTTCGAAACGTGCCATGACAGGTCTCCAGTGCCGGGGAGGGATGGGGTGACGGCGTGTCGACCCGTGTCGCAGCGCCGTGTGCTTCCCCCGACGGGAGACGCTCAACTCAACGTCTGTGCCAGCGCGCGCATCGCGCGAACTCCCTGAAAACAAGCTCGTTGCGCGTGCCGTGGTGATCTGTGGGGGAGGGCGCTGCGCGCGCGGTGACGACGGGTCGTCGACAGGGGCGCGGCACAAGCACGTATCGCCGCGGCGGTCGCCCGACGTAGAGTCCGGGGCCTCCACTCGTTCGAAGGGACAGACGACGCGTGAGACTCCCCATCGACCCCGTGATCCGGGCACGGGTAGACCGGCTCGCACTTCCGTGGAACCCCCACGGCCTCGACCCCTATGGCGCTTCGAAAGACCACCTCGCGCAGATGTTCACGCTGTTCGGGTGGATGTACCGCCACTACTTCCGCGTGAAGACCTTCGGCGCGATGAACATCCCGCGCGAGGGGCGCGCCATGCTCATCGGCAACCATTCGGGCGGCGTGGCCATCGACGGCGCGATGATCATCACGTCGACCTTTCTCGAACTCGATCCGCCGCGGCTCGCGCAGGGCATGGTCGAGAAGTTCATGGGGCGCATGCCCTTCACCGCGCCGTGGCAGAGCCGCACGGGGCAGTTCACCGGGCTGCCCGAGACCGCAGAGCGACTGCTCCGCGATGACCGTCTGCTCATGGTGTTTCCCGAAGGGGCGCGCGGCACCGCGAAGCTCTACTGGGAGCGCCACTCGCTCGTGGATTTCGGCACGGGCTTTCTGCGTCTCGCGATGAAGACCCGCACGCCCATCGTGCCCGTGGCCGTGCTCGGCGGCGGCGAGGCGCTGCCCACCATCGCGAACTCGCGCACCCTCGGCGCGCTCGTGGGGGCGCCCTACGTGCCCATCTCGGCCTACCTGCTCCCGGTGCCGCTGCCCGTGCAGATGGAGGTGCACTACGGCGAGCCGATGCTCTTCGAAGGGTCGAGCCACGAAGACGACCACGTGGTGCAGGGCCACGTCGACCAGGTGAAGCGCGCCATCGCGACGATGCTCCGCGGGCGTCTCGCCGAGCTCGGTCGCGAGCCCGCGGAGGGCCTGTCATGAGGGTGATGATCACGGGCATCACGTCGCCCATCGCGCGCCTCGTGGCCGCCGAACTCGCGGCCGAAGGACACGAGATCCTCGGCGTCGACCGTCGCCCCTGGGAGGCCGCGCCGCCCGGCGTCGAGATGCACGCGGTGGACATCCGCAAGCGCGCCGCGGAAGAACTCTTTCGTCGCAAGCGCCCCGAGGCGGTGATCCACATGGCGACGGTGACGCACCTCGTGGCGGCCACCGAGGAGCGCTATCGCATCAACCTCGGGGGCACGCGCGCGGTGTTCGAACACGCCAACGAGTACGGCGTCGAGCACGTCATCTTCGTGGGGCGCCACACCTACTACGGCGCGGGCGCGGAGCAGGCGCTCTACCACCACGAAGACGATCCGCCGATGGCCGTGAGCACCTTTCCCGAGCTCGCCGACCTCGTGGCCGCGGACCTCTATGCGTGCCAGTCGTTGTGGCGCTTTCCGCGGCTGGCGACGACGGTGCTGCGGCTGGTGTACGCGCTCGGGCCCACGGGGCACGGCACGCTCGCGAGCTTCTTGAAGGGACGCGTCGTGCCCATGGTGCTGGGCTTCGATCCGCTCTTTCAGTTCATGCTCGAACGCGACGTGGCCGACGCGATCTGCGCCTCGCTGCGCGCGCGGGTGCGCGGCGTGTACAACGTCGCCGGACCGCAGCCGCTGCCGCTCTCGGTGATCGTGCGCGAGGTCGGTCGACGCGCGCTGCCGCTGCCCGAAGTGGCCTTTCAGCTCATGCGCGGACGGCTCGGTCTCCCGCGGCTCCCGCCGGGCGCGGTGCAGCACATCAAGCACCCCGTGGTGATCGACGACGCGGTGTTTCGCAAGGCCACCGGGTGGCGCAACCAGGCTGACGAGGTGCGCTGCCTCGCGGAGTTCACCCGCGCGTTTCCGCCCCCGGTCTAGACGGTACTTCGCACGGGTCGTGGTAGTGCTCGAAGCCTCACCGAGGGAGCACCGACACCATGACCGATCCCCGCCGCGTTGAACTGCTGCTCGACGTCCCCTGGTCGCACCCCGCGTGGGAACTGGAGGACGGCGTCACCATGCCCTACGGCACAACCCAGGACGAGTGCGCGCGCGTGCTCGTCTCTCTCTTGCGACGATGGATTGAGCGCACCGGCCGCTCGGCCGAGGTGCACCGCGACCGCGCGGTGCGATGGGACGAGGCGCATCCCGCCGTGGGGGTGGACCCCGACGTGTGCCTGCTCGAACCCGCGCCCGACACCGACGACCGCGAGTTCAAGAGCATCTGCCTCTGGAGACCCGGCTTCTCGGCCCCGCGCCTCGCCATCGAGATCGTGAGCGACGCGACCGCCCGCAAGGACTACGTCGACGGACCGAAGAAATACGCCGCGTGCGGCGTGCAGGAACTCTGGGTCTACGATCCCCACCGCGAGGGCCCCGACGACGACGGCGGACCGTGGGCGGTGCAGGTCTGGGAGCGCGGTCGCAACGGGCGCTTTCGGCGCACCTACGCGGGCGACGGGCCTGCGTGGAGCGCGGTGCTCGGCGCGTGGATCCACGAGCGCGTCGAGGCGCGGCGGCTGCGCGTGTGCGACGACGAAGAGGGCGCGCGTGCGTGGCCCACGGCGGAAGAAGAGGCCGACGCGGCGCGTGCCGTGATCGAGGCCGAGCGCGCGGAGAAGCAGTCTGCGCTCGCGCGTCTCGCCGCGCTCGAAGCCGAGCTCGCGGCGCTGCGTGGCGGGTGAGCGAACCGCTCAGCGCGGCACGGTGATGGCCTCGATGATCGAGGTGCGCGGGGCCGCGCCGAGGCGCTCGTCGTCGATGAGCAGCGCGTGTCGACAGAGCCGCACGAGTCCCCACACCGAGCCTCCGAGGATCACAGGCAGCGCGACGAAGATCACCGGCCGCGTGCCCATCGCGAAGACCGCCCAGTCGTAGGTTCCGTGCACGCCCACCGCCGCCGCGAGGCCGAGGAGCGACCACGCCGCGGGGCGTGGAATCCACGCGGGCAGCAGGTCGGGCAGGTCGTCGTACGCATCGGCCGCGGGGCTCCACGCGTGAAAGCGCGCGCGGCCGAGAAAGTACCCCATGAGCCCCGACGCGACGGCGTGCATGGGCACCGCGGTGAGCGCGCGCACGACGGCGAGCACGAGGCCCTCGACGCTGCCCGCCACGGTGTGTCCGCTGCAGAGCGGCGCCACGCCGGGCACGGAGCAGAAGAGCGAGGCCACGCGCGCGTCGACGTAGATGAGGTTCTCGAAGAGGCCGAAGCCCAGCGAGGCCGCCGAGGTGTAGACCACGCCGTCCATCACCTCGTCGAAGCGACGGCGCCAGGGCCAGAGAAAGACCACGGCCATCTTCGCGGTCTCTTCGGTCACCGCGGCCACGAGCCACGCGTCGAGAAAGCGTCCGCCCGCGAGCGCCCAGTGGCCCAGCGCGCGACGCTCGGCGACCTCGATGGCCGCCGCGGGCACGCACGCGAGAAAGCCCAGCACCATCGTGACGAACACCTCGCGCTTCGGCTCGGGGCGCGCGGCGTCGGCGTACCGGAACACCAGCACGAGCACCATCACGGGCGCGATGGCGACGAGCAGTCCGGCGAGTTCGAGGGCGAGCGTCGGGCTCACGGCGGTGACGCTAGTACACGGCGGCGCGAGGTCGGCGACGGATTCGTGCGAGGGGCGCGCACAGGGCCTCTTCGCAGAAGCGCCGAGGGGTCGCGCGACACCATGACAACCCCCGCGGGATGCACTACAAGACCCGCCCCCCGATGAACGACGCACAGAAGCCCGGCGCCCCCGATCCCGAGATGAACCGCATCGTGTCCGAGGAGGAGAAGACCCTCGCGCGCGTGCTCGAGAACGCCAACACGCAGCGCGGGAGCGAGAAGACGGACTACGACAACCAGCTCCTCGAACTGCGCGACGCGATCAGCGAGGCCCGCATGGAAGACGTGCCCGCCCTCCTCGCGGAGATGGAGCGCCTGCGCAACGTCGCCACGCGCCGCGCCGAGGTGATGGTCGGGGCCGTCAACACCTCGTCGCCGTACTTCGGGCACATGAAGCTCAAGGAGGGCGGACGCCTCCGCGACGTGCTCATCGGCAACAGCACCTACGTCGACGTCGACAGCGGCGTGCGTGTCGTCGACTGGCGCGACGCCCCCGTGTCGAAGATCTACTACCGCTACAGCGAGGGCGACGAGTACGAGGAGGAGCTCGGCGGACGCACCGTCGAGGGCACCGTGGCCATGCGGCGCGCGGTGGTGATTCGCGAGGGGCGCCTCCGTCGCATCGTGGCCCCGCAGGGCACGTACTTTCGCAACCGCGAGGGATGGACCCGCGGCGCCGACGTGAGCGCGAAGCTCGAAGGCGGGCAGATGTCCGCCGTGCGTCCGCCCACGGAAGACGAACGTCGCGCGGCGCGGCAGTCGCGCGGCCGTCTCGGCGCGGGCGTCGACGGGCGCGAAGACAAGCACCTGCCCGAGATTCCTGCGCTCATCGACCCGCGGCAGTTCGAACTCATCACGAAGCCCCAGTCGGGCATCGTGGTGATCCAGGGCGGCGCGGGCAGCGGCAAGACCACCATCGGTCTGCACCGCATGGCGTGGCTGTCGTTCAACAGCCCCAAGCGGTACGCGCCCGACCGCATGATGATCGTGGTCTTCAACCGCGCGCTCGCGTCGTACATCGTGCGGGTGCTCCCGGCACTCGGCGTCGAGGGCGTGCAGGTGGTGACCTACGCCGAGTGGATCACCAAGACCCGTCAGCGCCACGTGCCCCGCGCGCCCGAGAAGTACGCGGAGTTCACGCCCGTGGCCGTCGCGCGGCTCAAGAAGCACCCCGTGATGCTGCGGCTCATCGACGAGCGCGTGGCCCGCGAAGAGGCCGCCGCGCACCGTGACCTCGCCCCCATCGCCGAGAACGCCGGCGCGGGCGCGGCCTTCGAGAAGGTGTGGAAGGCGCTCGGCGATCAGGCCCTCTCGCGGCGCATCTCCGCAGTGATGCAGTGGCTCCGCGGCGAGCGCGAGGTGGCGGGCTCGAAGGGCACGGACTTCGGCAAGCGTCTGGAGCTCGACCTGCAGAAGCCCCTCGACCGCTGGATGCGTCGCACCCGCGACATCGTGTGGGACTGGGCCGAGATCGTGACCGACGCGAAGGCCATTCGCGCGGCCCTCGACGCGATGGATCCGAAGGCCTTCACCGACGCGGAGATCGCTTCCGCGGTGCGCTGGTCGAGCGAGCACCTCGCGCGCTGGGTCAACAGCGAGCGTGACGTCGACGACGAGGAGAACGAGAGCCGCGCCGAGCGCCGCGCCGACCGCGCCGATCGCCGTGGACGCGGCGCCGGCAAGGACCGCGACAAGGACAAGGACAAGGGCCGCGATTCCAACGACCACGAGCTCTCGCGCATCGAGCGCGAGGAGATGCAGCTCGGTGCGGCCATCGAAGAGGCCCGCGAGAGCGCCCGCGTGTGGCGCGACCACGACGAAGACGGCAGCGACTCGCGCGAAGAAGATCGCGACCACGCGGTGGGCGCCGACGGCGTGGCCGAAGACAACGACGAGCCCACGATCGACCTCGAAGACGACGCGCTCTTCATGCGGCTCTACCAGCGCAAGCGCGGCGGGCTCCGCGGGCCCAACAAGCAGCCCCTGCGCTACGAGCATATGTTCATCGACGAGGCGCAGGACCTCTCGCCCGTCGAGCTCTCGGTGCTCATGGACGTGGCGAGCGAAGACCGCTCGGTCACCCTCGCGGGCGACACGGCGCAGCGGCTCCACATGGACAACGGCTTCAGCGATTGGGAGGGCGTGCTCAAGGACCTCGGCCTCGATCACGTGGCCGTGGAGCCCCTGCGCATCGGGTACCGCTCGACGCTCGAAGTGCTGGCCTTCGCCCGCGCAGTGCTCGGTCCGCTCGCCGACCCGGAGCCTCCGCTCGCCACGCGGCACGGCGCGCCCGTGGAGTTCCATGGCTTTCAGGACATCGGCGCGGCGGTGGCATTTCTCGGCGAGGCGCTGCGCGACCTGGCGCTCCACGAGCCCCGCGCGAACGTGGCGGTGATCGCGCGCGACCCCGAGCGCGCGGACGTGTACTTCCACGGTCTCGAACGCGCCGAGGTTCCGCGCCTCTCGCGCGTGAAGGATCAGGACTTCTGCTTCCGCCCCGGCGTCGAGGTCACCGACATCCGCCAGGTGAAGGGGCTCGAGTTCGACTACGTGATCCTCGTCGACGTGAGCGACACGCAGTACCCCGTCGACGACGAGTCGCGCCACCTGCTCCACATCGGCGCCACGCGCGCGGCGCACCAACTCTGGGTGGTCACCACGGGCACGCCCTCCGAGCTCCTCCCGGCCTACATGTTCGACGACGCGCTCTGACCCTTCGCGCGGTCTCCGCCGCCGCACACCGTCCGTCGAGCGCGTGCGTCGTGCGCAGCGCGTCGGCACCCTCCTCGTCCCCGCAATTTCAGCGATTTCGACGCGCTTCGTTCTTGCGAGAGGGGCGACGGGTCTCTTATCAGACCCCCCGTCCTCGCGGCCCTGCGCGCTCCCTCTACGGGGCGGGTGGGCGCCGCCCGACACGCGCAACCTCTCGTAGGGGAACCAACGTCCATGCGATCGACCACGCTTCTTCGAGGCCCCGGCGGCCTCGCGCTCCTGGCCACCGTGCTCGGCACCGTCTCGATGGGCGCCGCGGTCTCTGCGCAGCCCCGTCCCGCCGCGCCTCGTCCGCCCGCCGCGCGCCCCGCGCAGCCCGCGCGCCCTGCGAC
>CAMFHP010000056.1 GCA_945952225.1 uncultured Myxococcaceae bacterium
TGCGAAGCCCGCGGCACCGGCGCGCGCGCCTGCCCCTGCGAAGCCCGCGGCAGCGCCGTCGAAGCCCGCGGCGCCCAAGTCGTCACCGCCCGCTGCGAAGCCCGCCGTGGCCCCGTCGCGCGCCGCCGAGACGCCGTCCGCGAAGCCTGCGCACACCTCGATCCTCGACGACGAAGAGGACGATCAGACGAACCCCGGCATCTCTCCGCAGGCCATTCAGGCGATGGCCGCGTCGCGCCCGAAGCCCCCGGTGCACGCAGCCCTGCGTGTGGCGCTTTCGAAGGGTGCTGCGGGGGTGACGGCGCGTGTGATCGAGCGCGACGGGCTGCGTCCCGGTGAGGTCGAGGTGATGGTCGTCGGACTGGCGCCCGACGCCGACCTCGCGGCCCTCTTCGGTTAGTGGGTGGGCATGGCCGCGGGCTGCGCGGCGGCCTCGCGCGTGCGGCGCTCGACGAAGAGCATCAGCACCGGCAGCGTCGCGATCATCGCGATCGAGAACCACGCGAGCGTGTCGACGTGGAGCAGCCGACCCTGCGCCGTCTCGACGAGAATCTGCGACGAGAGGCCCGCGCCCACCGCCGACGCCGCGTGCTGCGCCGCGCTCTGGATCGACAGGAAGCGCGCGCGCTCCGCCGGTCGCGGCACCCGTGACGTGAGGGTGTTGTAGGCCACGTTGCGGAGCCCGTTGCAGGCCATGAAGCCCACGAAGATCGCGAGCACCGGCGCGGCCGGCGGCATCGCGACGAAGCCCGCCCAAATCACCAGCATCGTGAGCGCGGTGCCCACCGTCGACACCGGCGTCGAGCCGAAGCGGTCGACGAGCCAGCCCGCGAGGCGGAGCATCACGAAGCTCACGATTCCACCGTAGAAATAGAGCGATTCGATGGAGTCGCGGGGATAGCCCAGGTTGCGCTGCAGGTGCGCCGAGATGTTCGGAATGAGCGCGAACATCCCCACCGTCGCGGTCACCGTCATCGCGTACGAGAGCAGCACCACGGGGCGCGAGAACATCTCGCGGAACGACACCGGCGATTTCGACTCGGCCTTCGCGAGGTGGCCGCGCATCGAGGGCAGCAGCGCGATGGCGAGCGCGGCGATCACGAGCCCCATCGCGCCCACGGTGAAGAAGGGCATGCGCCACCCGCCGAGGCGCGCGAGCTTGAGGCCCGCGGGCACGCCCAGCACCGAGGCCATCGAGAACGCGCCCATCACCGCGCCCATGGCCTTGCCGCGGCGCTCGGGCGGCACGGTGTCGGTCACGATCGACATGGCCACCGAGGTCGCGGGGCCGCCGAACGCGCCCGCCACGACGCGCGCGAGGAGCAGCGAGGGGAGGCCCACCGCGGCGCCGCCGAGGAGCGTGCCGATCACCAGGCCGAGCATGGTGACGCCGAGCGCGCTCCGTCGGTCGTAGCGGTCGAGCACGAGCGAGCCCGCGAGGCCCGTCACACAGGCCGCGGCGGTGTAGGCGCCGCCGATGAGTCCGAGCTGCGAGGCCTTGATGTGAAGCGCCTGGGCGAAGTCGGGGCCCATGGGCATCACCATCATGAAGTCGAGGATGTTCACGAACTGAACGGCCCCGACGAGAAAGACGATCGTGCGTTCCGACGGCGTGCGGCTCACGGAGGATTCTCGGCTCCCGGTGCGTGGTGGAGCCGCGGAGTGTGGGCGCGGCGGCGAGCGATGTCACCGCGCGACCGCGCAACCCGCGGGGCTCCCGATTCACGCGCGCGAGGTGCCCGCGTAGAGCGAGAGGCGGCGCACGTTCTCGTCGATGTGCAGCGCCTGACGCAACGACGGAAACGCCCGCTGCGCGCAGTCGGGACGCTCGCACACGCGGCACGTCACACCCACCGGCGTGGCCGTCGCGTTGGCCGTGAGATCGATGCCGTCGGAGTACACGAGCTCGTGCGCGTGCTCGACGCGGCACCCGAGCCCGATGGCCTGCACGGGCTGCTGGTCGTGGTAGCCGAGCGAGTCCTTCTGGAGCGTGCGCGCGATGCAGAAGTAGGCCGACCCGTCGGGCATGCGCGAGACCTGGAGGCGGATCATTCCCGGCGTGAGAAACGCTGCGAAGACGTTCCACCGCGGGCACGCGCCGGCGAAGCGCGCGATGCGAATGCCCGAGGCCGAGAAGCGCTTCGAGATGTTCCCCGCGACGTCGATGCGGATCATGTGAAAGGGCACGCCCTCGGAGCCTCGCCTGCGCAGCGTGGTGAACCGATGACACACCTGCTCGAAGCCCACGCGAAACCGTCGGCCCACCACGTCGACGTCGTAGCGCTCGCTGCGCGCGGCCTGGAGAAAGGGCTCGTACGGCATGAGCACCGCGCCCGCGAAGTAGTTGGCGAGCGCCGCCCGCGCGAGGGCCCGCGACTCGGGCGAGGCCAGCACCGCGTCGTCGGCGAGCCGGTCGAGCGTCTCGTGCGCCTCGAGCAGCCCGATCTGGTGCGCCATCTGGAACGTGCGCGAGCGCGTCGGCAGAAGCTCCGAGAGGTGCAGCACACGCCGCACGGGATCGAAGCGCCGCAGCGTCTCGCGCCCCTCGCTCGACCGCACGATCGCCACCTCGACGCGGTGCTTCTTTTCGAGGTGCCGCGCGAGCCCCTGCTGGATGCTGTCGGTCTCCAGCCGCGCGTCGCGCCACACGCGCTCGGCCAGCAGCTCCAGCTCGGGAAAGTGGTTCATCTGCCGCTGGATGTGGTCGTTCACATCTTCCGACGGAGAGCGCAGCGTGGCGTCTCCGGCGCTCTCCTGCCCGGCCTCGGCGAGGCGCTGCGCAAAGGTGTCGGCGCTCTCGCGGGCCTTCGTGTACGCGCGGTAGAGCCGCAGCGTCTCGCGGGCCACCGCGGGCGACGCGCTCACGAACTCGCGCACGTCGGCGTCCTTGAGCTCCGTCGCCTCGAAGAGCGGATCGGAGAACGCCTCGAGCAGCTCGCTCACGAGCCGCGCGTCGTCGTCGGCCACGAACTCCCGCAGGTCGATGCCGAACACCTGCGCGAGCCGCAGCAGCAGCGGCGATGGCAACGGACGCCGGTCGTTCTCGATGAGGTTCAGGTAGCTCGCCGACACGTCGAGGCGCGCGGCCAGTTCGGCCTGCGACCACGATGCGCGACGACGCAACGCGCGCACCTTTCCCCCGAGCTTCAGCGAATCGCGTGCGGTCTTTCGTGCGGCCACGGACACCTCCCGATCTGTCAACGGATTTACAACATGACAGCCGCGTCATGACAACGCTGTGACAGCGGTTTCCAAGGGACTTATCGCGCTTCGTTGACGCGCTGTGAACGGGAGGTGATGTTCGCGCACCACCGAGGGCGAACGACGATGACGACGACCGCAGCAACCGTTCCTGGCGTCGAGGTGAAGGGCGCGCTCCGCGACCGCTTCGACGAGGTGCTCACCCCCGCGGCGCTGGCCTTCGTGGCCGATCTGGTGCGCACCTTCGGGCCGCGCGTGGATGCGCTCCTCGACGCGCGCCGCGCACGTCAATCGGGCTTCGACTCGGGCGAGGGGTGGGGCTTTCTCGCAGAGACCGCCGACGTGCGCGCGGGCGAGTGGAAGGTCGCGCCGCTGCCGCCCGCGCTCCTCGATCGACGCGTGGAGATCACCGGCCCCGTCGACCGCAAGATGATCATCAACGCGCTGAACTCCGGCGCGAACGTGTTCATGGCCGACTTCGAGGATTCGAACTCGCCCACGTGGGAGAACGTGATCGCGGGGCAGGTGAACCTCGCCGACGCCGTGCGCCGCACGATCACGTACACGGCGCCGGAGAGCGGCCGTCGCTACGCGCTGAATGAGCGCACCGCGACGTTGCTGGTGCGGCCGCGCGGATGGCACCTGCGCGAGCGCCACGTCACCGTCGACGGGCGCGACGTGCCCGCGGGGCTCTTCGACTTCGGGCTGTTCTTCTTCCACAACGGGAAGGAGCAGCTCGCGCGCGGCGTCGGCCCGTACTTCTACCTCCCGAAGATGGAGCACCACGCCGAGGCGCAGCTCTGGAACGACGTGTTCCTTCGCGCGCAGGAGGCGCTCGGCATCGCGCGCGGAACGATCAAGGCCACGGTGCTCATCGAGACGCTGCCCGCGGCCTTTCAGATGGACGAGATCCTCTACGCGCTGCGCGAGCACTCGTCGGGGCTCAACTGCGGCCGCTGGGACTACATCTTCAGCTTCATCAAGAAGCGCGCGAACGACGCCTCGGCGCTGCTCCCCGACCGCGCGCAGGTGACGATGGATCGCGCGTTCCTCCGCGCGTACTCGCTGCTGCTCATCAAGACCTGCCACCGCCGCGGCGTGCACGCGATGGGCGGCATGGCCGCGCAGATTCCGATCAAAGACGACCCCGCGGCCAACGAGCAGGCGCTCGCCCGCGTGCGCGCCGACAAGCTCCGCGAGGTCACCGACGGCCACGACGGAACGTGGGTCGCGCACCCCGGGCTCGTGGGCATCGCGCGAGAGATCTTCGACGCCCACATGAAGGGCCCGAACCAGATCGACCGCACGCGCGACGACGTGAGCGTCACGCGCGAACAGCTCCTCGAAGTGCACGACGGCGTGCGCACCGACGCGGGCCTCCGACACAACCTCCGCGTGGGCGTGCAGTACCTCGAAGCCTGGCTCCGAGGGAACGGCTGCGTGCCGCTCTACAACCTCATGGAAGACGCGGCCACCGCGGAGATCTCGCGCGCCCAGGTCTGGCAGTGGGTGCGCTACGGCGTGACCACCGACGACGGCCGCGCGGTCACCGCAGCGCGCTTCCGCGAAGCCCTCCGCGAGGAGATGGCCCGCGTGCGGCTCGAGGTCGGAGAGGCACGCTTCACGCAGGGACGCTTCGAAGAGGCCAGCGCGCTCTTCGAACAGCTCTCGCTCGCGCCGACCTTCGAAGACTTCCTGACGCTGCCTGCCTACGGGCTGCTGCGCGACTGATCCCCACCACGACGACCCGCGACGCACAACGCCGCCGACACGACCGAGGAGACGACACGATGAGCACCGAACGCACCGAGACGAAGTCTGCCGCCGCCGTGGTTTCGAACGCGCCCGAGGGCCGCTGGGCGGGCATCACGCGCCCGTACTCCGCCGCCGATGTCGAGCGCCTCCGCGGGAGCGTGCGCATCGAACACACGCTCGCCCAGCTCGGCGCGCGCCGTCTGTGGAAGCTCATGCACGAAGAGCCCTTCGTCGCCGCCCTCGGCGCGCTCACGGGCAACCAGGCCGTGCAGCAGGTCCGCGCGGGCCTCAAGGCGATCTACCTCTCGGGCTGGCAGGTCGCCGCCGACGCGAACACCGCGGGCGAGATGTACCCCGACCAGTCGCTCTACCCCGTCGACAGCGTTCCCAACGTGGTGAAGAAGATCAACCAGTCGCTCGCGCGCGCCGACCAGATCGACCACTCCGAGGGCAAGCACGACATCCACTGGTTCGCGCCCATCATGGCCGACGCCGAGGCGGGCTTCGGCGGGCCGCTCAACGCGTACGAGCTCATGCGCCACATGATCGAGGCGGGCGCCGCGGGCGTTCACTTCGAAGACCAGCTCGCGGCCGAGAAGAAGTGCGGCCACATGGGCGGCAAGGTGCTCGTGCCCACGTCGCAGTTCATCCGCACGCTCGTCGCCGCGCGCCTCGCCGCCGACGTGATGGACGTGCCCACCGTGCTCGTCGCCCGCACCGACGCCGACTCGGCGAAGCTGCTCACGAGCGACATCGACGAGCGCGACCACGCGTTCATCGACCGCTCGAAGGGACGCACCGCCGAGGGCTTCTTCACCCTCAAGGGCGGCATCGACTGCGCCGTCGCGCGCGCCATCGCCTACGCCCCCTACGCCGACGTGTGCTGGTGCGAGACCTCGAAGCCCGACCTCGAAGAAGCGAAGGCCTTCGCCGAGGGCGTTCACAAGCGCTTCCCGGGCAAGCTCCTCGCGTACAACTGCTCGCCCAGCTTCAACTGGAAGAAGCACCTCGACGAGGCCACCATCGCGAAGTTCCAGCGCGAGCTCGGGGCCATGGGATACAAGTTCCAGTTCGTCACGCTCGCGGGCTTCCACACGCTGAACCTCGCGATGTTCAACCTCGCGCACGAGTACAAGACTCGCGGCATGGCGGCGTACACCGAGGTGCAGACCGCCGAGTTCGCGGCCGAGAAGAACGGCTTCTCCGCCACGCGCCACCAGCACGAGGTCGGTACGGGCTACTTCGACTCCGTCGCCGAGGTGATCTCCGGCGGCAAGGCCTCGACGCTCGCCCTCGGCGAGAGCACCGAGAAGGCCCAGTTCTGATCTCGCCCCGCGCGGCGGTATGATCGCCGCCGCGATGGCGACGCACCCACCCCACCACCACCCCGCGCGCCCCGCGCATGCGCTCTCCGCCTCGCTCCTCGCGGGGCTCCAGACCCTCGCCCTCGCGCTGCCGTCGCCGTACTTCACGCCGCGTCGCGCGCTGCTCGTCGCGCTCGCGCTCACCGCCGCGTCCGCGTTTCCGCTCCGCACGCGCCGCGCGTGGCACTCGCTCGTCGCCCGCCTCGCGCTCTACGTCGGCGCCCTCTCGGCTGCGGCGCTCACGCTTGGCGCGCCGCCGCACTGGCCCGTCACGCGCCCTGCGGACGCCGTGTTCTCCGCGGCCCTCGCGCTCTGGATCCTTCACGCGCCGCTCGAACTCACGCGCCACCGCGTCCGCTTCGAACGCACCCCCGACGGCGCCCTCGACCTCGCCGAGAGCGCCGCGTGGACCGTGCTTCCCACCGCGCTCGTGACCTCGATGGCCCACGCCGCCCGCGCGTGGTCGTGGCACACCGGCGCGGCCGTCGCATCGGCCCTCACGCTCGCGCTGCCCCTCGTCGCACTCGGCACGTCGTCGGTGCTCCGCGCGCGCCATCGACGTTGGAGCGAGCGCGTGCGCGCCGACCTCGACCCCGCGTGGCGCCTGGTCGACGAAGCCCTCGTGCCGCGCACCGTCGACGCGCACTACCGCACCGCGCCGCGCGCGCCGACCGTCGCATCGTCGACGATCGCGCCGTGGCCTCGCGTGCTGCACCTCGCGAACGTGCCGTGGAGCGTCGGCCTCGTGAGCGCGCTCTGCGCCTCGGTGTTCGGACTGCATCCGAGGCTCCCGTCGCCCGACGTCGACCCCGAGGCCCGCGTTGAAGATGCCCTCGCGAGGCTCCACGTGGCGCCGCTGCCGTGTGACCGCGCGCGCACCGCGACCACGGCGCAGCGCACCTTCGAGCACACCGTGTCGACCGCGGGACGCGAGTCGTCGGATCGCATCACCGTGTGGTCCACGGGCTCGCTCCTCATCGCGCACCACGACGACGAGGCGGGGCCGCACCACTTTCTCGCGCGCAGGTGCATCGACCGATCGATCGCGGCCACGTGGATCGCCGATCCGCGCCCCGACGCGATGATCGCGCAGCCCGCGCTCTGGTCGCTCCGTCACGCGCCGCTCGCCTACGAGGTCGCCGACGCCGCGCCGCCCCGATGCGCGCCGCACGAGCGCTGCGTGCTCGCGATCCACATGCAGGGACACGAGCGATACGGCGTCGACCTCGATCGCGCCGGGCGCTTCGTGTGTCGCAACGGATCGAACGAGGCCGTGCGCGGCGTCGTCCCCGCGCGTGACGCCGCCGACCTCCTCGACGCGCTCGCCCTCCTCGGCGCGTTGCGCGGACCTCCGTCGCCCGATGCGCGCATCGAGGCGCGCGTGCGCATGGGCGCCGAGGCGGCCACCCTCGACGCCGCGTTCTACGACAGCGACGCGTCCTTCGAAGCGCTCCGTCGTACGCTCTGCATGGTGCGTTGAGGCGTCACGCGGCGCGCGGGTCGACGGTCAGCAGACCGAGGTCGGCGAGCACGTCGCGGGCGGGTGCGAAGTCGAACTCGCGGAGCAGCGAGGCGAGGCGCTGCTCGGTCTCGTCGACGTTGCGGTAGCTGCGAAGGGTGGCGATGCGTCCGAGGCCGAAGCGCGGCTGCATGGCGTCGATCTCCCAGGGGTGCAGGTAGACCATCGCGGGCGCGTCTCGCATCACCGCGCGCAGCGCGGCGCGGGTGTACGCCATGGGCAGCAGGCGCAGGTATCCGCCGCCGCCCGCGGGGAGGTTGCGCCCCATCACGCGCACCGTGCTGCTCGGAAACTCCACGAGCCCCGCGCCCGGTCCTTCGGTGATGGCGTGCGGCGCGCGCGGCGCGTCGGGGATGCCGTAGCGGTCGTGGCGGATCGGAAACACGCTCGCGTCGTAGCGGAAGCCCTCCTCGCGCAGCACCTCGAGCGCCCACAGCGTGTCGCGCACGACGGAGAAGGTCGGCGCGCGATAGCCCTCCACGCGCACGCCCCCGAGGTCTTCGAGCGCGCGCTTCGCCGTGCGCACGTCGTCGCGAAAGGCCTCCGGGGTCATCTGCGTGATCATGCGGTGACCGTCGCCGTGGCACGCGAGCTCGTGGCCCGCCGACACGATGCGACGCACGAGCGCGGGGTGACGACGCGCCACCCATCCCAGCGTGAAGAAGGTCGCGCGCACGCCTTCGCGGGCGAACAGATCGAGGAGCCGTCCGGTCTGCCACTCGACGCGGCTCTCGAGGCGGTCCCACTCGTCGCGGTCGACGGCATGCGCGAGGGCTTCGACCTGAAAGTACTCTTCGACGTCGACGGTGAGTGCGTTGCGCATGGGGCTCAGTCCTCGTCGTGGGCGGCGGGCGCGCGGCGCTTCGGCGCGGCTTCGGGAACGCCATCGCCGAAGCGGAACGCGGCGATCGCACAGAGCAGCGACGCGAGGCCCACGAGGGCGATCGCGGCGCCCGGTGTGGGGTTGAGGTGGTGCTGTCGGAGCTTCAGCAGCGGCATCACGACGGTCACCAGCGGCGCGAGCGCGAGCGGGCCGAGCAGCGGACGCGAGGCGGCCATCGCGCTTCCCGTGCGGCGCGACCAGAGGATCTGCGCGAGAAAGAGCGCCGTGCCGGGGAGCAGCCACGCCGTGGTCTGTCCGCGCAGCGCGGGGTACGTGCCGAGCAACAGATCGACGGGGCGCACGCTCACGTCGAGGCGCACCTCGGAGCCCTGTCGCAGCGCGACGCCGCTCATCACGGGCAGCCACATCGCCGCGAGCTGACACGCCGCCGCGAGCCCGAGCGCGAGCTGTCCGCTGCGCCACGCGCGGGCGAGGGGAGACTCCTGCGCGGCGTCATCGACCGCGGCGCGCGAGGCCATGGAGACGGCGTACGGGGTCTCGCACAGCGGGCACACGCCACCGGTGGGCATCATCGCGCCGCAGCGCGGGCATTCGACGTCGGCCATCGACCGCGACGTTGCCACGACCGCGCCCCGCCGCGCACGCGAATGACAGTGCGCGGAGCGCGCCCCCGGTGTCAGCTCACGCGACAGGCCGCGTCGAAGTCGCGCGCCAGGAGCCCGTAGCGCCAGTGATCAACGAAGGTGTCGCCGACGGGGCGGTCTTCGCGCAGCGTGCCCTCACGCTGAAAGCCCAGTTTTTCAAGCACCCGCGCGCTCCCGTGGTTCCCCACGGCCACGTCGGCGCGCACCTTGTGGAGCTTCAGGGTTTCGAAGCCGTAGCTCAGCATCGCGCGCGCAGCTTCCGTGGCGTACCCGCGCCGCGCGCGGTCCGTGCGGATCCAGTATCCGAGCTCCGCCTGGCTCCGTCGCAGGTCGACGTGATCGAGCTCCACGCTGCCCGCGAGCGCCCCCGTCTCGCGCTCGAAGACCCCGAGCCGCACGGTGCGCCCCTGGAGCCAGGCCTCGCGTCCGATGCGTACGAAGTGCCGTGCCTGCTCGGGGTCGTACATCTCCCGCGGCCACCCCATGAAGCGACCGAGCTCGGGCCGCGACGTCGCGACGATGGTCAGCAGCTCGCGCGCCTCGCCCGGCACGAGCGGACGGAGCTGCAGCCTCGGCGTGTTGCCTTGCACGAACGCAGGGAGCATCGCGTGAAATTCCCCGCGCATCACAGCACCCTCCCGCGCGGCGCCGCAAGGCACTAGAGTCGCGCGCACCTCGCACCATGACCGACGTCAGGCACACCGCGGAGTCGCTCTTCGCCCAGTATTTCTGGCCGCTCTATCCCCCCGACGTGCGGGCCGACTACGAGCGCTTCCGCGACCTCGACGCCAACCCCGCGAAGAACCCCGCGCTCCCCGCCGCGCTCGCCGAGGCCGCGGAGATGCTCGTGCAGAACGCGCCCGCGCTCCTCGGCACCGCGCTCACCTTCGACGACGCGGGTGTGACCGCGCTCGCCGCCGCGCTCACCCGCGCGCGCCGCGACGCCTGGATCGCCTCCGACGTGGCAGGTGAACCGGGCACGCTCTTCAACACCGTGGTGCACGCCGCGGCCTTCGTGGGCGAGGTCGCAGTGCGCGCGCACGGCGCCACCTGGGAGCTCCGACGGCCGCTCTGGGAGTCTCGCGTGAAGCGCCGCAACGGCGGGCTCGTCGCGCCCTTCTCGTGGCTGCTCAAGAGCCTCGCCGACGAGTCGATCGACGAGGGCACCCTCGCGTGGCGCTGGGGCGTGCACGTGGTGATCGCCGACCGCGACCCGAGCGCGTGGCCCGTGATCACCGAGGCGAAGCGCCTGCCCTCGCTCAAGACCCCCACCTACGACCTGCTGGTGAAGTACCTGCACCAGCATCTGCCGACGCTGCGCGATGTGGGCGAGGGGTTCCCGTCGGCCGCGGAGTTCACCGCGAAGCGCTACGTTTCCCTGGGATTCGAGCCGCTCCACGGCGGCCGCGTGCTCGCGCTCCACGGCCAGGTTCCCGCGCTCGACGACGGCCCTTCGACCGTCGAGGTGATGTGGCTCGGCGCGCACGGGTACGACCACGCCGACGTGCTCCCCTGCGACCGCGACGTGCCCCACTTCGCGCGCGCCCTCAACGCCGAGACCCTCGAAGTCTCCGTGGGGTGGAAGGGCCGCCCCGTGACCCATCGCGTGTCGCTCCGCGGTCACGTGTGAGGGCATCGTGAAGCCCGTCGTGGGCCTCTTCGTGGGCGGACGCAGCGCCCGCATGGGCGGTCATCCGAAGGGGCTCCTCGCGTCTCTCGACACGGGCGAGGCGCTCGCGGTCCGCATCGCGCGCATCGCGGCGTCGCTGCCCGCCGACCTCGCGCTCGTGGGCGACGCGAAGGCGTACCGCGCGCACCTCCCCGACGTTCCCGCGGTCGCCGATGAGCCCGCGGGCATCGGCCCTCTCGGTGGCCTCGCGGGGCTCCTCGCGGCATACCCCGATCGCACGGTGATCGCACTCGCGTGCGACATGCCCTTCGTCACCGCGGAGCACCTCGTCGCGCTCCTCGCAGCCCACCCCGCGGCGCCCTGCGTGTGCGCGCGCGCCGCCGACGGAACTCGCTGGGAGCCCTTCTTCTCCCGATGGAACGCGACCCCCGCCCTCCCGACCGTGCGCGCCGTGATCGACGGCGGAGGGCGCTCGCTTCAGCGCGCGGTCGACGCGATGGGCGCGCGCGAACTCACCCTCGACGCCATGGCGCTCGCGGACTGGGACACGCCCGACGACGTCAGGCGATGCCGAACTCCTTGATCTTGTAGAGCAGCGCGCGGTGTGAAATCTCGAGGAGCTCCGCGGCCCGCGTGCGGTTGCCCTTGGTCTTTTCGAGGGCCCTTCGAATGAGGATCTCTTCGATCACCCGCGTGGTCTTCTTGATCGAGTAGCTGCCCTTGTCGAGCTCGGTGGCGACGGGGTCTGCGGGCTCGCGAATGCGCGGATCGAGGTCGGCCACGGTGAGCACGGTGGCCTCGCACAGCACCATCGCGCGCTCCATCGCGTGTTCGAGCTCGCGCACGTTGCCGGGCCACGCGTACTCGGTGAGCACCTGCATGGCCTTCGGATCCACCGCCTGGATGCTCGTGCCGAGCCGCTCGTTGAAGCGCGTGACGAAGTGGTCGACGAGGAGGGGAATGTCCTCGCGGCGCTGACGCAGGGGCGGCACCGTCACCGAGAGCACGTTGAGTCGAAAGAAGAGGTCTTCGCGAAAGCGTCCGGCCTTCACCTCGACGGCGAGATCCTTCGCGCTGGCGGCCACGACGCGCACGTCGGCCTTGCGGTCGGCGGTCTCGCCCAGCCGTCGGAACGTGCCCTCCTGAAGCACCCGCAGCAGCTTCACCTGGAGTGTGATCGGCAGGTCGGCGATCTCGTCGAGAAAGAGCGTGCCGCCTTCGGCCTCTTCGAAGAGCCCGCGCTTGTCGGAGCTCGCATCGGTGAAGGCCCCGCGCTTGTGCCCGAACAGCTCGCTCTCGATGAGGTTCTCGGGAATCGCGCCGCAGTTGATCGCCACGAAGGGCCGCTGCGCGCGCGGCGAGCGCGTGTGGATCGACCGCGCGATGAGCTCCTTGCCGACGCCCGTCTCGCCGTTGATGAGCACCGTGGTCTTGAAGGCCGCGACGCGCGCCACCGTGTTGAACAGCCCGCGCATCGGCTCGGACCGCGCCACCATCGCGTCGAAGCGGTGCTCGCGCGCGAGGGCCGCCCGGAGCTCCCGGTTCTCACGACGCAGGGCCTCGCGCTCCTGGGCCTTGCGAAGCGTGAAGGCGAGGTCTGCGGGGGCGAAGGGCTTGGTGAGGTAGTCCTGCGCGCCGGCCTTGATGGCCGTCAGCGCGTCGTCGTGCGAGCCGTACGCGCTCATCACCAGCACCACCGCGGCAGGCCAGCGCTTCCGCAGCTCCGCGAGGAGGTCCATCCCCGAGCGGCCGCCGGGCATGCGCACGTCGGTGACCACGTACTGCGCGGGGTCGCGCTCCATCACGGCGAGCGCCTCGTCGACGCTCGCGGCGGCGACCACGTCCCAACCCTGCTTTCGCAGGTGCGTGCGAAGCGCGAGGCGGAGGTTCTCCTCGTCGTCGACGAGCAGCACCCGCATCGACGGTTCCGCGCGCGGCGGCCCTTGGGTCATGGCGCGATCACTCCTTCCAGACAGCACTTCGCGAGCGCGGCTGCCAACCGATGTTGCCAACAGCGCGCCCCGGGGTTTTCACCTTGTCGCACGCGTCTCCGCGGCAATCTACGGGACTTTCGTAATGGCGTCATGGTTGCAGAGTGATGGGAGGTGCCCGGGCGATTCCGTCGTTGCTCTGCGAAGCGTCGCGACGGTAATGTCCCGCTGATCTTCCTGATCCGTACTCAAGGAGTTGTGCGTATGCATCAGCGGAACGACGTCTTCCGCAAGAGCCTGGTGACCTTTGCGGCCGTGGTGGGCCTCGGGTCGGGGATGTTTGGCTGTCTCGATCGCCCGGTGGCGAAGCCGAACACGAACCTCCAGTCGGGCGTTCGCATCCCGGTGGTGAACAACGCCATCGAGAACGTCGACGTGCTCTTCGAGATCGACAACTCGAACTCGATGGCCGAGAACCAGGCGAACCTCTCGCGCAACTTCCAGCTGCTCATCAATCAGCTGGTGAACCCGCCGAACAACCCCTCGACGGGCCGCCCGGATCACCCCCCGGTGAAGTCGCTCCACGTGGGCGTCATCTCGTCGGACCTCGGCACGCCGGGCAGCGTGGTTCCCTCGTGCGCGAACAGCGACACGGGCGACGACGGCCTGCTCAACCCGATCAAGAACGGCCTCGCGATCCGCACGCACCAGCCGTGGACGACGGCGCCCCCCGGACGCCGTCCGACGCGCTGCACGAACGACCCGAACCAGTACCCGTCGTTCCTCACGTTCACGAGCACGGGCTCGATGCCCACGAACCCGACGACCTTCGCCGACGACTTCGTGTGCAACGCGTACCTCTCGACGGGCGGCTGCGGTCTCGAGCAGCAGCTCGAGTCGGCGTACCGCGCGCTGGTGGTTCGCAACCCGCGCGAGGCGACGGGCAACACCGATCCGAACGCGGGCTTCGTGCGCGACAACGCGGTGCTCGCGATCGTGATGGTGACCGACGAAGAAGACGGCTCGGTGCGCGACTGCCGCTTCGCGGAGAACGGCGTTCCCTGCACCGACGCGGTGTCGGTGTTCGACATCATGAGCCCCGACTGGTCGTCGTCGGACCTCAACCTCCGCTTCTACATGTACACCCCGGGCTCGCGGCAGGATCCGACCTGGCCCCTCGACCGCTACATCGACCCGACGCGTCCCAACCGCGGCTTCACCTCGCTCAAGCCCAGGCGCCCCGACCTCGTGATCTTCTCCGCCATCGCCGGTGTGCCCCTCGCGATCCCCACGCGGCCGTCGTCCGTGACCGGGCGCACCGTCGTCGACTGGAACACGCTCCTCGGTCGCATGGCCGACGGCTCCGACGGCTACACGGGCGAGCAGACGGGCAGCGGCCCGATCTCGATGCGTCAGCGCAACATGGACCCGATGTGCTCCACGCGCGTCGTGCCCGCGTGCCGTCGCGAGGGCTCGCCTGCGGTCACCACGTGTGACTCGGGCGCGCAGTACTTCGCGTGGCCGTCGCGCCGCGTGGCCCAGGTCGCCCGCCGCTTCGCCGACAAGTACAACAACGGCACGATCTCCTCGATCTGCGCCAACGACTACACCCCGGCGCTCTCGCAGATCGTCGAGCGCATCCAGTCGCGCCTCTCGGGTCGCTGCCTCCCGCGCCCGCTCGAGACCAACCCCCCGATCTGCGCGACGGGCCAGACGTCGACCACCGCGAGCCCCTGCGCCACGACGGGCCAGCAGGTGCGCGTGAACTGCATCGTGCGCGAGATCCTCCCGACGGGCATGAACACGGGCGTGTGCACCGCCGCGCGCGGACGCACCGCGGGCGAGCGTGACGCCGAGACCGGTCGTTCGACCTGCGTCGTGAACCAGGTGGTCGTGCCCCTCGGCGGCCCGCCCCCCAGCGGTCAGGAAGGCTTCTTCTACGACACGCGTCCCGATCCCACGGCGCCCGACTGCCGTCAGCACATCGAGTTCACCAGCAACGCCGGTCTCGTCTCCGGCGCCACGGCGGTCATCGAGTGCGTGCAGGCCGGCGGCACCTCGTCGACGTCGAGCTCGTGATCCGCTGAGTCACATTTCGGTGTGATCGCCGCCGCCCCGATCTGCCCTCGCGCAGTTCGGGGCGGTTCGCGTTTCGAAGCGTCGCGCGTGTGGATCCAACCGCGCGTGCACACCCGCGCGAAGGTGCCACCCGACGACCGCGATCACCGTGCCAACACGGTTGTCGCGCGACCGCAGCGGAACGTCAAAAGTGCCTTGAAAATAGGCGAATCGTGAAGGGCATCGCGCTCGCAATGACACCTCGCAGGAGGTGCTCCCCATGCGACGACCCTACGCACGTCTCTCGACCACGATGGCCCTCGGTGCGCTCTCGCTCACGGGCACCGGGTGCCTCGAACGCTGCGTGGCGCGACCCGCACCGACGCTCAGCGCGGGCATCGATTTCTCGGTGGCCGTGAGCTCGGTCGAGAACGTCGACGCGCTCTTCGTGATCGACAACTCGAACTCGATGGCCGAGAACCAGGCCAACCTCGCGCGCAACTTCCCGCTGCTCATCAACCAGCTCGTGAGCCCGCCGGTGAACCCGGCGACGGGGAGGCCCGCGCACACGCCGGTGAAGTCGCTCCACGTGGGCGTCATCTCGACGGACCTCGGCACGCCGGGCAGCGTGGTTCCCTCGTGCGCGAACAGCGACACGGGCGACGACGGCCTGCTCAACCCGATCAAGAACGGCCTCGCACTGCGCACGCATCAGCCGTGGACGACGGCGCCGCCCGGACGCCGTCCGACGCGATGCACGAACGACCCGAACCAGTACCCGTCGTTCCTCGCGTTCACGAGCACGGGCGCGACGCCCACGGATCCGACGACCTTCGCCGACGACTTCGTGTGCAACGCGTACCTCTCGACGGGTGGATGTGGTCTCGAACAGCCCCTCGAAGCCGCGTACCGCGCGCTGGTGGTTCGCAACCCGCGCGAGGTGACGGGCAACACCGATCCGAACGCGGGCTTCGTGCGCGACAACGCGGTGCTCGCGATCGTGATGGTGACCGACGAAGAAGACGGCTCGGTGCGCGACTGCCGCTTCGCGGAGAACGGCGTTCCCTGCACCGACGCGGTGTCGGTGTTCGACATCATGAGCCCCGACTGGTCGTCGTCGGACCTCAACCTCCGCTTCTACATGTACACCCCGGGCTCGCGGCAGGATCCGACCTGGCCCCTCGACCGCTACATCGACCCGACGCGTCCCAACCGCGGCTTCACCTCGCTCAAGCCCAGGCGCCCCGACCTCGTGATCTTCTCCGCCATCGCCGGTGTGCCCCTCGCGATCCCCACGCGGCCGTCGTCCGTGACCGGGCGCACCGTCGTCGACTGGAACACGCTCCTCGGTCGCATGGCCGACGGCTCCGACGGCTACACGGGCGAGCAGACGGGGAGCGGTCCCGTCTCGATGCGCCAGGCCAACGCAGACCCGAGGTGCGCCACGCGCGTCGTGCCCGCGTGCCGTCGCGAGGGCTCCGCCGCGGTCACCACGTGCGACCCGGGCGCGCAGTACTTCGCGTGGCCGTCGCGCCGCGTGGCCCAGGTCGCGCGCGTGTTCGACGAGCGCTACGGCAACGGCACCATCGCCTCCATCTGCGCGAGCGACTACACGCCCGCGCTCTCGCAGATCGTGGAGCGCATCCAGGCGCGCGTGGCCTCGCGCTGCCTCACGCGCCCGCTCGAGACGACGCCGCGACTCTGCACCGCCGCCGAAGACCCTGCGGTCACCCACTGTGCGGGCCGAGGAACGCCTGTGCGGGTCTCCTGCGCGCTCTACGAGGTGCTTCCTGCGGGCACGCGCGCGACGTCTGCGTGCACCGCCGCGCGCGGGCGATCGATCGCCACACCGGACCCCGACACCGGCCGCGAGCGCTGTGTGATCGCGCAGGCCATCGCGCCCGCGGGAAGCGCGCCTCCGCCCGGCGAAGAGGGCTTCTTCTACGACGTGCGCGCCGAGGTGACCGAGCGCGGTTGTGCGGGCGACATCTCGTTCACCGCCGCGGCCACGCCCATGAGCGGCGCCGTGGTTCGCATCGACTGCGTGTCGAACGTGGGCGCATCGAGCGCGCAGAACGACCCCGCGCCGACGACGTGCGTGATGTGAGCTGCGATCAGCCCCGGTAGCCCAGGCGCTTCGCGACGGTGAGAAAATCGTCGGGCATCGGAGCCTCGAAGCGCAGCGGATCTTCGTCGGGCTTCGTCGGGTGCGTGAAGCCCAGCGTGGCCGCGTGGAGCATCACGCGCGGCGCGTCGATCTGCGGCTCGCTCCACTCGCGGATGTACACGCGCTCGCCCACGAGCGGATGCCCCGCCTCCGAGAGATGGATGCGGATCTGGTGTTGCCGTCCTGTCTCCAGCCGACACTCGACGAGCGTGGCGCCTCCCTCGGCGGGCAGCGTGGCGAGGGGCGTGACGTGGGTGATCGCGCGACGTCCGCGACCCTCCTGCTGCTTCGTGCGGGCCGAGCCGCGGAGGCCGTCGCCGCGGTCGTCGATGAACACCGACTCGAAGCTCTTCGCGCCCTTGAGGTGTCCGTGCACGAGGGCGAAGTAGCGCCGCTCCGTGAGGTGCTTGCGAAAGAGCGTGCCGAGGTGGCGTTGCGCGAGCCACGTGCGGCCGAAGACCAGCAGGCCCGAGGTCTCGCGGTCGATGCGGTGCACCACGAAGAGCGGCGCGTTCGCGGGCGCGAGACGCCAGCGGTGGAGCGAGAGCACCAGGCGGTCGACGAGGGCCCCGCGCTCGCCCTCTTCGTAGGGCACGGTGTTGATGCCCGGAGGCTTGTTGTAGACCAGCACGTGCGGGTCGAGGTGCACCACGCGCTCGCGGGGCAGGGGAACGGCCTCGGGAGACTCCGCGCCCACCATCGCACCGGCGCCCGCGCCCGTCGGCGCCGTGGGGTCGATGGAGACCACCGAGCCCTCGCGCACGCGGTGTCCGGGGTCGGTCACGCGCTCGCCGTCGATGCGCACCTTGCCGCGCTCGCAGAGGCGCTTGGCCTGCGCCCACGGGCACTGGAGCGCCTCGCGCACGAGGGCGCTGAGCGCGGTGTCGTCGCGCGTGCGGTCGATCGAGAACTCATGCGGTGCGGGCGGCAATTGGCTTCTCCGGCGAGAGGGGGCGCGATGGTACACTCGCCCGCGCGTGCTGACGGGACTCAAACACTGCCCGACGTGCAACCTCCGCTACCCCATGGAGGCCGTGCAGTGCATCGTCGACCGCACGGTGCTGGTGGTCGTGCCCGATCCGCTGCTGGGCACGCTGGTGGCGGGCAAGTACCAGATCGAGAGCATCCTCGGGGCGGGCGGCATGGCGACGGTGTACCGCGCGCAGACGGCCCGCTCGGGGCGCGCCGTGGCCGTGAAGGTCTTTCGCCGCGAGCTCTCGAACGACGCGCGGCTGCGGGAGCGCTTCCGTCGTGAGGCCACGAGCACGCGACGCCTCGCGCACCCGAACATCATCGAGATCCTCGACCAGGGCGAGACCGACGACGGCACGCCCTTCATGGTGATGGAGTACCTCGAAGGTCAGACCCTCGAACATCTCCTGAAGAAGAGCCCCGGGCCCATGCCCGTGCCGCGCGTGCTCGACCTCATGGCGCAGGTGACCGCGGGGCTCGCGCGGGCCCATGACTTTCAGGTGATCCACCGCGACCTCAAGCCCGACAACCTCTACGTCGTGCACGACGAGGGCGGCGCGGGCGAGCGCGTGAAGATCCTCGATTTCGGCATCGCGCGGTACCTCCTCGACTCGCGCCTCACGACGAGCGGCGAGATCTTCGGCACGCCGCAATACATGGCTCCCGAGCGCATCACGGGCACCGAGGCGGGCACCGCGGCAGACCTCTACGCCCTCGGATGCATCGCCTTCCGATGCGCAACCGGACGGTTGCCTTTTCAAGCGGGCGACGTGACGGCGTTTCTCATCGCGCACCTCCGCGACGCGCCGCCCTCGCCGCGCGCGCTCGTGCCCGAGGTGCCCGCCGAGCTCGACGCGTTGATCGTGCAGCTCCTCGCGAAGCGCCCCGAGGATCGCCCCGCCGACGCGCGCGCCGTCGAACGTGCGCTCGGCGCCCTCGTGGCGAGGCATCCGCGGCCGCGCCGTCACTCCGGGGCGTACCTCGCGCCCACGCCGCCCGCGCGCCTCGCGCACGACACCCGCGCCACGTCGGCAGGGGGAATGTTCTCGGCGGTCGCCATCGAGCGCTGGGGGCGACGCACCGAGCTCCTCGGCGAGATGCTTCGAAGGGCCTTTCCGCATGGGGCCGACGCGAGGCTCTACGCGGCGCTGGGGAGGCTTCGCGCGACGGTCACGGCGATGGCCGAGGTGCACGCCCAGTGGCTCACGGATCAGACCCGCGCCGACGCCCTCGCCGACCGCACGCGCGACGCCCAGCTCCGCTTCGGCCGCGCGATGGACGCCCTCGCCACGGACCTCCACGTCGCCCGCGAGGCCGTGACCGAGGCCGTGCGCGCCGCGTCGACCACCGAGACCCGCGTGGGTCCGCTCATGCAGCCCTTTCTGCGCGCGCACGCCGAGGTGCTCGCCTTCGGTGCGACGCCCACGGCGCCCGTGGCCGACGTGCTCGCACGCTACCGCGAGGCGTGTGCGGCGCTCGAATCCGCGGCCCCCTACGTCGACGAGCACCGCGATCGACTCGCCGAGCGCACGCGCCGCGAGGGCGAGGTGCGCGACCTGGAGTTTCAGATCGGCTCGTTGCGCGCCCAGCTCGAACGCGCCTCGCAGGCGGGCGAAGACGAGATGCAGGGCGTTCAGCGCCGCCTCGAAATCGCCGCCACGCAGCTCGCCGCGATGGAGGCCGAGCTCGTGAAGGCCGCGGGCGAGCTCACCGGCGCGCTCCGCGGACGCCCCAACCTCGACGACCTCTTCGCCGCCCTCGAATCCGACGCGGTGTAGCCCCTGTCAGAGCCCGCGCACGCAGCGGAAGCCCACGTCGCTCCGCTGCTCGCGCGCGTCGACGCCGCGCCGGGCTTCAACGGTCACCTCGTCGGGCCCCGAGAGGAACGACCCCCCGCGCACCACCCTCCGCTCGCCGCCGCCCACCACCGGATCGTCGACCACGCGTCCGTCGTCGCGTGACGCGCGGGGCGCCCAGCCGTCGAGGGTCCACTCGGCGACGTTGCCCGCCATGTCGACGAGGCCGAAGGGGCTCGCGCCCGCCGTCGTCGCGCCCACCACGAGGGCCCCGTCTCCGCAGCCCGCGATGCGCGCGAGCGAGCACGTCGGCGCCCGTGCGCCCCACGGGTAGCGTCGCCCGTCGAGTCCGCGCGCGGCGAGCTCCCACTCGCTCTCCGTGGGGAGCCTCGCGCCCACGAAGCCGCAGTACCGCTGCGCCATGCTCCACGACACGTTCACCATCGGCGCGCGGGCCGCGTCGCGCATCGCGCCGTAGGGATCGGGCGCCGTCGCGCACACGCCCGCGCGCGCACACACCGCCCACTCCGCCGCGGTGACCTCGCGTCGGTCGATCGCGAAGGGACCCACCGACACCGCGCGCCCGCCGCTGCGAAACACGCCGCCCGGCACCGTCACCATCGTCGCGGGAACGGGCACGCCCGCGGGTGCGAAGAGCCGCGCGCTCGTGCCGCCGTCGCGGTCGTACACGCGTCGCACGCAGCCTCCGCGGTCGTCGTGCGTCGAGCCCGGCGCGCAGCTCGTGGTGGCGCCCGCGCAGGCGCCGTTGCGCCACCGTTGACCCGGCGCGCAGCAGTGGGACTCGCGGTCGACGGTCACACAGCCCGCGTCGCGCGTTTCCGTCACCCCGGCGTCGCGTGAGGGCGCCGCTGCCTCCTCCGGGTCTTCGTCTTCATCGCCCTCGTCGTCGTGCGCCTCGACGGCGGCCGACGCGTCGAGGGCGCGACCGGCATCCATCGCGCGCACCTGCGCGACGCCCTCGCGCACCGTGAATCCGCGGGCCCACACCGCCGACAACGCGCAGAGGAACACCACCGCCCGGGGCCATCGCTGGTCTCGCTTCACGCGGCGGACCTTAACAGCGACCGCGATGCCGCGGCGCCGTTCGAATGCGTAGCGTTTCGCTACGCGTGCGGCGCGTGATGAATCGCCGTTCATTCTGCCGCGCAGCGTTCTGCGTTTGCCCCGGTTGACACGCGACGCGCATCCGAACCATGTATCGCGTGACGGTTGCGAGGCGCCCATGGACGGGGGGCGCAACGGAGTCGACATCATGGCGTCACCACGAAACAAGGCCTCGGGGATTTTTGTCGGCGACGCGCTGGGATCGGTCGCGGTCTCTGCCATCGCAACCACGGTCGTCGAGATCGCCTACGACCGCTTCACGTCGCGCGCGACGGCGATGCGGAGCTTCGAGCAGGTCACCGAGCTCTTCGCGCAGCAGCCCGCGCTCGATGCCGTCGTGATGAACACGCTCGCCGCGACGGGACACGACCCGGGCAACCCCGCGATCGGGTTCCGCTGGGCCGCGGAGCAGCGCGGGCGGCTGCGCAAGGTGGCGATCGTCACGCGCTCGCAGGGCCTTCTGATGCTCGTGGGCGTCGCGAAGGCGATGGTGCCCTGGCTCGAAGTGCGCGCCTTCAACACGCGCGACGAGGCGGCGCACTGGTGCGCGCTTCCTTCACTTGTGAAGGAGTCGCAGACCGGGTCTCGCGCGGCGCGTCGCAACGGCACCGCGTAACGTCTCGACGGGTCGGGGGTCAGTAGTCGACGAGGGGCTGCACCGCCCCCTCGGCGCGCAGCGGGAGCTGCAACGGGGAGGCGCCCTCACGGGGGCCGTAGAGGTAGCGGTAGCGCGCGAGGTTCTGCACCACGCGGCGCACGTAGCCGCGCGTCTCGTCGTAGGGGATGCGCTCGATGAACATGTCGAGGTCGTCGCCGCCGAAGCCCTGCACCCAGCGTCCCATCGCGCCGGGCCCGGCGTTGTAGGCGCCGATCGCGCGCGGCAGCACGGCGTTGTACTGGTGGTAGAGCCGCCCGATGTACCAGCCCGCCACGCGGATGTTGTACGCGGGCTCGTAGAGCAGCTCCTCGCGGAACTCGATGCCCAGCGTCTGCGCCACGCGCCGCGTGGTTGGCGGAATCATCTGGAGCAGCCCGATGGCGCGCGCGCTCGACACGTCGCGGCTTTTGAACCCGCTCTCCTGGCGCATGATCGCGAAGAGGTAGTGGCGTGGGAGTCCGGCCTCGTCTTCCGCGGCTTCGACGAGGGGCGCGTGGGGCCTCGGAAAGCCCGTGTCCCAGACCCAGCGCGTGTTCGCATCGGGCAGCGGGTCGAGGGCCTCGGCGTGCCGTGACGACAGGATGAACGCGCGTCGCGCCTCGCCGAGCGTGAGGTACGCGCGGGCCAGGGCCTCATCGGCGCGGTCTGCGGGCACGGTGCGACGCACGCGATCCTCGGCGGCGTGGAGGGCCGCGCCCGCCTCGTCATCGAAGCCCAGCGCCGCGAGCCACTGCGCGCGCGCGGGGAGTTCGACGGTCGGGCACGGACGCGCCTCGGGCGGCGGCGCGAGGGCGGGCACGTCGGCGTTGCGCTCGCGCAGGCGCGTTTCGGCGAGGAGCGCGTACCAGGTGAGCGGACGGTCTGCGATGAGCCGCTGCCAGCCCGTCGTCGCCCCCGCCACGTCGCCGGTGCGCGCGCGCGCCATCGCCGCCCAGTACTGCCCGCGACCGCGCTCCAGGTGATGCGTCGCGAGCGTGCCCGAGCGCAAAAGTGGATCCACGGACTCCTGAAAGCGCCCCGCGCGGTAGAGCGTCCACCCGAGGTGCCACCACGCTTCGACGCGCTGGCGATCGGGCGCGCCGGGACGGAGCTGCACGTACTCGCGGAAGCGTCGCACCGCGCTCTCGACGCGGTCGTGGTGCGCCTCGAGCCACGCCGCACG
Organism: uncultured Myxococcaceae bacterium; assembly: GCA_945952225.1. Classification (GTDB taxonomy): domain Bacteria; phylum Myxococcota_A; class Polyangia; order Polyangiales; genus CAISKJ01. The sequence continues at coordinate 22,827 of CAMFHP010000056.1, forward strand.
AAACGCCGCCTCGTCGGCCCAGCGGCCCGTGCGTCCGCGCGCGAGGGCGTCGTAGGCGCGCACTGCTTCGTCGTCGCGGTCGGCGCGGGAGAGGGCGCGCGCGGCGAGGAAAGCATCCTCGTCGCGGTCGGTGTTGTCGGGGTTCGACGACGCGGCGTTGAGCTGCTGCGAGGCCTCGGCGTAGCGCCCGCGCATGCCGTAGAGGGCGCGTCCGAGGAGGTGCGTGCGTCGCGCTTCCGTCGCGCCCTGCGAGGCGGGGAGGGCCTGCAGCGTGGTGAGCGCCTCCTGGTAGCGCGCGCGGTCGATGAGCCGCTCGGCGCGCGCGAACTGCTGGGCCACCGTGAGCGGCGCGTGCAGTCGTGGGAGCGCGGCGAGGGCCTCCGTGGCGTAGCCGCTGTCGGGTTCGTCGACGGCGATGCGGCGCCAGCACGCGGCCGCGGCGGCGTCGTCGTGGGCGGTCTCGTAGACCTGGGCGCAGTGCTTCCACGCGCGGGCGCGGTCGAGGCCCGCGGGCGGATCGTTGGCCCACGTGCGCATGCCCCGCGCGGCGCGCTCGGTGTCGCCCGCCGCGAGCGCTTCGAGCACCGACTGGGCGCGATCGCGCTCTCCGCCGCCCGCCGCCGCGAGGGCCTCGTACGCGTCGCGCGCCTCGCCGTGACGACCCATGCGCGCGAGGCACTGCGCTTCCATGCGCAGCAGGTCGGTGCGCAGCGCGGGGATCTCATCGGCGAGCGGACGAAGCAGCGGGAGCGCGGCCGCGTGGTCACCGAGCTCGATTGCGGCGCGCGCGTGGAGGTAGCGCCCCTCGCGGCTCTGCTGCGCGGTCTCGGGAAGCTGTCGGAGCGTGCTGCGCACCGCGCGAAAATCTCCACGGCGCACGGCGGCCACGGCGGCGTCGAGGGAGGCGGGCACCGTGGGCGCGTCGAGCACGTCGGGCCCTGCGTCGACGGCGGCGTCGCCCTGGGCCACGGGGCGCGCGTCGAGGCCCGTGTGCGGTCGGGGGCGCGCGGTGTCTCGCACGCAGGTGGTGAGGGCGAGCGCGAGCGCGACGAGGGGAATGCGGAGAGCTCCGGGCACGGTGCGCGCCGGGTAGCACGGAACGTGCGCGTCGCGCGAGTTCGCGACGGAGCTTGAAAATAGGCACTTTTCGCGAGGCGTGAGGGCGGTGCAACGGCGCCTCGGGGTGTGCGATCCTCCGCCGCCCTTTTGTCTGGGAGGACACGCTCGCAATGGCTCATCGCATCACGGTGCTCGGCGGAGGAATGGTCGGCGGCTTCATCGCGCGGGAGCTCGCCCGCGACGGTCGCTACGAGGTCACGCTCGCGGATCGCGACGCCGACGCGCTCGCCCGCTCGGCCGCGCGCGCGCCGCTCCGCACGACCGTCGCAGACCTCTCGGACGCCGCCGTCGTCCGCAGCCTCGCCGCAGACACCGACCTCGTGGTGGGCGCGGTGCCGGGCTTCCTCGGGTACAACGCGCTCGCGGCCGCACTCGACGCGGGGCGCGACGTGGTCGACATCTCGTTCTTTCCCGAAGACCCGTACGGCCTCGACGAGAAGGCGCGCGCGAAGGGCCTCGTGGCCGTGGTCGACTGCGGGGTGATGCCGGGCCTCGGCGGCATGCTCGGCGTCCACATGGCGCGGCGTCTCGCGAACGCGCGCTCGCTGCTCATCATGGTGGGCGGACTGCCCGTCGAGCGCCGCTGGCCCACGGAGTACAAAGCCCCGTTCTCGCCCATCGACGTCATCGAGGAGTACACGCGCCCCGCGCGCTATCGCCAGGACGGGCGCATCGTGACGAAGCCCGCGCTCTCGGAGCCCGAGCTCGTGGATCTTCCCGGCGTCGGCACGCTGGAGTCGTTCAACACCGACGGCCTGCGCACGCTGCTCACGACGCTCGACCTGCGCGACATGCGCGAGAAGACGCTGCGCTGGCCCGGGCACATCGAGAAGATGCGCATGCTCCGCGACCTCGGGTTCTTCAGCGAGACGCCCGTGAAGACCGCGCGCGGCGAGGTGCGCCCCCTCGACGTCACCGCGCACCTGCTCTTCAAAGAATGGAAGCTCGAACCGGGCATTCCCGAGCTCACGGTGATGCGCGTCGAGGTCGAGGGCGAGCGCGACGGGCGCGCCACCACGCTGCGCTGCGACCTGCTCGATCGCACCGATCCTGTGACGGGTGATTCGTCGATGGCCCGCACGACGGGATGGCCCGCGGTCATCGCCGCGCAGCTCTATTTCGAGGGGAAGCTCTCGTCGTGGAAGGGCGTCATTCCCGCGGAGAAGCTCGCCGAGAACGACGCGGTGTTCGCCGCCATGAAAGACCGCCTCGCGGCCTTCGGCGTCGCGCTGAACTTCTCAGCGATCGGATGACCGACGGCGACGGGCCGCGCGCGCCGCGATGAGCCCGAGCGCCACGCAGAGCGATGCGGCGGTGCTGTCGTTGCCGCCGCGCGCCGAGCATCCCTGAAAGTCCGAGTGGGGCGACGCGCACGGGTCCGGCGGGGTGTTCCGCACGTTGCCGTAGTTGTAGTTGCGCGCGCGGGCGCCGCGGTCGCTGGCGGCGAGCACGAGGTCGCGGTCGAGGGCCGTGGCCGCGAGGTCGGCGCGCATGCGCGTGGCGTAGGCCGCGCTGCCGAACGACTGGTACGCGACGCGCGAGTCGAGCGTGCCCACGCGCGAGTCCTGCGTGCAGTTCGAGATGGGCGCGAAGGTGTTCGGGTCGAAGCAGTTCGTCATCAGGCTGTCGATCTGCGTCTGATAGAGCTGCGTCGCGCTCTCGGTGACCCACGCGCGCCCCGCGTTCGCCGCGTTGATGCGGTTGAACGCGTTGAGAAAATCCGTGGCGGGGTTCGTGGGGTTCGAGAAGTCGTAGGTGAGGTCGGCGTCGCGCACCTCGGCGTTCGTGAAGTTCTGCGCCTCGACGCGCCCGTCGGAGAGCACCACGAGCGAGAGGCCCACCTTGTCGGCCACGCCCGCCGCGATCATGCGCAGCGGCAGCGTCGGCACGTAGCCCGGCATGATCACCCGCAGGGGCTTCATGCGCGTCACGCCCTCGCTGGGCCGCAGGCGCACGGCGATGAAGTCCATGCGCTGCGAGACGTAGTGGTCGATGACCGGCGAGACCGCCGCGGGGATCGCGTAGCCGTTGCTCGTGAGCCAGGTGCGAAGGGCCATCGGGTCCGTCGCGGCGAGGGTCACCACCTGGTAGGGGCCGACCACGCGGTCGTTGATCACCGTGACGCCGCTCTCACCGCCGCGGTCAGCGATCGAGGGGCTCGAAGAGGCGAACCCCCCGAACCCGCTCGTGGGACAGAATCCCGAGGGCGCCGTGGGGCGCGTGACGAGCGGCGCGGTCAGCGCGTCGACGGCCGTGAGAAAGAGGTTGTCAGCCTCCTCGACGACGACGCTCCCGCCATTCTGGATCGGGAGGATCCACGAGAAATCTTCGGGCCGTCCCGAGTACTGGAACTGATCCCAGAGGATCGTGCGGTCGCGCGAGAGCGACAGCACCATGCGATGGTCGGTGACCACCTGCACGGCCGTCGGCGGGTTGAAACAGCCGCCGCAGGCCTCCGCGGCCGTGGGCGCCGCGAGGGCACCCAGAAGAAGCATCAGGCCAGGCATCGCTCGTCGGATCATCACGGTCATCGCCTCCGGGGCCGCGATTGTGCGAGCAACATGCCGCAGGGGAAAGTGCTTCTTTTCAAGCCTTCTTCGCACACGGTGCTGTGCCGTTGCGTGCCTCCCGCGGCCAGTGTGCCCGGGTGGCACGGCGAGGGCGCCGCGAGGGCGATGCGGGGCGCGCGCGCGGCGTGGGCCGAGCGCCCTGCGTGAAAGACTACAAACCGGGACGCGGGTGCGGTAAAGGCGCTCCCGGCATCGGGCGCAACGCCCGCATTGCACGGAGGCGCAAGGAGTAGCCCGGTGGAGAATCTGTCGATCCAAGCAATCGGTGTGGGAGTGCTCGCTCTCGCGGTCGCGTTCTTCTTCTACGCACGCGTGAAGGCCGCGCCGGAGGGCGACGAGTCGATGGCGCGCATCGCGCGCTACATCCGCGAAGGCGCGATGGCCTTTCTCGCGACCGAGTACCGCGTGCTCGCGGGCTACGCGGTGGTGGTGTTCGGGCTCCTCTCGGTGGCGCTCAAGTGGCAGGCCGGCGTGGCCTTCGTGGCGGGCGCGTTCCTCTCGCTCCTCGCGGGCTTCGTGGGCATGAAGGCCGCCACCTACGCGAACGTGCGCACCGCGCAGGCCGCGAAGGTCAGCGGCAAGCCCGAGGCGCTCGTGATGGCCCTCGACGGCGGCGCCGTGATGGGCCTCTGCGTGGCGGGCCTCGGCCTCGTGGGCCTCGGCGTCGTGTACCACCTGTTCCGCAACAGCGACGACTTCGGCACGGTGCTCCACTCGTTCGCTGTGGGCGCGAGCTCGATCGCGCTCTTCGCGCGCATCGGCGGCGGCATCTACACGAAGGCTGCCGACGTGGGTGCCGACATCGTGGGCAAGGTCGAAGCGAACATCCCCGAAGACGACCCCCGCAACCCCGGCGTCATCGCCGACAACGTGGGCGACAACGTGGGCGACATCGCGGGCATGGGCGCCGACATCTACGAGAGCTACGTGGCCGCCATCGTGGCGACCATGGCCCTCGGCCTCACGATGCCCGTGACGGAGCTCCAGCCCCTCGCGCCCGGCGCCGACGAGACGAAGCTCCGCGCCCTCGCCGTGGCCCTTCCGCTGCTCCTCGCGACGGTGGGCCTCGTGGTGTCGATCGCGGGCATCTTCATCACCCGCGCGCTCAAGAACCTTCCGCCGGCGCGCGTGCTCCGCATCGCGCTGATCGTTCCGCCGATCCTCGTGGCGGTGGCGTCGTTCGTGGTGCTCCCGATGTTCGGCTACGGCATCGGCGCCGTGTGGACGCTCATCGCGGGCGCCATCGGTGGCGGCGTCGTGGGCCTCATCACCGACTACTACACGTCGATGGGCCCCATTCATAAGATCGCCGAGAGCGCGCAGACGGGCCCCGGCACCAACGTGATCCGCGGCATGGCCGTGGGCCTCGAGAGCGTCGCGGTGCCGCTGCTCACGCTCTGCGCGGTGGGCTACCTCTCGAACCAGCAGATCGGCCTCTACGGCATCGCGCTCGCGGCCGTGGGCATGCTCGCGGGCACCGCCATCGTGATGACCGTCGACGCCTACGGCCCCGTGGCCGACAACGGCGGCGGCATCGCGGAGATGGGCGGCCTCGGCAAGGAAGTGCGCGCCATCACCGACGAGCTCGACGCCGTGGGCAACACGACGGCGGCCGTGGGCAAGGGCTTCGCGATCGGCTCCGCGGTGCTCACCGTGGTGGCCCTCTTCGCGGCCTTCAACATGGAGGTCAACCACGCCCGCATCAGCCACGGCGGCACCGAGATGGTGCTCCGCCTCACCGACGCGAAGGTGCTCATGGGCATCCTCTTCGGCTCGATCCTCCCCTGTCTCGTGGGCGCGCTCACGATGACCGCGGTGGGCCGCGCCGCCGGCGCGATCGTCGAAGAGATCCGCCGTCAGTTCCGTGAGATTCCGGGTCTGCTCGAAGGCAAGCCCGGCGTCGATCCCGAGCCCACCAAGATCGTCGACATCGCGACCACGGCGGCCATCAAGGAGATGATCCTCCCCGGCGCCATCGCGGTGCTCGCGCCCGTCGTCGTGGGCTACATCGCCGGCGCCGAGGTGCTCGCGGGCACGCTCGCCGGCGCGCTCGCCGTGGGCGCCACCCTCTCGCTCGTGATGGCCAACGCCGGCGGCGCCTGGGACAACGCCAAGAAGCACATCGAGAAGGGCGGCCTCCCGGGCCACAAGAAGGGCTCGGACGCGCACAAGGCCGCCGTCGTCGGCGACACCGTGGGCGACCCCTTCAAGGACACCTCGGGCCCCGGCATCGCCATTCTCATCAAGGTGATGGGCGTGGTCTCGCTGCTCATCGCGCCGATCATCGCGAACCGCTGATCGACTCCGCCTGCGCCCCGCGCACGAGGCCGCCTTCGACCCGCAACGGTCGTCGGCGGCTTCGGCCATTTCTAGGGTCGCGCGAGCCGTTGCGCGCGCGCCCACGCGGCGATCTCGTCGGGCGTGCGCATGAGAATTTCTGCGCCCGCTTTGACGAGTCGCGACTCGTCTTCGAAGCCCCACGTGACCGAGAGGCAGCGCACCTTCGCGCGTCGGCACGCTTCGAGGTCGCGCTCCTCGTCGCCCACGTAGGCGAGCGCGTCGGCGGTGATGCGCTCGCGGGCCATGAGGTTCTTGAGCAGCGCGTGCTTGCCGAAGAGCAGATGGCTGCAGAGCACGTGGTCGAATGCGTCGGACGCGCGGTGGTGGTCGAGAAAGGCGCGGATGTTCTCCTCGCGGTTCGACGAGAGGATCGCCGTGCGAAGGCCCATCGCGCGGAGCTCGCGCACGAGGCCGAGGGCGCCGGGCATGAAGTTCACGCGGGGCATCACCTCGCGCAGCCGCGGCCCCGCGCGGACCATGAGCACCGGGAGCATCACGAGGGGCACGCCGAGGGCCGCGCATCGCTCGCGGAGCGAGAGCGCGCGCATCGCGTGGAGGTTCGCGTCGGTGAGCAGCCCGTAGCCCGACTCGCGCGCGATGCCGTTGTAGAGCTCGATGACGGCGCGGCCCGAGTCGGCGAGCGTTCCGTCGAAGTCGAAGGCGACGTGGGTGAGCATCGGCGCTACGGCACCAGCAGGCGGATGGCGCGCGCGGCCACCTCGATCTCGACCTGCTCGCACGCGGGGAACTCCTCGCCGTCGATCTGCGCCGCGAGGGGCGCGCCGCCGCCGGGCGGCGTGAGGGTCATCGTGAGGTTCTTCGCGCGAAAGGGCTTCGAGTGCTCGATGCCGACTTTGTTGAGCACGTCTTCGGTCAGCGGATTGCCGTCGAGGTCGACGATGGCCTTCGAGGTCCAGTCGCGGCGACCGCGGAAGGGCACCACTTCGAAGAGCCCGTCGTCGTGGCGCGACGTGCGGTCGAACACCCACGCGCCGCCGTAGTACCGCGTGTTCTTCACGATGAGGTCGGTGAGCCCTTCGAGCTCGTGCACGGTCCCGTCGGCCACGATGCGCGCGCGGAACTTGTCGCTCACCACGTACGACTCGAGAAAGGTCTTCATCAGCGCGCCCGCATACACAAGCTGGTCGCGGTAGATCTCCTTGAGGGGACCGAGCTGCTCGACCACGCGGCGGTCTCGGTTGCGCGCGGCGAGCGTGCGCGCGCTGAGCCCCCAGCCCGCGGAGTCGAAGAACGCGCCCGAGGCCGAGTGCGTGCCGTCGACGCTGCGCGTGGCGATGATCCCCGCGTCGAGGAGCGTCTCGTGGCCTCGCGCGATCACGTCGACGTTGCGCGGGAGCGCGTCTTCGCGCGCTTCGAGCCCGAAGGAGCGACCCTGGTCGTTGGCCGTGCCCGTGGGGAGCATACCGAGCGTGACCTCGGCGCGTCGGCGGCTCGCGTAGAGGGCCGAGGCCACCTCGCGAAAGGTGCCGTCACCGCCCATCGAGATCACGCACTCGTACGCGGTCTCGTCGAGGCGTCGGCGGAGCGCGTCGATGGTGCGTCCCGCGGGGAGCGTCGAGAAGAGGTCGCACGCGAGGCCGCGGCGGTGGAGCAGGTCGAGCGCGGTCTGGATGCGGGCGGCGTTGCGTCCGCTCTGCGCGGTGGGGTTGCCGACGAGGAGGTGCGTTGCCACGGCGCGCGAGTGTAGAGGCAATCACGCGCGGGGGTGAATTCCGTCGCCCCGCAGGCGCGCCCACGCGGCGGTGAACGATGCGCCGAGAAAGAACACCTGCGCCGAGTAGTTCACCCAGAGCAGCAGCATCACGAGCGACGACGCGGCGCCGAACACGCTCTGCGCGGCCTTGTGCTTCACGTACGCGCCCGCGAGCGCAGCGCCGAGCGCGAAGAGGGCCGCGGTGACGAACGCGCCCATCGACGCGTCGCGGGTCGAGACGCGCGCCTCGGGGAGCACCTTGAAGATCGCCGTGAAGAGCAGCACGGCGAGCGCGAACGAGACCGCCGCGCCCGACGCGCGCCACGCGGCGGGGTGGTGGCCGAAGAGGCCGTGGGCCCATGCGGCGAGGGCGTTCCACGCGACGAGGGCCACGAGGATCACGCTCACCACACCGACGAGCGACACGGCCGTCGCGCGGCGACGGAGCTGCGCGAGCACCTTGTGGTGCAGCCGATCGTGGGAGGCGAGGGGAACGTCCCAGAGCAGATGCAGCGCGCGCTGGAGCACCGCGAAGAGGCGCGACGAGGCGTAGAGCAGCACGAGCGCTTCGAGGCTCCACGGGTTGTGCGAGGCGTGCGAGAGCGCGGTGCCCAGGGCGTCGGCCACGGTGGCGGTGCCGCTGCGTCCGATCCAGCGCGCGAGGTTCTGGAGCAGCGCGCGACGGGCCGCGTCTTCGCTCGTGGCCGCCCCCGCGACGCGGATCGCGAGCATGAACACCGGCACCGCCGAGAGCAGCGCGTAGAACGCCACCGAGGCGCTCAAGAGACGCGCGCCGCCGTGCGTCCACGCGCGCCCGGTCTCGCGAAGCACCGCGCGCAGCGAGCGATCGAGTGGCTCCATGGGGCCGCATCCTCGCCGCGGAGATGCCGCCGCGCGAGTTCTCGGGTTGCGACCCGCGCGCGCCGTCGCCGACAATCGCGCGCCCATGCGCCGACTCCCTTCGTTCGCGGCCCTCTCGCTCTCGCTGCTCGCGGCGTGCACCTCGACCCCGACGCCTGCGACCGATGCGTCGACGGTGAACGACCTCGGTGGCGCCGATGCGTCCGTCGCCGACGTGCCCGCGCGTGCGCCGTGGCCCCACGAGCTCGCGAGCGCGTCGGTGATGGGCGCGCCCCGCGGAATGTCCACGCGCCGTGTGATCGTGCACTCCCACTCGGTGCACTCGCACGATGCGTGTGACGGGCGTCCGTACGTCGACGGCGGGCCCAACGAGCCGTGCCTCCAGAGCTTTCGTCGCGCGATGTGCCGCGCGCGCATCGACGCGGTGTTCCTCACCGAGCACGCGGGGCTCATGGCCGAAGGGAGCTTCGAGCGCGTGATGCAGCTCCGCGAGGGCGACGAGCCCGTGATGGAGAACGGCGCGCTCGTGGGCTACTGGACGCGCTGCGCCGACGGACACCGCACGCTGTGGCTTCCCGGTGCGGAGAACGAGCTCATGCCCATCGGGCTCGCGCGTCACCCCGACCCCGTGGGCGGATCGCTCGGCAGCGCCTACCACGCCGACGACGCCGCGGGCGTGGCGCGCTTTCACGACGCGGGCGCGCTCGTCGCGGTGGCCCACTGCGAGCAGCGCACGATCACCGAGCTGCGCGCGCTGCGTCCCGACCTCGTCGAGGTCTACAACGTTCACGCGAACCTCGCGCCCAACATCGCGTACATGGCCAACCCCACCGCGAACAACGGCCAGGCCATCGTCGACCTGTTGCGCTTCAACGGCGCCGCGAGCCCGCTCGAACCCGACCTCGCGTTCCTCGCGTTCTTCGCGGAGAACACCGCGGATCTCGCGCACTGGGCCCTGCTCTGGAACGACGGGATCAACATGCCCGGCGTGGCCGCGAGCGACGCGCACGAGAACACCTTCATGGCGCTCATGAACGACGGCGAGCGCGGCGACAGCTACCGGCGCATCTACCGCTTCTTCTCGAACGAGACGCTCGTCGAGGGCGGGCTCACGCGCGCCTCGGTGATGGACGCGCTCCGTCGCGGTCGCAGCTACGTGGCCTTCGAAGCGCTCGGCACGCCCGAGGGCTTCTCGTTCCACGCGCGCGCCGCCGACGGACGTGTGTTCGAGATGGGCTCCACGGTGCGCCTCGCCGACACGCCGTCGCTCGTGCTCCGCGCGCCGACGCTGCACATGGCCGCCGCCGATGCGACGCCGCCGCGCGTGACGATGGTGCTCTACCGCGCCGAGGCCGAGCGCTGGGTGGAGCAGCAGCGTTGGGAGAACCCCGCTGCGATGGGGGAGGTGACCGTGCCCGTGACCGCCGCGGGCGTGTACCGCGTCGAGGTGCGCATGGTGCCCGAGCACGCGCGCGCGTACCTCCCGGGCATGGAGCAGCTCGTGCGAGACGTGCCGTGGATCTACGGCAATCCCCTTCGCGTGCAGTGAGCGTGACGCTCAGCGCGCGACGTACTCGTCGGGCGTGAGCGCGCGGAGGAACGACACCAGCGCCGCGACCTCGCGGGGCAGCGGCGCGAAGGGAATGAGCGCGGGGTCGACGGTGCCCTGCGCGCGCGGGTCGGCGAGGGGAAGGCCTCCCGCCGCGTCGTGCGCGATGACCTCTTCGAGCGTCGCGAGCGTGCCCGCGTGACCGTAGGGCGCGGTGAGCGCCACGCCGCGCAGCGTGGGCGTGCGGAACTGCCCGACCACGGCGCCGCTGTTGGGCTCCGCGGGCGCGTAGACCGTGCGGTCGTCGCTGTACACGCTGCGCGCGCCGAGCACGTTCTCCGCGGCGGTGGCGAGTCCCTCGGCGCGTCCGCGGTCGGGCCCTGCGGTGCTGTCATCGGGCATGCGCAGCGCGTGAAACTGGTCGTCGGTGAACAGCGGCCCGAGGTGGCAGTTGATGCAGCTCAGGGTGATGAAGAGCTTGAGCCCGTCGCGCTGCTCCGGGGTCATCGCCTCGCGGTCGCCGGCCATGTACCGATCGAAGGCCGAGCGGCCCGGAACGAGCGTGCGCTCGAACGCTTCGAGGGCCTTGCCGAGGTTCGCGGCGATGCGGTTGATGGCGTCCTGATCGTCGGGGCGCATGGCGCGCCACGCGGCGTCGCCGGGCTTCGCGCGGGCGGGGAAGCGGGTCGTGTCGTCGAGGGGCGGCAGCGGCCCGAAGAGGGCCTCCCAGGGCGCGCGGTAGGCCTCGGCGACGTGGCGCGCGACCTCGACGCGCGTGAAGTCGTGCTCGTGCGGGTTCTCGATCGCGAGAATGGGCTGCGCCCAGAGCGTGTCGGCGCCGCCGTCCCAGAGCTTCCACCGGCCCCAGCCCGCGTAGAGGAGCGTCGGCGTGTTGCGACGGCCGCGCATCACGGGCATCTGCGCTTCGGCGAGCGGGCGTCCGTCGGTGAACAGTCGCGCGCGGTCGTGACAGCTCGCGCAGGCCACCTGGGCGCCGCGCGAGAAGCCGCGGTCTTCGAAGATCATGCGTCCGAGCGCGGCGGCCTGCGGATTGTCGGCGAAGCGGTTCGTCGGGTTCGCGGGCATCGCGGGCACCGGCGACATGCGGCGCAGCATCTCCCACTGGCGCTGCGTGAAGCGGTCGTCGATGAGGGCGCTCGCCGCATCGGTTGCGTCGCGCGTGGCGACGTCGGCAGTCGATGCGTCGGCCGGTGCGTCGAGGGCGGTGGCATCGGCGGGCGCGGGTTGCGCGTCACCGCAGGCGCTCAGCGAGAGGGCGGCGAGAACGAGCGCAGGGAGGCAATGGGAGCGCATGGAAGGTCCGCGTGCGATCGCACGGATCATTCCAGGGTTGTGGCGCAGTGGGGAGCGAAGCGGAAGGGGATGCGATGCGGAGGGACGCGCCGAAGAGGGCGCGGCGTGCGACTCAGCGGTCGACGCTCTTCAGGATCGTCTCGACCTCGCGGAAGATCGAGTCGTAGGTGTCGCCCTTCGAGAGCGAGCGGATGCGCAGCGAGAGCGACTGACCCTTCACGTCGTACGCGAGGTCGGCGTTGAGGCCGCCCGCGCCGCGGAGCAGGCCCGACGCGCCACCGGGAGGCGCCCAGCCCTTGGTGCGCACGTGGTTGCGAAACGCGTCGTACTCCGCCTCGTTGACATCGATGAAGGTCTTCGTGTTCGACGACATGTGGATCCCTCCGGAACCGTGAGTGGGCGGAGTCGTGGGCCGTTGCAACGTGTGCAGGAGTGATCGCCCCGACGACACCGCACGTGCGATGTGCGGGCGACTATACGCTCCACCTTCCGCGGTTGTCACACGCTTCGAGCAACTTCGTGGCGGACCTCGAACGTTCGCGTCGTGATCGCTGCAAATGCCTTTCTGAAAGGCAAATTGCGAGGTCACTGCGCCGCGCTGCGGCCCTCGCGACCGGCGGTCACAGCAGTGTTCACCCGGCGCCTCGTCGGGGCGCTCACGGTCGTTGACACCCGCACGCGCGGGCGTGCCTCATGCGCGCCATGGGACCCGATCGTCGCCTCGCGTTCGCCGCGCTCGCGGTGCTGTTCTCTGCGTGCTCCGACCCTGCGCCCGCGGTCTCCGATGGTGCGACGGGCGATGCGTCCGTCGACGCGCGCGACGGTGCGACGGGCGATGGGGGAATCCTCTCGGTGCCCGAGAGCGAGCAGTGGCGTCTGCCCGGTCTGCACCGCGAGGCCCACGTGCTGCGCACCGCTTCGAACGTGCCGCACATCTACGCGGCCGACGTCGAAGACCTCGCGCGCGTGCAGGGCTTCGTGGTGGGACGCGATCGGTTCTTCATGCTCGACCTCGCGCGGAGGCTCGCGCAGGGCAGGCTCTCGGCGCTCCTCGGCGACGCGGCGCTCGAGACCGACCTGCAGAGCCGACAGACGGGCATGACCTACGTGACGGGGCAGCTCCTCGGCGCGCTCACGGCCGCGGAGGGCGCGCGCTTCGACGCCTTCGCGGGCGGCATCAACGCGTACATCGAGGCCGTGCGCGCGGGCACCGCGGAGCCTCCGAGCGAGCTGCGCCTCGCGGCCCTTCTCTTCGGCCGTCAGCCCGTCGAGATGATGGAGCCCTTCACGCGTCGAGACGTCGTCGCGATGGGCGTGACCTTCCTCTACCAGAGCGGCTACGAGACCGGCGATGTGGAGCACGCGCGCGCCGCCGCTTCATTGCCCGGCAGCTTCGAAGGGCAGGCGCTCGCGACGTTGCGCGCGGCGGGCGTGCGCGCCGACATCTTCGATCGTGTGTCGCAGATCCGCCCGGTGGCCTCGGCCGACGGATGGGGGCTCGAAACGTCGGGCCCGATGCCCTCGTCGCTCGATCGATTGCCCACGGCGCCGCCCTCGACGACGCCGCTGCGTCCGAGGACGCGCACGCGTTCGCAGCGCACGCCGGTCGAGATGCTCGACGCGCTCGCGAACACGTTGAACCGCATCGAGACGCGGCTCCATCGTGTGGAGGGCTTCGGCTCAAACGCGTGGGCCGTGATGGGGCGACACACGCGCGACGGCGCGGCGCTGCTCGCGGCCGATGGTCACCTGCCGCTCACGATCCCGTCGCTGTTCTACCAGGTGGGCCTCGACACGAAGCTCCTCGGCGGAGGCAACGTCGAGCAGGTGGGCATCGCGCTGCCGCTGCTGCCGTACGTGGCGATGGGCACGAACGGGCGCGTCGCGTGGGGCTTCACGCAGCTCGGCGGAGACATCACCGACTGGTACCGCGAGGAGCTCACGCTCGACGCCGCGGGGCTCCCGCAGGCGAGCCGCTTTCAGGGCACGACGCGCCCGCTGGTGCGCGTGAACGAAGAGGTCACCGTGGCCGATGTGCCCGCGCTCATGAGCCGCGGCCGCACGGAGACCGTCGCGCGCTTCACCACCTTCGACGGCCGATGGATCACCGCCATCGAAGGACGCACCGTGACCGCCACCGAAGCCCTCGCCGCGGGCGAGTCGCGCGTGTACCTCCTGGGCCGTTGGATCGTGCCGCGCGACACCGACGGCGACGGGGTCATCACCGCGGTGAGCTTCGACTACGTGGGCCTCGACGCGAGCAACATCTTCGAATCGTTCGCGCGCTTCGGCGTGGCCAACAACGTGCGCGAGTACCGCGAGGCGACGCGCGGGCTCGTGGCCTTCTCGCTCAACCAGGTGGCCGCCGATGCGAGCGGGTCGGTGTACTACTCGGGCTATCAGGCGGTGCCGTGTCGCGCGGGGCTTCCGCGCAACGCCGACCGCACGTGGGCCGCGGGCGCAGACCCCACGATGCTGCTCGACGGCACGCGCTTCGGCGGCTTTCACATTCCCATTCGCGACACGGTCGTCGACGAGGAGCCCGGTCGCACGGACCCGTCGCAGTGCGTGGTTCCCTTCGACGTGACGCCGGCGTCGCTCGACCCGTCGCGGGGCTATGTGCTCACGGCCAACAACCAGCCCGGGCACATCGTCGACGACGAGTCGCTCACGAACGATCCGCACTACATCGGCGGCCCGTGGAACGACGGCTACCGCGCCGAGCGCATCGGCGCCGTGCTCGCCGCGGGCGTGGCCGCGCGCAACCTCGATGAAGACGCGATGGCGCGACTCCAGGCGGACATCCGATCGCCGCTCGGGGCGCAGCTCACGCCGACGCTCCTCGGGGCCATTGCGAAGGCCCGCGCGGCCTCGATGGCGATGCCTGCGGAGGGCTCCGTCGACGCGCGCCTCGCGGCCCGCTACCGCGCGAACGGGAGCGACTACGACGAGGTCGCGCGTCGCCTCGGCGCGTGGCGCGATGCGGGCTACGAGACCCCGGGCGGCGTGGAGACCTTCTACCACCGCGTGGCTGCGGGCGAGCGCGACCTGGCCGTCGCGACGACGCTCTTCAACGCGTGGGTCGGGCGCTTTCAACGCGCGGTCTTCGACGACGAGCGCTGGGCCGCAGACCCGTTCACCGGCGGTGGAAGCAGCGCGCGCATGCGCACCCTCGTGCTGATGCTCGACGGACGCGGCGCCGACAACCGCACGCGCCTCGCGTCGTGGAACCCCGCCACGCAGGAGTCGGCCTTCTTCGACGTGCTCGGCACCGAGGTGGTCGAGACGAGCGACGAGGTCGCGCTCACGGCCCTCGACACCGCGCTCGCCGCGCTGCGCGAGATGCCGCGCGGACCGGGCGACGGAGGCTTCGGAACGCGTGACATGGGCGCGTACCTCTGGGGGCTGCGACACCACGTGCGCTTCGAGTCGATCCTCACGGAGTTTCTCGGCGACAACGCCACGCTCGCGCCCGTGGCGTCGGGCTTCTCGATCACGCCGATGCGACTGCCGCTCGCGCCCTCGCTCATGGCGGGTGATCCGCGCATGGGGCTGCCGGGCTTTCCCCGCGGGGGCGATCAGTGGGTGGTCGACGCGGCGAACTCGGGGCTCTCGGGCGAGCGCTTCACCTTCGGCTCGGGGCCCACGTACCGCATGGTGGTGGCGCTGCGATCGAACGGCGCCGCGAGCGGACGCAACGTGGTGCCCGGCGGACAGTCGGGGCTCAACACCTCGACGTACTTCGCCGACCAGGCCGCGCTGTGGCTCGGCAACGAGGCGCTTCCCATGTACCTCACGCCCGCCGAGGTGGCCGCGCACGCGACCTCGCGCGAGCGCTTTCAGCCCTGAGGATTTCGATCATCCCTGGTCGTTGATCGGCGGCGCTTCGACGGCGGCGCTGATGCGCGGCGTGAACGCGGGCAGCGTGATGCGCACGCGCGTGCCGACGCCCTCGACGCTCTCGATGTCGATGTGCCCGCCGGACTCGTGGACCATCGCGCGCACGGTGGCCATGCCGAGTCCGTGTCCCTTCTCGTTGGCGCGCGTGGTGAACCACGGTTCGAAGACTCGCGCGACGACCGCCGGGGCCATGCCGCAGCCGTCGTCGATCACTTCGATCATGGCGCGGTCGATGACGTGACTCCGAGGGTCGCTCTGGTCGCCCCAGGCCGCGAGGGTCACCGATCCGCCGGCGCGCACGGCCTGACCGGCGTTCGACACGAGGTTCATCACCACGCGCTGAAGGTGGCCGGGCACGAGGCGCGCGTGGGGCATGTCGGGGTCGATCTCGGCGAAGAAGTTCACCTCGTTGGGCAGGATGCGACGGAGCAGCGGGGTGAGGGCGAGGAGCTCCTGACCGAGGTCTGCGGGGGCGGCGGGGGCGCGGAGCGAGCGTCCGCGGGCGAGCATCTGGCGGGTGACGGCGCCGATGCGCCGGAGCGCTTCGAGGGCCACTTCGAGGTTGGCGCGCGCGTCGTCGGTGAGCTGTCCGTCGTCGGCGATCGCGTCGAGGGAGCACACTGCCGACGTGAGGAAGTTGTTCATGTCGTGGGCGGCCGACGGGGCGGTGGAGGCCTCGCGCAGCACGCAGAGGGCCTCGCCGTCGCCGAGGGGCGCCACGGAGAGCTCATGGTCGATGCCGAGGAGCACACCCGTTCCGCGGGCGGGGGCGTTCGTGGCGAGGGCCTCGTCGAGCACGGCGCGTAGCGTGTCGGGGAGGGCGTTGTCGTTCGCGATGCGCCACGCGTCGCCCGGGCGGTGCGCGCCGACGCCGAGGGCGATCGCCGCCGCCGCGCTGCCCGCGTGGAGCACCAGCAGGGCCCCGTCGCGTTGCACTTCGAACACGGTCGAGGGGAGCGCTTCGAAGAGCGCCTGCTGCCGTCGCGTGAGGCGGTGCTTCGCGAGGGCGCGTCGGGCGTCAACGTTGACGCCGCGCCAGAAAGTTGACGGATCGACGTGGGGCTTCGGGGCCTGCGTTGGGCGGTGGAGGCGTGCGTCGCGCGACATCGGTTTCCTGCGGAGTGGAATGAGGGGTTCACGGGGGCGTCGGGGGCCGCCGTGAAGCTCCGCAGTGCGAGCGTCGTGCCTGCTTGATCGGGCGTGCGCGTCAGCCGTTCGACGGCTCTTCGACGGGGGCACCGCCCATGGAGGCGAAGTACTCGCGCACGAGCGTGGCGAGCGAGTCGGCCTCCATCTTTCGCATGACGCGCGTGCGGTGGATCTCGACGGTCTTGATGTTGATGTCGAGCTTGTCGGCGATGATCTTGTTGGGCTCGCCGCGCACCACGTGGTCGAGCACCTCGCGCTCGCGGGGGCTCAGGGTCTCGTAGCGCTGGCGCCATCGCGCGCGCTCGCTCCGTTCGCGGCGCTGCTCCGAGTCGCGGCGGAGCGCGGCGTGCACGCGGTCGAGGAGCATCTGCTCGCTGAAGGGCTTCTCGAGAAAGTCGACGGCGCCGCCCTTGAAGGCCCGCACCGCGGAGGGCACGTCGGCGTGGCCCGTGATGAAGATGATGGGCGTGTGGTCGCCGTTGCGCGCGAGGCGCTCCTGCACGTCGAGGCCGCTCATCGTGGGCATGCGGATGTCGAGCACGATGCAGGTCGTGGCGTCGGGGCGCGGCGCTTCGAGAAAGGCCTGCGGCGTGGCGTATTCGAGCACGTCGAGGCTCACGGATTCGAGGAGCCAACGGATCGACTCGCGCACGGCGGTGTCGTCGTCGACGAGGATCACGACGGAGTTCATGGGCTTCACGGAGCGCCTCCAGCGACAGGGAGTTCGATGCGGAACACGGCGCCCTCCGCGGTCGCGGGCACGAGCGCGATGGTTCCCCGATGCGCCTCGATGATCGAGCGCGTGATCGCGAGGCCCACGCCCATGCCGCCGTGTTTCGTGCTGACCAGGGGTTCGAAGAGCGAGGTGGCGATGCGCGTCGGGACGCCGGGTCCGTTGTCGCACACGTCGACCTGCACGCGGCCGTCGACGGTGGCGGTGACCACGCGCACGGCGCGTCCCTCGCGGGCCACCTCGGAGACGGCCTCGATCGCGTTCTTCATGAGGTTCGACACGGCGATCTCGAGATGCAAAGGATCGCCCGTGACCGCCGGCAATGGCGCCGCGAGCGCGAGGTCGAGGGCCACCGTCCGGCTCGCGGCCAGGTCGGCGAGCGAGGTCGCTGCCTCGCGGGCCACCTGGTTGAGGTCCACGTCGCGGCGCTGGATCTCGCCGCGCACGACGAAGTTGCGCAGCCGTCGCATGAGCTCGCCCGCGCGCATCGCCTGGCCCGCCACGCGGTCGAGCCCCTGGCGAAGAAACTCCGCGTCGATGGCGCCGCGCTCCGCCCGATTCTGGAGCGCGCGCGCATAGCTCACGATCGCGCTGAGGGGCTGGTTGAGCTCGTGCGAGAGGCTCGACGCGAAGCCTTCGAGCGTCGAGAGGTGGGCCACGCGCGCGACGCTCGCCTGGTGCTCCCGCAGCGCGCGCTCGGCGCGTCGGGGCGCGGTCACGTCGATGGCCGTGAGCAGCAGGCAGTCGCGCTGTTCGAAGGTCACCCGCGAGCGGTTCACGTGGAGCACGCGCGTGTCGCCGCCGGGACGCACGAAGTCGACGTCGACGCCGTGCGCCGTGTCGAGCTCGTCGCCGAGGTCGGTGGCGGGGCCGCGCACGCCGCGGGCCGTGAGCATCGCCGCGAGGTCGAGCGACGAGAGCTGCTCGGGGCGGTGGCCCGTGAGCCGGTACGCCGCGGGGTTCGCGTAGATGACCCGGTCGCCGTGCTGGATGAAGATCGCCACGGGCACGGTCTCGGTGAGCGTGCGGAAGCGCGCCTCGCTCGCGAGCAGCTCCTCGTTCGCGGCGAGCAGTTCGCGCGTGCGATGGCGCACGAGGGCCTCGGCCTCGTCGCGGCTGCGGGCGAGGTCGGTCTCGTGCTCGCGGCGCTCGGTCACGTCGGAGAGGATCCCTGCGACGCGGGCCACGGTGCCGTCGGGGCCCGTGATGGGAATGGTCTGCATGCGCACCCAGCGGATCGCGCCGTCGGGCATCACGAGGCGGTATTCGTGCTCGGGTGCGCTCGCGAGGGGCGCCTCGCCGGAGGTGGGATCGAAGACCCAGAGGTCGTCAGGGTGGATGCGCTCCATCCAGCAGAGCGCGTCGCGGTAGACCGCGGCCCGGGGCATCTGCCACACGCGCTCAAACGCGGGGCTCATGTAGAGCATCTGCCGACAGTCACCGGACATCAGGAAGAAGGCCTGGGGGACGTTCTCCGCGATGAGGTGAAAGAGTTCGGCGGCCTCGCTGCGCGCGAACTGTCCGTCGCCACCGAGTCCGGGTCGGGGCGGGCTGCGGTCGGGGGTGTCGTTCACCAGTTCTGCGTCTCCACGCGGGGCGCGGATGCTACACCGCCGTACCCGCGCCTCGGTGGGGAAATTGCCACCGACCGGACGAAAACATGGAGGGTCTGTCGTCGCTCAGGTGCCCGTCGTCGGCGCAGGCGCAGCGGCCTCGTCGACGGCCTGTTCGAGCGTCTCGCGGGCCTCGGCGAGCTTCGTCTCGGCAGCGGTCTTCGCTTCGACGACGGCCTCGCGGGCCTCGGCGAGCTTGCCCTCCGCAACGGCCTTCACCTCGGCGGCGGCCTCGCGAGCCTCGGCGAGCTTCGTCTCCGCAGCGGTCTTCGCTTCGACGACGGCCTCGCGGGCTTCGGCGAGCTTCGACTCCGCGGCCTCGCGAGCTTCGGCGAGCTTCGTCTCCGCGGCGGCGCGCACGGTGGCGAGCTTCTGCGACGCGACCTCGGCGAGGCGCGGCGTGAGCACGTGGGCCGGCGGCTTGCGGAGGTCGCGCACCACACCCACCAGCGAGAGCGCGCGGAGCACGTAGTAGCTCACGTCGATCTCCCACCAGAAGAACCCCTGGTTCGCGGAGTTCATGTAGTGGTGGTGGTTGTTGTGCCAGCCCTCGCCGAGCGTGATGAGCGCGAGGAGGAGGTTGTTGCGCGAGGTGTCGGTGGTCTCGTAGCGCCGCGAGCCCCACACGTGCGAGAGCGAGTTGATCGTGAACGTGCCGTGCCAGAGGAGCACCGTGCTCACGCCCGCGCCCCACACCACGCCGCGCGCGCCGTCGAGGGCGTAGCACCCGAGGGCCATCACCAGCGCGGGCACCCAGTGGTAGGTGTTGAGCCACACGAGCTCGGGGTACTTCGCGAAATCGGGGATGAGCGCGAGGTCGGTCTCGTCGTGCTCGGGGCTCACGATCCAGCCCACGTGGGCGTAGAGGATGCCGCGCTGCGTGGGCGAGTGGAGGTCGCGCGGGGTGTCGCTCCAACGGTGGTGCACACGATGGAGTCCGGCCCACCAGAGCACGCCCTTCTGAATCGACATGGAGCCGATCCACGCGAGCACGAACTGGAACCACCGCGAGGTCTTGTAGGAGCGGTGCGCGAAGTAGCGGTGGTAGCCCGCCGTGATGCCGAACATGCGCAGCACGTAGAGGCCGACGCAGAGGGCCACGTCGCGAGACGTGACGCCGAGCCAGAAGACCGACAGCGACCCGAGATGGATCGCGATGAAGGCCGAGAGCGAGAGCACGGTGAGCGCGGTGAAGCGCGGCGCGGAGCGGTCGTGGGGGACGGTCATCGGGGGCCCTGGTTGTGCGGGATTCGCGGGGGGATTTCCAGCGGGGCCCGCAAGAATCTGGGGGAGTTTGTGTGGCGCGGTGCGGCGTGCGCGTCAGTGCGCCGTGGGCGCGTCTTCGGGGCGCGCGTGCGTGGCGAAATACTCGTCGATGCGCGCGTCGGCTTCGTCGCCGAAGAGGAGCTTGCAGGCCTCGCGGAGCCCCGGCGCGGCGCGGATCTCTTCGGGGCGGAGCACCAGCGCGATCTTCGACCGCCGACGGAGAAAATCATCGAGCTTCGTGACCATCTCGCGACGCGCGGCCTGCTCGATCTCGCAGCGCACGTACTCCGCGTTCTCGATGAGGAGCTCGGCCTCGCGCGGGTCGCGACGGATCGATTCGAGCATGCTCAGCGCCTCGCGCCCGTAGCGTCGCCAGAGGCGCGTCGAGAGCTTCTCCGTCGCGCGCGGTGACGTGAGCGCGTCGAGGTTCATGAGCGCGGCCTGGTGAAAGTACTCATCGCGCGCTTCGCGGGGTTCGCCGTACCAGCGCCGCGTCGGGAACGGCGCCTCGATGCCGAGGGAGCGCACGAGGTCGAAGACCTCCTGGCCCACGTTGAGGCAGTCGGTGAGCTTGCCGCCGAACACGCTGATGTGGGCCCGCGCGCGGTCGACCTCGACGGCGTGTTTGCGCGAGAGCTGCATCCAGTCGTCGGTGCTCTCGCCGCTGCGCTCCACCACGAGGGGACGCACGCCGCAGCGCTCGGCGATCACGTCGGCCTCGGTGAGCGGCGTCGCGAGGTTCAGGCGCTTGTTGATGTTGTCGAGCACGAAGCGGCGGTCTTCGGCGGTGACGCGCGTGTGGGGCGACTCGACGCGCGTGTCGGTGGTGCCCACGCAGGTGCGCACGCCCATGGGGATCACGAAGAAGAGCCGCCCATCGTCGGCGAAGAAGGTCAGCACCCGGTTGTTCGGTGTGATGCGCGGAACGATGAGATGGATGCCCTTCGAGAACACGTGCCGATGCGCGGTGCGCACGCCCGCGACGCCGTTGTGCGCGTCGACGAAGGGGCCGCAGGCGTTGATGAGCGCGCGGGCCTTCACGGTGAAGGTCTCGCCCGTGGTGACGTCGCGGGCGTCGACGAGCCAGTGGTCTCCCTCGCGGCGCGCGCCCGTGGACTCGACGTAGTTCACCGCGGCGGCGCCGTGGTCGAGGGCCTCGCGGAGGAAGCTCCAGACGAAGCGCGCGTCGTTGTCGTAGAGGTACGCGTCAGAGTACTCGATGCCGCCGTCGGCGCCGTCGAGGCGCACCACGGGCTCGTCGGCGGCCATCTGCGCGAGCGAGAGGCGACGCGGCGGGCGCGTGAAGAACCGACCGAAGAACCAGTAGGCCCAGGTGCCCAGCACGAGCTTCCACAGCGCGTGGCGGAAGTTGCGCATGTGCGTGGTGAAGAAGCGGATCTCGCGCACGGTCGACGGGTACGCGCGCATGAGCTCGTTGCGCGAGCGGCAGAGCTGCTCGACGAGGGCGAACTCGTACGACTCCATGTACTTGATGCCGCCCCACGCGAGGTTCGACGAGTTCTGGCTCGTGAAGCCCGCGAAGTCGCCGCGGTCGAGGAGCGCCACGCGCACGCCGCGGGCCGCGAGGCACGCCGCGGACACGGCGCCGTTGATGCCGCCCCCGAGCACGAGCACGTCGAAGGTCTCGCGCGGGAGTCGCTGAAGCAGGGTCGATCGGAGCGTGACGGTCGTCATCGGGGCCTTCGTGGTGCGACGCGCGCCGTGGAACGTGCGGCGCGGGGGAACGGCGTTGCCGCGTCGCGTCGGGCGCCGGTGTGTAGTGCACGACGGCCCCCGCGGTGAAGAGGGACCGACGCCACGGGCCGCGCGGAGCTCTGCGATCCGTTGGAGGCGTGACACACACAACGGGGCTTGAACGGGCCGACGGGGCGCGACGGAGGTGTCGTCGGAGGCTGTGTGAGAGCTTGAGTTCGCGCGGGCGCTTGCATATCGTCCGCCCGCAAAAAAGCGCCCCCGCCCGTGGTCAAGACCGCTTTTTTTCGGAGGATCCATGCATCAGCCCGAGCCGTTCGAGCCCACGCGCCACGCCGCGGGGACCGACGGAGACTTCGACGACCTGCCCGACGTGCCCGACGTGCCCGATGAGCCCCCTGCGGGCGGAGGCGACGGGCCCATGGGCAGCGACGACGACGCGGTGAAGCAGATCCGTCGGCGCGTCTCGCCCTTCGGGTGGCTGGTGATCCTCGCGGTGCTCGGCGTGGGCGGCGGCACGACGTACTACATGCTCAACAGCGCGATCCAGGAGTCGCGCGACGAGCGCGAGAAGGAGGAGGGGCGCCTCGAACTTTCGCGCATCCTCCAGCAGAACCTCCCGACGGCGCAGACCGCGGAGCAGGTGCGCGCGGTGTACGGCCGCTACCACTCGGAGAGCGTGCGCATGTCGGCGCGGCGCATCCTCGCGGGCCTCAAGGATCCGCAGTCGGTGCCGATGCTCATCGAGGGCCTCTCGACGGAGGGCGTGTCGCGCGCGCAGTCGGCGCTTGGCCTCGCCGAGATCGGTCTGCCCGCCGCCGAGAGCGCGAAGGCTCCGCTGCTCGCCGCGCTCGCGCGCACCGATCCGCAGCGCGACCGCGCCGAGGTGGCGTGGGCGCTCGTGGCGCTCGGCGAGTCGTCGGCGTGGCCGCAGGTGCGCGAGATGCTCGAAGCGAACCGCCTCCAGAGCGTGCTCGGCCTCGACCAGCGCCGCGTGTTCGACCCGGCCCTCGTCGCGCGCATGGCCGGCAAGGACCGCCTCGTCGAGCTGTCGCGTTCGAACAACAACGCTTCGAAGCGCCTCGCGGCGCTCTCGCTCGCCGAGCTCGCGTCGCCCGACCTCGTCGACCCGCTCACGGCCCTCTCGCGCGACAGCGACCTCGCCGTGGCCCGCGAGGCTGCGGTGGGTCTCGGGCGCACGGGCGATCCGCGCGCGAGCGATGCGATCATGGCGTTTCTCGCGGCGCATCCCGATGAGCGCGAGGGCGTGCTCGCGGCGCTCGCCACGAGCGCGGGCGCGCAGGGCCTCGCGGTGGTGATCCACGGCGCGCGCGACCTGCAGACCCGCGCGACGGCCACGCGTCTGCTGCGCGACCAGAAGGACCCCGACGCCGGCGACGCGCTCTTCGAAGCGATGGGCGCGGCCACGGGAACCGACGACGTGAGCACGGGCATGCGTCGCAACGCGGTCTTCGGACTCGCCGAGATCGGCGACGCGCGCGCGGTCGACGGGCTCATGACCTACGCGACGGCGGCGCTCACGCACCAGGACTCGAACGCCACGCAGGACGCGAAGCTCGCGCTCGAACAGATCCGTCACATTCCCGGCGCCGGTGCGCGCGCGAAGGCGGGGCTCCTGGAGATCCTGCGCAGCCCGCAGGGTGACTTCGCCCGCACGCCCGCGATGCTCGCGCTCGCGACGACCGGTGACGCGACGCTGGGCTCGGTGCTCTCGCCCTTCCTCGCGCAGCCCGACGCGCAGGAGGGTGCCGCCGTGGCGCTCTGCGCGCTGCGTCTGCCCGACTGTCAGGGCCGCGTGCTCTCGCAGGTGCGCCAGCCGCCGAACCTCCGCATGGTCGAAGAGACCGTGCGCGACGAGCCCGTGTTCGTGTCGCGCCGCAACGCGATCCGCGGCCTCGCGTGGCTCGGGTATCCCGGTGCAGGCAACGCCGCGCCGCTGCCTGCTGCGACGCGCACCGCCGCCGTGCGTGAGCTGAAGCGCATCGTCGAAGACACCACCGACCGCCGCGCGCTGCGCGAGGAGGCGGGCTACTCGCTCGCCGCCGTCGCCGACGACGCGACGCTCACGGAGATCGCGACGCGCGCCACCGACACGACGGTGCCCGAAGAGACCCGGTACTACTACGTGCTCGCGCTGCGCGGACGCTCGACGCCGGCGATCTCGAACCGCCTCGTGCAGACGTACCTCCGCCGCGGCGTGAACCCCGACCTGATGAAGGCCGCGGCGATCACCGCGGGCTTCGGCGCCGACGAGAGCACCTCGGAGCTGCTCGTTCCGATGCTCGCGGGCACCGACGCGCAGGACGCGAACCTCCGCTTCGCCGCGGCCATCGCCATCTCGATCGGCGGCAATGCGCGGGCGGCGAACGCGCTCCTCGACGTGCTTGCGACGAACGATGAGCTCGCGGGCACGCTGCAGAACGAGTTCGTGCCGCGCGGTTCGAACCCCAACGCGGCCACGGCGCAGGAGAACTGGTCGCTGCTCCCGGTGACGGCGGCGATGTTCGACGACGGACGGATGTTCCGCCGCATCGAGGTCGCGGGCCTGCTCGAAGGCGGCCGCGCGAACAAGCACTTCGGCTACGCGCTCACGCAGCTCTCGACGCGCCTTCGCGCGGGCTGGGAGAACGCGCTGGGCCTCGGTCCCCACGAGGTTCGCGCGAAGCTGCGCGAGGCCGCGCTCGGCACCGACGAGTACCGCCGCGACCGCGCGTTCCAGGCGCTCCGCGCGCTCAACGACCGCGGCTCGCTCCTCTCGCTGCGCCGCCAGACGCGCAATCCCGCCGCCGCCGAGCGTGCGCGTCGGGAGCTCCTTGCGATGTCGTCGGCGGGCGGCGCGAGCTGACCTTTCGTACGACCCGTCCCGACCGTTGCGGGGCGCTGCCCATGCGTCGTCCCGCAGCGCCCGTCATCCTCCCGAAACCCTCGAAATCCCCTCCGAGCGAGCGAATGCACCACCGAGCGATCAAGTCCCTGGGCGTCGTGCTCACGTCGTACGTGCTGGCCGCGTGCCCCCCGCCGCCGCCCTCGCGCGGCACGTCTTCCAACACCGCGTCGAGCACCTCGTCGGGCGGATCGCGCCGCCCGCGCGAGAACGACACGCCCACCACGCCGCCGCCGACGCGCCGCGCGGGCGCGGTGTCTGGGACCATCGCGCATCCCCCCGAGGGCGTCACGGCGATCACCACGCAGTGCGCCGCGGACCGCGCCGAGACGTGCAACGGCCTCGACGACAACTGCGACGGCGTGATCGACAACAACTGCGGCTACCAGAGCGGCGGCATCCAGATCACGGCCTCGTGGCGCGGCGCTGCGGACATCGACCTCCGCGTGACCGACCCCGCGGGCGCGGAGGTCTACTTCGGCAGCCGCACCTCTCCGTCCGGCGCCCAGATGGACATGGACGCCAACGGCGAGTGCACGCCCACGCGCCCCACCGCGGAGAACATCCGCTGGTCGACGCAGACGCCGCCGCCGGGCGAGTACCAGATCAAGGTCGCGGCCTTCGACCTGTGCGGCGCCGAGAACGCCAGCGCGACCTTCTCGGTCTCCGTCGGCGGACGCGTCGTCGGCGCGTGGACCGTGCCCTTCACGTACCCCCGTCAGGAGTACATCTTCCCGCTCACCGTGCGCTGACGCGCGCGGCGCCGTGCCCATGCCGGCGCGAGTGTTTGCGTGAAGTCGCTTCCCGGCGCGAACCGAAGTAAGGTCGCGCCGCGATGACCGCCGAGATCGAGATTTCCTCGCTGCCCGAGCAGCTCAAGAGCCGTTACCAACTGAAGCAGTCGCGCTTTGCGAGCGCCTCCGCGTCGCTGTTCGAGGGCACCGATCCTTCGACGGGACAGGCCGTGGTGGTGCGCGTGATGCGCGAGGGCGCGTTCGTCTCCGCCGCCGAGCGGCAGCGCGCGCGCCGTGAGCTTCAGAAGCTCGCAACGGTGCGCCACGACACGCTCGCGAGCGTGGTCGACGTGGGCGAAGCGGGTGACCTCACGTGGTGCGTGCGCGAGCTCGTCGAGGGCGAGACGGTGGCCGATCGCATCGCCCGCGCAGGAGCTCTCGATGCGGGCCTCGCGGCCTGGGTGGTGATGAAGTCCGCGGCGGCGCTCGCCGAGCTTCACCGTCACGGCGTGCAGCACCGCGACCTTCGCCCCGAGCGCATCGTGATCACGCGAGAGGGCGGGCTCAAGGTGCTCGACGCCGCGGTCGGTCGCGTCACGCAGCTCGCCGACGGACGGGTCGTGCCGGGCACGCCGGGCTACGTCGCACCCGAGGCGATCACCGGGCGTCTCGTGAGCTTCCGCAGCGACCTCTACGCGCTCGGCGCGACGCTCTACGAGGTGCTCGCGGGGCGTCCGACCTTCCCCGCGGCCGACGCCTCGCGGCGCGTGCAGCTTCAGACGGAGACCGACCCCGCGGCGCTCGACGCGTCGGTGCCCGAGCCCCTCGCGCGCCTCGCGTTCAACCTCCTCGCGCGCGAGCAGCGCGACCGTCCGTTCAGCGCGCAACAGGTGGAGCGTCAGCTCGAAACGCTCGCCCGCGCGCCCTCGGGCTCCGACGAAGAGATCGACGCGCCTGCCGAGGGAGAGCGCACCGTGGCGATCGACACCTCGGCCGCGCCTCTCGCGCCGCCTGCGCCTGCGCCGTCGCCTGCGGCGCTCGCCGACGACGGGGACGACCGCTCCGACGAGGCGCCCACGCGTCTCAACGCGCACCTCGACCTGCCCTTCACCGCGACGTCGACCATCGTCGGAATGACCGCGCCCGTCGTCACCCCCGCCACGCCCGCCGCGGCCGCTGCGCCTGCAACGTCGAACAGCCGTCTGCCCAAGATGCCCACGCTGCCGCCCATTCCCTCGGCGGCGAACCGCGCGAGCATCCCGTCGCCCGCCGTGGCCGCGCCGCCGCCGGGCCCGGCGCGCAAGTCGACGATCGTGGGCATGCCCATGAACGAACTGGCCGGTGGCGCCGCGGTGGCACCTCCGTCTGCGCCGCCTGCTGCACCCGCTCCGACGGCAGCTCCTCCGACGCCTGCGCGCCCCGTGGCAGGCCGCGGAGGCCTCGACTACGACGACCTCGGCGACACCACCATCAACGACGAATCGCGCGCCTTCGGGCTGCCGGGATACACGCCCGGTGGCGCTGCCGCGGCCGCGCCTGTGCCACCTCCGCCGGCCCCGCCGGTGTCGGCGGTTCCGCCGCCTCCCGCGTACGACCCGATGAGCGCGACGATGATGGCCGCCGCGCCCGCGCCGATGCCCATGCCGATGCCGCCGCCCGATGGCGTGGCGAGCACGGTGATGATGCAGATGCCCGCGCCGCCCGGTCCCGCCGTTCCGCCGCCGGGCCCGCCCAACGCGGGGCCTCCGATGGGGATGCAGCCTGCGCCCGCTGCGCCGCCCGCCTACGTGGCTCCGCAGGCGGCGATGCCCGCAGCGCCCGCGAAGCGTCCCAACGTGCTGCTGTGGATCGTCGGCATCCTCAACGTGACCGCCGCAGCGAGCCTCGTGGGCCTCGGCGTCGCGAAGGCCCGCCACCACGACGCGCCTCCGCCAGAGACCGTCACGATCGTTCCGCAACTCGCTGCGGCACCGCCGACGAGTCCCGACCCTGCGGCTGCGCCGATGCCCGCGCCTCCGAGCGTCGCGATGGTGCCGACGCCTGCGCCCGAGCCCGTCGCGCCGCCCCCTGCGCCCGCGCCGGAACCGGTCGCGCCGCCGCCTGCCGTGGCGATGCAGCCCGTCGCAGCCCCCCCGCCTGCGCCTGCGCCCGCAGCGGCCCCTCC
>CAMFHP010000057.1 GCA_945952225.1 uncultured Myxococcaceae bacterium
GGGGTCCACGTCGGCGCGCGCCTGGAGCACCGCGGTCACGCGCTCGATGGCCTTCCGCACCTGCGTTCCGTAGCGCCGGTGCGCTGTGGTGATCCCCTCGGTCACGAGCCGCGCGAACACCCGCGCCGTGGCCCGGAGGTCGTCAATCTCGTTGCGTCCGTCACCCCAGAGGCCCGACGCGAGCTGCGCGCCGAACACCGCGGCGAGGTCGTCGACCCTCGACGCGCGCACCGACTCCTCCGCGAGCACGGGCTCCGGCGCGGCGTCGGCGAAGGCCATGAACGACGCCTCCTCCTCGCGCTCTTCGAGCATGAAGTCCATCGTCGCGATCGACGCCTTCGCCATCTCCCTCGCGCGCATCGGCGCGGGCGCGGGCGCGGCCATCGACGGCGCGGCCATCGGCGGAGGCATCGCACCACCGACCGACGGCGGCGCGCCGGGCGCGGCGAGCTTCGGCGAGGGCGCACCGAACATGCGCGGAGCCATCGCGGGCGCGGGCTTCTTCGACTTCTTCATCGCGCCGCCCTTCGGCGCACCGCGGCGGGCCGCACCCACGGGCATGGCGAGGTCGTCGACGGACTCGTCGTCGGCCGTCGCAGCGCCCTCGTACATCGCCCATCCCGCGGGCGTGTTCACGGGCACCACCGAGGTCGTGGGCATCCCCTGCGCGAGGCGCGCTCCCTCGCGCTTCTCGATCACGACGAAGCTCGTGAAGCGCGACGAGACGTTGTGGGCCGTCGCGATCTCGACGATGCGCGCGCGCATGGTGTCGGCGCGACGACCGGTGACCACGGCCTGTTCGAGCTCGCGGATGCGCTCGGCGGCCCAGAGCTTCGGCACTGCGGGCGCATCGCGACGCGCGGGCAACGACGCGGGGAGCGTGAGCGCGAAGGGCGTCTCGCCGTACTGGCCGCGGAGTTCGAGCGTGCCCTCGCCCGGTGCATCGTAGCGGGCGAAGAGGGTCCACGCCTCGCCGTCGACGAGGTCGGGGAGGCGCTGCGGCGAGAGCTCGTCGAGCGCGACGCCCTTCGCGGTGAGCGAGACCTTCGTGATGCGCGGGGCCACGGCGCGCGCGAACTGGGCCACGACCTTCTCGTCGATGCGCTCCCCGGGATGGATGAACTCCACCGCGCCGCCCGTGGCGCGACCGAGCTCGCGCAACAGCGCATCGCTCACGTTGGTTCCGATGCCGAAGGAGCACACGCGCGTGCGCCGCTCGCCGCGCTTCGCGAGCACCGCGCGGAGCACCTCGTCTTCGTTGCCGACCTGCCCGTCGGTGAGCAGCACCACGACACCGTCGGGCGCCATCGCCGTCGCGGCCACCATGGGGTCGAGGAGCTCCGTGCCGCCGTCGGCCTGGAGGGCGGCGCACCACCGGTCGGCGCGCGCGAGCGTGGCGGCGCTGAAGGCCACAGGCTCGCGCGCGAAGGCCGTGTACGTGGTCGAGAACGCGAGGATGTTGAAGCGGTCCCCGTCGCGGAGATGGCGCAGACACAGGCGCATCGCGGCGCGGGCCTCGCGGATCGAGTCGCCCTCCATCGAGCCCGACACGTCGACGACGAAGACCACCGTGGGCGTGCGCGCGGCGTCGGCCCCGAGCGAGAACAGGTCGGGCACGACGGTGAGCGCCACGTAGCCCTTCTCGTCGTCGCCGCGGTGCGCGGAGAGGCCCGCGATGGGCGCGAGGCCCGGAGCCTCTCCGCGTGCGGTGAGCACCACGTCGCGGTCGAGGGCCACCTCGTGCTGGGCGAAGCGCACGTGGGTGCATCCCTCGTCGCGCAGCGCGGTGATCGCGTGCGAGGGCGAGGTCACGTCGACGGGCGCGCCGAGCTCGAAGCGCAGGTCGAGCGTGAGCCCATAGGGAACGTGATCGGCGCGCGGCGGCGAGATGCGGTCGGCGTCGGGCACGCGGTCCGTCGGGGCGCTCTCCCCGTGCGCGGTGCGATCGCCCGCGGGCGCGCCGGGGATGTACCGCGGCGCCACGAGCGTCGGGATCATCACGCGCAGCGAGGCCTCGTCGACGGCCGTGCGCTGCACGTACTCCACCTCGACGAGGGTCTCTTCACCGGGCAGCAGGTTGCCCACGTTGGCGGTGAAGACGTTGGCGCGCTCCTGTTCGAGCAGCGCCGCGCCGTGGCCCGCGGTGACCGCGTCGTCGTAGGCGCGAAAGGCCGCGTCGCGCTCCTTCACCACGCCCTCGAAGCGCCGCGCGCCGCAGGTCATCGCGAAGCCCGTGAGCGTCGCGTCGGCGGGCAGCGGAAACGTGTAGATCGCCTCGACCGCGCCGTCGCCCGTGTGCCGGTATCGCTGGCGCACGGTGATCTTCGCGTACGCCCCGAGCACCGCGCCCGTCACCTCGACCCCGCGGAGCGCGACCTGCGCGCCCGCCGCCGTGTACAGCCCTGCGTTCATCGTTCGTGGCCCTTCTTCTGTGCGGCCTGTCGCCGCAAGGTCTCTGCGAGCGCCTTCACCGCGGGCGTCGCGTCGTCGTCGAGGTGGAGCTCGAGCCCGGGCGCGAGCCTCCACCGGGTGATGCGCGCGGCGCTGGCCGTCGGCGCGGGTGCGGGGACGTCGTCGTCGGGTTGTGACACCACCGCTGTCGTGATGAGCGCTGCCGGCACCTCGCCCTTCGCGATGCGCTCGATCTCGTCGAGCGTTCGGGCGTTGAGCGCGCGCTGGATCTCGTCGAGCGGGAGGTGACGCGCCTGAAGCACGCGGATCGCCAGGAGCCGCGCGAGGTGTTCCGGCCCGTATCCCGTGTCGGGTCCGCGGAACTCGGGCGCCGGGAGCAGCCCCCGTTGCACGTAGTACCGCACCGTTCGCGGTGACACGCCGGCCGCCGTGGCCAGCGCGTCGAGCTTCATCGGTTCGCGCCGTTGCACCATCACGGGCCCCACTGTGCTTCTCGACACCTCAACTGTCAAGTTTACACCCGACGAATCCGTCGCGCCCTGTGCGGACGCGCTGCGCGGGCGTGGGGATGTCGGGGGGGCGGCGCTGCTACTCGCGGCCGAAGGGGTCGGCGAAGCGCGGGTCGGTGAGGAGGCTCTGGTCGGTGAGCGCGCGGAGGAAGGCCAGGAGGTCTTCGCGCTCCGAGGGGCTGAGCACGAAGCCGCGCACGAACTCGCTGCGGAGCGGGCTCGCGCTGCCGACGCCCGCATTGGGCCCGGAGGCGATGGTGCGTCCGCCGGCGGCGTAGTGGTCGAGCACGCCGTCGAGGGTCGCGATGGAGCCGTCGTGCATGTAGGGCGCGGTGACGGCGATGTTGCGGAGCGTGGGGGCGCGGAAGCGTCCCATGTCGGCGGGGTTGCTGGTGATCTCGTGCACGCCCGTGTTGCCTGCGGGGTACGCGCCCATGCCGTCGAGGTTGTAGAGCCCGGTGTTGTGAAAGGGCGTCTCCTCGATGCGCGTGGCCGCGGTGATCACCGCGTCGGTGAGGTTGAAGCCGCCGTGGCAGTGGAAGCACTCCAGGCGCTCGCCGAAGTAGAGGTCCATGCCGCGCACGGCCGACGCGCTCATCGCGCTGCGGTCGCCGCGTTGATAGCGGTCGTAGGGCGAGTCGGCGGAGAGGATCGCGCGCTCGAAGGTCGCGATGGCCTTCGTCACGTTGTCGAGCGTGAAGGGCTCGGACTGCCCCGGAAACGCCGCGCGAAACATCGTCTGGTAGCGCGCGTCGGCGCGGAGCCGATCGAGCATCACCGACTCCATGCCCGCGAGGCCGAGTTCCACGGGCGACTCGCCGAACATGGGCACGAGGGCCTGCCGTTCGAGCTGGCGCACCGAGGGGTTGGCCCACGTGAGCGTCACCGTGTAGCCCACGTTCACGAGGCTCATCGACGCGCGGGGATGGTCCTGCATCGTGGACCCGAGCGCGCGCGCGCGGCCGTCGGTGAAGGCGTACCGCTGGCGGTGGCACGTTCCGCACGACTGCGTCTCGTTGCCCGAGAGCCTGCGGTCGTAGAAGAGGTAGCGACCGAGCTCCGCCTTCTCGCGCGTGAAGGCGTTGTCCGCGGGGATGCGCATCGCGGGGAACCCCGGCGGCGGCGCGGCGGTGAGCTCGGTGGGGCGCGTGACAGTGGCGCTGTCGTCTCCGCCGCATCCGGCGACGAGCGCAGCGGCAGCGACGGTGAGCGCGAAGGTGATCGGTCGCAGCATGGCGACGGCTCCTGCCCGGCGGTGAAGGATCTCGTGCGGGAGGGTGTTGCGGGTCAGCGCACGCGGAAGAAGGTCTGCGTGGCGGGCGCGCTCCCGACGGGGATGCCGAACGCCGGGAGGATCGTCGCGCACTCGGGGTCGGTCAACCCCGACATGCACCCGGGCGCACCGCCCTGATCACGGCTCACATCCGTGGTCGCGAGGAGCGCCGCGAGGTCGGCCACCACCACGTTCGTCGTGGGGTCGAAGCCCGTGAGCGCGTACTGCGCGCGGTTGGGCTCGCTGCACGTCACCGTGCCCGCCATCGCGTCGCCCGAACACCCGGTGCTCCCGATGTGGATGTTCACCGCGTTGGTGCCCGCGCGACCGTCGATGCGCGCGAACTTGTACCCGCTCTGCCACGCCCAGAAGAGCGTCGAGAGGTTGAGCGGCGACGGCGCCGCCGCGGGGTTCTGGTGGTTGAGCGCCTGGGGCACGCCGAGCTTGAAGCGCAGGCCCGTGAAGCGCGTGCCCGCGGGCGCATCGACGCGTCCGCGCACGACGGCGTTGGTGGCCGTGGTGCCGTTCGAACACGTGCCCGAGGCGTTCTCGAAATCGAGGAGCGCGACGTTGCGGTACTGCCAGGTTCCGTCCTGATCGAGGGTCACGGGCACGGGCGCGCCGGTCGCGGGCACGAGCTCCACGTCGTGCACGTAGAAGCGGAAATCGAGGGGCGTCCACGTCGCGCGCGAGGTGCCCATCTGCGGAAAGGTCGTCGTGCACGAGAAGGGCGCCGTGCCCACGGCAGCCTCGAAGCGGATCTCCACCGCGGTGCCCGTCGCCGTCGCATCGGACGCCGCATCCGACGTGACATCGGAGCCCGCATCGACGGCCGCATCGGCGCCGCCATCGGTCGCGACATCGTCGGTGTGAACATGGTCTTCGCCCGCGTCCATCGCCATGTGCGAGTCGTCGCCGCAGCCCTGCATCAGCGCCGCCGCGCAGAGGATCGCGAGGCCGGTCTTTACGCTACCCATCGTCATCACAAGCTCCTTCGCACGACACCCGTCGTAGGAGCCGCGATCGTCGTGTCGGGGTTCGCGAGCGTCAACCGTCGCGCCCTCGCGTGCGACGACAGGTCGCAGCGCGCGCGGGGTGGAGCGTCGTGAAGCGCGCGAAGGTGCGCGGTCAGCGCGCGACGTTCGTGGGCATGCGCAGCGGGAGGATGCGCGTGGGCACCGTGAGCGCGAGCGCCTCGCGGATGTGCAGCGCGACCTCTTCGGGCATGAAGGGCTTGGGGAGGATCGTGCCGAGCTCCTGCAACACGCCGGTGGGCGCGAAGGCCTCGTCGGCGTAGCCGCTCATGAACACCACGGCCACCTGCGGGAGCCGCGCGCGCACCTCGCGGGCCACCTCGATGCCGCTCGCCACGGGCATCACCACGTCGGTGAGCAGCACGCGGATCGCGTCGCGGTGGGCCTCGACCTGTTCGAGCGCGTGCTCGATGCCGTCGGCCTCGAAGACCTTGAACCCGTGGCGCGTGAGCCCGCGGCAGATCGCGCGGCGCACCTCGGGCTCGTCTTCGACCACGAGCACCCCCTGCCCCGCGGCCGAGGGCGCGGCCATGCGCGGCGGCGGCGCCGTGGGGCGCGAGGTGCGAGACACCGACGGGATCGCGAGCGTAAAGCGCGTGCCGCGGTACGGGGCCGAGTCGACGTGGATGGTGCCCTCGGCCTGCTTCACGATGCCGTACACCGTGGCGAGGCCGAGGCCGCTGTTCCGGTCGGTGCTCTTCGTGGTGAAGAAGGGCTCGAAGATGCGGTCGCGCACGTCGGGCGACATGCCGAGGCCCGTGTCTTCGACCTCGAGGTGCAGCGTCGGGGGCTCGCTCGCCTCGTCGAGGCGCGTGCGGATCGCGATGCGTCCGCCCGAGGGCATGGCGTCGCGCGCGTTGATCACGAGGTTGAGCAGCACCTGCTGGAGCTGCGAGGGTTCGAGCGCCACCGACAGATCGCGCGACGCGAGGTCGACCACGAGCTCGATGTTCTCGGGGATCGTGCGGCGGAACACCGACTCGACGTAGTCGCGCACGGTCGTGTCGACGGCCACCTCGGCGGCGTCGGCGGGGTGCTGACGGCTGAAGGTGAGCATTCCCCGCGTGAGGCGCGCGGCGCGGGCGCTCGCGTCGATGACCGCGCGCACCTCGTTGGAGACCGCGGTCTCGGGCGGGAGCTGGTCGCGGATCGCCGTCGCGCAGCCGAGGATCACCGTGAGCACGTTGTTGATGTCGTGCGCCACGCCGCCCGCGAGCTGGCCGATCGCGCGGAGCTTGTCGCTCATGCGCAGCTTCTCTTCGAGGAGCCTGCGCTGGGTCACGTCGTGGAGCAGCACGATCGCGCCGGTGACGTGTCCCGCAGCGTTGCGAAGGGGTGCGGTCGAGACCGTGAGGCAGCGCTCCTCGGGGGCGCCGCGGTGCTGCGCGTCTCGCGCGGTGGGGACCTCGAACACCACGTCGCCCGGCGGCACCTCGATGCCTTCGAGGGCCTGCAGGAGCAGCGGCGCGAAGGGGTCGACGGGGCACGCGTCGAAGAACGGACGGCCCACCCACGAGGCCTCGTCGCGCCCCACGATGCGCGCGGCGGCGTCGTTCACCACCTGCACCTCGCCGCGGGCGCCCACACACACGATGCCCATGGGCGCGGCGGCGATCACGGCGCGCAGAAGCTCGTTCGCGCGGCGCGTGTCGCGCTCGGCGTGCCAGCGCTCGGTGATGTCTTCGAGCACCACGAGCACGGCCTCGATGCCCTCGAAGGTCACGTCGTGGGCGGTGACCGAGGCGACCACCGCGCGGCCCGATCCGCAGGCGAACTGCGCGGGGCTCGCGGCGCGTCCGCGGCCGCCGCGGGCGACCCATTCGGCGAGCGCGTCGTCGCCGACGGCCAGCTCGGGGAGCGTGCGCGCGGTGCCGAGCGCGAGGCCGCAGAGGCGCTCCGCGGCGGGGTTCGCGGCGATGAGGTCGAGGCGATCGCGGGTCACCACCACCATGGGGACCGGGTTCGCTTCGAAGAGCTGCTGGTACGAGGTCTCGCGCACCGGAGCCTCGCGACGCGCGGTCTGGAGGAGCGTCACGAGAAAGCGCGCCGGTCCGCCACCGCGGTGCAGCGCGACCACCTCGGCGGCCGAAGGGGCGTCGTCGGCCTCGCGGGTCGCGGCGAGCGGCAGCCGCGCGCGTTCGCCACCGAGCGCGCTGCGCAGGGCGAGGCTCCACGCGTCGGGTTCGGCCGCGGCGATGATCGTCGAGAGCGCGCGGTGCAGCACGTCGGGGCGGGCGCGTCCGAGTGCGGCGAGCGCGGCGTCGTTGGCATCTTCGATGGCCCCTTCGTGGTCGAGAATCAGGTAGCCCACCGGCGCGCGCTCGAAGAGCTCGCGGTTGCGGGTCCGTGCGCGCTCGATGTCCGCCTGCTGCTGCGCGAGCGCCGCGCGCTGCGTCACCAGATCGTGCACGAGGGTGTCGATGTCGCCGGCCATAGGGTCGCAATCACGCAGGGTAGAAGGGTCGATCGCGGCGCCGCGTGCGTCTCGCCCGAACGGCGAGAGCTCCAACACGACGCCCATCGGGAGGCATCGTAGAGGGGCGGTCTCCCCGGCATCAACACGAACCTGCTCCCCATGGCCGGGATTTCAGTCTGGTGCGTCGTGGACCCTCCCGGTGACGCATTTCTAATTGCAACGGAGATACGAAAACGGCTAACACCCCCGGCCGCCATGGCGACCGTTCGAGGCCCACTCCGCGCACGTTCGCGACGCGCCACTGCGGCACATCCCGCGTCGCGCGCGGCCCTCGTCGCCACGCTCACGTTGCTCCCCGCGAGCGCTCGCGCGCAGACCACGGCGGACCCCACGACGCCGCCCGTCGACGGCGGCACGACGGCCCCCGCAACGGCACCTCCCACCACGCCCGCGCCCTCACCCGACGGCGCAACCGCGGCCCCCGGGGCGACGGCTTCGACGCCCGCCGCGCCTCCCGCTGAGACCGCCTCCGCGGCGCCGCCCGACACCGCGCCGGCAACGCCCGCTGCGCCCGTGGAACCCGCCCCCTCTGCGCCCGCGGTGCCCGAGGGGCAATCGACGGTGCGGGCCCGCGCGAACCCCTCGCGCGGCGCGGGAGACATTCCGATCACCGTGGGGCAGCTCGGGCGCGTGCCGTCGACCAACGCGTCGGATGTGCTGCGCCTCGCGCCGGGGATCTTTCTCACCAACGGCCTCGGCGAGGGCCACGCGGAGCAGGTCTTTCTCCGCGGATTCGACGCGCGCATCGGGCAGGACCTGGAGTTCCAGGTCAACGGCGTTCCCATCAACGAGCCCGCGCATCCGCACGGTCAGGGACACGCCGACACGCACTTTCTCATCCCCGAGCTCATCGAGTCGGTGCGCGTGCTCGAAGGCCCCTTCGACCCGCACCAGGGCGACTTCGCGGTGGCGGGCTCGGCGCACTTCACCCTCCGCATGCCCACGCGCGGCGCCGTCGCGCAGTACCGCTTCGGCTCGTACAACACGCACCGCGTGGTGGGCCTGTGGGGTCCCGAGGGAGAGAGCCCCGGCACCTTCGGCGGCGTCGAGCTCGCGACGAGCGACGGCTACGGCTCGAACCGCGCGTACGAGCGCGCGTCGGGCAACGCGCAGTACGAGGGACACGCGGGCTCGCTCACGTGGCGCGTGCTGCTCATGTCGTACGCCACGCGCTACCGCTCCGCGGGCGTCGTGCGCGAAGACGACTACCAGCGCGGCGCCGTGGATTTCTACGGCACCTACGACGCCACGCAGGGCGGTGAGGTCTCGCGGCACACGGTGTCGGCGGAGATCGAGAGCGCGCGGGAGGCCTCGACGCTCCGCGCGCTCGTGTGGGCCGGCGTGCGGAGCTTCCGGCTGCGAGAGAACTTCACCGGCGCGCTCCTCGACACGCAGCAGGTGTGGCAGACGCCGCACGGGCAGCGCGGTGATGCGATCGATCAGGCCGCGGCCTCCGTCGATGTGGGCGCTCGCGCCTCGGCCCGCTACCGCGCCGAACTCGGCGGGCTCCAGCAGTTCGTGGAGGCGGGGCTCTACGCGCGGCACGTCTCCGTCGACGGCACGCAGCAGCGGCTCCGCGCGGGCACCGACGTGCCCTATCGCACGGACTTCTCCCTCGACAGCGCGGTGTCGAACCTCGCGGCCTACGCCGACGCCGAGCTGCGGTTCTTCCGCTGGCTCGTGATGCGCGGCGGCGTGCGCGCCGACCTCTTTCAGTACGACGTGCTCGACCGATGCGCCGTGCACGACGTGAGCGTCCGCGGCGCGCCGCTCGATGAAGCGTGCCTCTCCGCAGACCGCGCGGGCTACCGGCTCCCGACGCAGCGCCGCACCTCGGGCGCCCTCGCGGTGCAGCCGCGCGCGACGCTCCACGCGGGGCCCTTTCACGGGCTCACGGTCTCGCTGAGCGGCGGCC
The DNA here is from genome assembly GCA_945952225.1 of uncultured Myxococcaceae bacterium. Classification (GTDB taxonomy): domain Bacteria; phylum Myxococcota_A; class Polyangia; order Polyangiales; genus CAISKJ01. The sequence continues at coordinate 9,620 of CAMFHP010000057.1, forward strand.
TCGGATCGCGCTCCGCCGACCCCGTGTACCTCGGCAACGACCAGCAGGGGCCGTTCAGTCCGATCCGCGCCGCCGAGCTCGGGGTCACCTACGAGCGCCGCTGGGAGTTCGCCGCGCTCTCGGCCCGCGCGCTGGGCTTCTACACCCACGTCGGTCAGGACCTCATCTTCGACGAGCAGCAGGGACGCAACTCGCTCGCGAGCGGCACCTCACGCCTCGGCGCACTCGCGGCCGCACGGCTCACGAGCCGCTGGTTCGACGTCTCCGCGCACGCGACCTGGGCCCGCGCCACCTACGACGACACGGGCTACCTCGTGCCCTATGTGCCCGAGCTCGTCGCGCGCCTCGACGGCTCGGTGACGCGACCGCTGCCGTGGCAGATCCGCGGACGCGCGCTCACGGGCAACGTCTCGCTCGGCGTGACCTACGTGGCCCCGCGACCGCTTCCGCTCTCGGAGCGCGGCGACACCGTGTTCACCGTCGACGCGCAGGCCTCGGTGCGATGGACGCACTACGAGCTCGGGCTCTCGGCGCAGAACCTCTTCGACGCGCGCTACCGCTGGGGGCAGTTCAACTACGTCTCCGACTTCGGCTCGCAGGACTTTCCCACCCTGGTGCCCACGCGACACTTCAGCGCGGGCCCGCCGCGCATGGTCTTCGTCACGTTCACCCTCTACCTCGGCACCGCCGCCGCTCGGCACGGCGCGCCCACGGAGACGTCGCCGTGAACCGACTCGCACCCCGCCTCACGTCGTGGCTCCTCGCGCTCGGCGCAGCGTCGCTCACCCTCGGCGGCGCGGGCGCGCTGGGCCTCGGATGCGGCGACTCCACCGGGCAGGACCACGTCTCCTTCGCCGTGCAGGTCGGCGGCTTCGCACACCCCGCGGGCCCCGTGCAGACCACCACGCGCGCGGGCTGGACGATCACCTTCACCCGCGCCGACGTGGCCCTCGGACCGGTGTACCTCAACACCCTCGCGCCCCTCGCGTGCGACACGTGCTCGGCGCGCGCGACGGTGCGCCGACGCTTCGAAGACTTCTTCGTGCCGCGCGCGTGGGCGCACGGCGAGTCGCACCTCGGCGCGGGCCTCGTCGTGGGACAGGTCACCCGTCAGGTGCGCGTCGACGCGCTCTCGTCGGAGGTGCGCGCGATCGACGGTGGCGGTGACGGCATCGACCTCGAAGTGCGCTCCGCCGAGGTGTGGATGTACAACCTCGACGGGGCGGTGATCCGCGTCGCGGGGACCGCCTCGCGAACCGTCGACGGTGCCAACGTGGAGGTGCCCTTCGAAGGCTCGCTCGTGGCCGACGAGTCGATCACCACGGCGCAGGCGCCCCTCGATGTCGCGCGGCGCGTGCGGGGCATTCCCGCGGCGCTCACGCTCTCTGAGGGAGGCACCCTCACCGTGCGCGTCGACCCGCGCGGATGGTTCGAAGGCGCAGACTTCCGCGAGCTCACGACGCACGCGCCCACGGTCCGCAACACCTTTGCCTTCAGCCCTGCGGACAACGTGGGGCGCGCGTTTCTCAACAACGCGCGGGCATCGCGCGGCGTGTACTCCTTCGCGTTCGCGGCGGCCTCGTCGCGGTGAGCGAGACCGCGGGCGCTCGCATTGCCAGCGTGCGACGACGGGGATAGGGTCGCGAGCCATGCGCTCCGTAGGCCTTGGTCAGTGGCTCTACTTCGCGTGGCACCTGCCGACGGTGCTCCTCGTCGCGCTCAGCGCCGCGATGGTTCTCTGGATGGCCCGCTCGCTCGCGCGCGAACACCTCGGCCCACGCGCGCGTCAGCTCCGTTGGACCGTGCTCGGGTGGAGCGCGGTGTTCGGCTCGCTGCTCAGCGTCGTCGCGTGGCCGTACCTCCACGCGGTCGCGCGCGTCTCCGTCGACGGCGATGGAACGTGGCACCTTCGCAACTACCTCGGCGTCGAGCTCGCGACCGTTCCGCCCGGGGAGGTTCGCTCGCTGCGCGCCGACGATCTCGGCGGACGCCGCTGGGGCGCGGGACAGGTCCACGTGGTGCGCGCGCGCGGCGAGACGCTCGACACGGTGCGCATCGGCGGACGCGGCTTCGAACGCCTCTGCGCAACGCTGGGGTACACCGCGGCGATGCAGCGCGAGGCCTTCGGCGCCGTGATCATTCCCGCGCACACGTACTCCGCGCACGGCCCCGTGGTGGTGCCCACCGTCGCCTCGCGCTGACGCCACGCGGCATCGAAGACCCTTGTCGCAGGCGCCCGCGGAGGGTACGTGCATGACCCCGCAGGGAGCCCATGAACTACACGGTCACGTTGATCCCCGGTGACGGGATCGGTCCCGAGGTGACGGCCGCCGCGCAGCAGGTGATCGCGGCCGTCGGCGTGCAGATCGAGTGGGAGCGCCACGACGCCGGCGCCGAGGCCGCCGCGCGCACGGGCAACCCCTGCCCCGACGCGGTGATCCAGTCGATCCAGCGCAACCGCATCGCGCTCAAGGGCCCCGTGGGCACGCCCATCGGCAAGGGCTACCGCTCGGTGAACGTCACGCTGCGCCGCGCGCTCGACCTCTACGCGTGCCTGCGCCCCGTGCGCTCGCTGCGCGGGGTTCCGTCGCGCTACGAGCACGTCGACCTGGTGATCATTCGCGAGAACACCGAGGGCATCTACTCGGGCATCGAGCACATGGTGGTGCCCGGCGTCGCCGAGAGCCTGAAGATCGTCACCGAGCGCGCGTGCCAGCGCATCTCGGAGTTCGCGTTCCGCCACGCCCGCGCGATCGGCCGCAAGAAGGTCACCATCGTGCACAAGGCCAACCTCCTGCGCCTCACCGACGGGCTCTTTCTCGACGTGGCGCGACGCACGGCGCAGCGCTTTCCCGACATCGAGACCGGCGAGGTGATCGTCGATGCGTGCGCGATGAACCTCGTCCGCGACCCCTCGCAGTACGACGTGCTCGTGATGGACAACCTCTACGGCGACATCCTCTCCGAGCTCACCGCGGGCCTCGTGGGCGGCACCGGCGTGGTGCCCGGCGCGAACTTCGGCGACGAGTGCGCGGTCTTCGAAGCCGTGCACGGCAGCGCGCCCGACATCGCGGGCCGCGGCGTCGCCAACCCCACGGCCGTCACCCTCTCCGCCGCGATGATGCTGCACTCCATGGGCGAGCGCGACGCCGCGCGACGCATCGAGCGCGCGGTGGAGCGCGTCTACGCCGAGACCGACGTGCGCACGCCCGACCTCGGCGGCACGGCCACCACGCAGCAGTTCACCGACGCGATCGTGCGGTTCCTGTGAGCCCGCAGCGGCGCACGGGCGCCCTCGTGGCGCTGCTGCTCGCCGCCGCCGTGGGAGGCACCGCCGCGCTGCGCGCACGCCACCGCGCGCCCCGCGAAGGCCCCGCGCACGTCGCCCCTGCGCCCGTCCGTGGAGTGCTCCCGCGCGACGCCCTCGCGTGGGTGCCCGCGCAGACCCGTCTGCTCGTGGTGGCCGACCTCGACGCGCTCCGGCGCGCGCCCGCCACGGCCCCGTGGTTCTCGATGCGCGAAGGATCGTGCGAGGCCGCCCTCGCCCGTCGCGTGCGCACCGTGGCGCTGGTCGTTCCCTCGCTGCGCGCGTCCGATTTCGCCTTCGTCGCCGCGGGTGATCTCTCGCCGCAAGACCTCGACCGCTGCGCCCCCGGGAGCGAGCCCGTCGAGCGCGAGGGACACACCCTCCGCGTGCTTCAGCGTCGTGACGGCGGCGCTCCCCGCGGCTCCGTCGTGTGGACGCCCGCGGGCGTGGTGCTCGTGGGATCGGCCCCGCTCGTCGAGTCGATGCTCACCCGCGGCTTCGACGCGATGCACGGCGACGCGGCCCCGCTCTCCATCGACCCGTTGCGCCGTCACGTGCACGAGGGCGCGGCGCTCTGGGCGCTCACGGGCCCCGCGGAGGAGGCGCTCCCCGACGATCCCCTGCGCGCGGTGCTCGGGGCCGCTGCCTCGGTGCGCGCGGGTGATGGTCTCTCGCTCGACGCCACGCTCCGCTGTGACGACAGCGCGCACGCGCAGCCCGTGGCCGATGCGGTCTCGCGGCTCCGCACGCAGGCCCTCGCAACGCTCACCGCGGCCCCGCTCCGACGTGTGCTCGATGGCGCGCGCATCGAAACCGACGGCCCGTCGGTGCGCGTCGAGGCGACGATCGATGGCAACGGCGTTGAGGCCCTCACGACGGCGCTGCGCGAGCTCGCAGCGGCCGCGGCGGGGCGCTGACGGTCAGCGCGCGGCGCGTCCGGCGTCGGGGTCGCGCACGGTGGCGTCGGAGAGCGCGTCGGCCCCCGAGAGCAGCGGGCGGAGCGCGGGCGCTGCGCTGCGGGCGCGCTGGTCGATGGCGTCGAGCATCGCGTCGAGCTCGCCGATGTCGAGGCCCGAGATCACGAGCCCGCGGCGGTCGCGCGTGCGCACGGTGAGACGCGTGCGTCCCTCGACGCCGGGAAAGAGCGCGCGGGCCACGAAGTCGAAGAGCACGCCGCTCGCGAGCACGCCGAGGCCGAGCGCGACGAGCACCCAGTAGCGTCCGCCGATGCCCTCGATGATGTACCGCGCGCCGAGCGTCGAGCCCACGAAGAGCGCGAACACCGAGAGCGACACGGGCAGCATCGGGAAGCGCGCCTCACGCTGGAGTTCCGTCACGTTCGCGAGCGCGAAGCGGTGGTCGAAGGAGCGCACCGTGCGGCCGAGAATTTCGGTGTGCCCCGCGACGCGGAGCTGCTCGCCATCCCACGTGAGCGTGGCCGGGCTTCGGAGCGAGAACACCGTCCGCAGCACCGCGCGAAGGGCGCCCGCGACGCCGCTCCACGCGACGGTGACGAGGCGCGAGAAGAGCGTGCGCTCGGCGCCCTCGACCTCGGCGGAGAGCGTGACGGTGCGGCCCGCACCCGACGGCGCGACGGGCGCGTTCGAGGGCGAGGTGGCAGCGCCGCGGAGCGCGCGCACGGCGGCGGCGGCGCGTTCGGTGGGGGCTTCGACCGGCGCCGCGCGGAGGATCTCGTCGGCGCGCGCGAGGGTGTCTCCGTCGAGCGCGAAGCGGGCCGCGGAGTACACGGGGTACTGGCCCACGAACTCCAGCCAGTCGAGCGAAGGGAGCGCCGCGCGCAGGGCGCTCACGCCGTCGCGACGATCGAGCAGGGCGCCGAGGTGACGGGCCGCGAGGGCGGCGACGAGCGCGCGCTCCTGCTCGCTGCGGGGGCCCGTACGGAGCACCGCGAGGGCGTCGGCCGAGGGGAGCTTCACCTCGTTGGCGAGCGGTCCCACGGCGATCACCCGCGCGTCGACGGTGGTCGGCGACACGGCCACGGCGCGGTGCGACGCCTGGTCGATCAGGCACTCGGCGACGACCCGCGCGAGCGCGAGGAGCGCGTCGGGCGGTGCCGTGCGGGACTGCTCTGCGGTGGAGATTTCGAGCGCGGCGGCGCGCAGCGTATCGGCGGAGAGGGGGCGCTCGAACATGGGAGGCGCGCGCATCCTACACAGATCCGCGCGCCGCACCAGTTGCGAGGAATGCGCTCAGAATCCCGTGACGGGGCCGAGCATCTGCGTGGTGCCGGTCGTCATGCCGCGACCGAGCTGTCCGTTCGTGTTGCCGCCCCAGCACACGACCTGCCCGTTGCCGCGCACCGCGCACGAGAAGTCGGTGCCCGCGGCCACGCGCACGGCGTCGCTGATGCCGCGCACGTCGACGGCCGCCGAGCGGTTCGTCGTGGTGCCGTCGCCGAGCTGACCGTTGCTGTTCGCGCCCCAGCAGCGCACGCCGCCGCCGCGACGCACGGCGCACGTGTGCTGTCCGCCCGTGGCCACGTCGACCGCGTCGGTGACGTTCGCCACTTCGGCGGGCGCATTCACCGGCGTGGTGGTGGTGTTGTTGCCCACCTGACCGACGCCGTTGTTGCCCCAGCACATCACGCGGCCGTTCGCGCGCACCGCGCAGGTGTGGTTCGGGCCTGCGGCGAGGGCCACGGCGTCGGCGAGGTTCTGCACCGCCTGGCCCATCGAGGCGCTGGTGGTGTTGCCCGTGCCGAGCTGTCCGTTGGCGTTGAGGCCCCAGCACTCGACGCCGCCGTTGTTGCGCAGCGCGCACGAGTGGTTGGCGCCGAGGGCCACGGCGAGCAGGTCGGTGTGCGCGTTGACGCTCGCGGGAAAGGCGCGGTTCGTCATCTGGCCGTCGCCCACCTGACCGCGGTCGTTCTGTCCCCAGCACTGCACCGCGCCCGTGCGACGAAGCGCGCACGAGTGGGCGCTGCCCACGGAGATCTGCACCGCGTCGGTGAGTCCGGTCACCTGCACGGGCATGCGCTGATCGCCCTGCGACTCGCCGTTGCCGAGCTGTCCGCTGCGGTTGGTGCCCCAGCACCACGCGGTGCCGTCGTTCTTCACCGCGCACGCGTGGAACTGGCCCACCGAGAGGCTCACGACGCCCGTGAGACCCGCGACCGCCACGGGCTCGTAGCGCGTGGTGAGCGTGCCGTCGCCGAGCATCGACGCGCGGTTGTCGCCCCAGCACACGGCCGTCGCGTCGGGCTTCGTCGCACAGGCCGAGAAGGTCGACGCGGTGAGCAGAATGGAGCGCCCCGCGCCCGTGACGGTGGAGGGGCCGAGGTTGCTGTTGCGCGGCCCGCCGCCGTTGCCCGTGCCGCCCGTGTAGTGGAGCGCGGTGCCGTTGGCGCCGACGGCCCAGATGTCGTTCGAAGCGCTGCCCCAGACGCCGTTGAGCGTCTGCTCGGTGCCGCTCTGCACCTGGAACCACACCTCGCCGTTCCAGTGCACGATGCGACCGCGATCACCGACGGCCCAGATGTCGTTCGAGGCCGCGCCCCACACGCTGCGGAGCACCTCGGTGGTGCCCGCGAAGGCGCGCGACCAGGCGGTGCCGTTCCAGTGCTGCGCGGCGCTGTTGCCGACGATCCAGATGTCGTTGGCGCGCGCGCCCCAGATGCCGAGGAAGTTCGCCGAGCCCGCGCCCGGGATCTCCACGCGCTGCCACGCGCCGCCCGTGTAGTGGTAGACGCCCGCGCCGACGGCCCACACGTCGCTGTCCGACGCGCCCCACACGCCCTGCAGGTCGCTGTTGGCGGGAATGCCCGACGAGCGGTTCTCCCACGCCGAGCCGTTCCAGTGGATCGCGTAGTCGCCGCCGACGGCCCACACGTCGTTGGCCGCGCGGCCCCAGATGTTCTGCGCGTAGAGGTTCATCATGGGCGTCGAGACCGTGCCGGTCATGCCCATGACCTTGATCATCACGCCGCGGCCCGTGTCGGGAGAGCCCTCACCGGGAATGGTCACCGCGCCGAGGAACATCGACGACGCGTCGAAGCCGCCCATCGCGCGCACGGCGGGAGGTCCGCCGCGGTGCCACATCGCGGGCATGCTCGCTTCGATCTCGGGAATCATCGGTCCGGCCACCCAGGCCATTCCGTTGAACTTCTTCATGTCGAGCGCGCTGAACGTGAAGACGTTGTTCGCGCCGGTGCCCCAGACGCCGAGGAGGTCTTCCATCGTGCCGGGATTCGAGCGCGCCCACGTGCCGAGCGAGCCCGGGAGGGGGTTGGGGTTGGGGTTGGGATTCGGGTTCGTGCCGCCGTCGGAATCGGTGCCGCCCGAGCCGCCCGGGTCGGTCCCGCAGGACGCGAGGCCGAACAGCGAGAGGCACACGAGGGTGGTTCCCCAGACCAGCGAGGGATGACGCTTCATGGCGATCGCAAAGCTCCGTGAGATGAACTGAAAACGGTGTGAGAGCGGGAGCGACGGACGGCGCGCACTGCGCCGCCCGCCGCGTGAGGTGAGTGGAGACGCGCTCCCCCGATCAGTCGCGACGACGACGGCGACGGACCGCGAACGCAGCGCCCAGCGCGAGCGCCGACGCGGCCCAGCGGAGATCGCCCGTCTGCGCGCCCTCGGTGCTGCACTGGCAGCCGCGCGAGCTCGGCGGGAGCACCACCGGCGTGTCGTCGGCATCGGCCGTCATGCCCGTGTCGCGCACGCTCCCATCGGTCGTCGTGCTGCCGTCACGCACGCCGCTGTCGACGCGCGTGCCGCTGTCGGCCGAGGCATCCGTCGTGGTGCCGCTGTCACGCACCATCGGCGCCACCACGCACTCGCCCATCTGACACACCTCGCCGCCGGGGCAGAGGCGCGTGTCGGGGCCGGTCTCGCACGAGTCGCGGCACACTCCACCGCGGCAGTACGTGCCCGTCGGGCAGGTGATGCCCGCGCAGTCGTCGGCCACGCAGTAGCCGTCGGGCTGGCAGCTCTGGCCCTCTGCACACGGGGTGCACTGGCAGCCGGGCACGCACGTTCCCGCGCGCGGTCCGGGCCCGGGGTCGCAGACCTCCATCGCGTTGCAGGTGACGCCCTCGCAGGGGTTCACGCAGCGGCCCGCGCGGCAGATCTGCGCGTGCGGACACGTCACGCCGTCGCAGATGCCCACGCACGACCCGCCCGCGCAGCGCTGGCCCGCGGGGCACTCGACGCCCATGCACGCCGTCTCGACGCAGATACCCGCGTCGGTGCAGGTGCGTCCGGGGAGGCATCCGAGCTCGCCCGAGCAGCGCTCCACGCACGACCCGCGGTCGCAGACGTAGTTGCGCGGGCAGAGGTCCGTGCCCTCGTCGATCATGCCGTCGCAGTTGTCGTCGTTGCCGTTGCAGCGCTCTTCGCGCGGCATGTTCACCTGCTGGCAACGCGTCGTCATCATGTCGCAGACGGCCACGCCCTGACCGCACGCGCCGATCTGACCCGCCACGGTGCACGCCTCGCCGCCGCCCGAGCAGCCCGTGGTCACGTCGCCGCCGCGGATCTGGAAGCGCCACAGACCCGGCACGCCGCCGGGCACGTTCGAGGTGCGGCACACGTCGAGGATCGACATGGTGCGCGACATCGGGAGCGCCACGTAGTTGCGGCGGTTGCCCGCGTCGAAGCCCACCTGCGCGGGCGTGCCGCCGAAGCCGCCCATGCCGCCCGAGGCGTCACCCGTGGTCCACTGGCAGCGGTTGTAACGGAACTCGACGTCGAAGTCGCCCGAGGTCGAGCACGTGTTGCTCGTGGTGAGAATGAGCTGAAAGTCGTTCTGCAGGTCGTCGTGCGAGCTGAAGTAGCCGACGTTGTTCCAGGTCACGACGACGCGGTTGCGCTCGACGTGGAAGCAGATGTTGTTGCGCATCGGCTGGCCGCCGCCGCGCGTGTCGACGTCGGCCCACCACGGCGCGATCATGGGCTGATCGGCGACGGGGAAGGGCATCGGCGTGAAGGTGCCGAGCGAGCCCCGGAAGGTGATGTTGCCGTTCGTGTTGACGTACATGGTGCGGTAGTTCGCACCGAAGAAGTTGAGCCCCGTGGGGAACGCGTCGGTGATCGGGATCGCCACTGCGGGGAAGCCCGTCGTCGGCGGCGGACCCGCGTACGAACCGTCATCGTTCGGGTGCACGCAGTTCTGCGGGAGCCCGTAGCCCGTCGGGCCGCCGAAGCCCGAGAGCAGCGGCACGGCCTCCGCCGACGTGGCGACCGCCGCGACGAGCGGGAGCTGCAGGGACAGGCACATCGCCGTCCGCAGGATCTTGTGAAGCATTCTCATCGACCTGTTGCCTCATTCTCGCGGGCGCCGCGCTCCGTCGCCGACGCGCTCGCGGGAAGTGATGAAGGTCCTTGCACGGGACCACGTGGACCTGGGGGTTCGCGGACCATACTGCAAACGTCTCCCCGGCGTCGAGTGAGCACGATTTCTCGCGAATGGCCTTTCCGCATGGGCTGACAACGATGTCGCAGCGCGCCGTGACGGCCCTCCGTGACGCCCGCCACTCGACGCAGCGCGCGCGACCTGTGTGGTGATAGCGTCGACCGCACCGCGCACCCGCGCGAACCTGCGCTCACCCCACAACGCACTCCCCACCACGCACCCTCTGGAGGCGCTCCACCGATGTCGCGAAGCCCGCTGATCCTTCTCGCCGTTCTCCCCTTCGCCGTCGCGTGCGGCAGCGAGGTGGCCTCGAACCCCGCCGACGCGGCCGCCGACACCGCCGCGACCGACAGCGCGACGCCCACCGACGGCGCCACGCAAGACGTCTCCGCGAGCGACGCCTCGGCCCCCGATGCGGCCACGGAGGACGCGGGCTTCCGCACGTTCCGCCCCGACGCGTCGTCTCCCGACACGGCCATCGAGGCGCCCTCGGAGACGTGGACGTTCATCCCCTTTCCCGACAGCGCGTGTGGCAACGGCTCGCCCGCGGGCATCGGCGTGAACCTCACCACCCGCAGCAACCGCGTGCTGATCTACCTCCAGGGTGGCGGCGCGTGCTGGGACGGTCTCACCTGCACGCTCCCCACCGCGGACAACATCAACGACAACTACACGGCCACGAGCTTCGCGGGTGAGATCGGCACCGCGGGCCGCTACCTGATGTTCAACCGCACCGACATGCGGAACCCCTTCCGCGATGCGAGCTTCGTGTATGTGCCCTATTGCACGGGCGACATCCACGGCGGCGACAACATCAAGACCTACCTCTTCGGCGACTCGGAGCGCACGGTCTTCCATGTGGGCGCGCGCAACATGGACGCGTACCTCCGCCGCCTCGCGCGCACCTTCGCGAGCGCCGACCGCGTGTGGCTCACGGGCGCGAGCGCCGGCGGCTACGGCGCGGCGATCAACTGGGACCGCGTGCAGCGCGCGTTCCCCATGGCGCGCGTGGATCTTCTCGACGACTCGGGACAGCCCATCACGCCGCCCGTCGAGCGCTTCGCCCAGATGCGCGCGTCGTGGAACCTTCAGTTCCCCGAGGGCTGTACGCAGTGCGGCAACGACCTCGCGCCGCTGCTCAACTACTACGCCACGCGCTTCCCCGCGCCGCACCGCATGGGCCTGCTCTCGTACACGCAGGACCGCACCATCTCGACCTACTTCGGCCTCACGGGCACGGCGTTTCAAGCGCTGCTCACGAGCATGCTCACCACGTCGTTCGATGGGCGCGCGAACTTCCGCTACTACGTGCTCGCGGGCAACAACCACACGATGCTCGGCAGCCTCGGCAGCCTCACGAGCCCCTCGGGCGGATCGCTCCTGAACTGGGTCACCGCGTGGGCCACCGACGGCGCCACCTGGGAGAACGTGCGCCCTCAGTGAGCGCCGCTCAGGGCTGCGCCGCGGGCGTGCCCATGAACTCCGGCGCCGACACCACGCCGCCGCCGTCGATCCCCTTCGCTTCGAACACCACCAGCACCGTCTTGAGCAGGATCTTCGCGTCGAGCACGAGGCTCCAGTGGTCGGCGTACCAGACGTCGTGGGCGAACTTCTCCTCCCACGAGAGCGCGTTGCGACCGTTCACCTGCGCCCATCCCGTGATGCCCGGCAGCACGTCGTGGCGGCGCATCTGCTCGGGCGTGTACCGCGGGAGATAGCGCACCAGCAGCGGCCGCGGCCCCACGAGGCTGATGTCTCCCTTGAGCAGGTTGAAGAGCTGCGGCAGCTCATCGAGGCTCGTGCGCCGAAGGAACGCGCCAAACGGCACGAGGCGCTCTTCATCGGACAAGAGCTCCCCATCGGGCCCCCGCGCGTCGGTCATCGTGCGGAACTTGTAGACCTCGAAGATCGCGCCGTGGAGCCCCGGACGCTTCTGCCGAAAAACCACCGGCGCGCCCATGGTGACCCGCACGCCCGCGGCCACCGCGGCGAACACCGGCGCCAGCGTCACGATCCCCGCCACCGCGGCCGCACGATCGACCGCGACCTTCACCGCCCTGCGCCATCCACGCTGCTTCACGGCTCACGCTCCTTCATCGAGGTCGAGGCCATACATCACCCGCGTCTCCTCGCGCAGCACCGAACCGAACGACCGATAGAACCGCGCCGTCGCGCCGTCGACCCAGGGCACCCGCGCCGTCGTGTGACCGCGCGCCGCGAGGTCGGCCAGCACGGTCTCCGCGAGCCTTCGCCCGAGCCCCGTGCCCCGCGCGTCGGGCAGCACCCCGATGGGCCCGAAGGTGCCCGCGTGCGCGTTGTTGCCCGAGTGGCACGCCGCGCCGAAGAGCTCCCCCTCCGCCGACCTCGCCACGAAGACGCCGTGGTGTCCGTGGGCGCGCGCGGCCTCCATCGCCCACGCGCTCGCGAAGTGCGCTTCGAACCACGCGCACACCCCCGCGCCGTCTCCCGTGAGCCGCGACACGTCGTCGTACGAGGCACACGCGCCCGTCGCGACGATCAGGTCGACGTGCGACGACACCGGAGAGAACCCCCTGGAAACAAGCCACGCCGCGAGCTCGGTCTCCGAAGTCTCGACGCCCGACACGAGGTAGTTGCCCGGTGGTCCTCCGTAGGCGACGCGGCGCGCACCGTCATGGCGCGCGCGCTGGAGCACGGCGCGCAGCGTGTCGTCATCGTGTGCTTCGAGGTGTGCGATCCACGCGGTCGTCGAACCCGCGAGAGGCGCGCCGTAGAGCGCCGCACCGACCTCCACGAGGGCGCGCGGCGCCGTGAGCTTCTCGCGCAGCGCCTTGGGCGCGATCACGCGCGCTTCATCGGAATGACGTTGCCCTCGGCCTTCTCGGTCTTCTCGGCCTTCTCGGGCGCGGCGGGTGCCATCGAGGGGATGGTCGGAACACGTCCGCGGTTGGCCGCAGGAGGGCCCGCGAGCACGACGGGGTTGTACTCGGGCACGAGGCCCTTGAAGCACGCGCGCACGCCCTCGTCGTCGCCGCCGTCGCTGCACTCGTGGAGCGCCGCGAGGCCCGCTTCGACCTGCTCGATGTCGTAGGGCCTGAAGCGTCCGACGAAGATCTTGGGGTGACGGGTCTTGTCGGCGTGCTCGTCGTCGGTGGCGAGCTCTTCGAAGAGCTTCTCGCCCGGACGGATGCCCGAGAAATTGATCTCGATGTCTTCGCCCGGACGGAGCCCCGAGAGTCGGATGAGGTCGCGCGCGAGGTCGACGATCTTCACGGGCTCGCCCATGTCGAGCACGTAGATCTCACCGCCCGCGCCCATCGCGCCGGCCTGGAGCACGAGCTGCGAGGCCTCGGGGATGGTCATGAAGTAGCGCTTCATCTCCGGGTGCGTGACGGTGATCGGTCCGCCGCGCGCGATCTGCTCCTGGAAGATGGGCACCACCGAGCCGTTGGAGCCGAGCACGTTGCCGAAGCGCACGGTGATGAACTTCGTCTGGCTGCGCTGCGAGAGCGCCTGGATGTAGATCTCCGCGACGCGCTTCGAAACCCCCATGATCGACGTGGGGTTCACGGCCTTGTCGGTGGAGATCATCACGAACGACTGCGCGCCGAACTGATCCGCGAGGTCGGCCACCTTGCGCGTGCCGAACACGTTGTTCTTGATGGCCTCGCCGGGGTTCCACTCCATCATCGGCACGTGCTTGTGCGCGGCGGCGTGAAAGACCACGTTGGGCCGGTAGCGCGCGAAGAGCGACTCCATGCGCTTCGAGTCGCAGATGTCGGCGATCTGGGGCACGAGCGTGATCGCGGGAAAGGCCTCGCGCAGCTCGCGGTGCACCTGAAAGAGCGCGTTCTCGGCCTGCTCGACGAGCAGCAGCTTCGACGGTCCGAAGCGGCACACCTGACGGCAGATCTCGCTGCCGATGGAGCCGCCCGCGCCCGTCACCATCACCACGGCGCCGTTGAGCCTCCCCGCGATGAGCGCGGTGTCGAGCTGCACGGGCTCGCGACCGAGGAGGTCTTCGATCGCCACGTTGCGGAGCTGGCTCACGGTCACGCGACCTTCGATGAGGCTCTCGACGCCGGGGATCGTGCGGATGCGCAGACCGTCCTTGGTGCAGAGGCCCACGATGCGTCGCATCTCGCGCCCCGAGGCCGACGGGATCGCCACGATCACCTCGTCGACCTCGTACTGCTTCACGAGCTCGGGCACCGCCGCGATGGGCCCGAGCACCGGCGCGTTGTGGATGCGCTCGCCCATCTTCGCGGGGTTGTCATCGACGAAGCCCACGGGCTCGTAGCGCGCGCCGTAGGTGCGGGTCACCTCGCGCATGATCATCTCGCCGCCGTCGCCCGCGCCCACGATGAGCAGCTTCTTGCGGTCTTCGACCTTCGACGCGAGCGTCACCTGGTGCGAGATCTCGCGGAGCGTGCGCACGCCGAAGCGCAGGCCGCCCACGGCGAAGATGCTCATCAACCATTCGAGCACGAAGACCGTACGCGGCAGGCCCAGCGGGCCGACGAAGTGCACGTACAGCACGGTCAGCATCGTCGAGACCGACGCGGCCTGGAACAGCGTCACGAGGTCGCGCGCGCCGGTGTAGCGCCACAACCCGTGAAACATGCGGAAGTAGAAATACACCGCGGTGCGGATGCCCAGCGACACGGGCAGCCAGATGCGGATCAGCGGCCAGAGCATCGGCGGCACGCGCGCGTCGAAGCGCAGCAGAAACGCGCCCACGAAGGCCCCCGCCCACAGCGCGAGGTGCACCAGCACCACCAGCACGCGGCGGTACGAGAACACGAGCTGGGGGAGGTTGCTCTCGCGGCTCTCGTCGTCGCTCATGGGGCGCTCCCGTGGAGGGCTGCGGGGCTGCGCACCGCGCGGGATTTCAGCGCCGCCGCGCGCACGACGGCGATCACACGCTCCTGCTCCGTCGCGGTCATGTTCGAGGAGCTCGGGAAGCACACGCCGCGGCGGAAGAGATCCTCGGCCACCGCGCCGCCGTGGCACTCGTAGCCCGCGAAGAGGGGCTGGAGGTGCATGGGCTTCCACACCGGGCGCGACTCGATGTTCTCGGCGTCGAGCGCGCGAATGACCTCGTCGCGCGAGAGCCCGAGCTTCGCCTCGTCGACGAGGAACACACTGAGCCAGTTGGTGTGCAGCCCGTAGGAGGCCTGCGCCATGAGCTCCAGGCCCCCGAGGTCGGCGAAGGCGTCACGGTACCGGAACGCGATCTCGCGACGGCGTGCGACGCGCTGGTCGAGCACTTCGAGCTGCCCGCGCCCGATGCCCGCGAGCACGTTCGAAAGCCGGTAGTTGTAGCCCATCTGCGTGTGCTCGTAGGCCACGCCGGGATCCCTCGCCTGCTGCGACCAGAAGCGCGCGCGCGACACCCACTCGGGGTTCTGCGCCACGAGCATGCCGCCGCCCGTCGTGGTGATGATCTTGTTGCCGTTGAACGAGTACGCGCCGACGGCGCCCATGGTGCCGCACGGGCGGCCCTTGTAGAGCGTGCCCACGGCCTCCGCGGCGTCTTCGAGCACGGCCACGCCCCAGCGCGCGCACACCTCGAGGATCGGGTCCATGTCGGCGCTCTGACCGTAGAGATGCACCACCTCGACGACCTTCGGCAGGCGGTTCACCGCGGCGCGCTTCGCGAGAAAATCGGCGAGGAGGTTCGGGTCGAGGTTCCAGCTCGCGCGGTCGCTGTCGAGAAAGACCGGGCGCGCGCCGAGCCACGACACCGGGTTCACCGACGCGATGAACGTGAGCGACGGGCACACCACCTCGTCGCCCTCGCCCACGCCCAGCAGCCGCAGCCCGAGATGGATCGCCGCCGTGCCCGTGCCCAGCGCCACGCACGGCAACCCCACGCGCGCCGTGAACGCGGCTTCGAACGCGTCGAGGTTGGGGCCGACGGTCGACAGCCAGTTCGAGGCGAACGCTTCGTGAACGTAGCGCTCCTCGTTCTCGCCCATGTGGGGCACCGACAGGTACAGGCGCTTCATGCCCATTTCTCCGCGAGCACGGCGGCGACTCGCTCCGCCGCGCGGCCGTCCCACCCATCGATGGGATGGCCCGTTTTGTATCGCCCCTCGACGATGTCGTTCACCAGCGAAAAACCCTTCGCGAGGTCGTCGCCCACGAGGGTGTTGGTGCCCTGCGTGACCGTCACGGGCCGCTCGGTGTTGGGCCGCAGCGTGAGGCACGGAATCCCGAGGAAGCTCGTCTCCTCCTGGATGCCTCCCGAGTCGGTGAGCACGTACCACGCGTCGGCCATGAGCCCGAGGTTGTCGCGGTAACCCAGCGGTTCGGTGAGACGGATGCGCGGGTTCGACTGCATCCGATCGAGGAGCCCGAAGCGCACGATCCGCTCGCGGGTGCGCGGGTGCGCGGGGAACACCACCGGCGCGCGCTCCGCCGTCGCTTCGAGAAAGCCCACAAGCGCCGAGAGCCGCTCCGCCGTGTCGACGTTCGACGGCCGATGGAGCGTCACGAGCGCATAGCGCTTCGACTCCAGCCCGTAGCGCGCGGGCACGTTCAGCGCCCTCGCCCGCGGGAGCTCGTAGGCCACCGTGTCGATCATGAGGTTGCCCACGAAGCGCACGCGCGCCGGGTCGACGCCTTCGCGCGCGAGGTTCTCATCGCCGCTCGGCTCGCTCGTGAGCAGAAGGTCGGCCACCGAGTCGGTCACGAGTCGGTTGATCTCTTCGGGCATCGCGCGGTCGAAGCTGCGCAGACCCGCCTCGACGTGGGCCACGGAGACACCGAGCTTCACCGCGGCGAGCGTGCACGCCATCGTGGAGTTCACGTCGCCCACGACGACCACACCGCGCGGCAGCGTAGGCTGCGCCACGAGCCACTCTTCGAAGGCCGCGAGCACCTTCGCGGTCTGCGCGCCGTGCGATCCGCTGCCCACGTTGAGGTGCACGTCGGGCTTCGGGATGCCCAGCTCGTCGAAGAAGACGTCGCTCATCGCGGCGTCGTAGTGCTGCCCCGTGTGCACGAGCACGCTCTCGAAGGTTCCCTCGGCCTTCATCGCGCGAAGCATGGGCGCGACCTTCATGAAGTTGGGCCGCGCGCCCGCCACGAACACCACACGCTGCGTCGTCATGAGACCGACTCCTCTACGCTTGAAAACAGACCGTCTGCGAGTGCGAACGACACCGACCGATCGCCGCCCACCACGCGCCACCGCGCGCCCTCGCGCCGCACGTTCACCGCGCCCGCGCCCATCACCGTGAGCCACGTGTGCGGGAGCGCGGCGCGGTGTTCCACGGCCAGCGAGGCGACGGGCACGCGCTGGGCGTAGGTGCGCGAGAGCCATCCGCGCGGAGGGTCTTCGACACCGCGCGCCACGTCGGTGTCGCAGGGGGTTCCGTGGCCGTCGAAGACCGCGAGGGTGAAGGGACCGTCGGGCGTCGCGAGGGTGAGCGTGCGGCCGTCGTGGGCGTGGTCGAACTCGCCCGCGAGCCAGTGGAGCCGCGCCGTGTGATCGCCCTCGCCGGTGACCGTGTCGGCGACGATCCAGAGCGCGTCGCCCAGCATGAGCACGTCGCGGCGGTGCACACATCGCCCCGGGTGCCGCGCATAGCCATCGTGCTCGCCCGCCACACGACGCAGGCCCCGACGCGCTTCGAACGCGAGCAGTCGCGCGCGGGTCCAGTACAGGAACTTGAACTGGCGCCAGTGGAGCATCTGGTCGCGTCCGTCGACGGTGACCGTGTTGTGACTCGCCGTGCGGAGGAAGTGGTCGAGCCACGCGCGCGGCCCGTTGTAGAGGTACGTTCCGCCGTCGACGAGCACGTTGTGACCGCGCCACCACACGTCGAGGTGGAGCATGTCGATCTGCCCGAAGCGGTCGCGCACGGTGCCGCAGCGAAAGGCCGCGAAGCTCCGCGCGTCGTCGCCGCGCAGCACGTGAAATCCCGTGTGCGCGAAGCTCACCGAGCGGCGCGTGGGGGCACGCAGCGGCAGGTCGAGCGCGCGCGCGCCGAGGAGCCACGCGGTCTCTTCATCCCACGGTCCGCGGTCTTCGAGGCGCTCGCCGCGCACGAGCGCGCTCACGGCCTGGAGCGTCGGGCGAAAGTCACGGAACGCGCAGGTCGAGAGCACGCGCGGACGCGATCCGTCGTTCGATCCGTAGTTGGGGAGCGCGCCCTTCGTGGGCTCCTGATGGGCCACGAGAAAATCGAGCGAGCGTTCGAGCGCGGCGCGCCACGGCGCGGGGATCGCACGGCCCGCGTGCGCTTCGAGTCGCGCGGCGAGCAGGTAATCGTGGAGCACCGTGCGGTGGTAGTTGTGCGCGAGGTTGAGGTACGCGCCGTCGGGGTACACCTGGCGCGCGGCCTCCTCGTCGAGGATCGCGAGCCCCGTGCGACGCCAGCGCTGCGCGTCGGTGCACGCGGGTGCGAGCGCCGCGCAGAGCACCAGCCCCAGGGCCTCGGCGATGAGGTGGTTGTTGTTCACCGCGTGGCGCGCATAGTCGAGCTCGCGCTCGGTGTGGTGACCGGCCTGCCACGCGTGGTGTTCGATGGCGCGCACGAGGCCCGTCACGTCGCATCCGAGGCGCTGAAAACACCGCGCGGCGAAGGCCCACGCGGCGAGGCGGATCTCAAGCTCCTGACTCGAAAACCAGTGGAGCCCGAAGGGGTGCGGGGTCTCTTCGAGGAAGCGGTCGATCTCCGCGGTGAGCGCCTCACAACGGGCCGCGGCGCTCGCGCGGTCGAAGGCCGCCGCACGCGCGATGACGTACGCGTGGGGAAAGCGCGCGCGCTCCCAGGTGAGCTTCGGGTCGCCGATGGAGGCCGCGCCCGCGAGGGAGCGTGACCAGTGGGCCGAAGGGTTCCACCGCGCGCCGCTGTCGGGGTCGCGGTACCAGTCGGTGGGCGATCCCCAGTCGCGCACGGTGCCGCCGAAGGCCGCCATGCGACCGGCCAGCGCCTCGTCGGCGTCGCGCGAGAGAGCCCGCACATCGACGTGCGCGCGCAACGCGTCGGAAACTTCCGACGGATCGCCGAAGGGCATCGCGTCGAGCCACGCACCCGCACGTGCCGCGGGTCGCTCGGGCAGGGGCGCTTCGAAGCGCGCGACGGCCCCCGTGCGCATCCGCAGCTCGTGGCGCACACGAAAGAGCGTGGCGCGCGGACCGAGCTCGCGGAGCTCCTGCACGGTGTGTCGCAGGCGCATCGCTCACGCCTCCGTGCGCGCGGCGCCGTGCGTGGTGACCGGCGGCGGCGCGTCGGCGGTGCTGTAGCGCGCGAAGCCGCCGTCGAGGGTGAGCGTGGCCCAGAGCTCGACGCAGAGGGCCTTCCACATCACGTCGAACCAGAGCGGGTCTGCGGGGCGATCGAGCCAGGCGTTCATGGCGCGCGCGTTCCAGAACCCGCGGCTCCGTGCGGCCTGCGAGGTGAGCGTGTCGCGCACCCAGTCGCGATGGGTCGACTGCATCCACCGCACGGCCGGCGTGTCGAAGCCCACCTTGCGACGGTTGAGCACCTCGGCGGGAATCACGTCGGCCACCGCACGTCGAAGAATCCACTTCGAAGCGCCGTCGCGGAACTTCAGGTCGAAGCCCGAGCGGAACGCGAAGCGCACCACGCGCGGATCGGCGAGCGGCACCCGCGATTCGAGCGAGTGCGCCATGCTCATGCGGTCGTCCTGCTGAAAGAGCCCGGTGAGGTAGGTCTGCGCGTCCCAGTGCATGACCTTGTCGGCGGGATCGGTGGCCGGCGACGCGTCGACGGTCTCGCGAAAGAGCGCGCGCATCGACGCGCGGGAGACCATCGCGGGGTCGGCGAAGAGGTCGCGCCAGTGCGCTTCGGGCACCTTCGCGAAGTTGTTGAAGTACCGATCGCGCCAGTCGAAGAGACCGTCAGCGCCCGTGCGGACGTTGCGCGCGATGCGTTCGAGCGTCCCGCGCTCGGCGAACTGCTTCCACACGTTGCCACCGACGGTGGCGGGGCCCGCGGCGCCCGGGTTTGACGCGCGAGAGGCCCGCGCGCGGAGCTTCGCGGCGAGAGAGGCCGGTGCGCCCTTCGCCCATTGCGAGGCGACCTTCCACGGGTGCGCGAGGGCATAGCGGGCGTAGCCACCGAAGACCTCGTCGGCGGCCTGTCCGCCCACGCAGACCTTCACGCGGCGCGCGGCGAGCTGCACCACGGCGTCCATCGGAAGCATCGCGGCGCCGATCACGGGCTGATCCTGCTGGTAGAGGATGCGCGCCATGTCGTCGGGAAAGGTCGATCCGTCGAGGGTGATGAGCTCCAGGTCGAGGCCGAGGGCCTTCGCGGCGGCCTCCTGGTAGGGGCGCTCGTCGATCACACCCTGCCCCGTGAAGTGCACGCCGAAGCACCGCGGACGGAGCCCGCTGCGCGTCGCCATCGAGGCCACCGCGGTCGAGTCGATGCCGCCGGAGAAGAACGCGCCCACGGGCACGTCGCTCATGAGCTGCTCGCGCACGACGTGTTGGAGCTCGTCGGAGAGCGCGCGCACGTTGTCGTCGGGCGATCCCCCGCGCGGCGTGAAATCGTCGACGGACCAGTAGCGCCGACGTGTGAGTCCGCCGCCCGACACGCGCAGAAACTCTCCCGCGCGGAGCTGCTTCACGTGCTTGAGGAACGTGCGCTCGAACACCGGCGTGTGCACGTGGAGGTACTGATTGACGGCCTCGGGATCGACCTCGCGCGGCACGTCGGCGCACACGAGCAGGGCCTTGATCTCGCTGGCAAACGCGATGCGCTGACCGTCGTCGTGGTAGTAGACCTGCTTCACGCCCACGGGGTCGCGGGCGAGCGTGAGCCGTCGCGCGTCGCGCTCCCAGAGGGCGAAGCCGAAGATGCCTGCGACCTCGGCGAGCGCGTCGACGCCACGCTCGGCGAGCAGGTGGAGCAGCGTCTCGGTGTCGGAGCTGCCGCGAAAGCTCACGCCCCGCGCTTCGAGCCCCGGCCTGAAGCCCGCGTGGTTGTAGAACTCGCCGTTGTAGGTGAGGACGTGCGATCCGCCCGGCGTGCTCATGGGCTGCGCGCCCGTGGGCGAGAGGTCGACGATCGCGAGGCGCCGGTGCCCGAGGCCCAGCGCGCCATCGACGAAGAAGCCCTCCCCGTCGGGACCGCGGTGGGCCAGCGCGCGGGTCATGCGCGTGAGCGACGCGCGGTCGACGGCGCGCTCGGGGTCCGCGTAGTTGAAGATTCCGGCGATTCCGCACATCGGGAGGGCACCCGCTCTCTGGCGTGGCCTCGTTGCCCCGCGAGACCGCGCGCATTCACGGCCCCGACGGCGCATCGGGCGGTCGGACACATCCCCGCACTGCGCGGGGCGATCCGCGTACGGTTCCGCGCCCCCGTCGTCAAGGGCGCCGTGCAGACCCGGTGGTGCGCTCGGACCGCACTCCACGCTGCCCAGCGACGCCGCGCCCGGTGTAGCCTCACGGGCCATGCGTCCGATGCGCTTCGCCCTCGCCCTCGCCCTGTCGCTGACGCCCGCCGCGGCCCTCGCGCAGAACGCGCCCGCCGCACGCGTCGCCCCCGCGCCCGCCACGCCCGCACCGACGGCGAACGCGCATCAGCCCTCGGCCTTCGATGCGGCCATCGCGCGCGGCGCGACCGCGTACCACAACCGTCAGTTCGACGCGGCGGCGACGGCCTTTCGTGAGGCCGTGAGCGCCGATGCGCGCAACGCGCTCCCGCACCTCTACCTCGGCTTCGTGGCGCAGGCGCAGGGCGTGGCGGCGACGGCGCTCGGGTCGTTCCGTGAAGCCGCGCGCATCGCGCAGGCGCAGGGTGATGATGCGAACCGCGCGCGGGCCCTCGCGGCCATCGCGAGCCTCAACGAGACCCAAGGGCGCTGGGACGACGCGCGCAACACCTGGAACGAGTACGCCACCTTCGCCGACGGCCACCCCGATCGCACCTTCGCCGCCGTGGCCCGCGCGCGCGCCGAGGTCATCGGACGCCGCAGCACGCTCGACACCGAGTACGCCCCGGTGCGCGAGCGCATCGCCGAACGTCAGCGCGTCAACGCCTCGGGCGCGAACCAGCAGCCGCCGCCGGGCACCGTCGCCGTGCCCGCACCGCGCTGATCCTTCCCGTCTTCCATCCCCTCAGTTGAGCTGCTCGCAGGGCAGCTTCACGCGCACCACCCAGCCCGCATCGGCGCGCTTCAACTCCGCGCTCCCGCCGAGGGGCGCGACCTTGCCACGGAGCGCCGCGAGCCCACGCCGCGAGCGCACGGTCTCGCCCACGCTGCCGTCGTCGTGCACTTCGAGGAGCAGCCCTCCGTCACCGCGTCGGAGGGTCACCGCGATGGAGCGCGGAGCCGTGTCGCGCAGCGCGTGGTTCGCCGCCTCCTGCGCGATCTTGAGCACGTTCTGCCGCATGCGGCTGTTGGGCGGCGCGAGCCCGTGCACCTCGGCGTGAACGCTCGCGGCCACCCCCACGGGCTCACAGAGCGAGGTCACCGAGCTGCGCACGCGCTCCACGAGGGCGTCCCATCCGACCTCCTCGCTCGCGTGACGTCCGGTCTCGTCGGCGCTTCCGCGTTCGGAGACCGCGAGGAGCGAGCTGGCGCGCGTACGGCCCGTGCGGGCGGGCGCGGCGACGGCCGTCGACTCCGCGGGACGCACGCTCTCGCGACCGCGCGTGCGGCTTCGCTGTTCGGTGAGCAGCGCCTCGCGTTCGGCGAGCACATAGGCCAGCGCGTGCGTGGCGCGGGCGAGCATCACGTGGGCGAGGAGCACCAGCGTCGACACGAGGATCGCCGCCTGCACCGACGGAATCGGCGCCTGCGAGGCGAGGCGCGCGAGGGGCGCGAGGGGCGCGCTGAGGGCCGTCACGAGCACGAGCCGCGTCGGAGGAACCCGCACCGCGAGGAGGATCGCCGCCGTGCCGTAGATCAGCATCGCGAGGGTCACGGGCGCGGTGCCGAGGCCCGCCATGAGCGCGAAGCTCGCGAGCGAGAGCGACCAGCCCACGTCGTCGGCGAGAGACCAGTGCGCTTCACGTCCGGCCCACGCGGCGCACGCGGTCGACGACACCACGGCGATGGCGCCGAGCGAGACCGCGAGCAGGCCCGGCGGGGCAAGCAGCGGGGCGAGTCGCGGGAGCGCCCACGCGAGCAGGGGCAGGGCGAGCGAAGCCCCGGAGAGCGCCACAAGGGTCAGGCGCCGCTGCCTCGCGCGCCGCACATCGAGGAGGACCGAAAGCATCGGTCCGGCGAGACTAACCCTGCACCGCGCTCGGCGGTAGCGCGGCGCGCGCGTCAATCGGGCTGAAACATGCCCTGGGCGTCATTGTCGCCCACATAGATGTTGTCCGACCGCTCGAAGGTCACCGCGCCGAAGAGGTTGATCGCGATGGCGAGGAGCAGCACCACCACCCAGGTGCGTCCGATGCGCCGCCCGGTCACCGCGAGGAGCGCCACGAGAAGCAGCGCGTAGTCGTTGCTGAAGCGGTAGCCGAACTGCACCCATCCCGAGTTCTGGTAGAGCAGGTCGAGGAGGGCGATCACGAGCGCGGTCACGCCGAACGACCACGCGATCGTCGCCTCGCGCTTCGGGCGCAGCAGTTCGAGGTAGTGCGGCGACGTGAACCACAGCGCGAGGCCGTGCCGCGAGATCTGCACGAAGGGCGACACGCGGGTGATCCACGGCAGCAGGGCCAGGGCCACGCCGAGGTTGCGCGAGAGGTAGTGGTAGTTGAACAGCCCCCAGCGGTTGATGCGCGCCGCCCAGCGGATCTGGAGGTAGCGGTAGCCGGGCTCGGTGAAGCTGTCGAAGCGCCGCTTGTTCAGCAGCATGTAGAGCGCGATGAAGACGAGCACGGGCACGGCGAAGCGCACGATGCTGCGCAGCGCCGCGGGCCAGTCGACGCCCTTGAGCCAGCGCGCGAGGCGGGTGATCGCCGAGGGGTCTTCGTCGGCGGAACCCTCGGAGGGGTCGGGCGTGCGACGGTGCACGCGCAGGGCTTCGAGGCCGAAGAACACCGCGCCGAAGAGCATCGACGTGCGCGTGTGGAACATCAGACCGAGGAGCGTTCCCGCGAGGAGCGGACGCGCCGCGTCGGTGGCCGCGAGGAGGTAGGCCGCGCCGAGCGCGCAGCCGACGACGTGGGCCACGAACCAGACCGAGCCCTGCACCGACGTGTAGAAGTAGACCGTGCCGAAGGCGAAGAGCGCCGTGAGCCCCACGTTCTCGCGCCAGGAGCGCAGCGAGTGTCCGCGGCGCGAGAGGTTCTCGAGCGCGGCGTAGAGCAGCGCCGGCGCGAGGCCCGCGAGGAGCACGTCGACGATGCGGTTCGGAAAGTTCCTCCCGAACAGCGCCACGAAGGGCATGTAGAGCACCGCGGGGAACGACGGAAACGCCACGAACCAGCGGTCGTTGTAGCGGGCCCAGTCGTTGCCGCCGCCGCCGGGCGGGCAGGTCTCTCCCTCGGCCACGAGCGGCGCATCACAGCGCACCGACAAGGTGCCGTGAAGGTACGCGTCGGCGAGGTAGGCGAAGTGGTTGTCGGGCGAGTGCGCACGGAGCCTCGACCCCGCCACGATGGCGTACACGATCGCGCAGACCACAAACACCACGGCCGCCACGCGGCGCACATCCGGGCGGCCGCTCACGGCTGCGCCCTCGGGGCTCGACGTCATGGGCCGGTCTTGTACGGGAGTGTGACCGCGCGAAGCAATCGCGACGCACCTTGACGGCCACGCGGCTTCAACCTACAGGGCGGCGCTGATGTCACCCACCCGCGAAGCGCTGCTCGAAGCTGTCTCCAAGGTCGTCGACCCCGTCGTTCAGAAGTCGCTCAAAGACCTCAACGCCGTGCGTGACGTGTCGGTCGAAGGCGCCGACGCGCGCATCGTGATCGACCTGCTCTCGCCCGCCTCCGCGGCCAACGAGAAGATCCTCGCCGACGTGCGCGCCGCGGCTGCGAGCGTGGGCGCCGCGAAGGTCGACGTGGTGACCGGCTCCTCGGTGCGCACGCGCCAGGTCGGCGCCGATGACCCCTGCCCCGACGTGAAGAACGTCATCCCCGTGATGTCGGGCAAGGGCGGCGTGGGCAAGAGCACCGTGGCCGCGAACCTCGCGCTCGCGCTCCATCGTGCGGGCGCTCGCGTGGGCCTCCTCGACGCGGACATCTACGGCCCCAGCGTGCCCACGATGCTGGGCATCATGGGCCGTCCCATCTCGCGCGACGGCAAGGCCATCGAGCCGCTGGAGCGCTTCGGCATGAAGATCATGTCGATCGGGTTCCTGCTCGAAGACCCGCGCACGGCGGTGGTGTGGCGCGGACCGATGATCCAGGGCGCGCTCCAGCAGTTCTTGAAGGACGTGACCTGGGGCAAGCTCGACTACCTCATCCTCGACCTGCCGCCGGGCACCGGCGACGTGACGCTCACGCTCTTTCAGCGCCTCAAGGTCACCGGCGCCGTGATCGTCACCACCCCGCAGGATGTGGCCCTCATGGACGTCTACAAGTCCGTGAGCATGTGCCAGAAGATGAACGTCAACGTGCTCGGCGTGGTCGAGAACATGAGCTACTTCGTCGACCCCGCGGGCGGTCGTCACGAGATCTTCGGCCGCGGTGGCGGCGCGCGCGTCGCCGAGTTCGCGAAGGCGCCGCTCCTCGGTCAGGTGCCGCTCGAATCGATCGTGCGCGAGTGGGGCGACAACGGCACGCCCGTGGTGCAGGCCGCGCCGTCGAGCCCTTCGGCCAAGGCCTTCCGCGAGATCGCCGAGCGCCTCGCCGACCGCGTGACCACCGAGCTCTTCGACCAGTACGGCGGCGTCGCGCCCACCGAAGGACCGCGCCGCCTGCCCATCCTCCGCTGACCGCGCACCCTCCGACACCACCGCCCGCTCCGGGCCGATCCGACGGCGATTTCCATCGCGCGCTCGGGTAGGTTCCACGTCTGCCGATGCCGACGCTCCGACGCCCCACGGTCACGCTCCACTACGACGACCTCGGCCCGCGCGACGCGCCCGCGGTGCTGCTCACGCACTCGCTCCTCTGCGACGGGTCGATGTTCGCGCACCTCGCCGCCGACCTCGCGCAGACCCACCGCGTGCTCAACCTCGACCTCCGCGGCCACGGACGCTCCACGGCCGCGACGCGGGGCTACTCCCTCGACGAAGAGTGCGACGACCTCCCCGCCGTGCTCGACCACGCGGGCGTCGCGCGCGCCACCTTCGTGGGCCTCTCGATGGGCGCGATGCTCTCCATGCGCTGCGCGGTGTTCCACCCGACGCGCGTCGAGCGGCTGTGCCTCCTCGACACGAGCGCCGAGCCCGAGAGCGCCTTCAACCGCGCGCAGTACCTCGCGCTCGCGGGGGCCTTTCTCGCCGCGGGGATCCATCCCTCCATCGAAGCTCGCGTGCGACCGCTGATGTTCTCCGACGGCTTCATCGCCCGCGCGCCGCACGAACTCCAGCGCTTCCACGATTCGCTCGTGCGGGCCTCGCGCGAGGGGATCTTTCAGGCCGTGCAGGCCGTCGCGCTCCGCGGTGATTTCTCCCCCGAGCTCCGCGCCATCACCGCGCCCACGATGGTGCTCGTCGGCGACGCAGACCGCGCGACGCCCCTCGCCCGCGCGCAGCACATCGTCGACCGCGTGCGTCCGTCGACGCTCGACGTGGTGCGCGAGGCCGGGCACCTGAGCACCGTCGAGCAGCCTGAGCTGACCACGCGCGCCGTTCGCGCGTTTCTCGACCGTCACCGCGAAGGGGCGTAGTCGACGCCCATGCCGTACGTGCTCGCCACGCTGCTCGCGGGATCGTCCGTGCTGCTGTGGCTCGTCTGGCGCGCGGCGAAGAAGCTCCCGCTCGGCGCGTCGGCGGGTTCGCCGGCGGCGCTCGCGGAGGCGCTGGTCTGGTACGACGGCGACCTCTCGCCCAACGGACGGCGCGTGCTCTGGGTCGAGCCCATGTCGACCACGCTGAGCACGGCGCCCGACGACGCGAAGGCGATGCAGTGGTTCCTCGATGGGTGCCCCGTCGACGAAGAGGCCCTGCGCGCGAAGCTCCCCGACGAGCACGTGAAGGAGAAGGTTTCGTGGCCGCTCACGCCCGACGAGGTGGCGAGGCTGCGCGCGGGCTTCACCCCCGAGGGCGCCGAAGACAAGTGGCGCATCGTCACCCTCGGCACCGAGCAGGGCGAGCGCGTCTTCATGCTCCGCAGCTGGACGGGCACGCTGATGTACGTGCTCGACCTCACGGAGAAGGGCGTGCGCTGGGTGTGGCGCGGGGCCCGTGATCCGTTGGGGGTCGAGCTCGCGCGCGCCGTGGTCGACGGCTACGTGCTCCAGCGAACGTGTGTGGTGCCCGCGCCCCGCGAGATCGGCGACGACAAGGGGCGGCTGCTCCTCTGGGGCGTGAAGATCGCAGGACGGCGCTGCAAGGCCGTCGAGCCCGGCGTGATGTGACGGTGGTGTGATGCGCGGCGCCCTTCGCGATGCGCTTCACGAAGTGCGCACGCGCTGACGATGCGCCGCCCCTTCGCACGACGCGCGAGATTGGTGTACGACGCGCGGCGCCTACTACCCCTTCTCGCGAGGACCGCCATGCGACTCCGTTCACCGCTCCTGCTTGCGTTTGCGTTCGCCCTCCCCGTCGCGTGCGGCTCGCCCCGCAGCGGCAGCGGAACGTTCAACACCGAAGACGCCGCGACCTCCGACGCCGCCACCGACGACACGCCCACGCCGAGCTTCGACGTGCCCGTGACGCCCGACGTGCCTGCGACGCCCGACACGCCCGCGACGCCCGACGTTCCTGCAACGCCCGACAGCCCCGCGCCCGTCGACGCCTGCGTGGCCAACAGCGAGGCCACGAGCGCGCTCTGCCGCGACGGACGCGACAACGACTGCGACGGCGTCATCGACTGCGACGACGCGAACTGCACCGCGTTCTGTGGGAGCTCCATGACCGACGCGGGCCGCGACGCCTGCGTGGTGCGCGGCACCGAGAACACCAACAGCGCGTGCTCGAACGGCATCGACGACGACTGCGACGGCTTCATCGACTGCGGCGCCGCGGGCACCGGCGCCAACGCCGACTTCGACTGCACGCGCACCGCGACGGTCACCGTGTGTCCCCGCGACGGCGGCGTCGTCGTCGACTCGGGATGCGTGGTGTCGACGGTGCGCGAGAACTCCGTGGCCGCGTGCACCAACGGCATCGACGAAGACTGCGACGGCTACGTCGACTGCATGGACCGCGACTGCTCCTGCGTCGGCGCCTGCGCGCCGTTCCGCACGGGCTGTACGTGTCGTGGGGCGGAGAACACCAACGCGACGTGCTCCGACGGCATCGACAACGACTGCGACGGGTTCACCGACTGCAGCACCACCTCCGTCGACTTCGACTGCACCACGACCCCCGCCGTCACCCTCTGCTACCGCGACGGCGGCTGATCGCGCTCACCCCGTCGGCGCGGCGATGCGCACGAGCCGCACGCCCGCCGACGTCGCGAGGAGCGTGTCCATCCACACCGCGCCCCGATGCGCGTACCGCACCTGCACCGCCCGCACACGCCCCGCCCGCAGCCGCGCCGCGGCCTCGTGGAGTGTCACGCCCCCGCCCTCGGCCAGGGCCTCGGCGCCGCCCTTCGTGAGCACCGCGAGCACCGTCGTATCGCGCGCGATGTCGTCGACGAGCGCGTCGAGCGCAGGCCCATCGAGCGTGGCTTCGTACATCTCGGGAAGCCCTTCGTTCATGGGCTCTCCGCGAGGGGCGGACGCTGGTCGAACGCGGCCGACGGGCCGTGACACTGGGTGCACGACTGCCGCCACGGATGGCTCGTGCGGAGTCCCAGCGCGTACGCCCCGTGACAGCTCTCGCAGCGCGCGCGCATCAGCGTCGGGTGCGGCACCGTCGGCGGCGCGCCGGGCCACGCGCGCTCACCGTGGGCGGGCGCATCGAGGCCCGCGAAGGTGTTGGTCTCGGTGAGGGCTCCCGCGGGCGGAGCGCCGGGCACGGGGCCGTTCGAAACCACGTGGCACTGCACGCAGCTCTGCATCGTCGTGTGGCAGATCGCGGGCGCGGTCTGCGCGGCGATGCGCATGCCCTCGCCGTGGCAGGTCATGCAGTTGGGCCAGTCGCGTTGCGCGATGGGGTGCGGAATCGTCGGCGGCGCACCGTCGTAGGCGCGATTGCGCGCGCGGCGTTCGAGGGCCTCGGCGCGCTGCGCGTCGGTGACCACGCCCGCGTCCCGGAGGTCGGGGCGCGCGGAGGCCATCGCGCGGAGGTTGCCCGCGTGGCGCAGGCGGTTGTCGTGGTGTCGGCGCTGCTCGTCGGCCCACGTGGGCGCGCGCGGAAGCTCTCCCGCGGTGGCCTCCACGGGCGAGGGCCGTCGCACGGGGAGCTCGGTGCGCACGCTGGTGACGAGACCCGCCACGGCCACGGCCATCGCGACGGCCGCGCCGATGTGGAGCACGCGCGCGTCGAGGGGGGCGCTCACGGCGTGCGCTCCGGGCGGCGCGCGAGCACGAGACGCACCGCGCACTTCTTGTAGTCGGGCTGCTTCGAGATGGGGTCGTGGGCGTCGAGGGTGAGGTTGTTGATCATCAGCCGCTCGTCGAACCACGGCACGAAGACCGTGCCCGGCGGAGGCGCGCCGCGGCCGTCGATCCATGCGGGGAGCGAGAGCGATCCGCGACGCG
The DNA here is from genome assembly GCA_945952225.1 of uncultured Myxococcaceae bacterium. Lineage (GTDB taxonomy): Bacteria > Myxococcota_A > Polyangia > Polyangiales > CAISKJ01. The sequence continues at coordinate 38,928 of CAMFHP010000057.1, forward strand.
ATTCGAGGGTGACCGTGTCGCCGTCACGAATGCCGAGGCGCGCGGCGTCGTCGCGGTTCACCTCGACGTACGCGTTGGGCATCGCGCGTCGGAGCTGCGGGATGCGCATGGTCATCGAGCCCGAGTGCCAGTGTTCGAGCACGCGTCCGGTGCAGAGCCAGAAGGGGTACTGCGCGTCGGGCATCTCGGGCGGGTTCACGTGGTCGTGGAACCAGATCTGCGCGCGGTCGTCGTGCGTGACCGAGTGGTAGAACTGCACGCGCCGTCCGGGGGCGACGTGGGGGTCTTCGCCGCCGACGAAGCGGTACCGCGTCTCGCGCCACGCGCCGTCGCGCTGCACCACGGGCCAGCGCAGCCCGCGGGCGCGCACGTACTCGCCGTAGGGCGCGAGGTTCTTGTGCTTGTGCGTCGAGAAGCGGCGGTACTCCTCGAAGAGCTGCTCGTCGACGTTCACGTCGGCGAAGTGGGCCCAGTCCCACGCGGGCACCTCGGCGCCCGAGGCGTTGCGCATGCGGAAGAGAAAGGCCCCGTCGCGGTCGCGCATCCCGGGGTGGCCCAGTTCGAAGAGCCTGCGGGCCACGGCGATCGTCTGCCACACGTCGGGCCGCGCCTCGCCCGGCGGATTCACCATCTTGAACCACTGCTGCGTGCGGCGTTCGGAGTTGCCGGTCATCCCGTTCTTCTCGACCCACATCGCCGACGGGAGGATGAGGTCCGCCGCGCGCACCGTGGCCGTCGGGTACACGTCGGACACGATGAGGAACTTGTCGGCCATCGCGCGCGACGGCGCGAAGAGCTTCTCGAGGTTGGGGAGCGACTGCGCGGGGTTGGTGACCTGCACCCAGATCGTGTCGATGTCGCCACCGCGATCGTGCGCGGTGCTGAACCTCTCCCACATCTGCACGGTGTGATAACCGGGCGTCGGGTGGATGCGCCCGGCGGGCACGTTCCAGATCTCTTCGGCGATGCGACGGTGCTCGGCGTTGGCCACGAGAAGCCCGCCGGGGAGCAGGTGCGCGATGGTGCCGACCTCGCGCGCGGTGCCGCACGCCGAGGGCTGTCCCGTGAGGCTCTGCGGTCCGTCGCCCGGTCGCCCGAAGTGCCCCGAGAGCATGTGGACGCCGTGCACCATGCGGTTGATCGCCGTGCCGCGCGTGTGCTGGTTCATGCCCATGCACCAGAGCGAGAGGATCTTCTTCGAGCGGTCGGAGAAGAGGTCGGCGAGCATCCGCACGTCGGCCGCGGAGACGCCCGAGAGCTGCTCCACGCGCTCGGGGGTGTAGGGCGCCACGCGCTGGCGGTACTCGTCGAAGGTCATCGCCTCGCCGTTGAGATCGGGCGTCGCCTTGTCCTTGCGGAACGCGCAGAACGACTCGACGAAGCTCCGGTCGAGGGTGCCGCGTCGGAGGAGCTCCGCGGCGATGCCGTTGGCGAGCGCGAGGTCGCCGTGGGGCTTGAAGAGCAGCACGTGGTCGGCGAAGGCCGACGTGCGCGTGCGCCGCGTGGTCATGTCGATGAGCGTCACGCGCTCGCCCCGCGTGCGACGGTCGATGAGGCGCGAGAACAGCACCGGGTGCATCTCGGCCATGTTGTTGCCCCAGAGGACCACCACGTCGGCGTGGTCGAGGTCGTCGAAGCAGTTGTAGGGCTCGTCGACGCCGAAGGTGCTCATGTAGCCCGTCACCGCGGAGGCCATGCAGAGCCGCGCGTTCGGGTCGATGTGGTTGCTGCCGAGGCCGCCCTTCATGAACTTCTGCGCGGCGTAGCCCTCGGGGATCGTCCACTGGCCGCTGCCGTAGAACGCGAAGCCGCGGGGGTTCGCCATCACACGTCGCGCGATGACGTCGATGGCCTCGGGCCAGGTGATGGGCTCGTGGCGTCCGTTGCGCTTGAGCATCGGGCGCGTGAGGCGGTCCGTGCCGTAGAGCGCGAGGCCCACGTGGTAGCCCTTCACGCAGAGGAGCCCGCGGTTCACCGGTGCGAGACGGTCGCCCGCGATGGCCACGACGCGCCCGCCGCGCACGCCCACCTGCACGGTGCAGCCCGTGCCGCAGAAGCGACAGGGGGCCTTGTTCCACACGACGTCGGCGCCGGTGCGCGCGGCGATGGAGGGGTCGAGCGCCGGCGGCTGCGCGCCCTGCGAGGGCACCTGCGCGAGCGCACGACGCGAGGCCAGCGACGAGGCGGCCGAGAGGGCCGCGAGCTTGAGAAGATCCCTGCGTTCCATCGCGTCAGCGCTCCTCGCGGCGCTGCTTCGAAGGCAGCTCCGCGGACGTGAACTCCCCCGCGTCGGAGGAGTCGTGAAAGGCCAGGTCGACGAGCAGCACACCGGGCGTGCGGGCGAGCTCGTTCCAGAGGTCCTGCTCCTCGCGCAGCGTGGCCGTGTCGGTCACCACGGGCAGCCGTCCGCCCTGTGCGAGCGCGCCCACCATGAGCCGCGCGTCGCCTTCGAAGGTCGCGATCGCAGCACCCCGGAGCCCCTCGTGGTCGGCGAGGGTGAGCACCAGTCCGGCGACGGGCATCAGCGCACCTCCGCGTGCGAAGACCCCTCGTGCGACGGGGCTTCCTCCGCCTCGTCGAGGGGCGGCGCGTCGGGGGCGCGCATCTCGCCGGTCATCGCCTGCAGCGCGACCTTCAGCGCGACGGTGAACACCATGAGCCCGAGGGCCCACACGCCCGCGGTGACCTTCCACTCGGCGAGCGTGGGGGTGTACGGCACGAGCTCGTGGAGCGTGCTCGGAATGAAGCCCGGGATGATCAATCCCATGCCCTTCTCGATCCACACGCCCGCGAAGGTCGCGACGAGCGCGCCGTTGAGCACCGCGCGGTGGGCGCGCAGCGCGGGCGTGAGGAACACCACCGCCGCGCCGACGTTGAGCGCGAGGGCCGACCAGATCCACGGCACGAGCTCCCGGTGGCCGTGGAGGCCGAACCAGAGGTAGCGCGCCGCGGCCGCGTGGTGACCGCCGGTGTAGAAGTCGGTGAAGAGCTCGGCGGCGAGCATGAAGAGGTTCACCAGCGACGCGATGCGGAGGATCGACACGAGCAGGTCGATGGCACCCGCGGGCACACGAAAGCGCGTGAACCGCTGCACGAGCTGGAGGGTCAGCACGATGAACGCCGGGCCCGTCACGAAGGCCGACGCGAGGAAGCGCGGCGCGAGGAGCGCGTTGTTCCAGAAGGGGCGTCCCCCGAGGCCCGCGTAGAGAAACGCCGTCACCGTGTGGATCGAGAAGGCCCACACGATCGAGACGAACACGAAGGGCAGGTACCACCGCGGGTCGGGCCGTCGACCGAGGTACCGCGTGTAGATCAGGTACCCCACGACGTGGAGGTTCAGCGCGAAGTACCCGTTGAGCACCACGACGTCCCACGTGAGCATCGAGATGGGCCAGTGGAACTTCCCGATGCCCGGCACCAGGTGCCACGCGCGATCGGGTCGCCCGAGGTCGACCACCACGAAGCCCAGCGCCATCACGATGGCCGCGATGGCGAGCAGCTCGCCCACGATCACCACGTCGTGCATGTCGCGGTCGTGAAAGAGGTACGCGGGGATCACCATCATCACGCCGCCCGCGGCGAGCCCCACCGCGAAGGTGAAATTGGCGATGTAGAGCCCCCACGAGACGTGGTCGCTCATGCCCGTGAGGGCCATGCCGCGCGCGACCTGCTGCGCCCAGGCGTTCATGCCCACGAGCGCGATGGCCGTGAGCACGAACATCCAGGTGTAGAAGCGCCACGTGCCGTCGGTGGCGCGGTCGAGCACGCGGAGCAGAAAGCCCGGATAGGTCAGGCGGTGACCCGCGGCGCCGTTGCGGTCTCCCATCGGTCCCCTCACACGTCGAAGAAGTAGAAGAAGCGCGGCATGGTCCCGAGCTCCTCCTTGAGGACGAAGATGCGCTTGTGCTCCAGCACCCAGCGGATCTCCGAGTCGGGGTCGGCCACGTTGCCGAACACGCGCGCGCCCGTCGGGCACGCTTCGAGACACGCGGGCAGCCGCCCCTCGCGCGTGCGGTGCAGACAGAACGTGCACTTCTCCACCACGCCCTGCGGCCGGATGCGGTTCGAGAGGTACGACTGCTGCGGGTTGATCTCGTCGGCGGGAATCTCGGGCGCGCGCCAGTTGAAGCGCCGCGCGTGGTACGGGCACGCGGCCTCGCAGTACCGACACCCGATGCACCAGTTGTAGTCGACCACCACGATGCCGTCGGCCTCCTGCCAGGTGGCCTCGACGGGGCAGACCTTGGTGCAGGGTGGGTTCTGGCACTGCTGACACTGCACGGGCATGTAGAAGTGCCCGGGCGCTGGCACCGCGTGGTCGTAGTCCGTACGGCCGCGCTCCATGTCGAGGGAGCCCTGCTCCATCTCGAGCACGCGGATGTACGACTGGTGCGAGGCGCGGTCGTGGTTGTTCTCGACGTGGCACGCCTCGACGCAGCGACGGCAGCCGATGCACACCGAGAGGTTCAGCGCGTAGGCGAACTGCACGCCCTCCGTCGGTCGGATGTCACGGATGGTGACCTCGCGGCCGTAGCGGTTCTTCGTCTCGCCTTCGAGGCGGCGCAGCACCGCATGGAGCTCGTCGCGCGAGAGCTCGCGGTAGTGCTTCTGGAGAAACTCCGCGGGCGAGGTGTACTTCTCGATCTGTTGCAGCGGCGCGAGGGCGCGCGCGAAGGCGCCCGCACCGAGGGATGCGCCGAGCACCTTGAGCGCCACGCGGCGCGTCGGGCGGGGGTCGTCACTCATGGCTCGCTCCGTGGGGTGCGCCGTGGGGTGCGCCGTGCGCGACGTCGCGCGGCGGAGGCATGGGCATGAAGCGCGGAAAGCGCGGCGCGTGCGGGTCGTGGCAGTCGATGCAGTGGTTGCGAACGCGCGGTCCGCGGTGCAGGTCCCAGTGGCCGTTCATGCCGCCGTGGGCGCCGTGCTCCCAGTCGCGTCGCTGCGGGCCGTGGCACTGGCCGCACAGGCGAAACGCGTCGGTCATCGCGATGGACTCTCCCGTCGCGAGCCGCAGCCGGTCGAAGTGCGCGGGGTTGTGGCAAGACGCACACGCGTTGTCGCCGTGCTCGAAGCGCAACCCCGCGTGGGGCCCGCCGATCGACTGCGCGCTCACGGGCAGCGCGGGCGGCGGCTGGAGCACCGCGTGGCAGGTCACGCAGCGCACCTCGACGGGCTCGCCGTGCGGGTCGAGCACCGTGCCCTCGATCGCCGTCGTCGACCGCGGAACGTGCAACGTCACCGGGAAGGTCTCCCCATCGCGCGCTCCCGCGTCGGCGAACGTGCGCGTCGGGTCGGCGTAGCGCGCCGGGCCGTCACATCCGAGCGAGGCGAGGGCGAACATGACGAAGATCAGCGCGCGTCGCATCGTGTGCTCCGTGGGCGCGGCGGTGTCGGTACCATCGGCGCCGCGATGCGCCCTGACGAGATCGAGAGCCGCCTGCGAGTGAGTCCCCTGTTCCGCGACGTGGCCCCGTCGTCGCTGCACCGCTTCGCGCGAGAGACCGCGCTCGTGCGCGTCGACGAGGGCGCGGCGCTCTGGCGACCGGGCGCGCTCGCCGACCGCTTCATGCTCGTGCAGCGCGGCCTCGTGCAGGTGCTCCGGCGCATGCCCACGGGCGACGTGGCCACCCTCGCCCTCTTCGGTCCGCGCGAGTGTGTGGGCGTGGTGGCCGTGCTGAACCGAAAGCCCTGGCCCGCCGAGGCCATCGCCCACGGCGACCACGTCGAGGTGCTCGCGGTGCGGGCCGAGCCCGTGCTCGACGCCATGCGCGAAGACCCGAGCCTCGCGATGGCCGCCAACCGCGTGCTCTGCGACGCCACGGAGATGCTCCGCTCGCGCATCGATGTGTTGAGCGCGGGGGCCGTTCCCCAGCGGCTCGCGGCGCTGCTGCTGCACCTCGGCGAGCGCTTCGGCGACACCGACGAGGGGGGCGCGCTGCGCATCCCGCTGGCCCTCTCGCGGGCCTCGCTCGCGCGGCTCGTGAGCGCGCGCGTCGAGACCGTGATCCGCACGGCGAGCGAGTGGCAGAAACGGGGGCTGCTGGTCACCGACGCGACGGGCTTCGAGGTCCGCGACGCGGCCGCGCTCCAGCAGATCGTCGATGAGGGTGACGGGGGTTCGCACGGGAGGGACACTCGTCCCGTTTCGCGCAACGACCCATGACATCGGTCATGACCGCGCGGCGTCACGGCGCTGCGAGCTGCGAAACACGGCGGTGCTTGCGGGCGCTTCACGGAGCGCGTGTGCAGGGGGCCCATGACATCCGTCATCGCTGCGGGCGCGCCGCGTTGTCGGCCTCGACCTGCGGTGCCTAGCGTGAGCGCCATGAAGACGCGCCCCCTGGGATTGCACCTCGTCGGCGAGGTCCCCGCCGCCCCCGACGCACCGCGCTTCGCGCTGGGGCAGAAGGGCTTTCGACCGTTCTTTCTCCTCGCAGGCGTGTTCGCGGCAGCCCTCCTCCCGCTGTGGCTCGCGGCGCTGTTCTCGCGCTTCGATCCCGGCGCGTACTTCGGCGCGTTGTACTGGCACGCGCACGAGATGGTCTTCGGCTTCTCCGTCGCCGTGCTCGCGGGCTTTCTCCTCACCGCCGTCGGCAACTGGACGCAGCGCGAGACCGCCGTGGGCGCCCCCCTCTACGCGCTCGCGACCCTGTGGCTCCTCGGGCGTGTCGCGGTGCTCTTCGCGATGCACCTCCCGCGGGGCGTGGCGGCGGCCGTCGACCTCGCGTTCCTGCCCGCGCTCACCGCGGTGCTCGCGCGTCCGCTCGTGGCCACGGGCAACCGTCGCAACTACGTGATGGTGGTGGCCCTGGGCGCGCTGTGGCTCTGCAACCTCGCGACGCACCTCGACGCCCTCGGTGTGCTCTCCGCGTGGCGCCGCCGGGGATCGCTCGTCGCCGTCGACGTGGTGACCTTCTTCATGGTCGCCATGGCCGGGCGGGTCTTTCCGATGTTCACGCGCAACGCGACGCGCGTGGAATCGATCCGCAACATCCCGTGGCTCGACCACGCTGCGGTGCTCTCGATGGGCGTGCTCACGGCGCTCTCGGCCTTCGCGCCCGACACCGCACCCACCTCGCTCGTCGCGATGGTCACCGCGACGCTCGCCGTCGCGCGGGCGTGGCACTGGGGCGCGCGTCACACCGCGCGCAACCCGATGCTGTGGATCCTCCACGCGGGCTACGGCTGGCTCTGCGTCGGCCTCGCGATGCGCGCGCTCGCCCCGTGGCTCGGCCCGCACGCGACCACGCTCGCCACGCACGCGCTCACCGCGGGCGCCATCGGATCGCTCACGCTCGGCATGATGGCCCGCGTCGCCCTCGGACACACCGGCCGCGCGATCACGGCCACGCGCACGGTCGCGCTCTCGTTCGCGATGGTGACCCTCGCGGCGGTGCTCCGCGTGCTGGCGCCGTGGGTGCTCTTCGCGCAGTACCGCGCGCTGCTCGTGGCCTCGGGAGCGCTCTGGTCCGCGGCCTTCGCGCTCTTCGTGGTCGCGTACCTCCCGGTGCTCACCGCGCCGCGCGTCGACGGAAGGGCGGGCTGATCTCCATGGGCATCGACACCCTCACGCGCCACGCGCCGCGCAGCGCGCCCTCGCTCGACTTCGACCACCATCCACTGCTCGCGATCTGGGAGGTGACACAGGCCTGCGACCTCGCGTGTCAGCACTGCCGCGCGAGCGCGACGCCCGACCGCCACCACGGCGAGCTCGACACCGACGAGGGCTTCGCCCTGCTGCGCGCGATGCGCGACCTCGGAACGCCCGTGGTGGTGCTCACGGGCGGTGATCCTGCGAAGCGCGACGACCTCGAAGCGCTCGTCGCACACGGCGTCTCGCTGGGCCTCACGATGACGGTCACCCCGTCGGGAACGCCCCGCATGACCGACGACCGCATCCGCTCGCTGGTGCGCGCGGGGGCCACGCGCATCGCCGTGTCACTCGACGCGCCCGACGCCGAGAGCCACGACGCGTTCCGCGGTGTTCCCGGGAGCTTCGCCGAGAGCCTCCGCATCGTGCGGGCCGCGCGCGAGGCCGGTGCGCAGGTGCAGATCAACACCTCGGTGGGGCCGCACAACCGCCGCGCGCTCGCCCCCATGGCGGCCCTCGCGGGTGAGCTCGGCGTGTCATTGTGGGCGGTGTTCCTCGTGGTGCCCACGGGGCGGGCGGGGGCCTCGCTGCTGATGCGCGCGCACGACGTGGAGGTCATGCTCGAAGCGCTCGCCGACCTCGCCGCGACCGCGCCCTTCGATGTGAAGACCACGGCGGCGCCGCACTTTCGCCGCGTGCTCCTGCAACGGCATCAGCGCGACGACGCGCGCGGGATGCTCCGCGACGTCGACGAGCGCGGCGTGGTGCGCGGCATGCGGGGCATCACCGACGGCGTGGGGATCCTCTTCGTGTCGCACACGGGCGAGATCTACCCGAGCGGGTTCATGCCCATGAGCGCGGGCAACGTGCGCACCGACGCGCTCGCGGCGGTGTACCGCGCGCATCCGCTGTTCACCTCGCTGCGCGACGCCGATGGGCTCCAGGGCAAGTGCGGGCGATGCCCGTTCCGGCGCGTGTGTGGCGGCTCGCGGGCCCGCGCACTGGCGGCCTGGGGTGATCCGCTGGGCGAAGATCCGCTCTGCGCATACCAACCGCGCGACGAGGGCCACGGGTGAGCGGGGTCGAGGGCGCCGGACGATGGATCGAAGCAGCACGCGGGTGACCAGAAGGGTGCCTGCGCGCGTGGTGAGTGCGCGATCGAGTGACGTGGAGGTCACTCCGCGCGTGAGTGAGAGCGCGATCGGGTGACGTGGAGGTCACTCCGCGCGTGAGTGGGTGCACGATCGAGTGACGTGAAGGGCACCTTCCGGTGGTCGAGTGCGCGAGGGAGTGACGTGGAGGGCACTCCGCGCGTGAGTGGGTGCGCGATCGGGTGACGTGGAGGGCACCTTCGGGCGCTTCGAAGCACGCGGGAGTGACCTGGAGGGCACTTTCGGGTGCTTCGAAGCACGCGGGAGTGACCTGGAGGGCACTTTCGGGTGGTCCAGGGCGTCGGGCGGACCGGGGTTCCGTTCGGTCACCACCGATGCTTCCGTGGGAGGCGCACCGGGCGCTGCCCGGCGCTTCCAGAAGCGGACAGCGCGGGTCGGTTCGGTGGGGCGCGCGCTCACGGCCCCCCGATCACCCGCCCGTCGCGCGCATGCTCACCGACGCGGCGCTCTCTTCGGTGCATCCGCGCCATGCGCCATCGGGCTTGTCGCTCCACGCCACGCGCATCGCCGCGCGCAGCGCGTCTCCCTCGGCGCCCTCACGGAGCACCGCACCGACGGCCACCCCCGACGTGCGCGCCAGACACGACCGCAACACCCCATCACTCGTCACACGGAGCCGATCGCAGCCCTCGCAGAACGTCTCCGTCGCGCCCGCGATGAAGCCCACGCGACGCCCGCTCCCGTCTCGCGCGCGGAGGTACACGGCCGGTCCCCGCTCGGCCTCGCGCGCACCGTCACCGTCATCGAGCAGGTGTGCGAGCGCAGCCCGTTGCGCCGCGCTCGACACCCGCGCGCCCTCGCCGAGCACGCGCCCCTCGCCCACGCCCATGAGCTCCAGAAAGCGCGGCGTGGCCCCGCGCGACCACACGTGCTGTGTGATCGCATCGAGCTCGCCGTCGTTCTCGCCACGGAGCACCACGGTGTTGGTCTTCACCTCGTCGAAGCCCGCCGCGCAGGCCGCGTCGAGGCCGCGGCGCACGCGCGTGAGGTCTCCGCCGCGGGTCATGCGCGCGAAGGTTGGCGCGTCGAGCGAGTCGAGCGACACGTTCACGCGACGGAGCCCCGCGGCGCGCAGCGACCTCGCCATCGACCCGAGACGCGCGCCGTTGGTGGTGAGCGCGAGGTCATCGAGGCCCAACGTCGCGAGGCGTTCGACGAGGTGCACCAGGTCTCGGTACAGCAGCGGTTCGCCGCCGGTGATGCGCACGCGACGGATGCCGCCCGCCGTGAGGGCCGCCACGAGCGAGGTCCACGCGTCGACGTCGAGGCGGTCGCGCGGAGAGACCCACGTCTCGCTCCCCGCCGGGCGGCAGTAGACGCAGGCCATGTCGCAGCGGTCGGTCACCGAGAGGCGCACCGCGCGGGGTGCCACCACCTCGGCGCGCCACGGCGCACGAGAGACCTCTCCACGAAACACGGGAAGCAGCGCCGACATCCGTGGGATATGGGCACCGACCGCGCCGCGCGACGATGACATCGGTCACACACCCCATCGCCCCGTCGTTCAGAGCGGAACGGCGAGGTCGAACTGCACGATGCGGTAGTCGGTCGCGTTCATGAATCCGCCCGTCGGAGCGAAGAACGCGACGCCCGGACGGAGCAGCGCGGAGCCCACCGCGAAGTTGCCGCGAAGGCCTCCGCCGACGGTGAACTGGTCTCGCCTGAGCGGGTTGCCTGCGGGCGCGGCGGCGACGACGGCGGCAGGGTCCGAGAGCCAGCGCTGGTAGTGGGCCTCGACGCTCACCGTGAGCCACGGAACGAGCTGGTAGCCCACGTGCGCGCCGGTGGTGAAGTTGGTGCGGCTCGCGTCGGCGTTGACGGTCTCGCCCCACACGCGCGTGAGCTGGAGCACCGTGAACTCGGCCTGCGCGGTGAGCCCATGGCCCATCCACATCACGCCCGCGCCGCCCATCACGGTGAGGTAGTCCGCGGCGAAGAGGGCGTTGTCCATCGCCTGGCGCGTGTACACGCCGCTCGCGAAGGTGGCGCGCTGCGCGGGCGAGCTGTCACTGCCTGCGCCCACAGGCACGGTCACGCCGAGGAACACCGGCAGACGCCATCCCGGCGCGAGCTGCGGGGTCCACAGGGCGAAGAGCAGCGGGTTCACGAGGGCCTGGCGTCCATCGGCCTGGTCGGGCGCGTGCGTGACCACACCGAGGCGTCCGTAGAGCCCGAGATCGGGCAGCGCCGCGAAGGGACGCCCGCCCCCCGTGAGCAGCGTCGCGGTGCTCGTCGCGGCACTCTGAAAGGCCACGGCGACATCCATCCGCACGAGGTTGGGCGCGATGGCAGGGCGGAGGTTCCACGGCAGCGAGTAGCGCGCGCGGGCCATGGGGCCGGGCGGTGCGGCGGGCGCGACGGTCTGCGCGAGCGAGGCACCGGAGACGACCGTGAGCGCGGCGACCATCGAGGCGAGTGCGAGGCTTCTCATGCCCCGCACGTAGCGCCGACCAGGTCGCGCAGACGATGACGGTTGTCATCGCGCGCTGCGATCCGCGTGTCGGCACCGGACGCATCACCGCACGGGATTCCCGCTGGATGCACGGCGCCGGGGTTCCCGTGCGTCACCGCGGTCGTCGTTGCGTCACGCGCGGCGCCGGGGTTCCCGGTGGTCACCGCGGTCGTCGTTGCGTCACGCGCGGCGCCGGGGTTCCCGGTGGTCACCGCGGTCGTCGTTGCGTCACGCGCGGCGCC
>CAMFHP010000058.1 GCA_945952225.1 uncultured Myxococcaceae bacterium
TCTCGCGAAGGCTGCGTAGTACTGACTGGTGTCCAAGGAATTGGGTGCGATACACCGCGGTCTGACGCGATGAACCCGCGATCCAACACGAAGAATCGTGCGCTGCGACGCCCTCAACCCGCGTCGGAACGCGTGGAACCTGCGCCCGAACGCCCTCCACCCTCCGCTGCGCGCCGCCTCCGACGCCGTTGCGCGCCTCGCAGGGCCGCCAGCAGCACCATCCACCCTGAGTCCCGCACCCCGCCGTCGGAACGCCCTGCACGGCACCCGCAGCCCGTTGGCGAGGCCACCCGCAGGCCCGCGTCCTCGGCGCGCGCGCCGTCTGCGGTGCCCGTGGTGTCGACCGTCGCCGCGTCCGCGCCCGCCTCCGCGCGGAACACATCGGCCCCCGCATCGACCGCGCCCGCCTCACCCGACACGTCGCGCGCGGTGGCCGCATCGGCCGTCGCATCGACACGCGCATCGACCGTCGCGTCGACCGCCGCATCGACGGGCACCGGCGCCGGAACCCACACGCCCAGCACGTCGACGAGCACGTGGGCCCGCACGCTCGTGCGCACACACAGCTCGCCGCCGCCCACCGCGCTCACCGACAGCGCGCCCACCGCGCGCGTCGCCGGAAAGTTCACCGACGAGGCCATCGGCACCGCGCCCCCGCATGGAAACACCGTCGCGAAGCCCGGCGCCTCGGCGTCGGTGATCGTCACGTTCACCGCGGCAGCGCCGACGTTCGAGGGCATTCCCGCGAGGCGTTGCACAGGCACCGCGAGCACCTGGCCTGCGGCGGTGCGGCCCGTCCACGGGGTCGAGGTCGTGCGCGTGTCGAGCACCCGCGTCGGGTCGAGCGCCACGTACGAGAGCGCACCTGCGGGCGAGAGCCATCCCGTCACGTCGACCACAGCATCGACGTCGACCGAGGAGGTGAGGCACAGGCGTCCCGCGCCGAGGCCCGAGAGCACCGCGTTGGCCACCACGTCGCCCGCCGCGAAGTTCACGTTCGACGTCGAGGGCGTGGCGACGCCGCAGGGGGCGGTGGTGAGAAAGCCAGGAGCGCTTCCTGCGACCACGGCCACCGTCGCGATCACCCCCGTCGCGTTGGCGGGCGCGCCCACGTCGACGGCCCGCGCAACGCCCGCGCGCAACGGCATCGACGGCGTGCGCGTGTCGAGCACCCGCGTCGGCGCGAGGGGGGTGAGTCCCGCGCCCGACGGTCCGAAGGCGCCCATCAGGTCGACCACCGCGTCGACGTTCGTGTGCGCCGCGAAGCTCACCGCGCGCCCCGCACCGAAGGCCACGGGAACGGCGTTCGCCACCACCCGCGCGGGCTCGTAGTTCACGTTCGACGTGGCCGGACGCGCGGCGCCCGACGGGTACACCACCACGTAGCCCGACGCGTCGAGTGCGACCGCCGTCACGTTGAGCCACGCCGCCGTCGCGTCGCCCGCCACACCCGAGGGAGCCCAGTCGGAGAAGGTTCCCGTGCTCGCGATGGAGAGCGGGCCCGCGGTGCTTCCGTCGCCGCGCACGAGGCGTGCGCTCGATGCGGCCGTGCGCGTGTCGAAGAGGCGCGTCGGCGTTGAAAGACGGAGCCGCGACGGTGCCGTGCGCGCCGTCACCGTGGGCAGCGTCGCCGTGCTCACGGGGAGCGACATCGAGGCTTCGGTCACCACCGCGCGACGTCCACAGTGCGGGGCGGCGCCGGTGCCCGTCGCGAAGACCGCGAGGTGGTCGCCCACGGTGCGCTCCGTGCCGTCGGAGGGGTGGTTCACCACGCCCGCGGAGGAGGTCCAGAGCGTCGACGATCCGCCGCCGTCGAGGCCCATCGCGTCGTGGGCGCCGAGCTCGAGGAAGAGGTCGATCTCCTCGTCGCAGGTGAGCCCCGCGCTCGCGCTCGAACGCCCGTCGGCCACGAGGAGAAACACCGTTCCGCGATCGCGCGAGAGCCCGATGGCCGTGCGCGGATGGCGCAGCCCCGGCGCGCAGACGAAGCCTCCGGGAGCGGGTCCGTTGTCGTCGATGCCGCGGCGCGCGACGCCGTCGTCGAGGAGCGTCCATCGCCCGCCGAGCTGCTCGGTCACCCACGGATACGGTCCCGGCAGCACCACCTGATCGGCCGTCATCTCGATGCGGTTCGCGCCCACGGAGAAGTTGCCGCTCGTCTCCGTGTCGGGCTGGGGCCAGCGCTGCCCGTTGCCCACGTTGAGCCCGAAATCATGGTCGAAGAAGTCGCCGTTGATCGCGAGCTGCGCGCCCACGAGACGGCCGAACGACGAGGTCGTGCGCGTTCCCTCCGAGGGCGCCGTCACACGGAAGCGAACGCCCGGCGCGCAGCTGTCGATCACCGCCACCCAGGTCACCGTCGGACGCGCCGTCGTGCGACGCAGCAGACGGATGCCGGGGTACGGCGTGGTCCACACGTCGTCGGCGCGCGCGGGCACCGTCACGAGAACGAGCGCAGCGAAGAGGAGTGATCGCACGACGCCGACGCTACCCGGGAGAACCTCCGCGCGGGAGGGCGGTGCGCGTCACCCGCTGCGCCCCTGCGAATGCGCAATCATTGCCCGCACGGTGCTGCGCGCGGTCGTCGCATCATGGCGCTGACGTCTCGCGGAGGTCTTCGCGCATGCGCACCGGATCGACCATCACGAAGGGGAAGTTCGCGCTCCTCGCCTCGCTGCTCGCGGCGTGCAGCGGCTCGCTCGGCATCACCGCCACGCCCGATGCGAGCGCCGACGGCAGCGACGCGCAGGGCGCCGAGGGAGGCACCGACGTGCCGGGCCTCGACGCGACGGGATTGGATGTGCCGACCTTCGATGTGCCGCCCCTCGACGGACCTCCACGTGACGGTGCGGCGGGCGATGGCGCGGCGCGCGATGGATCTGCGGCCGACACGGGGTCCGGCGCCGATGGCACCGCGCGCGACGTGGCGACCGATGCGCCCGACGACACGCTGGTGGCGCTCTCCATCGAGCCGCCGCTCACGACCTTGCGCGTGACCTCGATGACCGCGCCCGTGTCGCAGACCTTCACCGCCCGCGGACGCACCCGCGACGGCCGCATGGTGGTCGTGCCCGCGCTCTGGACCGTCGACCGCCCCGAGGCCCTCACGCTCACCACGATGGGCGTCGGAACCACCACGAACACCGTCGGTGGCGACGTGGTGGTGACCGCGCGCCAGGGCACCCTCGCGGCCACGGCGAGCGTGCGCATCGTGCTCGACTTCGCGGTGCGCGCGCCCACGGCGCCCGCGGGGGTGGAGACGGCCTTTCCGACGACGGCGACGGCGGGCAGCGACGCGATGCGCACGCCGGCGTGGGTGTATCCCGCGAACGAGACGGTGTTCCCGCAGAACGTCTACAAGGTGCTGTTCCAGTGGCGCCGGGGCACGGGCAACGACCGCTTTCGCGTGACCTTCGAGAGCGACCGCACGCGCGTGGTGGTCTACACCGACGGCGCGCATCCGACGTGCACCATGGCGGGCACGGGCCTCGGGTGCTTCGAACCCACGCTGGAGATCTGGCGCTACATCGCCGGCTCGAACCCGCGAGGCAGCGTGCGCGTCACTGTCGATGCGGCGTCGGCCGCGGCACCGACGACGTTCTTCCGCTCGTCGACGCTCT
Organism: uncultured Myxococcaceae bacterium; assembly: GCA_945952225.1. GTDB lineage: Bacteria > Myxococcota_A > Polyangia > Polyangiales > CAISKJ01. The sequence goes on from CAMFHP010000058.1 coordinate 3,621, forward strand.
CGGTGGGCTTCTCGCGCGGACCCGTGCCCGGCGCGATCTACTACTGGAGCACCACGGTGCAGGGCGTCCGTCGCGCGACGGTGGGCGACGCCGAGCCCACGAACTTTCTCACGCCCGCCGAGGCCGACCGTCAGTGCGTCGCGTGCCACACGCTCTCGCGCCGCGGCAACCGCATGGCCGCCGACGTGGGCGGCAACAACCTCTGGGTGGTCGAGGTGTCGCCGACGCGTCCGCCGCCGCGCATCGTGACGCAGCTCAACGGCCGCGCGATCCCCATGTTCTGGAGCACCTTCTCGACGGACGAGACCCGCGTGGTGACCGCCGCGCGCGGGGTGCTCACGCAGCGACGCGCCACCGACGGGTCGGTGATCAACACCGTTCCCCTCGCCGCGCGCACGTACGGAACGCAGCCCGACTGGTCGCCCGACGACGCGCGCATGGCCTTCGTGCAGAGCGCCGCCGACCGCGACCGCGGCGTGGCGGGCGGACGCATCGCGACCGTCGACATCCTCCCGATGAACGCGTGGGGACCGTCGCGCGTGCTCTACGGAACCGGCGCGAACAACGACACGAACCAGTTCCCGAGCTTCTCGTGGGACGGCCGCTGGATCGCGTGGACGCACTCCACGGGCAACGGTCAGAACGACCCGACGAGCGACCTCTGGCTCATGCGCGCCGACGGCTCGCAGCCCCGCGCCCTCACCCGCGCAAACACCGTCATCAACAACGGCGTGGTGACCACCGCCACGGTGCAGGACAACATGCCGACGTGGGCGCCGTCGGGCGTTCCCGACGACTACGCGTGGGTGGCCTTCAGCTCGACGCGCGACTACGGCGGCGTGCTCTCGGGCGCGTCGCGCCTCGGACGCCACGAGCAGCTCTGGGTCGCGGCCCTCGACCTCGACGCGGCCGCCACGGGCGCCGCCGACGCGAGCCGTCCTGCGTTCCGTCTGCCCTTTCAGGGACTCGCGGAAGACAACCACCGCCCCTTCTGGGCCCTCGACCGCGTGGCCACGGCCTGCACCGCGCGCGGCGGCGCCTGCGCCACCAACGCCGACTGCTGCGCGCCGTCGGTGTGCCGCGGCGGCGTGTGCGACGTGGCCTGCACGCCCTCGGAGGGACCGTGCGCCACCAACGCCGACTGCTGCGCGCCGGGCGTGTGCATCGCGGGCGCGTGTCGCTCGGCGTGTGTTCCCACCGCGGGCGCGTGCGCGACGAGCGCCGACTGCTGCGCCCCCAACGCGTGCACCGGCGGACGCTGCACGGCCCCGATGTGCCGCGCGACCGGCGCCACCTGCGCGACGGACACCGACTGCTGCGCGCCCAACACCTGCCGCGGCGGAACGTGCCGCGCGGCCTGCAACACCTCGGGCGGAACCTGCGCCACCAGCGCCGACTGCTGCGCGCCGTCGACGTGCACGGGCGGAATGTGTCGTCCTCCGTGTGCGGCGGTCTCCGGTGCGTGCGCGAGCGACAGCGACTGCTGCGCGCCCAACACCTGCCGCAACGGCGCGTGCGCGGCCCCGTGCACGGTCACCGGCATGGCCTGCACCACGGCCGCAGACTGCTGCTCGGGCGTGTGCACGCGCGGGAGCTGCGCGCCGCCTCCGTGTCGCAACACCGGCGGCTCGTGCAGCGCCGACGCAGACTGCTGCGCGGGCACCTGCGTGGGCGGCGGGTGCGCGCCGGGCTGAGCGTTTCGAGAGGCCCTCGCGCGGTCACGCGAGGTGCGGCGTCACCTGCTGGGCGATCCAGGTCATCACGGCGCGAACGTGGCGCGGAACGCGGCGTCCGTGGGCGTGCACGAGCGACACGGGCATGGGCTCGCTGGCGTACTGCGGCAGCACCTCGACGAGCTCACCCGCGGCGATGCGCGGGATCATGCCGAGGCACGGCGACTGGATGATGCCCAGGCCCGCGAGGCACGCGGCGGTGTACGCGTCGCTGTTGTTGACGGTCACCCGCGCGCGCATCGGACGCTCGCGGTAGACGTCGCCGTCGCGGTACTCGAAGCCCGGCGCGGTGACGCCACGGCCCGAGGCGTAGTGCACGACGAGGTGTCCATCGAGGTCGTCGAGCGTGCGCGGAACGCCCATGCGCGCGAGGTACGCGGGCGACGCGCAGTTGATCATCGTGAGGGTGCCGAGGCGGCGCACGGTGAGTCCGGGCTCGGTGACACGGCCCACGCGGAGCACGCAGTCGAAGCCCTCGCGCACCACGTCGACCCGGCGGTCGGTGCTGCTCACGTACACGTCGAGGAGCGGATGCGCCGCGAGGAGCGACGGGAGCTGCGGGAGGATCGCGCTGCGCACGAGTCCGTTGGGCGCATCGACGCGCACGGTGCCGCGGAGGTCGCCGGGCGTCTGGAACATCGCGGAGAGTTCCTCGCCTTCGGCCACCCAGGCGCGGGCCCGCGCGAGAAACTGCTCGCCGTCGTCGGTGAGCCGTACGGCCCGCGTCGAGCGCTGGAGCAGGCGGCATCCGAGCTCGGTCTCCAGGGCCTGCACGGCGGTGGAGACGCGCCCCTTCGAGACGCCGAGGTGCTCCGCGGCGCGGGTGAAGCTCGCCTGCTCGGCGACGCGGACGAACATCCGAACGGCGTCGATCTCCATGCGGTGATTGTTCTGTGATTCGGAACAGACTGGTCAAGGCTTTGTGGCTTCCGCGACGCCAGGGTGCGGACGCATCGTTCTGTCCGTCGGAACAACCGACGACGGAGAGACATCCCCCATGACCACCGCGAACGCGTCCCCCGAGACCCCCATCGCCCTCATCACCGGCGGCAGCCGCGGCCTCGGACGCAGCATGGCCCTGCACCTCGCCGACCGTGGCGTCGACGTGATCTTCACCTACAAGTCCGCGGAGGCAGAGGCCGCCGCCGTGCGCGAGCAGATCGTGGCGAAGGGCCGTCGCGCCGCCGCGCTGCGCCTCGACGTGGGCGACAGCGACCGCTTCGAAGCCTTCGCCAGCGCGGTCTCGTCGGAGCTCGCGCGCACCTTCGGCCGCGAGCGCTTCGACTACCTGGTGAACAACGCGGGCACCGGGCTCCACGCGCCGATCGCGCAGACCACGGCGGCGCAGCTCGACGAGGTGTACCGCGTGCACTTCAAGGCGCCGTTTCTGCTCACGCAGACGCTCCTGCCGCTGATGAACGACGGCGGACGCGTGCTCAACGTGTCGAGCGGCCTGTCGCGCATCACGTTCCCGGGCTACGCGGCGTACGGGTCGATGAAGGCCGCGCTGGAGGTGTTCACGCGCTACCTCGCGGCGGAGCTCGGCCCGCGTCGCATCACGGCCAACGTGATCGCGCCCGGTGCGATCGAGACGGACTTCGGCGGCGGCCACGTGCGCGACAACGCGCAGCTCAACAAGATGATCGCGGCGGCGACGGCGCTCGGTCGCGTGGGCGTTCCCGACGACATCGGCGGCGCGGTGGCGATGCTGCTCGCGCCCGAGTCGCGATGGCTCAACGGACAGCGCGTGGAGTTCTCGGGCGGACAGGGGCTCTAGACGCGACGGCGCGTGCCGCGCGACGATGCGCGCGGGCGATGATCGCGCTTGCAGATGGGCGGGTGCACCCCCTACGGTGCGCGGTACCGCGGCGGCATCTGGGGGCCGCGGAGGAGCCTCTGCAAGCCCATGGGATCTGCGCCGACACCGACCCCGCACACGCCCATCAACTTTCTCAAGGCCGGGGGCAACGCGATGTTCTCGGCGGAGTGCATCGCGGCCCTCGCGAAGTGCAACTACGAGCCCGAGGACTTCGGGTCCTACGACCAGGTCTCGAAGCGCATCGACAAGGCGCGCGCGAAGACCAGCGCCTACGACGAGTGGGTCGCGAAGGGTCGTCCGGCCACGCGTCCCAAGGACTTCGACAAGGACTACCCCAAACGCGGGCCGTGGCCTCCGCCCGCGCCGACCGATCGCGAGCGATGGCTCTCGACGTGTCAGGCGGGGCACCTCGGTCAGAACGCGTGTCGTCAGCGAGGACGCGGAGATCCGTGTTCGAACCTCGTCGACGGGTATCAAGACAACCTCGCCGCGTGCATGCCGCATCAGGGGCAGGCCTTCGGCGCCAACAACCTTCCGCGCACCGACACCGAGCACGGCTGGTGGACGCAGCACGAGCAGGACAGCCCGGTGCATCGCCTCGACGCGAACTATCAGCCGCGCGGACGAGAGGGCGCGCCCACACGCGACAACCTCGGCTACGTCGAGAACGGCGGACGAGCGCCCGCGCCCAACTGTCAGTACACGCAAGACGAGATGCGCAGCGACGACCGCGCGCGCACGCGGGAGTTTCTCGAACGCCACAAGGACAGCCGTCCCGCACCGACGAGCGCGCAACCGCAGGGAGGCACGCAGTCGGGCGGCACCGGCGCGGCGTCGGGTGTCGCAGGCGCAAAGGGTGTTGCGGCCAACAGCAACGCGCCGAGCGGCGGCGGGGGGCCGCGCGTCATCACGGGTTCCGACGCGGCCGAGTGCATCTCGAACTTCAAGGAGATGGCCGAAGACGCCATGCGCCGGAAGTGTGCCGACGACGTCGAGGCCAATCGCGAGGAGGCGAACGGTGGCCCCGGTCGGACCCCGGCCCAGGGCGAGGCTCACCGCGCAGCGCTTCGCGATCGCTACGAGCGCTCTGCGTTGAACCACGACCTCGCCTCGCGGGAGGCGGAGCACATGCGCCGCTCTCGTGGGCAGCGCGCGCGGCACTACGAGGATGCGCGCGACCGCGCGTGGGCGGACCCGACACCGGCCAATCAGGCCGCGCTGCAACGCGAGCGGGCGGCGTATGCGCAGTCGATCCGCGAGACCCGTGCGTCGGAGGCGCGCGAGGCGCGATACATGAGCGAACGTCGGCAGAACGCGGCGGCCTACAACAGCGCGCGCGAAGCCAACTGCCTCGCCGACCAGGGGGAGCGCATCCGCGCTGGGCAGGCCCGCGTCGATGGCCGCTCGCCGGGTGTCGTCAACGAGGCGCCGCAGACCCCTCCGCTGGCCTTCGCACCGTTCAATCTGCCTTGAAACAAGGAGTTTTCATCGATGCAGACCCACGCCCTCCCACCGTCTCTGCACATGGACCAGGTGAGCGGTACGTCGCTCTCGAACTGCGCGTTCGTCGTGTGCCGTGTGTTCGGCGACCGCGGACGCCATCCCGACACCAGCGACGCCGTGCTCTACGCGACAGGCGGTTCCACGCTCCGCGCGCTGTGGCATCGGGCGGGGTGGTTCGGGCCCGTGTGGTGCTCCGACGATGGAACGGTGTTCGCCGGGGTGCACGACGAGCTCGGCATCGCGCGCGCCTCCGATCCACCGGGCACGCTCACCCGCGTGCGGGCGCCCGTCACGGTGCACGGCGTGTGGGGCCTCCACGCGAGGTGCGTCTTCGCCTGGGGGCGCACACCAGAAGGCCGCCCCGCCATCGCGTGGTGGGATGGCAATCGATGGAGCCGCCACGAGATGCCCGGGAGCGTGCATGCCCTCCACGGCCTCGATGCGTCGTCGGTGTATGCGTGCGGCGACGCCGGGCTCATCGCGCGGTGGGATGGCGCCGCGTGGCGTCCGTTCGAGCCGCCGTGCACGTCGACGATCTCGTCGGTGCATGTGCTGAACGAGCAACGCGCGTACGCGACGGCCGAAGGTGGTCTGCTGCTCGAAGGAACACCCTTCGGATGGCGCGTCGCACGGCATGAGAAGGTCGAACTGCACGGCCTCGGGCACCTCGGTGATCGCGTGATCGTCGCCCACGGCACAGACGGCCTCGTGGCGCTCACCGACGCGGGCTTCGAGGTGGTGAAGCCGAAGCTCGAGCCCCGCTCGCTCGACGCGCGCGCACACCTGCTCTTCGTGTCGGGCTCGCTTCTGCTCGAAACGAGCGATGGCGTGGCCTTTCGTGGGATCTCTTGCGAGACCGTCGCTCCCCAGCTGGCCTCGATGGGTCGCATGGGATGAACGGGTGCGATGACGCCCGTTCGCGCGGTTCACGGAGGAGCCCCCACCATGAGCACATTCTGGAAGCTGGTTCGCCGCGGAGAGACGCCGGGCGAAGGACCGCGTGAGCCCTCGCCCGATGGCGGATTGCTGCCCGAAGGCGTGACCCGCGCGTGGTCGTCGCTGGAGGGCTTTCTCTCCGACGGCGACGTGATGGGCACGCTCGCGACCACGCCCGCACACCGCTGGGAGGTCGTGGTTTTCGAAGGCGCGCATCGCCGTGATGATCCGCGACGGGGACCGCACGGCGCGCTCGCGTATGTGGGCGGCGTGGTCGAGCGCGCATCGCCCGCGGCCTTTCTCGATGGGCTCGGCGAGGTCTCGCCCGAAGCGCGCGCGGCCGCCTCACGACTGCGCGCGATGGTCGCCGCAGAGCCCCTCTCGCGAGGCCCCGACGATGGCCGGGAGGAGGAGCCCGCCGTCGAGGAGGAGATCCTCCCGCGCGCCGACGACGTGTCGTCGATCGAGCATGCGTGTGACGTCGCGAAGGCCTTCTTCGATGCGTACCAGCTCCGTCACGGGTGGTTCAGTCGCACCGACGACCTCGACGATGCGCCGTTGCAGATCATCTTCGTGGCGCCCACGGGGGTGACGCCGACGGAGATCCTCGTGCGGATGCGAACAAGGCGCGGTTGGGACGACGATGACCCCGAGGTGGTCGCGCTCCCGCAGCAGCACCTCGATGCGCTCCTCGCGTGGGATCCGCGGCTCGCGCAGTGGGATTTCAACCTCTCCGTGCGGAGCTGATCGCGCGCCGCCCCGTCAGCGCATCGCGTCGAAGAAGCCCCACACCGACTCGCGGAACGCGGGCCAGTAGAGGTGGCCGAGGTCGGGCACGAGGCACCAGAGCACGCGGCGTCCGTCGCGGCACTGCTGCGAGGCTTCGCACGGTGACGGACCTTCGGGCGCGCGGGTGTTCGCGCAGCCGTTGAAGTGTTCCCAGTGGAGCCGCGAGCGTTCGCCCTCGGCGGGCGCCACCACCGTGTCGTTGTCTCCGTGGATCACCATCGCCGACACCGCGGGCGTGGGGCAGGTCGTGAGCGTTGCGCCTTCGTACGAGACCGTTCCCGCGTCGACGCCGGTGGGGGTTGAAGGGCCTCCGCCCGAGTTCGGTGCGATGGCGCGGAGCACGTCGCCGCGCACACATCCGAGGTGGTTGCTGAAGTACGCGCCGCGGCTCAGGCCCGTCGCGAAGATGCGGCGCGGGTCGATGCGAAAGCGCGTCTGCATCGCCGTCACGATCGCGTCGAAGAGGGCCACGTCGCGGTTGCGATCCGTGGGCGTGGAGAGATCCCAGGTGCTCGCCGAGCCCGTGGGCGAACCCGCGATGGGGAGGCCGTCGGGGTACACGACGACGGCGCGTCCCAGCGTGGTGTCTTCGAGGTGCAGAAAGCGCTGCGTGCGTCCCGCGGCGCCGCCGTCGCCGTGAAAGACCAGCACCAGCGCGAGCGACCCGCAGGGCGCGGTGGGGGCCGCGAGCGTGTACGTGCGGTCGAGGCCCGCGGCGGTGATGCGCTCGGTGGTGAGCGCGTACGTTCCCGGCGCGTCGAGGAGCGGGCACGCGGGGGCCGCATCGACGGGCGCAACGTCGACGGGCGCGCGGTCTGTGGGCGCGTCGATCGCAGCGTCTGGCGTGGGCGTGGGCGTCGAAGACGGCGCGGGGTCGGTGCACGCCGCGAGGGCGGTGACGACGACGCAGCACCGCGCGCGGAGCAGTGATTGCGTAGCCGCGTACAGGGCGTGCGTGCGGGTCGTGGTGCTCATGGGCGCACCCTCGCATCGCGACGCGGGGCGCGGTCAACAATTGTTGAGCGGGAAGTGCTTGAGTCACACACGTTCCGACGGCACTCAGGAGCGGCGACGTGCTCTCCGAAGCCGCCATCTCGACGACACCGCACACCGCCGACGACGCGCGCCTCGTCGAGTCGCAGCTCGCGGCGCAGTGCGCCTCCTTCGCGCGCTTCATCGCGAAGTGGTCGATCGTGGTGAACGCGCTGTGGTGGCCCTCCGATGGTCCGACGGTGGTGGGATTGCCCGGCGCGTTCGAGGGGATGCGCTCGCTCCGCGTGTGGGTCTTCGCGACGAGCCTCGCGGCGCTCGGTGTGCTGTGGGGATGCCGTGAGCTCCGCGGCGTGCGCCTCGCGCTGTGCGCCCTCGTGTGGTGCGTCGAGGTCGGCGCCACGGGCGGGAGCATGGCGCGCGTGGGGGACTTCGCGACGCCGTGGTTCCACTTTCTCTACCCGCTGGTGATCGCGTCGAGCGTGCTGCCCGTCGCCCTGCCCGCGCGCGTCGCCATCGCGAGCGCGCTCGGGGGATCGCTCCTCGCGGGCTTCTTGATCGTGCGCCCCGAGGGGATGCGCTCGCCCTACCTCGGTCCCGTGCTCTCGTACCTCACATTCACCGTGGGCGTGGCCATCGCGTACGGCCATCGGAGCTACCTCGTCACGCGGCGCGCGTTTCTGCAGCAGCTCGCCCTCGCGCGCTCCGAGTCTCAGCTCGCCGCACAACGCGAGGGGCTGCGCGAGGAGGTCGAAGCGCGCACCGCCGAACTCCGTCGCCTCGCGGAGCACCTCGACCGCGCGGGCGAACACGAGCGACGACGCATCGCGCGCGAGCTCCACGACGACCTCGGGCAGAGCGTCTCCGCGGTGCGTCTCGCGCTGGCCACCACGCTGCGTCGGTATGCGCGCTCGCCGGGGAGCGTGCAGGCCAACCTCGACGAGCTCGACGGACTCGTCTGTCGTGTCGCCGACAGCACGCGCGACACGATCACCCGACTGCGCCCGCGCATTCTCGAAGACCGCGGCCTCGCGGCGGCGGCGCGCTGGCTCGTCACGTCTGCGGAGCGTCACGGCGACCTCGCATACACGCTCAGCACCGAGGGTCTCGACGCGCTCGACGTGACCGACGGCGAGGCGCCCGCCGACGGATCGACGCTCGACGAGGTGCGCTCCGCGGCGTTTCGCATTCTTCAAGAGGCGCTCACCAACGTGCAGCGCCACGCCCGCGCGCGCCGCGTCGAGGTCGACCTGCGCGTGGTCGACGGCGCCCTCACCCTGCGCGTGCGCGATGATGGTGTCGGCATCGCGGCGACGCGCGAGGGGGCCGCGGGCATGGGCCTCGTGGGGATGCGCGAGCGCGCGGCGGCGCTGCACGGCGCGCTCACGGTGGGGCCCGCGGAGGGCGGCGGCACGGTGCTCGTGTGTCGGCTCCCGCTGGCGCCGCAGGGGGGCGCGACGTCGTGATCCGGGTGTTCCTCGCCGACGACCACGCGATCGTGCTCGGGGGGCTTCAACGGCTCATCGCCGAGAGCGGCGACCTGGAGGTGGTGGGCGTCGCGACGGACGGGCGTCAGGCGCTCCAACGCACGCTCCAGGAGGGCTTCGCGTGGGACGTGCTCGTGCTCGATCTCTCGCTGCCGCGCGTGGCCGGGGCCGAGGTGTTGCGACGGGTGAAGGCGCAGCGTCCCGCGTCGCGCGTGATCGTGCTGTCGATGTACCCCGAGGATCAGTACGCGCCCCATCTGCTCGAAGCCGGCGCCGATGCGTACGTCTCGAAGGCCAGCGCGCCGGAGCGTCTGCTCGAAGCGATCCGCGCGGTGGCCTCGGGGGCGCGGTGGACGTCCTCCGTCGTCGCAAAACGCCTTCAGGAGCAGGGATCGGACGCGGCCTCGCTCCCGCATCGACGGCTCTCGTCGCGCGAGCACCAGGTGTTCAATCTCATCATCGAGGGGCACAGCGTGACGGACATCGCCGCGCAGCTCGACCTCCACGCGAGCACGGTGAGCAACCACCTGCGCGCGATCAAGACCGCGCTCGACGCGCACACCGTGGCCGACATCGTTCGCTACGCCGTGCGCGTGGGGCTCATCGACTGAACGACGTCCGCTGACCGAAAGACCGCGCGGGCCCGGCGCCCGCGTCTGGGAGGTGCGTGATGGGGTGGCTCTCGCCGCGAACCCGTGAGGGGACGCCTGCGCTGCGCGCACGTGCGCGTGGCCTTCCGTGGGTGGGCTCGACGCTGCGCGTGACGCGCGAAAAGTGGCGCAACTGGAGCACGGAGCTCACGTCGACGCCGCGACGTCTCTACTGCGACGAAGCGGGCGGACCGTGGCGCTCACCGCGCACGCTCGACGATCTGCAGGCCATCGTGCGCGATGCGCGGCGTGAGGGGGTGACCGTGCGGGTCTTCGGCTCGTCGCACTCGTGGTCGCGGCTCGTGCCCAACGACGGGGGATTCCTCGTCGACAACCGCATGATCGGCGCGCGTCCCGATGGCACCTACGACGTGCGCATCGAGCCTGGGAGCGCCGACGGGCTTCGAAAAGCGCGGGCCACGGTGCCGCCCGGTGTGCTCTCGGGCGAGCTCGAAGCGTGGCTCTGGGAGGCGGGGTATTCGCTGCCCGCCAGCGCGGTCGAAGACGTGTTCTCCGTGGGCGGCATGACGGCGACGGCCACACACGGCACGGGCTACGCATGCGGCACGGTCTCGGACCTCGTCGCGGGCATGACCTTCGTCGACGGACGCGGCGAGGTGCGGCGATGGACGCGCGAGACCGCGACGGCCGACGAGCTCGCGGCGATCCAGTGCGGCCTCGGGTGCCTGGGGCTCGTGTACGACGTGACCTTCGAGGTCGAGCCCGCGTACGAGGTGCTCCACGAGGCCGTGTGCGTGCCCTACGACTCGCTCTTCGCCGACACTGACGAGGCCCGCGAGCGGCTGCGCGCGCTTCACGAGTCGCACACCTCGGTGGAGTACTTCTGGTGGCCCATCCGCTTCTCGGGGCTCCCGCTCGTTTCGAAGCCCGAGGTGAACCCCGAGGTGTGGGTGCTCACGACGCAGAAGGCCTTTCCGCGTGCGATCGCGCCGCGTTCGGCGATGAAGCGCTTCTGGGATCTGCAGGTGCTCGACATGGCCAGCATGGCAGGCTGCGGGCGGCTCATGGACGCCGTGGAAGGCAGGCCGTGGGCGCCGCGCGTGCTCGCCTGGGTGACGTGCTTCACGAACCTCTGGGTGTCGTCGCGGAGCGGTCGCACGCGCCTCCCGCAGTACGACGCCAACCACTTCGTGAACGCGGGCGGCGTGGAGTTCGTGCGCGCCATGGCCGCCGAGTGGAGCCTGCCCTTTCGCCGTGACCTTCCGCTCGCGCACCCGGGCGGGTACGAGCGCGTGCGACGGGCGTTCGCCGAGCTCCACGACCTCGTGGTCGATGCGTTCCATCGGTATCCGTTCGGCGATCCGCGGGCGACGCCGATCACCCTCGCCGTCGAGATGCGCACCCTCGCGACGAGCACGGCGTTGATGAGCCCGGGCTACAGCGCCTCGCGCGACCCCATGGAGGCCATCGTCGCCCCCGAGCTCGTGACCACCGCGGGACACCCCGCGTGGGCGGCGTTCGCCGAGCGCGCCAACCTCGCGATGACCACGCAGCCCGCGGTGTTCGGCGACCGCGTGCGGTGCCACCAGGCGAAGCCGTGTCATGGCCTCTCCCACCCGGATTTTCCGCGCACGGGGATGCAGAGTTACCTCCGCGAGCAGTACCGCGCGGCGGGCACGTGGGCGCGCTTTCTCGCGGTGCGCGACGCGGTGGATCCCGACGGCGTGTTTCTCAATCCGTACCTTCGCGCGTGGTTCTTTCCCGAGGCCGCGCGCGACGAGCGCAGGCCCGCGCCGCAGTCGTCGCACCCCATGCAGGAGGCCTCGCCGTGAACCTCGTGATCGGCTCCTCGGGCTGCCTCGGCGCGGCCCTCGTCGAAGCCCTCGTCGCGAAGGGCGCGCCGGTGCGCGGCCTCGACCTGTTGCCCGGTGTGGTGCCCGGCGTCGACGCGCGTGTGGGTGACATGGGCGATCCCCGCGTGCTCGGCCCTGCGCTTCAGGGCGTTCACACGGTCTACCAATGCGCGGCGCTCGTGTCGTTGAACCCGCGCTACCGCCCGGAGATGGAGCGCGTGAACGTCGAGGCCAACCGCGCGGTGCTCCGTCGCGCGCGCGTCGAGGGCGTCGGGGTCTTCGTGTACGCGAGCACGCAGGTGCTCTGCTGCGAGCCGGGCCAGGAGGTGCGCGGCCTCGACGAGCGCGCGCCCTACGCGCAGCGTCCGCTGTCGGCCTTCGCGGCCACGCGCATCACCTCGGAGCGCGACGTGCTCGAAGCGCACCGCCCCGACGAGGGCTTCCGCACGATCGCGCTGCGGGTGCCGAGCATGTTCGGCGCGCGCGACCGCTTTCACCTTCCGCTGCACCTCGGGCTCTCGGAGAAGGGGCTCGCGATGCGCGCGGGCTCGCAGCGCCACTGCGCCCACGTGTACGCCGAGAACGCCGCGCACGCGCACCTGCTCGCGGCGGATGCACTGCGCGCAGGACGCTGCGGCGGACGCGCGTTCTACCTCTCCGACGACGCGCTGCCCTGCTCGTACTGGGACACGATGAGCGACCTGCTCGTGGCCTGCGGACGTCCTCCGTTGCGCCAGGGGTTCCCGCGCGCTGCGGTGGCGGCGCTGACGCGCGCGAGCGAGGCGATGCACCGGGCGCTGCCGTGGATGTTTCGCGGCGAGCCGACCTTCACCGACGAGGGGCTCACGGTGGCCTCGGGCGACTGCTGGTTCGACACGACGGCGCTGCGCACGGAGCTCGGGTTTGCGCCCGTGGTCTCGCGCGACGAGGCGATCCGGCGCACGGCGGCGTGGTTTCGCGCGAACCCGCGCCCGAAGGCCTTTCTCACGCAGCGGCTCGATCGCGAGATGCCGCGCGAGGTGTGACCGGCATCGCGACCCTGACCGCGCGAAACGGTGGGCGAGGTGTCAGCGCGATCGTGAAGGCGCACACCCACGCATCGCCCTGCGCGCGCAGCACGTCGCATCGCCCGCGCGGCATCCCCCATCGAGGGGCGCACACACCGAGGCCCGCGCGTCGCTCCGATGCGCGCGTCGGTCGGAGAGCGCGACGCACGCGCGCCACGTGCCGCCATCGCACGCGCGCCCGTAGAACACGTCGCCCACGAGCCCGCGGAACAACAGGCTCACGCACACCGGCGCAGCGATCGCCACGAGCACACCCCACGCGGCCACGAGCGCCCCACGGAACCCCGCCCCGCGCGCCACGAACGCGAGCGCCGCCAGCGCCGCGAGCGCACCGAGCACCGACGTGCGGTTCTGCGCGTGGAGGCCATCGCCCGCGACGAGCGTCGCCACGGCGAACGTCGCCACCGCGAGCGCGGTCACGAGCAGGGGCGCGAGCGTCCATGACCGATCACGCGGCCCCTCGGCGGACACCCTGCTCGGCGTTTCACCCCCACGCATCGCGACGCGCTACACCGTCACGAAGCCCGTGGGGAGCCGCGCCACGATCGCGAGGAGCGCGTCGCGGTCGAGACGCTCGCAGGGCGCATCGCGGTGCTCGGCGAGGTGCCACTCGTCGCTGAGCGCGGTGTAGTGAAGCCCCGTCTGCGCGCAGGCTGCGGCGAGGGCCGCGGGCGTGAAGATGCTCACGTGACCGTTGCGCGGGCTGATGTACCACCACGACGCGCGCACCGTGTCGATGTCGGGCGGCGTGACCATCGTGGAGAAGAGCATGAAGCCTCCGGGGCGCAGCAGGTCGCGCATCGCGGCGATCGTCTCGATGGGGCGCGTGACGTGCTCGATGACCTCGCTCGCGAACACCACGTCGAAGCGCTCGGTGGGACGCGTCGCGTGGTCGGGCGTCGCCGAGAAGGGATCGAAGCTCTCGGTGCGCGCACGGTCTCCGAGCAGCGCCGCGAGCGTGCCCGAGCCCGCGCCGTAGTCGAGCAGCCGCGGGGGCGCTTCGAAGCGGCACGCGTCGGCGAACACCTCGCGGAGCAGCCGTGCGCTCCCGCGCGGACGGATCTCGCGGTAGAGCGGATCGACCTGCGCGTAGCCGTCGTTGTAGATCTCGCGACGAAAGTCCTCGTCGGTGAAGGCGTCGCACCACGCGGTGAAGACGAAGCCGCACGCGACGCAGCGGTGGTAGGTCACCGCGGTGCCCGTGGGCGGGAGGTAGAGCCCCATGGGCTCGCAGCAGTTCTTCGCGGCGTCGACGGTGTCGAACACGTGCGCGTCGGCGCAGCAGATCTTGCACGGCACCGCGAACGTGGGCGCCGTCGGGGCGCGGTCGACGCTGCGGGGAGAGGCCATCACGCGCGACGCTATCACGCACGCCCCGCACGACCGCGCGGGAACGAGGCCGTGCGGTGCGCGGGCATTGACCGCGAGGGCGACGCGCGGGTCTCCTCGGCGCGATGAACGTTGCACATGGCTTTCACCAGCTCGCGCGGAACAACGCGTGGGCCAACGAGCGGCTCTACACCGCGTGCGGCGCGCTCTCGCACGACGAGCTCGTCGCGGCGCGTACCAGCTTCTTTCCGACGATCCTCGCGACGCTCGCCCACCTCGTGCTCGTCGACCGCTACTACCTCGACGCGCTCGAAGGCGGCGGACGCGGCGCCAGGGTCTGGGACGACGAGCGCCTCTTCGACCGCTTCGAATCCGTGCGGGCGGCGCAGCGCGAGGCCGACCGACGACTCCTCGCGTACTGCGCGGGCCTCGACGGCGCGCAGCTCGATGCGGAGGTCGCGCTCGAACGTCGCCACGGTGTGGTGCGCGAGCGCGCGGGCGATGTGCTGCTGCACCTCGTTCAACACCAGATCCACCATCGCGGACAGGTGCACGCGATGTTGAGCGGAACACGCATCGCGCCGCCGCAGCTCGACGAGTATTTTCTCCGCGAAGACCGCGCGAAGGCCGAGGCCGAGCTCGCCGCCGCGGGCATCGACTGACGCCCACGCCGCCGCGTCGCGACGCGCTACGGCAGCACGCCGAAGGCCACGTACGACGCCATCGGCGCGCAGGCCCACCACGCCGTCGCGGTCACCCTCGCCCACGCCGCGTCGCGCTGCGCGTCGAGCGTCGCGAGCACCGAGGCCACCGTGCCCGCCCTCACGTCGTCGCGCGAGACCGCTTCGCCCGAAGGCACTTTGCGAAAGGGTGTTTGCGCGGTCGGGGCGCTCGTTGCGAGCACCACGACGGGGCCCGGTGCGAGCGCGTGGCCGTAGGAGAGCGGCGCGGTGGTGCCGTCCTCGAAGGTGAGCGTTCCATCGGCGGCGAGCGTGGCCGCGCGCCAGGTGTCGCGATGCCGTTGCCAACGTCGGAGCGACGGGCGCGGCACGAACGCGAGGAGCGCCGTCGCGAGGATCGCCCACGAGAGGTGCACCCATCCGGGCGGCGGCGAGAGTCGCTGCGCGTACTGCGAGAGCGTCGCGCGTCCCGTGCTCGAAGGGCGCTCGCCGGGGCTCGTCGGGTCGAAGACGAAGACGTTGCGGTAGCGCTCCGCAGGCGGCACCACGGCGAGCTCGTGGGTGACGGGAAGGGTGCGGAGCGTGAGCGATCCGCAGCCCACGGGGGTGAGGTGCATCCAGGGGATTTCCGTCGGGAGATCGGCGGCGCTCTGCGCGAGGCGCACGTCGCAGAAGCCCGGATGGGCGAGGTCACGGAAGCGACGCACGGTCACCGCGCCCACCGTCGCAGTCACCGTTGCAGCGCCCGGCGCGAAGGGCGGGAGCTCGCCCACGAGGGGCAGCGTGTCGACGAGGTTCCACGGCGGCGGCGCGCGATGGACCTTGTGCGACGCGAGCGCGAGCGTGGCGACGGCGATGACCGTCGAGAGCGCCGCGCGGAGCACCATGCGCGAGGGAACCCGCGTGCGCGCGAACCACCACGCGCAGAGCGACGCGGCGAGCGGGACCGCGAGGTGCTGCGGATCGAGCTGCTCCCAGAGGCTCGTGACGCCGGAGATCCACAGGGGGTCGTGGAAGCGCGATCGGAGCTGGGTCCACGTGGCGAGGGCAGACACGACGGAGGCGGCCTGCATCGCGCGCCAGAGGTCGACGCGCGCACGCGGCGGCGCGAGGCGGGCGACGAGCGTTTCGAGTGGCGTCGCGAGCGCGAAGAGGAGCAGCGCGCCCAGCGAGGCCGCGTACCACCGTGAGGGCGAGAGCTGCGAGAACGACTCGGCGCCGAAGTCGGCGAGGCCGCCCGCGAGGAGCACGGCGAGTCCCACGATCCAGGGGAGCATCGCGCGACGCTATCACCGCGCCGCGGAGGCCGTGGTTTCAGCGCGTGGAGAGCGCGAGGCCGCCCGACGTGGTGCGCACCGAGACCGCGCCCGCCGCGTCGCCGAAGCGTCCCGCGGTGGTGCCGTGCGAGGCCGCGAGCACCCCCGTGTGGAGCGCGTCGTCGAGGTCGCCCGAGGCGGTCTCGTAGCGCACCGCGAAGCCGCTCCCCGACGCGAAGCCGAGCGCCACGTCGCCGGAGGTGCTGCGCGCGTCGAGGCGGCATCCGGCGCGGCACAGGCCCGTCCATCGCACCTCGCCCGAGGTGGTCTCGAGGTCGACGACGGAGGCTTCACCGCGCGCGTCGGCGAGCACGTCACCCGAGGCCGTGTGCACGCGCATCTCCCCGTCGACCGCGTGGAGCGCCACGTCGCCCGAGGCCGTGTGCACGTCGACCGCGCGCGCGTCGGAGAGCGCCACGTCGCCCGAGGCCGTGTGCACGCGAACCGTCCCGCCGACGCCCACGACGCCCACGTCGCCCGACGAGGTGTCGAGGTCGAGCGCGGTGCCGCGGGGCACGGTGAGCTCCACCGCACCATCCGCGAGCGAGCGGCCGTGGAAGCGCACCTCCACGGTGCTTCCATCGACGGCGACGACCTCGGGGGCCGCGGGCGCGTCGATCACCCGCACGCGCATCGTCGCGTCGTCACCGGCACGCACCGCGATGTTCGCCGCGCGCGTCGAGAGCCGCACCGTCGCGTGCGCAGGGAGCGGCGACGTCACCGAGAACCCGAGGCGCGCGCGAGCGACCGTGCGACGCAGCAGCGTGAATCCGCCCATCACCGTGAGCAGCATCACGGCGGCAGCCGCGGCGAGGAGCATCCACGGACGTCGCGGCGCCGTGGGCGGACGCAGCGTGGCCGTGCGGTACGGCGACACGCGCGGCGCGGGCGGCGGAAGCCTCGCGGAGACATCCTCCCAGAGGCGCGCGGTGGGGGCCTCGTCGGGGCGGCGCTGCACGAGGTCGCGCTCGGCGCGTCGCCACGCGAGCTCGTGGGCGCACGCTTCACAGCGCGTGAGGTGGCGTTCGAGGGCCGCGCGGTCGGTCACGGGGGCGCCGCGCGCGAGGTCGTCGAGGGCGTCGAAATCACAGTCAGCGTCCATGGCGGTGCTCCGCGGGGTCGAGGTGTTGCGTGAGGGCGGCGCGGAGCTGGAGGCGCGCGCGGTGGATCTCGTTCTTCACCCGCGCGAGGGGCCACGCGAGGGCCGCCGCGATGTCGTCGTAGGCGAGGTCGTGGTCGATGCGCAGGAGCAGCGCCGCGCGTCGGTCGTCGGCGAGCGCATCGAGGGCGCGGGCGAGCGCGTCGTCGGCCTGGCGTCCCGAGAGCAGCGACTCGGGATCGGGCGCGACGGAGGGCGCGTCGTCGTCGACGGGATCGGCCATGGGCACGGTGCGCTGGTCGGCGCGTCGGTGCTCGCGGGCCACGTTGCGCGCGATGCCGAAGAGCCAGGGCGCGAGACGCTCCACGGGGGCGCCTGCGGTGAGGGCCGCGTGGGCGCGCACGAAGGCCTCCTGCGTGGCCTCGTCGGCGGCCGCGGCGGTGCCCAGCAGGTCGCGGAGAAAGCGCCAGACGCGCGGCGCGTGGAGGTGAAAGAGCTCGCGAAAGGCGCCGGGCTCGTCGCGGCGCGCGCGTTCGACGAGGGCGGCCTCGGGGGCCGCGGGCGCCCCGGAGGGCGGCGGTGGAAGGTCTCGTGCCACGAGCGAGAGGGTGCTCACGGGAGGATGTGACGGCGGGAGCGCCGTGGTTTCACCGAAAGTGTGGGGCGCGTGCGATTGCGCGGAGCCGTTCCCGATCGAGGGGCGATGGGCGTAGCGTGGCGCCATGCAGCGCACACCCTGGTCTCTCGTGTTGTCGACGGCGGCGCTCGTGGCGTGTCGCCGTGACGTTCCCGCGCCCGTCACCGAGCCCACGGCACAACCCGTGGCGCCGATCACCGCGCCCGACGCGTGGCACCCCGTGGGCCCCGGCTGCGCGCAGCTCATCGCGTGCTGCGATGCCGCGTCGGCCTCGCGCCGCGACGTGGCCGTGACGTGCAGGCTCTCGACCTCGCGCCCTCCCCTCGACTGCGCGGCGGCGCTCGGCACCGTGCGCAACTACCTCGCGCAGCGCGGCGTCGACGTGCCCGCGGTCTGCAACGAGGGAGGCTCCGCCGCGAACCCCACGCCCGCGGCTCCGCAGGCGCCTCCGTCCGTCGATGCGCCCATGCGCTGCGCCGACGACAGCGAGTGCCCGCGCCTCGCGTGCGGGCCGTGTCAGTCGGGCGCGCCGGTGCCCATGATCGCGCGCTTCCGGAGCTGCACGGTGAACCCGTGTCCGGGCACGGTCTCGGTGTGCCGCGGCGGCGTGTGCGTGGTGCGCTGAACGGTGATTCAGTCGAGCCCGCTGCCCGCGGTGTGGGCGGCGGTGAAGTCCGCGCGGTCGGTCTTCGCGTCGCGGAGTTCCGCTTCGAAGAGGTTGGCCCCACGGAAGTCTGCGCGTTCGAGGTCGGCGCCGCCGAAGCGGGCCTTCATGAGGTTCGCACGCAGCAGACTCGTTCCGCGAAGGAGCGCGCGGCGAAAGTCGGCCTCCACGGCCTCGACGCGCCCGAAGCTCGCGCCGTCGAGCACGGCGCGTGAGAAGAGGGCCTCGGCGAGCGAGCTCCCGTCGAAGCGCGCGCCGTCGAGTCGCGACGCTTGAAAGAGCGCGCCGTCGGCCTTCGCCTGCGTGATGCGCGCGTCGCGGAGGTCGGCTCCCTCGGCGCGAAAATCCGTGAGCGAGGCGCCGTCGAGCACCACCCCCGCGGCCCACGACTCGTTCATGCGCGCGTCGTCGAGGAGCGCGCGCGAGAAGTCCGCCCGCTCGACGTGGGCCAGCGTGAAGTCAGCGCCCGCGAGCTTCGCGTCGACGAAGACACACCCATCGAGCGAGGCGCTCGTGAAGTCGGCCCCTGCCCCGTCGACCTCGCGGAACACCGCCTCGTGCGCGAAGGCCCGCGCGAGCGTCGCGTCGGTGAGCACGGCGCCCGTGAGATCGGCCGCGGCGAGGCGCGCGTTCGTGAGGTCCGCCCGTTCGAGCACCGCGGACTTCATCGACGCGTTGGAGAAATCAGCCCCCGAGAGCGCGCACTCGGTGAGCACCGCGCCATCGAGCGCGCAGCCCGCGAAGGTCGCGCGTTCGGCGAGGGCGCCCGTGAGGTCGTGGCCGCGGAGGTCGAGCGACGAGAGGTCCGAGCCCGTGAGGTCGGCCCCCGCGAGAGACTCTCCGCGTGCGAGGCGGGCGACGATCTCGTCGCGTGCGAGGGGCGCGGGCTCCGGCGGTTCTTCGGGCGCGCGGAGCACGGGCACACCCACGGCGCCCGCGGCGGCGAGCGCGATGCGCGGATCGTCGGCGGGGTCTTCGGGCGCGGTCTCGTCGTCGGGTGCTTCGGTGTGTGCGCGGAGTGCTTCGGCGCGCGCGCGGGCCTCGTCGGGCGTGAGCGCCTCGTCGTGGTCGACGGAGAGCACGTGCAGCGCGAGGAGGTCTGTGCCCCACGCATCGGCCGCATCGACGGCGCCGCGCCACACGAGCACGGCCTTCGCCTCGTCGGGCATGAAGTGCACCGTGTCGAGCGCGAGGCGCACCTCGTAGAAGCCTCCGCCCGCCGACGCGCGACGCTCGGCGTAGACGCGCGGACGCTTCGCGGGAAGGGTTCCCGACAGGGCCGCGAGCTCGGGATGCACGCCGCCGAGGGTGTACGCCTCGTCGCCGCGGAGGTGCTTCGTCTGCTGCTCGGGCGGCGCGGCGTTGTAGTGCGCGTAGTCGAAGCTCTCGGGCAGCAGGGGCCAGCGCGTGCGATGCCAGTCGCCCTTGTAGTCACCGACCTTCGAAGCGCGCGGCTCCCATGCGGGCGCGACGGGCGCGGTGCACGCCGGACGCGCCTGGTCGATCGCCGCGGTCACGGGAAAGCGCGGGTCTTCGAGGTTCGCGACGCGCCCGAGGGGATTGTCGCTCGCGGTCTCGCCGCCGATGCCCACGGGGTTGGTGCTCACGCCCTCGCCGCCCCACGCGAGCTCCCAGCGCAGCGGGATCTTCTCGAAGGGCGCAGGACCGCGAAGGCCCGCGGGCGTCCACGTGCGGTCGCCGGTGGCGGTGAGCACGCGGTCGACGTCACCGAGCTTGAGCTGCACGCGCACGGCCGCACGCTCGCCGCGGGCCCACGCGTGGCCCGTGAGCAGCACGTCGGCGCGGGGCTTGTGGGGAGCGAAGTCCGAGCTGTACGCGAGGCTCGCGGCCTCGTCGTCGTCGTGGTGCACATCGCCCGACGGCGGATCGGGCTCGTCGAGGGGCTCGCAGGGCCCACCGGGCACGAGTCGCACGGTGAGCTTCGCAATGACCACGAGCACGTCGCGGCCGGGGGTGAAGCGCCAGGGCATCGTCCACACGAGGGCCGGTCCGTGGTTGTGCACCGCGGGGGCATCGGGCGGAGGAATGAGCGGGTCGTGGTCGAGCGGGCCTGCCATGTCAGCCGAGCGCGAAGACCTTGGTCTGCGAGGGCGCCACGACGGCGCCGGTGGGGCAGTTGCCGCCGTTGTGGATGGTGTTCGCCGTGAGCAGCACCACGGGCTTGCCCTTCGCGTACACCTTGATGCTCGGGCGCACGAACTTGCACTCGCCACGGTGCTTGGGCATCACGAGCCCCTTCTGCACGCCGGGCTCGTCGCCCATGGAGCTCGGGATCTTCGACGAGATCACCACCGTGTCTTTGCGACAGATGCGCACCTTCGCGATGGTGCTCGTCGCGCCGCTCGCCGAGGCCTTGTTGGGAAAGGGCGTGGGCACGAACCCCGGCGGCCCGGGGATGGGCACCTTGCACACGTCGGGAAAGCCCACCGCCTCGCCGCCACCCTTCGTCACGATCGGAAACATCGCTCCGCCTCCCTCACGCCTTCGCCCTTCGTCGCCCTTCGATCACCGCGCCGATCACCCGAGGAGCACGCGCTTTCCGTCGATCACGGTGTCGTCGCGCGAGGTCACCTTTGTGCGCCCTGCGACGAGATCCCACGCGTTGCGCACCACGGTGCGTGCGTGCTCGGCGCGCGTGGTGATCGAGCCCTCGACGTCGCGCACCACCTGCCCCGCGCGCTCGACCACGCGCACGGCGCGAAGCTCCCAGCGGCCCGCGGAGACCATCGCCTCGCGCACGGTGGCTTCGAAGCGCTCGCTGCGCAGAGACACCGACTCCGACGCGTCGAGCACCACACGCCCCGCGGGCGCCGCGATGCGCACGTCACCGCGCGACGCTTCGAGCGTGAGCGCGCCCGTGTCGGCGTCGTAGCGGAGCAGCGTGCGTCCCTCGGGATCACGGAGCGTGAGCGCATCGCCCTCGACCACGGCCGACGCGCCCGACGCAGTGCGCACCTCGCGGACCGACGACGTGTGCAGCACGCCGACGACGTAGCACTCCGACGCGCCGTGGAGCACCAGCACGCGGTCGCCCACGGAGAGCGTCGCAGGGGCCACGGCGGCGCGCGCGGCGGTCTCGGGACCATCCACAGGCCGCACGCGGAGCTCGGGCTCCACGGCCATCACGAGCGCCTCGGAGACGGGCGTCTGGAACGGTGCGTTGGCGGTGGTGGGCATCGGTGCGTTCCTCGGGGTCACGGGGTGAAATCTTCGGCCTTCGCGCGGTCGTCGTCGGTGCCTTCGGAGAGCCGCAGGTCGGCGCCGACGGCGTGCATCCCCTCGGTGCGTGCGCGGTGCAACTTCGCCATGAAGAGCGTGGCGTCGGCGACGATACAGCCTTCGAGGCGCGCGTGAGAGAGGTCGGCGTACGGGGCCTTCGCGCCCTGCAGCGACGCGCGCCGCAGGTCGGCCTTCACCGCGCGGAGCCCGTAGAGATCGGCCCCGGCGAAGCTCGCGTCGTGGGCGTGGGCACCGTCGAACGCGCACTCGCGGAGGGAGGCTCCGCGCGCATCGAGTCGGTCGAGCGTGGCCTCGCGCAGGTCGCTCTCGGGCAGCTCGACGCGGGCGAGCACGGCGCCGGTGAGGTCGGCCTTCTTGAAGCTCACGCGCGCGCCCTGCACGCCGTCGAAGCGCGCGTTCTGGAGCGAGGCTCCTTCGAAGCCCACGTTCACGAGCGCACAGCCGCGCCAGTCGGAGGCATCACCCGCGGCACCGTCGAAGAGGGTCTCTTCGAAGCGCGCGCCGGAGAGCTTCACGTCGGTGAGGTCGACGCCCGAGAAGTCTGCGCCGACGAAGCGCGCCTCGCGAAGATCGGCGCCCGCGATCGACGACGACGAGAGCGCGGTCTGCGTGAGGTCACAGCCTGCGAGCACCGCGCGGTCGAGGGTCACGCCTTCGAGCGACGCGCCGGTGAGCGTGGCGCCCGCGAGGGTCGCCCCCGTGAGGTCGCAGCCCGCGAGGGTGGCGCCCGAGAGGTCGAGTCCGCGGAGGTCGAGGCCCGCGAGGGAGGCACCCGAGAGGTCGGCCTCGGCGAGGGAGACGTGCTCCCAGGCACGCTGCGCGAAGCGGGCGGCGCCGAGCGACGCGCGACGGAAGGTGGCGCCCTCGATCCACGCGGCGCAGAGGTCGACGTCGGCGAAGTCGCTCTCGTCACAGAGCGCGTGGCGCAGGTCGGTGCCATCGAGCGCGCACGAGACCACCACGGCGCCGGTGAGCAGCGCGCCGTAGAAGCACGCGCCCGCGAGGTCGCACGCTTCGAAGTGGGCGCCGCGCAGAGAGGCGCGGATGAAGCGCGCGCCGCGGAGCGAACAGCGGACGAAGGTGGCGCCGTCGAGGTCGTGCTCGGTGAGGTCTGCGCGGTCGAGGGAAAGGTCCTCGAAGAGGCGCCCGACGGGACGGAGCGCGCCGTCGTTGGCGGGGGTGTCAGTCATCCGTTTCCCCGCGCGGCGAAGGGGTTTCGTGACGTGGGCGCCATCAGCGTGCGGGCTCCCGATGTGCGCAGACGGGGCAGTCGCGACCCATCGCGTGCTGCATCGTGGGCAGAAGCCAGGCGCACCATCCGAGTTCGAGCGCCACGAGCACGGCGAGGCCGATGCCCGCGTGACGACGGGTGTAGTGCGCGATCGAAGGCTCGACGCCCAGGTCGGGATTCCCGTGTTGGAAGAAGCCCACGGCGGGATCGACGAGCGCACGCACGTAACGCCCCGCGAACATCGCGAGCACCAGCGGGAGCAGCGGTCCGACGGTGAAGAAGACCGTCCACCCGTCGATGTGGGGAATCAGCGTCACGAGCGCGATCAGCGTGTGCAGCGCGAGAAAGCCCACCACGCCTGCCGCCTGCGCGAGCTTCAGACGCGTCGGCACCGCAGTGCCCTTCACGTGCGCCTCGAACTCGCGCTGCGCCGCGCTCACCTCGCGCGGACAGAGCACCTCGTGAGACTCCTCCCGACCACGCACGCGCTCCGTCACCGACGCGGCGTGCGCCTCGCGCGCTTCGGCGAGCTCAGACTCCAACGCGGCGATGCGCTGGTGCGCAGCATCGAGGTCGTTGCGGTACTCGCCCACCGTGTCAGTCATCCGTTCCCACGACGGCGTCGGTGAGGTTCACCCCCGCGAGCACAGTCTGCGAGAGGTCGACATCGCGCAGCGAGGCGCAGGTCAGGTTCGAACCCGAGAGGTCGGCGCCCGTGAGCTCCGCGCCGTCGAACACGGCCTCGGGGCACGCGCAGAGGAGCATCCGCGCCCCCGTCAGCGAGGCATCACGGAGCGACGCCCCCACGAGCGCACACTCGATCATCGACGCCTCGTCGAGCACGGCCTCGTCGAGCACCGCGCGGGAGAGCACCGCCCCTTCGAAGCGCGCGCGCCAGAGACTCGCGCCCTCAAAGCGCGCGCCGAGGAGCGACGACCCGCGGCCGTCGGCGTCGAGCGCGAGGTCGGCCTCGTCGAGCGCGGCCCCGGTGAGGTCGGCCTGATCGAGTCGGCACGCGCGGAACACGGCGCCCGCGAGGTCGGCCTCCTGGAAGCGCGCGTGAGAGAAATCGACGCCCACGAAGCGTCCGTGCGCGAGGTCGGCGCCGCGGAGGTCGATGCCCGAGAGGTCGAGGTCACGCACGGTGCAATGCGCCAGCGTCCCTGCCTCGATGCGCGCGCGGAGGCGCTCGACGGTCGTGATCTCTTCAGGCGTGTCGTCGGGCAGGTCGAGCGGGGTTTCTTCTTCGGTGTCCATCAGCGGGCGGGCTCCCGGTGCGAGCAGGCGGGGCAGTCACTTCGCATCGCGTGTTGCATCGTGGGCACGAGCCACACGCTCCATCCGACTTCGAGCACCGCGAGCACCGCGAGACCGATGCCCGCGTGGCGACGGGTGTAGTGCACGATCGAGGGAGGGCGTCCGTTCTCGGGGTCGCCGTGGTCGAAGAACCCGACGGCAGGGTCGACGAGCGCGCGCACGTAGCGCCCGGCGATCAGCGCGAACACCACGGGGAGCAGCGGCGCGAAGACGAAGAACACCGTCCACCCGTCGACGTGGGGCACGATCGTGAAGCGCGCGATCAGCGCGTGCACCGCGAGGAATCCCAGCACCCCGGCCCACTGCACGAGCTTCATGCGCGTCGACACGGCGGTGCCCTTCATGTGCGCTTCGAACTCGCGCTGCTCGGGGCCCACCTCGCGCGGCGGCGGAGCGTCATCTTCCCCGGCCCCACGGCGCGCGCGCTTCGTCGACGGGGCGGCCTTCTCCGCACGCTTCTCGGCGAGCTCGGATTCGAGCGCGGCGATGCGCTGGTGCGCGGCGTCGAGGTCGTTGCGGTACTCACCCATGGGGGCTCACCCGAGGTCGATCTTCGCGCCGCTGACCTTCACGCCGCCGCTGCCGCTGATCGTGACCTTCGGGCCCGACACCTTGGCACCGCCGCCCGCGAGGTCGACCTTCGAGGCCGCGCCCTTGAGCGTCGTGTTGCTGCCGGTGAACTTCGCCGACGTGCCGCCCTTCGACACCGTGATGTTGCCCGCCGTGATCGCGATCTTCGAACCGCCGACCTTCGCCTCGACCTTGCTCCCGGCCTTCATCTTGATCGTCGCCGACGCGTCGACCTTCATGTCCGCAGTCTTCGCCTCGATCTTCGAGGTGCCGTGGAGCTTGATCTTCGCGGCCTTCGCCGAGATGAGCGGCCCGGCCTTCATCTTCATCGCCGCGGTCGCGGTGAGCGACATCGCGGCGGCGGTCTTCAGCGACATGGGCGCGTTGGCCTTCATCGCCGTGGTGGCGCCCGAGAAGGTCTTGAAGCGCGCGTCGCTCTTCGCGTCGATGAGCGCCGCCGACGTGACGAGCGCCTTCACCGTGCCCGAGAGCTCGACGCGCCCCGACGAGTGCACCACGGCCTTCGAGGGGCTGCCCACCATCGCCATGCTCTCGGCCACGAGGGCCGCGCGCGCGCCGCCCACCACCGCGTTGCCGACGCCCACGAGCCCTGCGGTCACGTCGGCCACCTGCACGTTGTAGGGCTTGCCCATCGCCCCGAAACCACCGCTCACGCGACCGAGCGCGCCCATCGCGTTGGCCACGGCGAACTTCTCCATCACGATGCCCGCGGCGCCCACGGCGGCGATGGTGCCCGAGGCCTTCGAGAGCGCGCTCATCAGCGTGCCGACGGCCTTCGATCCGTCTTTGTAGGCCTTGTAGGTCTTGAGCGCGGTCTTCATCCCATCGGCGGCCACGTTGCCGTAGCGACGCGCGCGACCGCCCGCGTCGTTGTCCTGGTTGAACGTGTCGAGACCCGCCTCGGCGGCGCGTGCGGCCTCCTCCTGCGCGGCGACGTTCTGCCCGAGCGTGTTCTTCGCGTTCGTGTCGGCGGTGGTCGCGTCGGCGACGAGCGTGTTGGTCGCCGTCTCGGTGGTCGCGTAGTTCTGCTGCGCGGTCGTGTTGCGCGCCATCGCCTGGTGGTAGTTCGCGCAGCACGGCTGGTTCGCCATGCCCGGAAGGATCATCAGGTGCACGGCGGCGCAGCCGTCTTCGGCAGCGCGCAACTCGGCCGCGGCGGCGTCGCGCTCGGCGCGCACCGGGGCCATGCGCTGGGCCTGCGTGGCCTTCGCGCGGGCCAGCTCGGCGCCGGTGCGCACGGTGTCGCCCGTGTAGGCCTTGGCGCGCGCCTCGTACTCCTTCTGCTTCGTGTCACGCCAGTTCTTCCGGGCGTTCATCACGTCCTTCGAGACGTCGGCGACGGCGTCGAGGGCGCCCTTCACGTTGTCGAAGGTGAAGTTCTTCGCCGCGCCCGCGTAGCCCGTGATGTCCGTGCCCGCGAAGAACTTCGCGGTCGCGCTGAACAGGTTGGCCGCGTCGGTCGCCGTGGTGGCCACCTGCCCCGCGACGGCGCTCCACGACTCCGTGGTGGCGAGCATCGCGCCGTCTTCCGGGCTGTTCGGCGCACCGAGCTGAAACGTCGTGTCCGAGTGGGGAATGGAGATCTTGAGGCGATGACTCCCTTCGGTGTCATCGAAGTTCATCTCGTTGCCGCCGCCCGTGCGGATGATGTTGCGCGCGTTGTTGCCCTTCGTCACGGGAGAGCCCGTGCCGGGGTTCGGCACCGTGCCCACGATGATCGGGCGGTCGGGGTCGCCGTTCACGCACGTGAGGATCACCTCGATGCCCGCGCGCAGCGGAAAGTGCATGCCGTAGCCCGGTCCCGCGTGGGGCTGCGCCATGCGCACGAGCCGCGAAGCCTGGCCCTCGCCGCGCTTCGCCGTGTCGTACATGAACTTCACGCGGTAGCGCCCGTCGTCGTCGATGTCGGCGTACTGCGAGCGCGCGCCCGCGTCGACGATGCCCGTCACCACGCCCGGCACGATGGGCTTCACCGTGCGCCGCGCGGGGCGCCACACGACCTCCTTCGGAATAGCCGTGAACGTGTTCTCGTAGGCCACCATGCGGTCGACGAGGCCGCCGAAGACGGGCTGACGGATGAAGTGCTCCACCCGCGTCACGAGGAGCGCCGTGTCGCCGCGGGGATGGCCGTCGAGCGCGAAGTGACGGCCCGCTTCGATCGCCGTCACGTTGCTGCGGCCGGTGTACGTCCAGCGCGTCGCGAGGAGCTCCTCGGCGCGCACGCGGGCGAAGCGCGAACCCTCTTCGGGGGTCTTGAAGTGCGTGCCGTACTCCACCACCTCGCCCGCGGCGCCGTCGACGATGGTGGCCCCGGCGGCCATGTCCTGGCCCGGCGTGCGGTAGTTGTAGTCGCGCACGGTGTAGCGCCCGGGGAGCGCGCGGGTCTCGCACTCCAGCGCGTACACCCGCAGGTCGCCCATCTCATGCGTGTGATGGGCCTGCCACGGCAGCGTCTCGCCCTCGACGGGCTTGAGCACCTCGTTGGCATCGCTGAAGACGATCTTGTCCTTCTCGCCGTGTTCGAAGAAGTACGTGATGCCGTAGTGCTCGGCCTGACGCGAGACGAAGTTCAGGTCCGTCTCCTGGTACTGCACCACGAACTCGCGCTTCGGGTACTTCTTCGTGAGCCGGAACTCCACGTCGGCGCCCGCGCGCAGACCGCTGCCCTTGAGCTTCAGCTCGATGAGCTCCTTCACGTCGAGATCCATGAAGATGTCGACGGTCTCGCTGAGCGTGAGGCGGAACGCGCGCGGCACGAAGTGGATGCGCCAGGCCGTGTACTCCATCGCGCCGTCGAGGGTCACGTCGTGCACCGAGGCCACGATGCCCCGCACGCGACGGACCTCTTCGTCACGGCGCCAGAACACCAGCGAGCCCGGTCCCGTCACGAGCGCGTCGGTGTCGATGGCCGAGCGATCGCGGGCCGCGAGCACGACGTGAAAGTGAAAGAGCTGCGAGCACTCTTCGACGCCCGAGAGCTCGAAGACCTCGACGTCGGCGGGGTCGAACGCGTCGCACTCGAAGGTCACGCGAAGGTCGGCGGTCATGTCATCTCCTCCGGTCGGTCACTTGCCCGCGAGCTTCGCGAGTTCGGGGTTCGGAATGCGGCGTTCGAAGTCCACCCAGATGCGCGCGTCCTGACGGCAGTCGTACTGGCGGCACACGATGGGGCGGTGGTCGCGCACGCCGCAGGTCTTCGTCGCGGGGTCGCAGTGTGAGCACCACCCGTCGTCGCGGTGCTTGATCTTGTAGGGCTGCGCGAAGTCCCAGCGCACCACGCCCTCGGCCACGTCCTGGCGCGAGAGGTTGAACTCCAGCCGACAGCACGCCGCGTGGCAGAGCCCCATGCGCTGGAGGCAGTCGATGTCGACGGGCTCCACGTCGTACTTGTCCGACTCGTCGGGGAACACCTGCGCGCCCTGCCACTGCTCCATCGCCTCGTCGGTCGTGGACTTCATCGCAGCGGCCTTGCGACGCTCGAACTCCTTGAGCGGAATCACACCGCGCGCGATGAGCAGCTCGGTGAGCGCGTAGAGGTGCGCCTGCGCCTCGACGCCCTGGAGCAACGCGGTGCCCACGGCGCCGTGCAGAAACGCGAGCCCCGCCCCCACCTCGGCGCGCGGAACAGACTCGTCGGCCATCGCCCCCGCGGCGTCGGTGCCGCCCTTCTCGGTGCTGTCAGTCATCGTAGGAAGCGCACACTCGCCGTAGCGCTCGCACGCTGTCAACGGCCGTTGGTGCGAAGCGTTGCGCACGCTACGATCGCGCCCCCCGAGTCATGCAATTCTCCAATCGCCACGGGACGCGCTTCGAACTGGTCATCCACCCGACGGCCGCGGTCTCGACCGCCGTGCCGATTCCCTACGCGGGCCCGGAGGCGTTCCTCGGGACGTTCACCGCGGCGCAGCGCGCGGAGATGCTCCGCAGCCTCGGCGCCAACGCGCGCTTTCCCACCGTCGACAACGCGCTCCTCCGCAACCTGCAGAACGACGCGCTCGCGACCACCACGCTCGCGCGCCTCCTCCGCACGCGCCAGATCGCGTTCAGCGTGCCCGGCGCGCAGCGCACCACGCAGGTGCCCGCCACCGCCGCCGCCGCGCCCTCGGCGCCCGCCGAACGCCCGCAGGAGGCCGCCCGTCAGGCCCCGCGCGAAGAGGTCGTGTGCGAGCTCATGGCCGCGCAGATCTCGTGCTCGCACAAGGGACGCAAGGCCAACCGCGAGGGGCACCTCGAAGTGGTGCCGGGCCGCGACGACGACGGCATCAAGCTCGAGGCCACGATCCGCGGCGGCTGCGGTCATCACCCGCGCTGGCAGATCAAGGCAGACAAACACTCCGAGACGAAGTCTGGCGCGCGTACGAGCTTTCTCGCCCAAAACTGGCCCCTGAAGTCCCTGCTCATCTTCGAGGTGCTGCCGCGCACCTACCAGGTAGACGTCGACTGCTGCTCGGGGATGTCGAAGCGCTTCACGGTGAAGGCCTATCCCATCGACCAGTGGTCGGTGACGGCGAACATCGACTTCAAGAAGCCCCCGACGCAGTGGGAGTTCGAAGCGAAGATCACCCCCTGGGACGAGGCCGGCACCGAAGACACGGGGCTCAAGCTCAAGTCGGGCATCCTCCACGCGCTCACCGACAAGAAGAAGCAGCTCGATTACGCGCTCGAGAAGGTGCTCAAGCCCCTGCTCGCGAAGGAGCCCGAGTGGGAGTTCTTCAAGACGAAGTTCACCTTCAAGGGCCAGTGGGTCGAGTGCGAGACCGACCACCGGTGCTTCTACAAGTACGAAGCCACCCTCGCGCTCGATCCGCTGGTGAAGGGCTCGTTCACCATTCCCTTCGGACCCACGGGGGCCATTCCGCCGTGGATCAAGAAGTGGTCGACGGACCTCATCGGCGACCTCTACCTCTACGTGCAGTTCGGCGGTGAGGTGGGGCTCAAGGGCAAGTGGTCGCGCACGACGCCCGACACCACCGCGGCCGAGGTCTCGGGCAGCGGCAAGGTCGGCGTGAAGGTCGGCGGAAGCCTCTTTCTGATGAAGCGCGGCGCGCTCAACCTCGACGTGAACGGCGGCACGGAGATCAGCGCCGAGGTCACCGCGCCCGTCGAGCGCAAGCCCGCGGTGAGCTTCGACCTCAAGTGGGGCGGCATCGAGGTGGAGCTCACCATCGAGGCCGCGTGGGGCATGGTGGAGTACAAGCGCAAGTGGAAGGCCGTCGAGGGCGGGTCGTTCTTTCAACAGCCCAAGGTGTGGCATCCGCTCGGTGAGGGCGCCTGAGCGATGTCGTGGATGCATGTGCTCCAGGTCGAGACCACGGGCCTCGTGGTCACGGTCACGCTCAACGACATCGAAGTGTTCGCGGACTGGGAGGGCGCGCGTCGCATCACGCAGACGCTCCTCGATCCGTACGTGGTCGAGGGTGACAACCGGCTCAACGTCGCGCTCACGCCCATGACCGACGACGAGGGACGTCCCCTCGGCGGAGACACCACGCTCACGGTCACGCTCCTGCGCGGCGAACACGGCCGCGATCCCGGCGACGAAGGCCGCGTCGCGCGCTTCGTGTGGAACCCCACCGAGACCCCCGTGGAGCCCGGCACGCTCACGGGTGTGTGGGCCCGACAGTTCACCGTGCGACCCGAGCACGCGCACGGCCGCTGGGCCTGGCAGGACGCGCCCGTGCGTGCGCCCGACGAGTCCGACGCCGCCGCGCTCGTGGGGCTCACGGGAGAGATCCACGCGGCGCTCACGGCCCGCGACCTCGGCGCCGTGCTCGCGCTCACGGCCCTGCGCGACCGCGAGCTCGCGCGCGCCACGGAGCTCTCCGACGACGAGATGCTCGAAGGGCTCCGCGACCTCTACGGGGGATGGTTCGCCGAGCCCGACTTCGCGCTCGCGCCCTTCGACCCCGGCGCCCTCGCGGCCACGGCCTTCGCGCGCGGACGCCTCGTGCGCATCACCGACGCGTGGGGAGGCCCGGCGATCCAGGGCTTCGGCGGCGGTCGTCGCTTCGCCTTCACGGTGATCGCCACGCGCCTCGACGGCCGCTGGATGCTCGCGCGCTGAGTCTCTACGTCACCGTCACGCGCCTCACGAAGTCGGTGAGCGCGCGCCAGTAGTCGTCGTGGAGCGAGAGGTCGTTGTGTCCGCGGTCGGGCACGTAGACCAGCGTCTTGTCGGTCGTGGCGAGCGCGTCGAAGGTCGCCTGCGCCTCGTGCGGCGCAATGAGCGTGTCGCGCGCGCCGTGGAGCACCAGCGCGGGGGTGCTGCACCTCGCGTGACGTCGCAGCGGATCGAAGTCGTCGCGGTCGCGGTCGGAGAGCGGCGCGTCGAGGGTGATGCCGCGGCGGGCCACGAGGCTGTCGAGGTCGCCGATGCCGCTCTCGAACACATAGCCCCGCACGGCCTCGCGCGCGGTGTCGCAGAGCACGGCGGCGGAGAGGCTCCCGAGCGAGCGTCCCATCACCACGAGGGGGCGCGCGGCGCGGAGCGCGAGGGCCGCATCGAGCACACGCGACGCGTCGGCGAGCACCGCGCGCAACGTGGGACGCCCGGTGCTCGCGCCATAGCCCCGGTAGTCGACCACCATGAGCGCCACACCCGCGCGGGCGAAGTGTTTTGCGGCGCCGTCGTAGTCGGCCACCACCTCGCCGTTGCCGTGAAAGAGCAGCAGCGCGGCGCGCGCGTCGGGCGCCTCGTGCGCGCGCAGATGGAGCCGCACCCCATCGCCCACGTCGACGGCCACGTCGGTCGCGCCGGGCGGCGTCCGCGTCGCGTCGCGTCGCGGAAAGAACATCGTCGAAGAGAACGCGGGATGGTCGAAGACGGAGGGCATCGCGCGCCGAGCATACACAGCGCGCGGAGGGTGTCGGCGCGGGCGCTACGCGAGCACGAGCTGGCGGATCATGTCGAGCGAGGCGACGGTGGGGCCCGCGAGGTCGTAGAGCGCGCGGTCGTTGATGCCGAGGCCCGCGTCGCGGGCGCGGGTGACCTGGCGGTTCTCCCACACCGTCGTCGACATGATGCGCTCGTACGAGGGCGCGAGGGTCTTGAGCAGCGCGACGCCGGTCATGTCGGCGGCGAGGCGATCGCGCGAGATGATCACGCAGTGCGGCTCCGCGGTGACGCCGCCCGACCAGCTCGAAGGCGCCGCGGGCGGACGGTCCGTGGGCGTGGGGCCGCCGGAGATGAGCGCGTTCCACGCGTCGAGCACGACGAGCGAGAGCGCGGGGCCCGTCTTGTTCATGAACGCGACCTGACGGTAGAGCCGGTCGGCCGTGGTCGAGTGCGAGCCGAGGTTCGCGGTGCGCGAGCGATCGACGGGGTTGATGATGCCGATCATGTTCTTCATCGACATGGTGAAGGTCGCGATGAAGTGCGTCTTCGCCACGGAGAGCGAGATCACGTGGTCGGCCTGCGCCACGGGCACGGGGATGCGCATCGAGCCCGTCCAGATCGCGCTGCGCGCGCCGAGGGTCTCTTCGGTGTCGGGGAGCTCCATCCAGTCGACGCTGTTGGCCGCCGAGTCGCCCGCGGCCATGTCGCCGAACACCATGAGCGGCACCGAGAGCTCGTCGGCCACGCCCGCGATGCCGTTGTTCTGAAAGTTCCGCGCCGTCGAGCGGTCGCCGAAGAACGAGCGGTCGCCGATGAACACCTCGCCGCCGCGCTCGCGCACCTTCTCCACGACCCAGCGGATCATGTCGGGCGAGGTCGAGTACGGGAACACGTCGCCGGAGTTCGTGTTGACCTTGAGGTACACGCGCTGACCGGGGCGCACGAAGTCGAAGTCGTGCGTCTGCGCGAGCGCGGCCTCGGCGGCCATGATGTGGTCCTCGTGCTGGCCCATGCCCACGAGGTGCGCCGTGCGCGCAGGCGTCGTGTCGGTGGGCACGTCGGCGGAGGCATCGGTCGACGCGTCGGTGCCGCTGTCCGTGGTCGTCGGCGGGTTCGACGGCGATGCGTTCGAACCACAGCCCGCCAGCGCCGCGGCCCCGAGGGCGCCGAGCAGGAGCTGTCGGCGAGAGAGATCCTTCGCCTGGTACTCGTCGAGCAGGTCGCGCGAGGTGATGGTGCGACCACCCGTCTTGCGCGGAGAAACAAGGTCCTTCAGCTTCATCGTGCGCCGCTCCAGAAAAGGGGGAGGGCGCGGGTCGCACCACGATCCGGGACGCACCGCCACAGCCGCGCGCGCACCCGACGCACTTCGCCCGTCACGCCTTGCGGGGTGCCACGGCGCGCTCGGAGATGTTCAAGGTCCGCCCATCGCCGTCGCGAGGTCGAGGGGCGCGAGGGTCTCCACGGAGCCCACGGGCGGCGGGGTCCATGGGACGAAGCGGTCGCGTTCCCAACGGATCCAGCGGAGGTGCGGCGCTTCGAGGGGCGTGGCGAAGGTGAAGCGCATCACCGCGGGGCGTCCGTCGGCGGTGAGCGCGCGGGGCGTGGCGTCGAGCTCGCCCGCGTGCACGGTGTCTCCCACGCGAAAGCGCCACGGCGTGCCGCGCATCGTCTGGCTCATGGCGTCGTGGAGAAAGCCCGCGCCCAGGGTCACATCGAGCGTGCGCGCGTCGACCCTGCGCACGGTGACGCTCCCTTCGAGGGGCACCGCGAGGGTGTGGAGCTCTCCGTTCGGCATGTGTCCCGCGTCGACGGCGCGCTTCGCGAGGGCGTAGAGCGGGGTCAACAGATCGGGCGACGTGAGGGCCACCGCGGTCATTCTCGGCGCGCGCACGTCGAAGGGAAGGCTCGCGGCGGCGCGGTCCACGAGTCCGCCGAACATTCCCCCCACGGCGATCACCTTGAGCGGGAGCAGCAGCGCCGCGAACACGCCGTGCGTGCCCACGATCGCGACGCGCATCGCACGGGTCGAGGTCTCCGACGCGAAGGCCCGCGCGAGGAGCGCGAAGGCCCCGAAGCCCGACGCGAGGAGCAGCCGATCGCTCGCCCAGGTCGCACACGTGGGAACGAGGCACAGCAGCGTTCCACCGACGAGAAAGGGCGCGAGGGGGTCACCGCGGAGCGCGCGATGGAGCCACCGCGCCACGAGCGCGAGGAGCCCGTACGCCCCCAGCGCGGCGAGGCGCTGCACACGCGGCGGCTGCTGCATCCAGAGGTCCGCGGGCGGCAGCGCGAACTGCGAGGCGAGCAGCACAGGCATGCGCGTGAGAAGCGCGCCCACGAAGGCCACCGGCTGGCGCAGGGGGTCGAGGTAGAAGCCTCCGCCCGCGGCGCCGTAGCCGAGTCCGCGGTACGCGACGAGCCACACGAGCGCGAGCGCAACGTAGGGCGCGAGCGCGCGAACGCGGTCTGCGCGGGGGCGGCGGTCGAGGAGGGCGACGTGGGCGACGATCCACGCGAGGGCGCCGAAGGCCGACTCGCCGCCGAGGAGTGCGACCGCGAAGAGACACGGCGCGACCCACGGAGACCACGGGCGCTCGCCGTCGAGGGGACGGTGCGCGCGGTCGTGGGCATAGAGCGCGGCGAGGCCCGGCGTGAGGGCTACGAGGGCGTTGCGGTGCGAGATCCAGAGGGCGGGGAGCGCGTGCGCGTCGTCGACGGCGTAGAGGAGCGTGGCGAGTCCGGCGACCCACGTTGCGCCGAGGATCCGTCGGTGCAGCGCGCCCACCACGGCGACGAGCGCGGCGTACCACGCGAGGCTGTGGAGGTGCTGCGCCCATGCGGGCAGATGCGCGAACTCCCAGGCGTGCATCACCGACGAGAGCGGGCGAAAGAACGCGAGGCGAAAATCAGGGGCGACCCACCAGGCCCAGGTGCCGCGCGCGAGGCCGCGGGCGAAGTGCGCGGGGTCGCCGTCTTCGAAGCGGAAGAGGTCCCACGCGGGGCGCCCGAGGCCCTGCGCGCGCGTGTCGGGGTGCAGGAGGAACTGGAAGGTCCAGTCGTCGAGCATGTAGCCCGCGCGCAGCGAAGGCGTGAGGAGCAGCACCGCCACGAGGGCCGCGCCCCATGGCGCGAAGGGCGATGCGAGGAGCCGACGGAGCGCAGACATCCCGCGACGGTAGGGCCGAGGCGCGACGCGCGTGAAGGTGTGTCGAAGGGAGAGCGGGCGGGTGCCAGGGGAGCGAGCGGGAACCAACGGGTGGACGCGGTGGCAAAGACGGCAGTGTCCGTTGGCAAAGATGGCGGTGCTCATCCCGCGGGGGAGGCTCCCGTGGCGAAGACGTCACCGTGCATGGCGAAGAAGGACGGTTCCCGATGCGCGGGGGAAGCCCAGAGGACCGCGGGGACCGGTGCGTCACCCGCGGGGAGGGAGGCAGAGGGCGCGGGGGAAGGTCGGCGTGCGGAGAGGGAGGGCGCTCCCGCGGCGATGCGCGCTACCACCACACGCGGAGCGTGCCCTGCGTGGTCACGGGCGACGACGTTCCATCGAGCGCGAGGCGCGTGAGCGTGTTGTGCGAGAGCATCGCGATCGTGGTGGGCGTGATCCACGCGTAGCGGCACTGCGCGCAGGCCGTGAGCGCGCGGGGAGCGCCGACGGTCGCGGGCACGAGGTCGAGGCTTCCGGGCGCCGAGGTGCGGCTCTCGCGCGTGAAGATCACCGTGGCGCCATCGGGCGAGAGGCGCGGCTGCTGGTACGTCGCCCATCCCGCGCGCGGGCTCACGTCGTGGAGGCCCGTTCCGTCGGTGTTGCGCACCTCGACGCGCGAGTCGTTGGCGTTGGCGCCCGCGGTGCCGCTGAGCTGAACGACACGTCCGTTGCGCACGGTGAAGACCAGCGGCGACGACGAGATGGGCGATGCGAAGAGCACCGCGGGCGCGCTGCCGTCGAGGGAGGCGCGCACGAAGCTCCGGGTGCCCTCGCGGTCCGTGGCGCCGTAGAGGGTGCTGTTGTCGGCCCATCCCCACGCGGCGGCGACGGATCCGTGAAAGGCCACGCGGCGCTGCGTGGCGGGCTCGAAGGCGTAGAAGCCCGCGGGCGACGGGAGGATCGGCTCGGGGCCGTCCAACGACGACTCGCCGTGCAGATGGAACAGCACCCGCGCGCTGTCGGGCGACCACGCGACGAAGGTCACCTCGGCGGCGCGCGCACGTCCCGGCGGCATCACGCGGAGCTCGGGTCCGCCCGTGGCGCGGCGCACGTACGGAACACGATTGCGCGTGTAGGCCACCCACGTTCCATCGGGCGAGAGCGTGGGGCTGCCGGTGCCCGTGTCGCTGCTCTCGGTGGTCTGCGCGTCGACCTCCAGACGCAGCGGGCGGAGCGTTCCGGTGGCGTCGAGGAGGTGCACGGCGGCGCGTCCTCGCGGGCGGTCGACGCCGACGAGCACACCGGGCGTCGGGGCGGAGGCCGCGGGCGACGGCGCGTTCTGCGCGAAGGCCGACGGCGCCATGGAGAGCGCGAGGAGCGTGACGGTGAGGGGCGTACGAACGGTGCGGCGCATGGCGCGCGACGCTACCAGAGCACCGCGCGAGCGAGGGACGCGCGTTGCGGTGCGGTGTGGGCTCAGGGCGCGTCGACGGGGCGTCCGGCGAGGAGCCGCGCGAGGCGGTCGAGCACCTGCTCGTTCGAGGGCACGACCACGGCGCGCACGGCGGCGGTCACCTCGGGGCGGAGAAAATCCTGGAGCCAGTCGATGCGCGTGCCGTCGGCCTCTTCGGTGAGCGTGACCGTGAGCAGAAAGAGCGGCGCCACCGTGTGGTCGATCACCAGGCGCGCGGGGCCGAGCTCGCGGAAGACGCAGGTGTTGGCGTAGTCGCGTCCGTCGGGTCCGTGCATCACGAAGTCCCACGTTCCACCGGGGCGAAACTCGAAGCGCGCGAAGGTGTTGGTGAAGCCCGTGGGGCCCCACCACTGCGTGAGGAGCTCGGGGCGCTCGAAGGCCTCGTACACGGCGCGCGGCGGCGCGGCGACGAGACGGTTCGTGCGAAGGGCGGTCGGGGGCGTGTCGTGAAGGGTCATCGCGTTCCTCGGAGGTGCAGACCGCGGCACCGTCGCCGACTCATCGGCGTGCAGGGAACTTTCTCGCGAAGGTCACGCGCCTGCGTCGTCGTCTGCCATCGCCTCGCCCCGCGCCGCCGCCGCGCTGCCCGTGGGGCACCAGATCGCCGCCGTGTCGTCGCCGTAGCACTCCACCCTTGCCTCGCTGTACCGCGCGCCGACCCACGCGCACACCGTCGCGTCGAGGGCGTCTTCCCATCGCTTGAGCCGCGCAAGCGGGGCCTCCGTGGGCAGGTCGAGCGTCGCGCCCGCGAGCTCCGCGTCGAGGCGCCGCAACACCCGCATCCACAACGGACGCACCGTGGACCAGGTGCGCCCGGGCTTGCCGATCTTGTAGGCGAGACGCGTCGATTCGCCCGTCAGCGCGAGGAGCGCGGGATGCGGATACACCTCGATCAGCGCGCGTTCACGCGGTGCGTTCGCGCGGGTGGCGAGGGTGTAGCCCGCTTGCAGAAACGCATCCGTAAGCGCCGCACCGTGGGGACCGGGACGCTCCTTCGTGGGCGAGTGCGTGCCGCATTTCGCGCGGCCGAAGGTGCGCGAAACCGCATTGTCGCAGGGCCTTCGCGCGGTCACACCGCCGTGCGCCATGGGCATGTCGACGGCCACCACGGTCACGTCGGCGCCATCGAGCAGCGACCGTGACGCACCGAGGAGCGCGCCTGCATCCAGCGGCCCGCCGACGATCTTCGGCGCGTTCCACGGCACGGGAACGCCGCGGGCCAGGTCGATGAAGGTCTGCGCGCTCGGGGCCACGGCGACCCTGTGCCAGCGGTCGCCGTCGTGCGCGGCGAGGCACACGCCGCTCGGTGCGGCGACGGTCCATGCGGCGTCGAGGCCGAGCACCGCGCGGGTCCATCGGGAGGTCATCGCCACGGTGCTACCACCGCGCGCACCGCGGAGGGGAGCTGGCGATTTCTGTCCCACGGCCCCACAAGAGTGCGCCCACCGTGAGCACCGGACTCCTCGCGCTCCTCGACGACGTCGCCGCCCTCGCGAAGCTCGCAGCGGCCTCCCTCGACGACACCGCCGCGCTCGCCATGAAGGCCGGCGGCAAGGCCACGGGCATCGTGATCGACGACACCGCGGTCACGCCCCGCTACGTCGTCGGATTCACCGCGGAGCGCGAGCTCCCGATCATCGCGCGCATCGCGAAGGGATCGCTGGTCAACAAGCTCCTCTACCTCACGCCCGGCGCGCTGGTGCTGAGCGCCCTCGCCCCGTGGAGCCTCACGCCCCTGCTCATGGCGGGCGGCGCGTTCCTCTGCTTCGAGGGCGCGCACAAGGTCTTCGAAGCGCGCGCACGCGCCGACGGAGCGGCCACGCACGCCGACGAGAACGCGCTCCCCGAGACCGCCGTCGACGAAGACGCGCGCGTCGCCAGCGCGGTGCGCACCGACATGATCCTCTCGGCGGAGATTCTCGCGATCACCCTCGCCGACGTGGCCGAGCGTCCCCTCGCGCAGCGCGCCGCGGTGCTCGTCGCCGTGGGCCTCGCGATGACCGTGCTCGTCTACGGTCTCGTCGCCGCCATCGTGAAGGCCGACGACCTCGGCGTGCTCCTCGCGCGCGCCTCGCACGCGCCCCTCCGCGCCCTCGGACGGGGACTCGTGCGCGCCATGCCCGCGCTGCTCCGTGCGCTCGCCTCGCTGGGCACCGTGGCCATGCTCTGGGTCGGCGGCGGCATCGTCGCGCACGGACTCCACGCGCTCGGGCTCCACGCCCCCGACGACGCCCTCGACGCGCTCGCAGCGCTCGGCGCCCGCGCGCCCCTCGCCCCGGGCCTCGCGTCGTGGCTCGTCGGCGCCCTCGCCGCGGCCCTCTTCGGACTCGCCGTCGGCGCCCTCGTCGACGCGTTCGTCACCCGCGTGGGCGCTCCCCTCGTGCGCCGTCTGCGCGCCCTCCGCACCGGTGCGCGCACCGATGCGTCGGCGTAGTCGGTGATCGGCTTCGCACACCGCGCGGCACCGCCGTTGCGACCTGCGGTGCGCCATGACCTCGCAGCTCCTCGACGACCTCTCGGGCGCCGCCGCCATCGCGGGCACCGTGCTCCTCTCGCCCGCCCTCTCGCGACGGTATCGCGCGTGGGGTGCGACCGCGCACGAGTGCCGCGAGCCCCTGCCCGGTGACGAGAACGTGCCCGCGCCGAAGCTCCAGTCGACGCGCGCCATCGACATCGCCGCCGCGCCTGGTGACGTGTGGCCCTGGCTCGTGCAGCTCGGACACGGACGCGCGGGGCTCTATTCCTACGAGGGATTGGAGAACCTCGCGGGCTGCGAGATCCGCAACGCCGACCGCATCGAACCCGCGTGGCAATCGCTCGCGGTGGGCGACCGCATCCCCCTCGGTCCCCCGGGCTATCCGAGCTTCGAAGTGATGGACCTCGTCGTCGACACGCGCCTCGTGCTCCTCGCGCACGGTCGCCCCGACGAGCCGCGCAACGGGTGGGGCTTCTACCTCCGTCCGCGACCGGGCCACGGCACGCGCCTCCTCGTGCGCTCGCGCTACGACTACCCCGACACCGCGGGGCAGCGCGTGCTCTGGCGTGCGCTCACCGAGCCCATCCACTTCGTGATGGAGCGACGGATGCTCCTCGGCCTCCGCGCGCGCATCGAGCGGACCGTGCAGCGCGCGTAGTTCCCCTCACGTCACACGAATGCGCGCGTCGACCACCACGGCGCCGCGGACCATCGCCACCACGGGATTCAGGTCGATCTCCAGCACCTCGGGCAGCGCCTCGACGAGCGCCCCCACGCGCAGGATCACCTCGCGCAACGCCCCGCGATCGACGGCCGGCGCACCGCGGAACCCATCGAGCAGCGCCCGCGCGCGAATCTGCGCGAGCATCTCGTCGGCGTCGCGATCACGGAGCGGCGCCACGCGGAACACCACGTCCTTCCACAGCTCGACCTGCACGCCGCCGAGGCCGAAGCCCACGAGCGGTCCGTACGACGGGTCGCGCGTGGCGCCCACGAAGGTCTCGACGCCACCGGGCACCATCTCCTGCACGAGCGCGCCCTCCATCGCCGCGCGGAGCCCGCGCTGTTCGAGGGACGACTCCATGCCCGACCACGCCGCGCGCACCGCCGCCGCGCCGCGGAGCCCGAGCACCACGCCGCCCACGTCGCTCTTGTGCGTGATCGTCTGCGACACGAGCTTGAACGCCACGGGACCGCCGAACTCCGCGGCACACCACGCGGCCTCGTCGACGGTGCGCACCACGGCCTCGCGCGGCGTGCGGAGCCCGAAGGCGTCGAGCACCGCGCGCACCTCCGCGGGGTTCAACCATCGCGGGCCCGTCCCCTGCCCGAGGACCGCGCGGGCCCTTGCCACATCGAGGTCGGTGAAGGTCGGCACCGCGCCCTCGGGCGACGCGAGCCAGCGCCCATAGCCCGCCGCACGCGCCAGCGCCGCCGCCGCCGACTCGGGGAACGCGTACGACGGAAAGCGTCCCTCGCGCAGCGAGCGCACGGCCTCGGGCACACCGCGTCGGCCCATGAAGCACGTCGCCACGGTCTTCTCGCTGCCCGCCGCCGCACGGAGGATCGCGCGCGCCACGTCGCCCGCGTCGGTCACGATGGGCGTGACGAACACCACGAGCACCATGTCGACCTCGGGCGCATCGAGGAGCACGCGCAGCGAGCGCTCGTAGGCCGTCGCCGACGCGCTCGCGATCATGTCGACGGGGTTGCGCACCGAGGCCTCCGCGGGCAGCAGCGGACGCAGCGCCGACTGCGTGCTCTCGGAGAGCCGCACCACGTCGAGCCCGCGGCTCTCGCAC
Source organism: uncultured Myxococcaceae bacterium (assembly GCA_945952225.1). Classification (GTDB taxonomy): domain Bacteria; phylum Myxococcota_A; class Polyangia; order Polyangiales; genus CAISKJ01. The sequence goes on from CAMFHP010000058.1 coordinate 44,269, forward strand.
GCATCGCTCGCCATGATGCCGGGACCGCCCGCGTTCGTGAGAATGGCCACGCGGCGCCCGCGGGGCACGGGCTGGTTCGCGAGGAGCATCGCCACGTCGAAGAGTTCATCGATGGTGTCGGTGCGGATCACGCCGGCCTGTCCGAGCAGCGCGTCGACGGCCACGTCGAGCCCCGCGAGCGAGCCCGTGTGCGAGCTGGCCGCGCGGGCGCCCGCTTCGGTGCGTCCCGACTTCACGACGGCGATGGGCTTGGTGCGCGAGACGCGGCGCGCGAGCTCCATGAAGCGCCGTGGGTTCCCGAGGTTTTCGAGGTACAGCAGGATCACCCGCGTCGCGGGATCGTCGCCCCAGTGCGCGATGAGGTCGTTGCCCGACACGTCGGCCTTGTTGCCCACGCTCACGAACTGCGACACGCCCACGCCGAGCTCGCGCGCGTGGTCGAGGATCGCGAGCCCGAGGGCGCCCGACTGCGACGAGAACGCGACGTTGCCGTAGGGCGGGAGCGCGCTCGCGAAGGTGGCGTTCATCGACACGTCGGGCTCGGCGTTCACCACCCCGAGGCAGTTGGGGCCCACCATGCGCATGCCGTAGCGGCGCACGGTGTCGAGCACGCGCTGTTGCAGCGCCGCGCCCTCGGCGCCCGTCTCGGCGAAGCCCGCGGTGATGACCACGACCGCGAGCACGCCCTTGCGTCCGCAGGCCTCCACCGCGTCGGGAACGGCCGCGGCGGGCACCACGATCACCGCGAGGTCGACGGGGTCGGGCACCTCACCGATCGTGGCGTACGCGCGCACCGACTGGACCACCGCCGCGTGCGGATTCACGGGGTACACGGCGCCCTGAAATCCGCCGCGCAGGAGGTTGTGAAAGAGCTCGCCCGCGATGGTTCCGCGGGTGCGTGACGCGCCGATCACGGCCACGACGCGCGGTCGGAGCAGGGGGTCGAGGGCCTCGTTCACGTCGCGCATGCGCGGGGCTGTAGCGTCTGCGGGGTGCGCGCGAAAAGCCCGTTCGCCGTGCGCCCGCGGGGGCGCATCCGATGCGCGGCGTCGCTCAGGGATGCACGGGCAGCGACACGCGATGGGGCTGCTGCGGCACCGTGAGCTTCATGAGGTACGCGGTGAGCTGATCGTGGAGGTTGGGATCGCGCGTGACCGACGCCGCGGAGATGAGATGGCGCATGCCCGCGCGGGTCTCGCCGCGCTCGATGAGCCCCGTGCCCAGGGCCACGAGCGCGTTGAGGTCGTCGGGGTTGCGACGCAGGCACTCGCGGTAGCGGTACGCGGCCTGTTCGGTGAACCCCAGCGATTCGAGGGCCGCGGCTTCGAGAATGAACAGGTCGCCCTCGTCGGGAAAGCGCCACCGCCCGTGCGCCGCGAGCGCCGCCGCCTGCTCGTACTCGCCCACGTTCATGTGGAGCTGAAAGCGCGCGATGCACGCCTGCGCGTTCTCGATGGGCGCCGCGTCGGAGGGGAGCGTCGCGGCGAGCGCGGCCTGTCGCATGGTGTGCAGGTCGTAGAGCTTCGCCACGGGGTGCTCGAAGGCCGGGTTGCGCAGCGTCTCTTGAAACGCGAGGTGCAGCGGGTGATCGGGCGAGGCCACGTTCTTGCGCGCGTAGTCGTCGGTGAGGTGGCTCCCCGTGAGCTGGATCGCGTAGAGGCGCACGGCGTCGCATCCGAGCTCGGCGCCGAGGGCCACCATGTCGGCGAGCTCGTGGAAGTTGTCGAGCTGCACGGTGGCGTTGAGGTAGTAGGCCGAGAAGATCCCCGCGCGGCGCTTCTCGGCGATGAAGCGGAGGTTCTCTTCGAGCCGCGACCACTCGCCGCCGCGACGGAGCACGGCGTACGTCCACGGGCGGCACGCGTCGATGGAGACGTTCACCGTGGGCTTGTACCGTTCGAGCCCCTGGTACTCGGCCCAGCGCGCGGGGGTCATCAGCAGGCCGTTGGTGTGGAGGTTCAGCGTGACGTTGAGGTCGTGCGTCGCGAGGTGCTTCAACACCGAGCGGTAGTGCTTCGACGACCACGGATCGCCCTGCCCCGACACCGACACGTCGACGAGCTCGCCCGAGGCGAAGATGGGCTGGAGCACCGTGCGCTCGATCACGTCGAGGCGGCTCTCGGTCTTCGCGTCGGCCACGACCATGTCGCTGCGGCACGAGGGGCACGAGAGGTTGCAGGTCACGTCGTGGGCGAGAAAGAGGTGCCGCGGCGGACGCGAGAGCTTCGTCGCGCGCGTGTCGATGATCTCGCGGAGCTCGGGGTCGGTCACCGCGTCGCGGTCGGGGAGCGTGCCGTGGATGAGGTGCACGCAGCGATCCTTGCGGCAGTGACGAAACGAGCCGTCGTGGATGCTCTCGCGGATGCGCTGCGCGGTCTCGCTGTTCCAGATCTCCTCGAAGGACTGGCGGTCGAGGTTGCCGATGCGGTCCTCGACCCAGAGCGAGCAGCAGGGCGACACGTTGCCGTCGATCAGCGTCTCGAACTGACGAAAGGGCGCGTCGCAGAACTTCGTGCGGAGGTCGACCTCGCGCGGGGTGCCCGGAGTGTCCATGCGCACGCGCTCAGCAACCGCGGCGCCATCGCACAGAACCCCTTGTTTACAGCACTTCGGGAGAGACACCCGCCGTCAGCGCGATGGCGTCGGGCGTCAGGGCCATGGCGTCGCGCGGGGCGCCCTTCGCGCGAGGCGATGCCTACGTGAAGATGATCTGCGCGCCGTCGCTGAGGTCGTAGAAGTCGCCCGCGGTGATGACGTCCTTCACCTGCGCGACGAGGTGCTTCTGCTCGCGCTTGAACATCTTCATCGCGAGCTCGCACGCGTAGAGCTCGGCGCCCGACTCGTGGAGGATCTGGAGCATCTCGCGCACCGTGGGGAGTTCGAGCTCCTCCATCTGCTTCTTCATCATCGTGGCGGCGAGGCTCTCCATGCCGGGCAGGCCCGCGAGCATCGTGGGCATCGGCGCCGAGGGGTTGCCCGCCATGTTCACGTGCAGGTGGTCGACCTTCGACTCGGTGATGATGTCGAGCCCCCAGAACGTGAAGAAGATGAAGGCCTCGATGCCCGACTGACGGGCCGCGTTCGCAAGGATCAGCGCGGGGTACGCCTCGTCGAGCCCGCCGTGCGAGGCGATGATGGCGACCCTGCGGTTCGTGCTGTGCGTGCTCATGGGAACGTCGTCTCTCTGCGCGTACGCGAAGCGGGTTCAGCGGTCGGTGATCACAGGCAGCCCGCGGGCTTCGGCAGGCCGGCGACCTTCGCCAGCGTGCGCCCCGGCGCCTTCGGAAAGAGCGCGTAGATGTCCTTCGTCGACACGCCCGTCACCTGCGTGAGCCGACGGATGTTCGGCGAGGTCTTCGTGGCCTCGAAGTCCCTGCGCGCGGCGTCGACGAGGGCCCAGTGCGCGTCGGTCATCGCCACGCCCTGAAGCTCCGCGAGCTTCTCGCCGAGGGCGCGCGTCCACTGCGACGCGTCGGCGAGGTGTCCGTCGGCGCCGAAGCCCACCCCATCGAGCGTGGTGACCACCGGGGCCGGTCCCTTCGTGGGCACCGCGCAGGCCGCCACGGGAGGCGCCGAGGGAGACGCCACGGGGGCGATGGGCTTCGGTGCGATCGCCGTCGGTGCGGGGGCCGCGGGGCGCTCCACACCGAGCGTGCGCGCGCGCTTCGCGCCGAGGATGCCATCGAGCTTCGCGCGCTTGTCGGCGAGGGGCGAGGCCGCGCGGCTCTCCTTCACGATGGCCGCGGCGCGTCCCACGTGGCGCATGAGTTCGAGCATCACGGCCATGCCCCGCTGCACGTCGCGGTCGTTGGTGGCGCGCACCATGCCGAAGATGCCCACGGGCTCGGCGCGCTCGGCGTTCTGCAGCACCTCGGACGCATCGGAGGCCACGCGCAGCACCTCGGGCTGCGTGAGCGCGCGCACCGTCTCGAGGATGCTCACCACGGCGCCTCCGAGCTGGCGCACGTCGTCGGGCGAGAAGCCCTCGACCACGCGCTCGCCCACGCCCAGAAGCTCGCGCCCGAAGGCGAAGTAGCCCTTCTTCTCCAGCCCGTCGAGGCGCGTGGCGGCGCTGGTCACCGCGGCCTTGAGAATGGGCGACATCTCGTCGAGAAACTCCTCGGTCTTGCGCTGGCGCTCGACGAGCAGGTTCATCTGCGCGCTCAGCGCGTCGAAGCGCGCGTGGAGGGCCGCGAGGTCGTCGGAACGGGGGGTCTCCATGGTCAGCTCCACTTGCCCGCCATCAGCATGCGGTGGTCGAGGGGGATGTCTTTGCCGGCGAGCAGCACGTTCCAGTAGATCCACTTGAAGGCGAGCTTGCCCCAGTGGTTCGCCTCGCTCTCTTCGAGCAGCGTGAAGGGCCCGAGGCCCGGCAGCGGAAAGCGCCCCGGCAGCGGCTCCGTCGTGTAGTTGAAGTCGATGAGCATCGCCTTGCCGAAGCCCGTCTCGATGAAGCAGTTGGCGTGGCCGTCGAACGCGGGCGCGAGGGGCTTGTCGTCGAGGTAGCGCAGCACGTTCTCGATGAGCACCTCGCTCTGAAAGTGCGCGACGGCGCCGGCCTTCGACGACGGCAGGTTCGTCGCATCACCGATCGCGAACACGTACGGAAACGCCGTGCTCTGGAGCGTGTGCTTGTCCGTCGGGAGCCATCCGCCCGCGTCGCCCATGCCGCTCGTGCGGATCACCTCGGCGCCGCCGTGCACCGGCACCGACACGAGCAGGTCGTAGTCGGTCTCGCGGCCGTCGTAGCTCTTGAGCACGCGCTTCGCGCCATCGACCTCGCTCGTCGCGAAGTCGCCCATCACCTGGATGTTGCGCCGCCCGAGCATGTCGCCGAGCGCGGCCGACGCGCGGGGCTTCGTGAACGCCCCTTCGAGCGGCGTCGCATAGACGATCTCGACCTTGTCGCGGATGCCCTGTTCGGTGAAGAACGCGTCGGCGAGAAAGAGGAACTCCAGCGGCGCCACCGGGCACTTGATGGGCATCTCGACGACGTTGAGCACGAGACGTCCGCCCTTCCACCCTTCGAGCTTGCGGCGCAGGGCCATGGCGCCATCGAGCGTGTAGAAGTCGAAGGCCGACTCGCGCCACCCCTCACCCGTGAGCCCCTGCGTCTCGCCCGGAAGCACGCGCGATCCCGTCGCCACGATGAGCAGTTCGAACGAGAGCGTCTCGCCGCCCGCGAGGGTCACGGTCTTCTCGTCGGGCGCCACGCGGTCGATCTCGGCGAGTCGAAGCTCCACGCGCGGGTCGAGGAGCGCGCGTCGCGGACGCGTCGTCTCTTCGCGGCGGTACGTGCCGAAGGGCAGAAAGAGCAGCCCCGGCTGATAGACGTGCACGTCGTCGCGGTCGATGACCGTGATGCGCCACGTGTCGCCGAGCGCGCGAACCAGGCGGTTCGCCATCATCGTGCCGCCCGTGCCTGCCCCCAGAATGACGATGCGTTTCATGTTCGTCGCCCTCGCGCGTGTGTGCCTGCGAGCGCGTTCGAAGGTTCGCGGTCTGCGCGAATTTCTCCGCCGCGTGCAGGGCGTCGCCGCACCGAGCACGACCCGCGCCGAAGGCCTTTTCCGCAGGGCGTTGCGCGAGTCTCCACGCGCCGCGCACAGGGTGTCGTCACGGTGTGCGCGCGGTGCCTGCGGTGCGGGGTGTGTTGCCGAGCGTGCTCCCGGTGAATGAATTCACCGGCAGCAAGGGGAAAGTCCCTGACGGGACTCGCACTCCTGTGTCGCCTTCGCAGCGCGTTGTTCGCGTGTGTTGCCGATCGTGCTCCCGGTGAATGAATTCACCGGCAGCAAGGGGAAAGTCCCTGACGG
>CAMFHP010000059.1 GCA_945952225.1 uncultured Myxococcaceae bacterium
GCCGTGACGCCGGTGCAGTCCTGCTGGCCCGCGAAGAGCGCGCCGAGCGCACCCGCCGCGCCGCCCGCGTAGCCTCCGCCGCCCGCGCCGTACGCGCGGTAGCCCGTGAACACACCGCCGCCGCCGCCGAACTGCGCGACCGGCGATGCGAACACGGCCTGCGTCGCCGAGTCGGTGATGCACACCGTCGCCGAGCCCACGCGGCACGTGCCCGTGGTGCCCAGCACGCCGCGGCCGTTGCCGCCCGACACGCCGCCGATCCACTCGCACGCGGGTCCCGGCGTGGCCGTGCGGGGATCACCCGTGTAGCCGCCTGCGCCCGCGCGTCCCTGCCGCGTGCTGCGCGACGTGATCGTCGACTGCGAGCCCGGACCGCCCGACACGTCGATGGTCCCGTCGATGGTCACATCGCCCGTGGCGCGGAGATCGAGCGTGCCCGAGGCTTCCATTCCGCCCGAACCCGCGACGTAGACCACCACGCCCGCGGGCACGTTGATCGTCGTGAAGTTGTGAACACCCGGCGCGAGGAAGGTCGGGTTCACGATCGGGTTGAACGCCCCCTCGTTGCCCGTGCTCGGCCCCATCACACACATGCCCGCCTGACACGACTGGCCCGCGGTGCACGCGCGACCGCACGCGCCGCAGTTGTTTCCGTCGGTCGAGAGCTGCGCCTCGCACCCGTCCGCCGGGTTGCGGTTGCAGTCGCCGAAGCCCGGCGTGCACGCGCCCGTCACGCACGCGCCCGCCGCGCAGGTCACCGTGGTGTGCGACGGCACCGGGCACACGCGCCCGCACATGCCGCAGTGGTTCACGTCGCTCCGCACGTCGACGCACGCGTCGCCGCAGCAGGTCTGGGCCGCGCCGCACGCAGGGCCTCCGCCGCAGCCCATGGGCATCACGGTGCAACGCCCCGCGCTGCACACGAGCCCCGGACGACAACGGTTGCCGCACGCGCCGCAGTTCGTCGTGTCGCTCTGCGTGTCGACGCACGCAGCGCCGCAACACGTCTGCCCCGCGGTGCACGCCGGACCCGCGCCGCATCCCGGCGCCACGCACACGCCCGCGCGGCACGACTGGCCCGTGGCGCACACGTTCCCGCACGCGCCGCAGTTCGCGGCGTCGGTCTGCGTGTCCACGCACAGCAGCCCGCAGCACGCGAGGCCCGCGGCGCACGCAGGACCGAGCCCGCAGCCCATCGTGAAGCGGCAGAGCCCGTCGACGCAGCGCTGCCCCGCCGCACACGCGTTGCCGCACGCGCCGCAGTTGGCCACGTCGCTCCGCGTGTCGGCGCAGCGGTCGCTGCAACACGACGCGCCCGCCGGACACGACGGTCCGCCGCCGCAGCCGCCCACGCACACGCCCATCGCGCACGCGCCCGACGGACACACGTTCCCGCACGCGCCGCAGTTGCGCGGGTCGCTCGCGGTGTTGACACACGCAGCGCCGCAGCACGACTGGCCCGGCGCACACGATCCGCCGCACGCGCCGCCCACGCACACGCCCATCGCGCAGCGCTGGTCGGGCCCGCACGCGACGCCGCACGCGCCGCAGTTCGTCGGGTCGTTGAGCACGTCGAGGCAGCGCGTGTTGCAGCACGCCTGGCCCGCCGCGCATCCGCCCGGACGGCACGTCGCCGCCGCGCACACGCCCGCCACGCAGGCCTGGCTCGCGGGGCACGCGTTGCCGCACGCGCCGCAGTTGGCCACGTCGCTCTGCGGGTCGACGCATCGGTCGCCGCAGCACGTCTGGCCCGCGCCGCACACCACGCCGCCGCACGTCGGCGAGGCCACGCAGGCGCCGCCTTCACACGACTGTCCGCGCGGACACGACCGCCCGCAGGCGCCGCAGTTGAGCGGGCTGCTCAGCACCTCGGTGCACACGTCGTTGCAGCACGCCTGGCTCGGCGCGCACCCGAGCGGGCACCCCGGCGCGGTCACGCACGCGCCCGCCTGGCAGCGCTGGTCGGGGCCGCACACGCGCCCGCAGGCGCCGCAGTTGTTGCTGTCGGTGAGCGGGTCGACGCAGCCCGTGGCGCAGCACGCGAAGGCCGCGCTGCACGCGGGTCCGCCGTTGCAGGTCGGGGTGGTGACGCAGCGGTTGGAGACGCACTGCGAACCCGCGCCGCAGTCGCGCGTGGTCACGCACTGCACGCAGGTGGCGCTGCCCACGTCGCACACGGGCGTGGCAGGGGTCGCGCGGCAGTCGGTGTTGCTGCGGCAGCCCGTGGGCGGCACGTCGGGCACGTCGGGCACGTCGGGCGAATCCGACGCGTCGGGCACGTCGACGAGCGGAACGTCGTCGCGCTCGCCCACGAGCTCGGAGCGCCCACAGCCGGTGAGCGCGGCGATGGCGACGAGCGCCATCGAGCAGGCCAGTCTCTTCATGGGATTCGGTTTCCTCCGCGAAGCAATGGTCTAGAAAATGCGGCGCGACACTATCGCCCTTCGCGGGCGAACACGAGTCTGCGGGGCCTGTTCTAGACTGCGCGGAAGAGACCGCTCACACGGTCGCAGCGGGGGTTTCGGCGGGCGACGGTGCGGACTCGGCGTCCACCTTGTCGGCCTCACCCGGCGCGGCGCCACCCAGCACGCGGCGGAACTCGTCGCCGTCGAGATACTCCTTGTCGAGGAGCACCTTCGCGAGCACGTCGAGCATCTCGCGACGCGCCGTGAGGATCTCTCTCGCACGGGTCTCCGCGGCCTCGACGATGCGCTTCACCTCGCCGTCGACGAGGTCCGCGAGCTGCTCGCCGTGCTCGCGCATGGCGCGTCCCTCACCGGGCGCGTTGAGAAAGGTCGCGCGCTCGTGGCCCAGGGTCACGGGCCCGATCGCCGGGCTCATGCCGTAGTCCACCACCATGGCGCGCGCGAGGTCCGTGGCGCGTTGAAGATCGTTGCCCGCGCCCGTCGAAATCTCACCGAACACCACCTGCTCGGCGACGCGTCCACCGAGGAGACCCGCGAGCTGCGCGTGCAGCTCGGACTCGGTCATCAGGTAGCGGTCCTCGGTGGGGAGCTTCATCGTGTAGCCCAGCGCCGCGAGGCCGCGAGGCACCACCGAGATCTTCACCACCTTGGATCCACCGGGCATCGCCTCGCCCACGATCGCGTGACCGACCTCGTGGTACGCGACGCGGCGTCGCTCCTCGGGCGAGATGATCCGCGACTTGCGTTCGAGCCCTGCGGAGACGCGCTCCACGGCCTCGTCGATCTCGGCCATGTGCACCTCGGTGAGCCCGCGGCGCGCGGCGAGGAGGGCCGATTCGTTGATGAGGTTCGCGAGGTCGGCGCCCGCGAAGCCCGGCGTGCGCGCGGCCACCTCGGCGAGGTCGACGTCGGGCGCGAGCTTCACCTCGCGCGCGTGCACCCGCAGGATCGCCTCGCGTCCCTTGCGGTCGGGGCGATCGACGAGCACCTGGCGGTCGAAGCGTCCGGGCCGTTGCAGCGCGGGGTCGAGGATCTCCGGGCGGTTCGTGGCCGCGAGGATGATCACGCCCTTGTTGGCTTCGAAGCCGTCCATCTCGACGAGGAGCTGGTTGAGCGTCTGCTCGCGCTCCTCGTTGGTGCCGAGCACGTTGGCGCCGCGCGAGCGCCCGAGCGCGTCGAGCTCATCGATGAAGACGATGCAGGGCGCGTGCGACTGCGCGTTCTCGAAGAGGTCACGCACGCGGGCCGCGCCGACGCCCACGAACATCTCGACGAACTCGCTCCCCGAGATGCTGTAGAACGGCACGCTCGCCTCGCCCGCGACGGCGCGCGCGAGCAGCGTCTTGCCCGTGCCCGGCGGACCCACGAGCAGCACGCCCTTCGGAATCTTCGCCCCGATGCGCGTGAATTTGTCCGGGCTCTTGAGGAACTCCACCACCTCGCGGAGCTCTTCTTTCGCCTCTTCGACGCCGGCCACGTCGGAGAAGCGCACGGTCACTTCGCTGTCTTCGAAGACCTTGCCGCGGCTCTTGCCGAACGCGAGCACGCCGCCCGTCTGCCCCTGGATGCGCCGCGAGAGCATGCGCCACAGCAGCATCGCGCCCATGAACAGAAGCCCGTACGTGATGAGCGACACCACGGGCGCGCTCTCGGGCATCCCCGAGTACGGAACGTGACGCTCTTCGAGCAGCGGCACGAGCTGCGGATCCTCCACGCGCACGGTCTCGTAGGTGCGCGCGCGTCCCGCCTCGGGCACACGACGGGGTACCGCGGGCGCGTTGCTTCCGTTCGCACCGTTGGCGGGTGCGGCCGTCGCGGAGTCTGCGCGGAGCACCCATCGGATGCGCTCGCTGCCGAGGGTGACGTTCTCGACGCGCCCCTCGCGCACGCGCTGTTTGAACTCGTGGTAGGGCCGCGTCTGCGCCGCCGACGAGAGGTGCTGCACCGCGAGCATGCCGAGCATCGCGAGCAGCGCCAGGGTCATGCCCACCTGGAGCTTGCGGTCGCTCCCGTTGTCGTCGTCGGGGCTCTCGTCGCGCGGAGGCCGTCGGGGGCCGCGGCGCGCGGGGTCGTCACGGTCGGCCATCGCGCGCTCCGATCGTGGGGAGCGAGCGCTTCACGGGCTTCGCGCCGCGGAGCGCGAGCTGCCCGCAGGCCGCGTCGATCTCGTCGCCGCGCGTGCGACGGATGAACACCGCGCAGCCCGCCTCGTTGCGCACGATGTCTTGAAACGCCAGCACGTCGTCGCGCTCCGGGCCCTGCCACGGCGCCGACTCGATGGGGTTCATGGGAATGAGGTTGACCTTCATCGGCAGGCCGCGGAGCAGCCGCACGAGGGCCTTCGCGTGCGAGGGCTGGTCGTTCACGCCGCGGATGAGCGTGTACTCGATGGTGATGCGACGGCGCCGCGCGAGGGGGTACCGACGCAGCGCGGGGATGAGCTCCGTCAGCGGGTACTTCTTGTTCACGGGCATGATGCGCGTGCGCAGCTCGTCGTCGGGCGCGTGGAGCGAAATCGCCAGCGCGATCTCGCCGCCGAACTCTTCACCGAGCCGGTCGATCTCGGGCACGAGCCCCGAGGTGCTCACGGTCACCCGCCGCGTCGAGAGGTCGAGCCCGTCGTGGTGCGTGAGCAGACGCAGCGCGCGCGAGACCGCGTCGTAGTTGTGCAGCGGCTCGCCCATGCCCATGAGCACCACGTTGCGAATGGCCTCGCCCTCGTCGAGGAGCGTGCGACCGAGGAGCACCTGCGCCACGATCTCGCCCGCCGTGAGGTGGCGCTTGAGCCCCGCCACGCCCGACGCGCAGAACACGCAGCCCATCGCGCATCCGACCTGCGACGAGATGCACTGGGTCACCCGTCGCGGCGCCACACGAAGACCCGACACGGGCGCCGCGGGCTCGTCGTCGGACTCGTCGTCGGGGTCGTCGTCGGGCATCGGCGGAATGAGCACCGTCTCCACCGTGCCGGGATGCCCGCTGCGGGGAAAGCCCACGAGCACCTTGCGCGTGTCGTCGACGGCGCGGCGCACCTCGCGGATCTCCGCGGGCATGGCCATGTTCCACGTGGCGAGCTTCTCGCGCAGCGTGCGGGCCACGTCGGTCATCTTCTCGGGGTCGGCCACCGAGCGCGTGTGGATCCACCGGAAGACCTGCTTCGCGCGGAACGGGCGCTCGTGGATCTCGGCGAACGCGGCGACCCACTCCTCGGGGTACGAGCCGACGGGGTCGTCTTGCAACGAATGCAGGGGTTGCGGCACGCGGCGAAGCTACAGCGAGGGTTTCGGAACAGCAATTCCCCGCATTCCCGCTGCGAAACACGGTGATTCCCGCGGCGACCCTCCGTCGCACCCCCGTCGACGGCCTTGAGCCCGCGCGCGCTCCCGTTGCACTGTGCGCCCCAACGCCATGCCCCCGTGCGAAGTGCCCCCCGAGGCGATGACCTTCCTCTACGGCGCGCGCAAGCCGCTGCTGGTGCTCCATTTTCTGAGCGCCGTGGCCCTGCTGGGCTCGTCGACGCACCTGCTGCTCCAGATGCCCGCGCTGCTCCGCGGAGCCTCTCGCGTGCGCCTCGAACGCATCTACGGCCGCGTGGTCGCGTGCGCCTACAGCCTCACGTACGCCCTCGGCGCGGTGCTCTACCCCACGTACCGCTACCACGTGCGCGCGCTCTACCTCGACCAGCACCACCCGATGGTCTCCAACGTCTTCGACATCAAAGAGAACCTCGCGACCATCGCGCTGCCCCTGGCCCTCGCGCTCGGCGCCCTCGGCGGACGTCTCACCGACCCCGAAGACCGTCCCTACCGACCGGTGTATGCGTCGATGAGCCTGCTGGTGGCGCTCGTCGTGTGGTTCGACGTCGTGAGCGGCGTGGTCATCGCGTCGTACCGGGCGGTCTGAGCGATGCGCCCCGTCGCCCGCACGCTCCTCGCCTTCGTCGTCGGCCGCGCCGTCTTCGGACTGCTCTTTCTCATGAGCGCGCTCGGCAGATGGCGCGTGCCCTGGTACCTCCCGCTGCGCCATCGCTGGGAGTTCACCGCGGCGCCCTCGACGCTCGGCATGGACTGGTACGGCCGCTCGGCGCTCTCGCTCACCGCGGGCCTCGTCGCGGGCCTCTGCGCGTGGCGCCTCGCCGCGTGGACGAAGCTCACCCCGTGGCTCTCGCGCCCCGCCGTGGTGGTGGGCATCGCGCGCCTCGGCGGCACGATGCTCTTCTTCGACATCGCGTTCTATGGGCTCTCGCTGGTGACGCGCGACATCGACCCCATCGCCCTGCCCGCGTGGTACTGCCCGCGGTGAGCGATGGGGTGATGGGCGGTCAGCGGTCGCGCTTGCGCTTGCGGCGCAGGCCCACCATCGGCGCGGGCGCGGGCGCGGGCTCGATGGGCGCCGCGGGCACCGACATGTTGGGCCGCAGTCGGAAGGGCGACACGGTGTTGGTGATCTTCGAACGGGCGCGCTCGCGGGCGCTCTCCATGAAGCGCGACTGCGAGCGCATGGGGGCCTCGCCGGGGGCGGGCGCGCGGCGCTCGTAGGTGCCGTCGGGCTTCATCTCGCGGGCCTTCACGTTGTCGGCGAGCTGCGTGGCGAGCACCTCGTTGTAGACCCACGCGGCCATGGGCGGATGCTCCACGGGAAAGAGCACCTCGACACGGCGGTCGAAGTTGCGCGGCATCCAGTCGGCCGACGAGAGGAACACCTCGCGCGCGCCGCCGTTCTCCACCGCGACGACGCGCGCGTGTTCGAGAAAGCGGTCGACGATCGAGATCACCCGGATGCGCTCGCTCAGCCCCGGAACGCCCGGTCGCAGGCAGCAGATGCCCCGCACGATGAGCTCGATGGTCACGCCCGCCTGCGAGGCCTCGTAGAGCGCGGCGATCACCTTCGCGTCGACGAGCGCGTTGAGCTTCGCCACGAGCCGCGCGGGACGTCCGGCGCGCGCGTGGTCGGCCTCGCGTCGAATGAGCTTCAGCACCGCGTCGCGGAGCCCGAGGGGGGCCACGGCGAGGCGCTTCCACACCGGCGGCTCGCAGTAGCCCGTGAGGAGGTTGAAGAGGGCGGTCACGTCGTCGCCGAGCTCGGGCCGCGCCGAGAAGAGCGACAGGTCGGTGTAGAGCCGCGCGGTGCTCGGGTTGTAGTTGCCCGTGGCCATGTGCACGTAGCGCTTCAGGCCCGAGGGCTCGCGCCGCACGATGAGGCACAGCTTCGCGTGGGTCTTGAGCCCGAGGAGGCCGTACACCACGTGCACGCCCGACTCTTCGAGGGCCCGCGCCCACTGGATGTTGGCCTCCTCGTCGAAGCGGGCCTTGAGCTCCACGAGGGCCGTGACCTGCTTGCCGTTCTCCGCGGCGCGCGCGAGGGCCCGCACGAAGGGCGAGTCGCGGCCCGCGCGGTAGAGGGTGATCTTGATGGCGAGCACGCGCGGGTCGTCGGCGGCGCGCGAGACGAAATCCACCACGCTGTCGTAGGTCTCGTAGGGGTGCTGGAGCAGCACGTCGCGCTCGGAGACCAGCGCGAAGGGGTCTTCGGCGTCACGGAGCGGCGGCACGAGCTGCGGCGCGAAGGGCTCGTCGCGGTGCTCCCGTCGGTCGTCGCCCGCGTTGAGAACCGCCATGAGGTCGCCGAGGTGCAGCGGCCCGTCGACGCGGTACACGTCGTTGCCGTCGAGGCGCAGCACCTCCTGGAGGAGCGAGAGAAAGGGCGCGTCGATGGTGGCCGCGACTTCGAGGCGCACGGCGCTCCCGCGCTCGCGACGACGAAGCTCCTGCTGGATCTCGACGAGCAGGTCTTCGGCCTCCTCCTCGTCGATCTCCAGGTCCCAGTTGCGCGTGAGTCGGAAGGGCGCGACGGAGAACACGGTCACACCCGCGAAGAGCCGCCCCACGTGCCGCGCGATGATGTCTTCGAGAAAGACGAAGGTGCGCTGACCGTGGAGCACCCCGCAATCCACGAGTCGCGGCGAGATGGCGGGCACCTGCACCACGGCGAAGCCCACGCCGCCCTCTTCGAGGTTGTTCTCGAAGGTCACCGCGAGGTTCAGCGACTTGTTCTTCAGGTGCGGAAACGGATGCCCCGGATCGATCACCAGCGGCGTGAGCACGGGGTAGATCTCGCGGACGAAGTAGTCCTCCATGCGCCGCGTGAGGTCCGCGTCCCAGCTCTCGGGGCGCGCGAGCGCGAGGCCCGCGTTGCCCAGCGCCGGACGCACCTGATCGCGCCACACCGCGTACTGGTCGCGCACCATGCGGTGCGTGCGCGCCGCGATGGCCGCCACGGCCTCGTGCGGGGGCATCGCATCGGCCGAGGGCTCCACGGGATCGCCGCCCGCCGCCTGCTGCTTGAGACCCGCCACGCGGATCATGAAGAACTCGTCGAGGTTGGTCGCCACGATCGAGAGGAACTTCACCCGTTCGAGCAGCGGCACCGTCGGGTCCGCGGCCTCGTCGAGCACGCGCTGGTTGAACTCCAGCCACGAGAGTTCGCGGTTGAGAAAGAGCCTTCCCTCGCCGCGCGCCGACGGGGCCACGGTGTTCGCCGTCGCCACGGGGCTCACGGTGTTCGTCGCGCTCACGGTGTTCGTCGCGCTCACGGTGTTCGTCGCGCTCACGGTGTTCGCCGTCCCCGTGGGGCTCACGGTGTTCGTGGGGTTCGCGGGGGGCGCGCTCGGATGCGCGTTCGGAAAGGGCAATCCCGCCGAGGGATCGGGCGTCACGGGGTCTCTCCCAGGCTGTACCCGCGCAGGGTCGAGTGCACTTCGATGCGCTGGCCGAGCGAGGAGTCCGTGGTCGCGCGGATCTCCACCACCCCCACGTCGGCGGCGTACCAGGTCGTGGTCTCGATCTGCGCCGAGGAGCCCGACCGCACCACTTCGATGACGTGACGAAAGCGCTGGCCTCCCACCGTGCGCTCGCCCTCCACCGAACGGATCTCCAGGTGTGATCCGTCGCGCGCGTCCCACCGTGTGCCGACGCGCACGGGGTCTTTCACCACGTAGTCGCCCTCGCGCACGACGCCGTCGCCGCGGAGCTCCCAGGTCTCGGTGCGCCCGCCCGAGCGGACGTAGAAGCGCTCGCCGTCGACGCGCACCACGGTGAGCGCCGAGAGCACGGTGTCACCGCCGAAGCCCGTCTGCGTGTCGTAGCTCCACGCCGCGCCCGCGCGCAGGGGAACGTAGTCGCGCGCCGTCAGGGGCCCTCGCGGCGGCGGCGCGTTCTGCGCACCGGAACAACCCATCGCCCCGAGAAGGGCCACGCCCAGAAACCATCGCCTCGTGTCAAGCAGCACGGCAGAAGCCTACCGCGGAGCTTCGAACTGAAAAGGTGATTCCTCGGTGAACTGCGATGAACGGTCGGGCGCGGTGCTCAATCCCGTGGCTGAAACACAGGCATTTCGAGGGAACGTCCGACGCGACGGTTTCGATTCTTCTATTCGAGGTGCTCGCGGACCACGAGCACCGGGCACGGCGCCGTGCGCACCACGGCCTCGGCGGTGCTCCCGAGAAGGCGCGTGAGGAGCCGCGGCGCGCTCGTGCCCACGACCACCATCCGTGCGTCGGTCTCCTGCACGAACTTCGCGATGGCCTCGGCGGGCCTCCCCTCGATGAGCCGGGTGGAGAGCTTCGCGTGCTCGGGGCGCACACGTGCGGCGATCTCGTCGAGGCGCCGTTGCAGCATCCCGACGTGCACCGCGAGCTCGTCGGGCGGAAGCGCCACGGTGGCGTCCATCACGGCGAGCGCCGGGGGCTCCCACGCGTGCACGAGAATGACGTCGGTGTTGAGGTCGCGGGCCAGGGTCATCCCGTGGCGGAGCGCGTTCTCGGTGGTGGGCGTGAGGTCCGAGGCGATGACGATGGGCTTCATGGGCCCATGAGAGAGCAACGACGGGGCCGCGCACAACCGTGCGCGACGGCTCCCCTCACACGATCTGCTTGAGCGTGTGCTGAAAGGCCTTCTGCACCTTGATCTTCACCTTGAGGCTTTCGAACTCGCCCTGGAGCACGGGCACGAAGGTGAGCGCCACGCCCTCGGGGTGCGCGGGCGAGGGCTCGACGTACTTCGCGCCGTAGTACCAGGTCTCGGTGATCGTGGCGGCCTTCTGGGCCTCGACGAGCGCGACGGGAACGCCGTTCTGCTCGATGCGGTACCAGGCCCAGCCGGGGTTGATCTGAAGAGGCACGGTGCTCCCCGTTGGGAGCTTGTCGGTGGGATCGCTCATGCCCGAAGTGCCTACTCCGGGCGCGCGATCATTTGAAGCCGACTTCGACGATGGCGACGCGGCGCGAGGCGTTCTCGTCGAAGGTCACCACCTCGTCGTTGGCGAGCGACTGGTGCCCCCACGCCTCGGCGTAGATGTAGTCGTGACCGGGGTCGGGCGCGGGCTTGTCCCAGCAGACCGTGTGCGTCACCTCGGGCACGCCGAGGCTCAGCTCTTCGAGGAACATGTACCCGCGGTCCGCGGTGTTGCCGTTGCCGTAGTAGGCCCCGCGGAGCGACGTGTAGTTCATGCTCTTGAGCGCGCCGTTCCAGCGCTGGTAGGTCTTGCCCTTCGAGTCCTTGCGCTTGTCGCCGGCGTCGGCCCAGCAGGGCGTGTGGTAGATGCCGAGGCCGAAGGTCTTGCCCGTGATGTGCACGCCCTTCGGGAGGTTCTGCGGCATCCGCAGGCCCATCTTGCAGATGCCCATGATGTTCTCGGTCCGCGTGCCGTGCCATCCCCACGTGCGGCCCGTGGCGCCGGGCTTCGACTCCACCGTCGCGGCGAAGCTGTCGAAGGCCGACCTGCGCCCCTGCTGCTCGCACTTCCACAGCCGGTACATCTTCACCTGGCCGTGGAAGTTCGAGTTCACCGGCGACTGACCCTTCTCGAAGAGTCCCTTCACGAGCTTGTAGAAGTCATCGCTCGGGTCGACGTGGGCGATGTCGCACTTGAGACCGTCGTACCAGACCTCCGTGGGGTCTTCGTACTCGGCGGCCGCGGCGAACACGTCCTTCTGGAGCACGGCGTCGCGGAGCAGGGTGATGAACTTCCGCTGCTCCTCGATGCGCTCCTTCGAGTTGAGAAGGATCTGATCGAGGTCGAGCTTGCCCTTCTTGCGGGCGAAATCGATGTTGCGGGGAATGTTCGAAAGGAACCCGTTGGTGAGCTCCACGAAGTCGTTCTTCGTGGCCTTCTTGCCGCTGTTGAGCAGCTTCTCGGCCTCTTCGAGAATGTCCGCGCCCTTGTCGAGCTGCGAGTCGTGGAGGTTGCCGAGGGGCGCATCCTTCGTGGCCCCCGCCGACGAGGAGAGTCCCGCGGCCACCGCCTGCCCGGTGCTGTTGTAGAGCAGCTTGAGCAGGTTCTCGACCTCGGGGTGAAAGTCCCTCGTGCGCGGGGCCTTCTGCTTCCTGGGCGCATCGACCACGACGCCCGCCGCGGCCGCCTTGGCCTTCTCGTCGGACTCCTTGCGCATCTCGATCTTCGTGTAGCCCTTGTCGGTCTTCTCCTTGACCTTCTTGTTCATCACGGCCTGCGCCGCCGCGAGGCTCGACGCGCCGACGGTCTGCGTCTGCCCGGCCTGACCCACGCGCCCGTAGTTGAACACCACGGAGTACGACCCGTTGCCGAGGTCGTGGATCTGCGCCTTGTAGAACTTGTTCGAACCGAGCGAGGTGGCGCCGGTCTTCTTGCCCGTGAGGTCGGTCCAGTTGAGCGTGACCTCATCGACGATCTTCGGGTCCGTCATGGCGGTGCGTTCCTGAGCGGGGATGTGCTGTGAAGGGGAGAAGAGACAGAGACGAAGGGAGCGCAGGCGGAGGCGACGGAGACTCTCAGTGCCGCACGAGCTCGACGCGGCCCGAGTACACCCGCGCCACGAGCTTGTCGCCGTTGGAGAACACCGACGAGATGAGCCCGCGCGGTACGTGAAGCAGCGACGGGTGCTCGTACTCGATGGTGTTCGCGAGCGCGTCGTCGTCGTCGGTCTCCGGCGCCTCGGTGATCACCACCTTGCCGTGCTCCGTGTCGACGTACGCGTAGAGCACCTCGCCCACCACGCCCGCGTTGAGAAGAATCTGCCGCGCCACACGCGCGCGGCCGTCACGGCCCACGGGCACCGGGGTCTCGGTGGTGTGCGCGGTGATGTTCATGTCGTCGTTGCGCGAGGTGCTGGTGCTCACGGGCGGGATCGCGAGCTGGTTGCGCATCGAGTCGTCGTAGAGCGACGGCGAGTGCTCGGGGAGGTGATAGAGGTACGCCTGCGTCGGGGTCTTTCCATCGGCCAGCACGTCGATGAGCGAGTGCTGGTAGTCGCCCATCGCGTGACGCTCGAAGAGCTCGCGCACGAGCGGAGACACCTCGCGGTGGCGCACCGTCGGGAGCGTGGTCTTCACCGCGTTCGACACGTCGAGGGCCGTGAAGAGCGCGCCCTGCGCCGTGAAGTTGTCGACCACGCGCTGCGTGACCGCCCGGAGGGTCTTGTCGTCGGTTTTCGAGGTCATGGCGGGGCCCATGAGTCACGCAGAGAACACCGGGTGTCAAGCGAGTCGGGACATACCGTGTCAAGGCTCACAACCCGTGCGACCGCGCCATCGCTGGCGTGCCTCGAAGAGACAATGGTACGAGGCCGCACCCCATCGCCATGAGCACCCTGCGACGACTCCAGAACGATCTCTCCGGTGAGTGGGGTCCCACGCTCCGACTCGCGGGTCCCGTGATGCTCGGGTACGTGGGCATGATGCTCATGGGCATCGTCGACACGCTGCTCGTGGGCTCGCTCGGCTCCGCCGCGGTGGGCGCCGTCGGCGTCGGAACGTCGGTGTTCGGCGTGGCCTTTCTCTTCGGCCTGGGACTGCTCCTCGGCGTCGACCGTCAGGTGGCCGTGGCCGTGGGCGCCGACCGCCCCGACGACGTGGCCCGCGCGTACACGCACGGCGTGGGGCTCGCGGTGGTGGTCTCGCTGCCGCTCATCGCGGTTCTTCTGATGGTGGCCGACCGGCTCACCGAGCTGCGCGTCGACCCGGCGCTCGTGCCCCTCGCGTCGGCGTGGATCAAGGTCGGCGCGTGGAGCCTGCTGCCCGCGCTGGTCTTCACGGCGCTGCGGCAGAGCCTCCAGGCGCTCGGCGACACGCGCGCGGCCACGGCCATCATGCTCGCGGCCAACCTGGTCAACGGCTTCTTCAACGTCGCGCTCATCCACGGTCGCTTCGGAATGCCCGCGCTCGGCATCGCCGGGAGCGCCTGGGCCACCGTGCTCGCGCGGGTCTTCACCGTGGTGCTCCTCCTCGCGTGGAGCTTCACGCGCGGCCCCGACCTGAGCCGCTGGGACCGTCGCTTCCACTGGCCCACGCTGCGCGAGCTGCTCCGCCTCGGAGGCCCCGCGGGCGTGCAGCTCGTGTTCGAGGGCGGGGTCTTCTCGCTCGCGACGCTGCTCTGCGCGCGGCTCGGTCCCACGGCGGCGGCGGCGCACAACGTCGCGCTCCAGGTGGCGAGCTTCACGTTCATGATCCCGCTCGGCGTGAGCGCCGCGGGCTCGGTGCGCGTGGGCAACGCGCTCGGTCGCGAAGACCTCCGCGGGGCTGCGCGGGCGGGGTGGTCCGCGGTGGTGCTCGGCGCGACCTTCATGGCCCTTTCGGGGGTGATGCTCCTCGCGGCCTCGCACCTCATCGTGACGGCCTTCGGCCTCGATGCGCCCGCGCAGGCGCTCGCCCGCTCGCTGCTCCTCTGCGCGGCGCTCTTTCAGCTCTTCGACGGCTGTCAGGTCACGCTCTCGGGCGTGCTCCGCGGATCGGGCGACACCGTGGCGAGCATGGTCGCAAACCTCGTGGGCCACTGGTTCGTGGGGCTCCCCGTGGGCTACTCGCTGGCCTTCTTCGCGGGCCTCGGCGCCGTGGGGCTCTGGGTGGGGCTCGCGACGGGTCTCGGCACCGTGGCGCTCTCGCTGCTGCTGCTCTGGCGCCGTCGCATCGGACGCATCGTGCGCGGCGAGATCGTGGCCGTGCCCGCCGAAGGGCACTGACCTCCGCGGTCGGAGTCAGCGCTTCGGCACCGTTGCGGTCGGGGTCGCGGGCGCGGTCGCGGTGCTCGCATCGGACTGCGCGGTCGTCGTGCGGGCGGGCGCCACGGGCGGCGGCGCTTCGGCGGGCGCGATGGACTCGGGCGGCGGACCGCCGTAGCGCACGGCGAGGGGGCATCCCGCGAGGGTGAAGGCCGTCGCGGCGACGAGTGCGGCGCGCGAGCGCGTGGGCACACGGTCTTCGACGGGAGACGCGGGCGCGCGGGCCGCAAGGCAGAAGGGGCAGCGCGCTTCGTGGGTGCGGAGGTGCCGTCCGCAGGCGTCGCAGGGGGTGAGCATGGTGCGTCCGAAGGTGCCACAGGTCGCTTCGCCACCGCACCGCGCGAAGTGGACACCTGTGCGGAGAGTGCGCTCTTGTTCGCGCGTCGTGCGAGCGTTGCGGTCGGTGCCGGTGTGCGTGCTGTTGGGGCTCTGGGCGTGGGCGCACACGCCGCCACGCGCGGCGCTCACCGGCGAGAACCCGCGCGAGGCCGGGCACCACCACCGTCACCGTCACCACCGCGAAGACCGCGATGGAACCACGGAGGCACCCACCGTCCGCGAGGCGCCGTCGCCCGCGCCCGAGGCGCCATCGCCCGCGCCCGAGACGTCCCCGCACGAGCGCACCGAGGGATGCCCCGCGGGGATGCTGCGGGTGACGGGCGCGTACTGCGACGACGCGCACCAGCGCTGCGAGGAGATGGACGACGACGGACGCGAGCGCTGCCTGCGCTTCCGCAAGCCCGCGCGCTGCGGGAGCCGACACACGCGACCCATGGACTTCTGCATCGACCGCTACGAGTGGCCCAACCGCGAGGGCGTGCTCCCGCAGGTGCTCTCGTCGTGGAACGACGCCGCTGCGGCCTGCGCCTCCCTCGGTCGACGGCTCTGCACCGAAGACGAGTGGACCCTCGCGTGTGAGGGCGACGCGATGCAGCCCTATCCCTACGGCTACGTGCGCGACGAGACCGCGTGCAACATCGACCGCCACAACCTCCCCTACGACCACGGGGCCGTGTCGGGCGACGACCGCGCGCGCGCCGACGCCGAGATGATGCGGGTGTCGCAGGCGCGACCGAGCGGCGCGTTTCCGCGGTGCGTGTCGCCCTACGGCGTGCGCGACATGACCGGCAACGTCGACGAGTGGGCGGTGAGCCGTACGGGGGAGCCGTTCCGCTCGGTGCTCAAGGGAGGCTACTGGGGGCGCATCCGGGCGCGCTGTCGTCCCGCCACGCGGCGTCACGACGAGGGCTTTCGGTACTACCAGATCGGCTTTCGGTGCTGCGCGGAGGCGGGGAGAACGGACGGCGGGCGCGCGGGCGCGACGGTCACGGCGAGCGTCGCGCCGCGGTGACGGAGCACGTCACGGCGAGGCGAAGGCCTGCACGCCGATGTCGCCGCCGCCCGAGTACATGATGATCTCGACCTGGAAGGTGCCGTTCCACGTCGGGCAGAGCTGACGGTTGAGACCGAGCACGGGGAAGTTGTCGGTCGCGACGTCCTGGTCGACGACGTTGTTGTTCATGTCGCGGATGCGCAGGTCGAGGTCCTGCACGCCGGGGCCGCCGACGCCGATGATGCGGTAGCAGCGTCCGGGGGCGATCTGCACGGTCACGAACTGGTGCTGCCCCTGGCCCATCTGCGCGCGGTAGAGCTGCGTCACGGGGAAGTACCCCGCCGCGAACTGCCGGGCGCGCATGGTCATGTTGTACGAGACGAAGTCGTTCTGCGCGTAGCCGTCGGTGACCCAGCCGTTGCCCACGGCCACACCGGCGCCCATGCCGACGCCCACGCCGACGCCCACGCCCGCGTTCACCTGCACGCCACCGCCGACGACGGGCTGCGGCGCCTGGTAGACCGGCTGCTGCTGCACGTACGTGGGCTGCTGCTGCACGTAGACGGGCTGGGGCTGGGCGTACACGGGCTGGGGCTGGGCGTACACGGGCTGCGTCTGCACCGTGGTGGTGCCCGGCTGCACGTTGATGGTGCCCGCCGTGCGGATCGGGGTCGTGCGAACGACACAGTGGTTCAGGGCGAGTCCGCCCACGAGGGTGACGGCGGCGCGGACGGCGAAGGCGAGCTTGGAAGACGACATCGATACGACTCCTGTGAAAGCGCGGGGACGAACCCGAAGCGGCGTGTGGACGCAGGGAGGGCCTCGGATGTTCTCGCCGGGCCGATGCCCTCGCTCCGAGCACCCCGAGGGCGCGCAGCGGCCCTTCTACGCCGCAGGGCCCCGAGACCTTGCGGGTGTACCTACAAGAATCGTCGCCCCGCGGGGAAGCGCCATCACGCCGGGAACGGTCGCCCGGCGAAACGAGACCTCCGAGGTCCCCGGGTGATGGTCGAGCATCGGGAAATGACCTCCGAGGTCACCGGGTCGATGGTCGAGCATCGAAAATTGACCTCCGAGGTCACCGGGTCGATGGTCGAGCATCGAAAATAGGTGAAATTGGTCAACCGGGTGATGGTCGAGCATCGAAAATAGACGAAATTGGTCAACCGGGTGATGGTCGAGCATCGACGGGCGACCTCCGAGGTCACCGGGTGATGGTCGAGCATCGACGGGCGACCGGAGCGGGGCGGCGGGTCGACGGTCGAGCGTTCGGTTTTCGGGTCGGCGGGCTCGGAGTCGACGGTCGAGCGTTCGGTGTTCGGGTCGACGGGCTCGGTGTCGACGGTCGAGCGTTCCCGGTCTCGGGTCGGCGGGCTCGGTGTTGACGGTCGAGCGTTCGGTTTTCGGGTCGGCGGGCTCGGTGTTGACGGTCGAGCGTTCCCGGGTCGGGTCGGCGGGCTCCGGGGTACGGTCGAGCGTTCCCGTTCGGGTCGGCGGGCTCCGGGGTACGGTCGAGCGTTCCCGTTCGGGTCGGCGGGCTCCGGGGTACGGTCGAGCGTTCGGTGGCCGTGCGGAGCGATGGGGGGGCGAGCGGTCGGTGTCGGTCGCGGTCGTGGCGCTCGGTTCTCCGCGCGGTGTCGTCGCGAGGATTCAGCCCGCGAGGAGGGCGTCGGTCGTGCGCAGGGCGATGCCCGCGCGCTGGAGCTCATCGAGCGCGGCCGTTCCGCCTGCTTCGGTGACGGCGGCGATGGCGTCGGAGGCCACCACCACCCGCGAGCCCGCACGGTCGGGACGCTCGGCGCTCCACGCCACGAGGCCCAGCGCGGCGGCGCGCACGCAGTAGTCGGTGGCCACGCCGAAGACCACGAACTCCACGGGCCCCGCGGGGCACAGCGCGTCGAGCACGCGCGCGGCGTTGGGGTTGGCGAAGAGGGAGTAGACCTCCTTCTCGAAGTACACGGCCTGCGTGCCCGCGGGGATGCGCGCCGCCGCGTTCGCATCGTCGACGCAGGGCACGAAGTAGAAGCGCTCGGGGAGCGTGCGCGGGAGCTTCAGCCAGCCCGGCGTTCCCTTCACGCAGTGCGGGGGAAAATTGGGCTTCGCGCCCTCGGGGCCGAGGTTGCCGTTCGTGGCGAACTCCCACGCGTCGTGGGCGTGCGAGTCGACGCTGCCCACCACCACGTCGCCCGCCTCGACGGCCGCGCGAACGAGCCGCGCGCAGGGCTCCATCGCAGCGGGCGCGCCGGCCACGAAGAGGGCGCCGCCGGGGGCGCAGAAGTCGTACTGGGTATCCACATCGACGAAGACGCGCTTCATGGTCACCTCGTTGTCACCGCGCGCCGCGCACCCGTTGGAGCGCCGCGCCGCGCGAGGGGGACCCGATGGCGTCACGGCTGTCAAGCGGCGAGGGGGGGCTTACGCCGCGTGAAGAATGTGTGGTAGGGGTCCGCGCGTCACGGCCCGGGCGATGACGCGCAGCCTTCTGAATCCGCTGCGTGCCGCGCGCGCCACTTCGACGGAGACCTCTCGCATGAACACCCGCCGTAGCCTGCTTGGTGCGCTGCTTCTCGTGACCGCCTGCATCTCCCGGGGCTCCTCGGGCGGCGGTGGAGGCACCGAAGACGCCTCGACCACCCCCGACAGCACCGTCTCGCCCGACGGCACCGTCACCCCCGACGGAACCGTCTCCGACCGCGCCCGCGTCGACGTGGCCTGCGCCACCACCCGCGCCGCCGAGAACACCGCCGCCCGCTGTAGCGACGGCCTCGACAACGACTGCAACGGCTTCGCCGACTGCGACGACTTCGCCTGCCAGACCTGCGCGGTTCCCACCTGCCTGACGAACAACGCCGTGCGCCTCCGCGACGGCGGCACGTGCATGTGCGGCGCGCAGCAGGAGAACACCACCGCCCTCTGCAGCGACGGCCTCGACAACGACTGCGACGGCTTCACCGACTGTCAGGACTTCTCGTGCCAGTCGTGCTCGGTCTCCGTGTGCCTCGCCGACGGCGGACTCAACCGCGGCGGCGACGCGGGCTTCTGCCTCTGCCGCGGTGAAGAGAACACCAACACCGCCTGCGGCGACGGCGTCGACAACGACTGCAACGGCTTCACCGACTGCAACGACTTCTCGTGCTCGCGCAGCGACGGCGGCGTGACCGTGTGCGGCAGCACCACCCGCGACGCGGGCCGCTCGTGCGACGCCACCGGCAGCGAGAACAGCAACGCGGCCTGCGGCGACGGCGTCGACAACGACTGCGACGGCTTCATCGACTGCAACGACTTCGACTGCTCGCGCAACAGCATGGTGACCGTGTGCGGCGCCAGCGACGCCGGCACGCGCTGCGACGCGGGCGGCAGCGAGAACACCAGCGCCACCTGCGGCGACGGCATCGACAACGACTGCGACGGCTTCATCGACTGCAACGACTTCTCGTGTCGCACCTGCGGGATCACCGCGTGTGTGCGCGACGGCGGCGTGACCCTCCGCGACGGCGGCGTGTGCACCTGCCGTGGTGAAGAGAGCAGCAACGCGGCCTGCGGCGACGGCGTCGACAACGACTGCAACGGATTCGTCGACTGCAACGACTTCTCGTGCTCGCGCAGCGACGGCGGCACGGTCACCGTGTGCGGCACCGACGCGAGCGCCGACGTGTCGTCCGCCGACGTGTCGTCGAGCAGCGATCTCGGCCGCGACTGAGCGGCGTGGGGGTCGGCACCCGACCGCTCCCCGTGTGAGGCCGCGGCGCGACCGCGGCCCGGCAGCTTTCCCCTCCCGATTCTCACCGACGGACAGCCTTCGAAACGCCGCGCGGGCGACGCCGTGACGCCGCCCGCGAGGGGTGTGCCGATGGAGGGGGAGCGCGGAGCCTATCCGCGGCCCTTCCACGCCGGGCTGTGGCGCAGGGCGTTGCGGGCGGCCACCTCGGCCTGCGCGCGGGCCATGCCGTTGCGGCCCATGAACTCGTCGCGCACGAGCGCTTCGAGCACCGACTCGTAGGGGAGCAGCGCGCCGCGCGCGTCGGTGCAGTGTCGGCAGTAGCGGTTGTCGGCGCGTCCGCCGCCGCGGTCGCGGTCGCTGGACATGGGTCGGCCGCAGCTCTCGCACGCGGCGCCTCCGGTGAGGTTCATGGTCCGTGTCTCCTGGGGCTTCGTCACCGACGGGGGAATCTCTCCCGCCGTCGACGGCGGTGGTTCTGTTTCGCACACAGGGTGTCCGATCGGGGGCGCGAACGCACGCACCGCGGAGCTTCTGCGTTCAAGCAACGGCGCCCATGGGCCGTTCCAGAGAAGTGCCATGACCCCCACGAACCCGCGAGGCCGCCCGTGATCGAACGACTCCGCATTCTGCTCGTCGACGAGGACGCCGCCACGCGCCGCACCCTCGCCGCGCATCTCGCCCGCTCGGGCGACGACGTCGACCTCGCCGAGGACGGCCGCGCGGCCCAGTCGCTGCTCACCTCCCGCACCTACGACCTCGTGCTCGGCGACGTGCGCTCGCCCCGCGTCGACGTGGCCTCCCTCGCCGAGGCCGTGCGCCTGCGCTCGCCCGACGCCGCCGTGGTGCCCATGAGCGCCTTCGCCTCCGTCGAGCACGTCACCGCCGCGATCCGCGTGGGCGTCTACGACTACCTTCTCAAGCCCGTCGAGCCGCAGCACATCGCCGTGCTCCTCTGCCGCGTGCGCGAGCGCATCGCGATGCGCCGTCGCCTCGACGCCCTGCGCGAGACCCTCCCCGTGCGCGACGCCCTCGCGGTGCTCATGTCGGGCGGGCCCACCATGGCCTCGGTGAACCAGTCCGCGCGCCGCGCCGCTGCGTGCGACGACCCGGTGCTCCTCGTGGGCGAGTCGGGCACGGGACGCGGGCTCGTGGCGCGGGCCATCCACGCGCTCTCGGCCCGCGCGGAGATGCCCCTCGTGATGGTCGACTGCGCCCACGACCCCGCGCGCCTCGGCGTGGCCCTCTTCGGCACGCCGCTGAACCCCGGCGGCCACCTCGCCGACGCCCGCGGTGGAACCCTCGTGCTCGATGAAGTCACGGCCATGCCCGCGGACCTTCGCGCGCGCGTGTTCGCCGCCGTGACCCAGCCCGGCGCGCCCCGCGTGATCGCCGTGAGCACGGGCATCCCCACGTTCACGGGACGCCGTGATCCGCGCCGCACCGAGCTGCTCTCGTGGGTGCGCGGCATCGAGATCGTGACGCCGCCGCTGCGCGAGCGCCGCGAAGACATCCCCCGGCTCGTGGAGTACTACGCCCAGCTCGCGTCGGGCATCGCCGCGCCGGTGCCGCGCGTGGCGCCCGAGGTGATGGCGGCCTTCATCGAGTCGCCGTGGGAGGGCAACCTCCGCGAGCTCGAAGCTGTGGTGCGCGAGGCCGTGACCCGCGCGGGCACGTCGGGGGTGATCACCCGCGAGCACCTGCCCGAGTCCGTGGCGAACCGCGTCGACCGCGGAAGCTCGCTCGTCGAACAGGTCGAAGCGTACGAGCGCGCCGTGGTGCGCCGCGCGCTCGAGACCGCGAGCGGCGCCGTCGCCCGCGCGGCCCGCGAGCTCGGCGTGCCCGAGCGCACGCTCCGCCGCAAGATGCGTCACTTCGGCATCGCGAAGGAGGCCTTCCGCAAGCGCAGCCGCTACAAGCACCTGCCCGTGTCGGTGCCGCGCGCTTGACCGTCGCCCCGCGGAGCGCATAGGCACACCGCCCGTGCCACGGCGGCGAACGACATTCCCCCAGAGACTCCGCGCGGTCTCGCTCCTCGTCGCCGCCTCGGCGCTCGTCACCGCTGCGCGCGCGCCGCATCCCTCTCCCGCGGTTTCACCGAACGAAGACGCCGTGCGCGTGCGCGTCGCGGCGGCCCTCTCCGACGCCGCGGGGCTCCCGGTCGACGGCCTGCGCTGGGAGCGCGACGAGGCCCTCTCGTGGCGCGACGCGGTGCTCGGGCGCGCGGTGCTCTTCACCGCAGGGCGCGGCCCCGGAGAGCCCCGTGACGTGTTTCGCGCGGTGCTGCGCGTGACGCCCGCGGGGCGCGTGCTCGCCCTCGATGGCCCGGTGAACCTCACGCAGAGCCCCCTCGGCGACGACGGACCGCTCGTGGGCGATCCCACGCGGCCGTCGCGCGTGGCCTTCGTGACCCGCGCGTTCGGTCAGGTGCAGAGCGCGGCGGTGCTCGACACGCAGCCCACGGGCGAGACCGTCTCGTGGCGCCACGGGATCACCAACCGGCTCCAGACGCTCACCTGGCGCGGCGTCGCGCGGTGGGACCTGCGCCTCGACCAGCCCGTGCGCGCGCTCTCACTCCGCTTCGACGACGGACGCCTCGTGGCGAGCGCGCGCGGTCACAGCTGGCGCATGGATCCTTCGCGCGAGGGCGATGCGCCGGGCGAGGGGGCCTCGGTGGTGCCGCAGCGCGAGGTCGACAAGGCGCCGGTCTTCTGGCTCGTCGACACGGTGCGCGGGCTGCCGTGGGTGGGCCCGGAGCCCATCGCGTGGCTCGAACACACGGCCTTCGGCGCGCGCGATGTGATGCGGCGCTACGCGTTCCGCTGGTTCGGGTCGCGGCCCACCGACGGGAGCGGCAGCGGTGCGAACGGGGACGGTGACACGCCCGAACCCGCGGTGGCCGCGGGGCGCGTGCTCGATGGTGCACCGCGCGAGGCGGGCGATGCGCACTGGCCGCCCGATGCGATCGAAGCGCCCCTCGCGCGGGTGCTCGGCACGGAGCGCGGCGAGGGCCGTTGGGCCGACGCGACGCCGCCGTGGCTGCGGCGCATCGAGGGGGCGCCGCCGGCGTTCTACCGCACGTCGCTGCGTCTCGATGCGGAGCGTCCGTACACGCGCGTGGTGCTCCTCGCGATGGACCTCCGACAGCTCCAGCTCTCGATGCAGGCGGGCGTCGAAGACCCGGTTCCGCTGGTGGGGCCGCGCGGTGACGGACGCATTCCGCGCGACCCCGCGGTGCTCTCGCGGCTGGTGGGCGCGTTCAACGGCGCGTTCAAGACCGAGCACGGCGAGTACGGGATGGTGGTCGACCATCGGGTGCTGCTCCCGCCGCGTCCGCGCGCGGCCACGGTGGCCACCCTCGACGACGGCCGCGTGGCCATGGGCTCGTGGGACGCGGCGCGCACGCTCCCCGACACAATCCGCTCGCTGCGCCAGAACCTCGACCCCCTCGTGGCCGACGGCATCGAGAACCCCACGCGCAGAACCCAGTGGGGCTTCGTGCTCGGCGGCATCGAGAGCATGCCCACGTCGCGCTCGGGCTTCTGCGTCGACCCGCACGGCGCGGCCTTCTACGTGTGGGGTGAAGAGACCACCGGGCGCCTCCTCGCACGCGCCATGCGCCTCGCGGGGTGCACCTACGGGATGCACCTCGACATGAACCCCGGGCACACGGTGTTTCACTTTCTGCGCGTCGACGACCTCGCCGCGCGACAGCGTCAGCACCAGCCCCTCGCGTCGGGGATGCACGTCGGCGGCGAGCGCTTCGTCTTCTACTCCCCCAAGGATTTCTTCTACCTCACGCTGCGCCCCACGCGCCCCGCGGCGCTGGAGGGATCCGCGTGGCAGCCCCTCGCCGTGCAGCCTCCGCCCGCGTGGCGCCCCGCGCTGCTCACCACGGAGCGCGGCCCCGTGCGCGTGACCTCCGTCGACCTCGCGCGGGTCTCGTTGCGCCTCCGCGCGGGCCGTCGCGAGCCCCTCGCGCCCCCGCTCACCCACCGCTACGACACGCTCCCCGCCGACGAAGCCCACCGCGTGCTCGGCGCGCTGGAGCTCGGCGTGGCGCCCGCCCGCGGAACTCCTCGCGGCCTCGCGGTCGACGGCGTGACCCTGCTGCCCTTCGTGGGCGGCTCACAGCGCGCGCGGCTCACGGTGACCGTCGAGGGCGCGCGCATCGAGGCCGCGC
Organism: uncultured Myxococcaceae bacterium; assembly: GCA_945952225.1. Classification (GTDB taxonomy): domain Bacteria; phylum Myxococcota_A; class Polyangia; order Polyangiales; genus CAISKJ01. Next base: position 23,692 of record CAMFHP010000059.1, read on the forward strand.
CGTGGTCCGAGGAGGCGCCGCGCGACGCGATCGAGGGCGCGCTGTTGATCGACGGCGGCGCGGTGACGGCGGGCGACGACCTGCGGGCCCACGCGCAGCTCGCGCTCGGGATCACCGACGACGGTCGACTGCTCGTGGCCGAGGGCGAGTGCACGCGCGCCGACCTCGCCGCGGCGCTGCGCGAGACGGGCGCCGTGCGCGCGATGGCGTTTGCCGTCGAGGGCAGCAACGGCGGATCGCACTGGGGCGAAGGGCTCCTCGATGCGTACGCCGAGAGCGCGCTGTTTCTCCGCGCGCGCGAGGCGCCGTCGCCGGTCACGCGGCTCGAACCGCTGCTCTCGGCAGCGCGCGGCGGCGCGGCGACGACCCCCGTTGCGCCCGCGGTCCCGCACCGATAGAACGCCTCCCGCCCCGCAACGGGTGCAACGGAGGCGCAGATGGCGACGAGTGTCGAAGCGGTGCAGCAGCAGGTGGAGTCGTTCCTCGCGGCGTCGGGGTATCCGTTCACGGTCGACGGCGCGCGGCTGCGCGTGGAGCGGGGCTCGTCGGCGGTGTTCATCTCCGCCCACGAGTGGCAGGAGCGCTTCGTGCTCGTGGAGCTCGTGAGCCCCGTGCTCGACGGCGTGGCGATGAGCGAAGGGCTGATGCAGAAGCTCAACGCGCTCAACGAGAAGCTCTGGTTCGGCAAGGTGTACTGGCGCAACAACGAGGTGTGGCTCGCGCACAACCTCCTCGGCGATCACCTCGACAGCAACGAGCTCGTGGCCTCGGTGGGCATGCTCGCCGTGGTGGCCGATCGCATCGACGATGAGCTCCAGGTGCGCTTCGGCGGTCGCCGCTGGCGCGACGCGACGCAGACGAAGTAGCCGTGCGGTGAGTGTGCGGAGCGCTTCCGTGGTGGGGGACGGAGGGCGCTCCGTGCGGTGTGACCGCGCGGGGTGACGGTCAGGCGGCGACGCGGTTCCGGCCGTCGCGCTTGGCCTGGTAGAGCTTCGCGTCGGCGACGCGGATGAACTCTTCGGCCGTGCGGATGGCGGGGTTCCACTGCGCGACGCCCAGCGAGATGGTCACCGGGATGCGCTGGTTGTCGAAGACAAAATCGTTGTTGGCGACGAGCGCGCGGATCTCCTGCGCGAGGGTGACCGCGCCCTGCGCCGTGGTCTCTGGGAGCAGCAGCGCGAACTCCTCGCCGCCGTAGCGCCCGAACACCTCACCGCGACGGATGCGCCCGCGCACGATGCCCGCGACCTCACGGAGGATGTGGTCTCCCGCGAGGTGCCCGTAGGTGTCGTTGACCTTCTTGAAATGGTCGATGTCGAACATGATCAGCCCGAGGGGCCGACCGTGGCGCGCCGAGCGATTGAGCTCGTTGTCGAGCTGTTCGAGCAGGTGGCGCTTGTTGTGGGCCTGCGTGAGCCCGTCGGTGACCATCATCTGCGAGATGGTCGACATGAACTCGGCCTCCAGGTCTTCGCCCGAGAGGTACTTGAGAATCACGTCGCCGATCTTGATGCGGTCGCCGTTGCGCAGCACCGTCTCGCGCGACGCGCTGTCGTTCACGTAGGTGCCGTTGGTGCTGTTGTTGTCGATCAGCCACCACTGCGCGTCGCGCCGCACGAGCCGCGCGTGGCGCCGCGAGACCGAGTCGTAGTCGAGCACCACGGCGTTGCCCACGTCGCGGCCGATGGTGAGCTCCTGGAGCGGGCCGTCGAGGGGCACGCGCTTGCCGAGAGGACCGCGGCCTTCGCGGGTGTAGATCACCACGAGGCAGTCCGAACCGCCGCCGGTCGGGCGCTCCACCACGCCACGAATGACCTGCGTGCGAGCCTGCCAGTTGGGCTCGAGTTCGGGGCTTTCGTTGGGATCCTTCGGATTCGCCATCGGCAGCAACAGATCGGACGCACGGTATCGGGCGAACACACGGAGCGTCAAGCATCGCAGGACGCGCGCGGTGCCTTCTCAGCAACGGACACTCTCGCGCCCTCACAACACGCTGCGGGCTGTGTGCGATGGTGCCGTACAATCGCCCGCGTTCGCAGCCACATCGCTGCACACAGGAGCGCGCAACGTGACCGACAGCAACGCCGCGGGAGCCCTGCTCGACGCGGTTCGATTCGACGCGCAGGGCCTCGCGCCCGCGGTGGTTCAAGACGCGCTCACCGGCGAGGTGCGCATGGTGGCGTTCATGTCGCGCGAGGCGCTGTCGCTGACGCTCTCGACGGGCGTGGCGCACTTCTGGTCGCGCTCGCGGGGTTCGCTCTGGCGCAAGGGCGAGTCGAGCGGGAACACCCTCGCCGTGCGTCGCGTGCTGCTCGACTGCGACGGGGATTGTGTGCTCGTGCTCGCCGAGCCCGCGGGCCCGACCTGTCACACGGGCGCGCCGTCGTGCTTCACCCGCGAGGCGCGCGCGGGGGCGTGGGAGGCCGTGGACGCGCCGCACACCGCGGCGAGCGAGCTCTTCGCGACGGTGGAGGCGCGGCGCGACGCGAGCGATGGCGGGCGGTCGTACACGCGGCAGCTCCTCGACGCGGGCGCGGCGCGCATCGGCGAGAAGCTCCGCGAGGAGGCCGACGAGCTGGCGCGGGCGACGGCGGGAGAGGCCGACGAGCGCGTGGCGTCGGAGGCGGCCGACGTGGTCTATCACCTCATGGTGGCGCTGGCCTCGCGGCGCGTTCCGTGGCGCGCGGTGCTCGCGGCGCTGGCGAAGCGCGCGGGACGCTCGGGCCTCGACGAGAAGGCCGCGCGCGGTCGCCCACAGGGCTGAACCGTCTCTACGGAAAGTTCGCGATTTCGGTCGGCTTTCGATACCGTCACCGAAGCCTCTCGACGCGGAAGGGGGCCTTCGCATGGCGCGCACGCTGCACCTCTCCCTGGAACCCTCCGACGTGTTGCAAGCGCTGCTGCGCCTGCGCGCGTCGTCGGAGGCCGGCCGCTGGCCCCGCAACGTCTCGTCGCGCTTCAAGACCGCGATGGCCCGGGAGTTCGAACGGCTGGAGCCCGTCGTGCGCGCCGTGGGCCTCTGCTACGCGGAGCTCGAAGAGCGCAACGTCGCCGAGCTCGATCGCCGTCCCCAGTCGCGGTTCTCCGACGTCGACGGCGCGCTGCACCTCGCGGCGTGCAACCTGGAGATGCGCGTCGACCTCGACCACCTGCGCGTGGCCCTGGAGCGCGGCGACGCGACGGTGCGCGAGACCGCCGCCCAGCTCGCCACCTCGCTGCGCCTGGTGCTCTGGTACACGGTGCACACCGACCTCTTCGTGGCGGCGCAGGTGCTCCTCGCGGGCGTTGATGTGGGCCCCGAGCGCACGCTGCGCTTCGTCGACGGCTACCTCGCGCGGGCGTGGAACCACAACGCGCCGCCCGAGCCTCCGCCCCTCGGCGACACATCGAGCGGTGAGTACGCGCCCGCGGCCGCGCCCTCGGAGCGCAACGGCGTCGAGCTGCCCTTCGTCGAGTCGACGGCGGTGTTCAAGCCCCTGGTCGAGACGTCGCCGGGCGAAGGTCCGCTGCTCACGTCGCTCGTCGACGAGCACACGATGCCCGCAGCGTTTCTCCGCAGCGAGCGCCTCGCGGACTTTCACGCGCCCCTCGCCGACGGCGGGGCGATGCCCGAGTTCACGCCGCGCCCGTCGGAGCGCCTCGACCACGACCAGTACACCCTGCCCGGTCGCCTCTCGCCCGTGAACGGCATCGACGTGCTGCCCGCGGACGCGCGGTTCTTCCTCGACGAGTCGGGCATCCGTTGGCCCTGCACGGCGCGGCAGCTCGACGACGCGCGGGTCGAGCTCCGACGGCGCGTCGCACCGGGCGATCACCCGCGTCAGGGCATCGAGGCGCGCGCGTGGGTCGATCGGGTGGAGCGCGGCTTCGACGAGCTGCACCAGCGCCTTCTGCGCTGACCGAAGCGAAGGTACCCTCCGTGCCCATGCATCGACGTCACGCGCTCGCCGTGCTCGGGTCGCTGGGGTTGTTCGCGCGGAGCTCGCGCGTCCATGCGCTCACCGCGCATCCGGTCACCGTCGATGCGCTCACGCGGGCTTCCGACGAGGTGATCGTGGGCACGGTGCGCCGCTCCGAGAGCCGCTGGGACGACGGCGCCATCGTGACCGACCACGAGGTCGAGCTCCTCGCCGTGCTCAAGGGAAGGCTCGCGCCGCGGGGCACCGTCGTGGTGCGCGTCGCGGGCGGCACCGTGGGACGCGTCGCGCAGGCCGTCGTGGGGGCGCCGCAGCTCGAAGACGGCCGCACGTACATGCTCTTTCTCGCGGGTGGCATCTCGACGGCGCGCTACCTCGCGCACGTGAGCGCCGCGGTGGTGCCCGTGACCGTCGACCCGACGAACAGCCCGCAGACCGTCGTACCCACGACCCTCGCGATGGAGGGCCCTGCACCGTCGCGCGCGGCGGCGCGGCCCTCGGTGGTTCCCCTCGACCGGCTCGTGGCGCGGGTGCGCGGGGTGGGCCCGTGAGGCTCGCGGCGCTGGGGTGTGCGCTGGCCCTCGCGATGGGCGCGGCGCGGGCGGAGGCCTACTGTCGCTCGACCACGTCGCGGCAGCGCGCGGGCCTCGGGGAGTGCGTGCGCACGGGGCTTCCCCTCGGGTGGCGGTCGCGCTGCACGGGCTACTCGCTCTACCGCGCGGACCTGCCGCCGGAGGTCACCATGGCGGCCCTCGACCGCATCGCGCGCGACTCGGTGGGCGCGTGGGCGCGGGTGCCGTGCGACGAAGACGGCCTCGGGCAGCAGTACTTCCGCGTGCTGCCGAACCTCCCGACGTGGCAGCTCTCGGGCTACCTGCCGAGCGGGCAGAACGCGAACACCGTGTCATTCCGGCACAAATGGAACGACAACGCGATCCATCGGCCCGGGGCCATCGCGATCACCATCGCGACCTTCGACCCGTACACGGGCGAGATCTACGACGCCGACATCGAGCTCAACACCTTCGACGAGCGCACCAACCAGGACGGCTTTCGCTTCTCGACCTCGGCGACGCTCGGCGACCCCGCGGCGGCGGACCTCCAGACCATTCTCACCCACGAGTTCGGTCACTTCATGGGGCTCTCGCACAGCGACAACGACCGCGCCGTGATGTGGCCCCAGGCGGGCCTCGGCGAGCTTCGTCGCGACCTCACCTCCGACGACGCCGCGGGCATGTGCGCGATCTACCCCGAGGAGCAGACGCCCAACACCCGCTGCGTGTCGGTGCCCTACGGCGGGCTCGCGACGCAGTCGGGCGGCACCGTCGTCGAGAGCGGCGGGTGCCGCGCGGCGCCGTGGTCGTCGCAGGGTTCGCGCGGCGCTGCGCTCGCGATGCTGGCCTGCGTGGGGCTCGCGCTGCGGATCGCGCGTCGGCGCGCGTGAACGTCGCGATACGCGCGGGTGTGACGGCGTGAACCCGTAGCGCGGCGAACACCGCGATGTGAACGCTCCATCACGGGGGGCGGAAGGGGCCCGTGAACGGCGCATGACGGCGGGTGCGGTTGCGCCCGGGGTTCGTGCTTCTACGACCGTGCGCGGCGGAACTTCGTTGCTGAATCGCGCATGAAAGCAGCGCGGGGCGGTGAAGTTCTGCGCGGCACGACGGTTGAAGTAGGGCGGCGCGGAGGTCACCGAGCGCCATGAATGCTTCCTCGTACCAGTCTCTCTCCGAATCGGACCTGCTCCAGCGCCTGCTGACCGCCGAGGCCGCTGCGTGGGCCGAGTTTCACCGCCGCTACGACCGGATGATCTGGACCTGCGTGCACCGTGTGATCGCCCGCTTCAGCAGCGTGGTGGCCTCGGACGCGATCCAGGAGATCCGCGGAAACTTCTACGCGAGCCTCTTCGCCAACGACATGCACAAGCTCCGTCGCTTCGAGATCGAGCGCGGCAACAAGCTCGGGAGCTGGATCGGCCTCATCGCCATCAACGCCACGTGGGACTACCTCCGCGCCACCGCGCGGCGCCCCGTCGTCGACCCGATGATGCTCGCCGAGGAACTCCACGACGACCGCGACGCGCTCGACACCCACGCGGTGCGCGAAGACTGCGACCGCCTCGCGGCCATCGTGCGCACGCTCTCGCCGCGCGACCAGGAGTTCGTGCGCCTCTGCTTCGTCGACGGCTGCTCTCCCCAGGAGGTCGCCGACGCGATGGGCATCGAGGTGAAGAGCGTCTACACCAAGAAGCACCGCCTCTCGCGGCACCTCCGCGAGGCCTTCGAAGCGCAGCCCGCGCGCCCCGTCTCCGTCCCCGTGTCGGTGTCCGTGTCGGTCTCCGCCGCCGCGGCGTGATCGTCGACGCCCTCTACGCCGACTGCGCGTGGCGGGCGTCGAGCACCCGCGTGATCGCTTCGAGCAGCTCCGCGCGGTGCCAGGGCTTCTGCAGCAGGCGCACGTAGGGGAGCGCGAGCAGCTCCGGGGGAACGAGCGAGCCCGACGAGCCCGTGACGAAGAGCACGGGCACGGGCCCGAGGAGTTCGAAGAGCGCGCGCACGAGATCGGGGCCGTTGAGCGCGGGCATGTTCACGTCGATGACGGCGACGTCGAAGCGGTAGCCTGCGCGCACGGCGTCGAGCGCCTCGGGGCCGTGGTTGTACGTGGTGACCTTGCAGCGCGCGCCGCGGAGCATCCGCGCGGTGGCCGACGCGACCGTCTCGTCGTCGTCGACGAAGAGCACCGCGATGCCGTCGGTGTCGTGGTGTGGCGGCGGCACGGAGCGCTCGGCCGCGGGCACCTCAAGCTGCGGAAACGAGAGTCGTACGGTGCACCCGCGCCCCTCGGCGCTCTCGACCGCGAGGGTGCCGTTGCACGCCGCCACCGCGCGCTGAACGATCGTGAGCCCGAGGCCCATGGCCGTTCCACTGGTCTTCGTGGTGAAGAGGGGTTCGAAGATCCGCGCGCGCGTCTCGGGCGACATGCCGTGGCCCGTGTCGGTCACGCGGAACTGCACCGACGCGGTCGACGGGTCGACGGCGCAGGCCACGACGACCACGCCGTGTCCGTTCATGGCCTCGGCGCTGTTGAGGGCGAGGTTGAGGAGCGCCTGAAGGAGCAGGTCGTCGTCGCCGCGCACGAAGGTGTCGCGCTCGGGCGCCTCCACGCGGAGGGTCACGCCGGGGCACTGCCCGTCGAACTGCGCGGCCACACGCTGGAGCAGCGCGCGCGCTTCGACGGGGCGCGTGGCCGTGCTCGTGCGCGCGATGCCCAGCAGCCCGCGCATGAGCCGTCCGCCGCGGTGACACGCGTGGAGGATCGCGTCGACGTCCTGCGCGGTCTGCGTGCCGTGGGGGATCTCGGTGCGGAAGAACTCCGTGAGCGAGGTGACCGCCGCGAGGATGTTGTTCACGTCGTGCGCGACGCTCGCCGCGAGGCGCGCCACGGCTTCGAGCTTCTCGTTCTCGCGCTCGCGGGCTTCGAGGCGCCGCCGGGTGGCCTCGGCCTCGCGCTGCGCCGTCACGTCCATCAGCACCGAGAGGATGTGATAGACGCCGTCGCGGTTCTCGGCGACCGAGGTGACCTCGACGCGGCGCAGTTCGCCCGACGCCCGACGCACGCAGAACTCGCTGTGGTGGGGCTCGCGCGTGGCGAGCGCGAGCCCGCTCACCCTGCCGAAGGTGACGGCGTCGTCGGTGGGCAGACACACGACGAAGGGACGTCCGATCACGCGCTCGCGGTCGCGGGCGAGGAGCGCGAAGGCCGCGCGGTTCGCATCGACCACGACCCCGTCGCGCGTGGTCACGATGTACGCGATGGGGGCCTTGTCGAAGAGGCGCTGGTAGCGGTCGCGGGCGCGCAGCAGGGCGTCGTTCGAGGCCGCGAGGTCCTCCTGCTGGATGAGCAGCTCGGCGTGGTAGACGTCGAGCTCGTGGAGCGTGCGGGCTAGCGTGTCGCGGTGTGCGCCGTCCATCGGCGCCGTGGAGAGGGTTCGCTCGGCGCGTACCCTCAGCTCCCGAAACATCGCCTCTCGCTCTCGCTCCCGCTCGGTCATAACTCCCCGCTTCCCCCGTTGGTCGCCGCCTTCAGCTCCAGGAGCTTCCGCGCGGTGATGTCCACGTGCGACACCACGAGCCCGCCGTCGCCGCCATCCACCGGCGACGCGAACATCAGGAACCACCGCCGCTGCGTCGGCGCGTGGCACGGATACTCGTGCTGGAACGACGACGCGCGCCCTTCGAGCACGTCGCGCAACCCTGCCAGCACCGACGCGGCCTCTTCGGCGTAGCGGCCCTCGGCGCTCGCGCACACCTCGAGGTAGTTCACCCCGACGCCCGTGCGCGACGCATCGCCCGCGTTGAACTTCGCGAACTCGCGCCACGCGCGGTTGGTGATCGTGACCACGCCGCGTCGATCGAGCACCGCCACCTGCTGCGGCAGCGCGTCGATCACCTGCGAGAGCCGCCGCTCGGCGCGCGAGAGCGCCGACACATCGGTGAAGGTCACCACGAGCCCGCGCCGCGCCGCGCCCTGCGCGATGTACGGCAGCACGCGGATGAGCACCGTGCGGCCGTCGCGCGCCGTGACCTGGCGCTCCTCGGTCTGTCGGCTCACCTGCACGCGGTCGAGCACGGCGAGCAGGTCGCCCGCATCGAACTGGAACGTGAGATCGCTCACGGCGCGTCCCACGTCGCGGTCGAGCACGTTGAGCATCGTGGAGACGTGCGGGGTGAACCACGCGATGCGGAGCTGCTCGTCGAGAAAGAGCGTGCCGATCTCCGTGCTGCGCAGGAGGTTGTGCACGTCGTCGTTGAGCTCCACGAGCTGCTGGATCTTCTGCTGGTACTCGGTGTTGACCGTGTGGAGCTCTTCGTTGACCGACTGCAGCTCCTCGTTGGTGGCCTGCATCTCTTCGTTCGACGCCACGAGCTCTTCGTTGGTGGCCTGCAGCTCTTCGTTCGAGGTCTCCAGCTCTTCGATGGTCGCCTGGAGGTTCTCGCGTGATCGCTGAAGCTCCTGCTGGAGCGCGTCGATCTGGGCCTTCGCATCGTCGGAGATGGCCTCGGGCGAGGCCCCGCTGGCGAGCCGCGCCTTCGCCGATTCGAGGGTCACGAGCAGGAGCTGTCGACGGTCTGCGCGCCCGTGCACCGGGCGAACCGTGAGGTTCACGTCATCGTCGTCGACAGGCACGCTGTGGTACCGCACCTCGTTTTGATCACGGAGCGCCCGTGCGGTTGCGAGGGAGAGGATCGAGGTGAGGGCTCTTGGCAAGAGTTGAAGTGCGTTCAGCGTCGCGGCGCCCGAGGGGAAGCGCAGCAGCGGTGACGGTGCGCCGAAGAGATGCACGATGTCGTGGCGGTCGTTGATGAGCAGCGTCGGGGGCGCGTAGGCGCGCACGAGCTCTTCGTAGGCCGAGGCGACGGAGGGGTCCGCGGCGGTGGCCACGGCGTCGATCGGCGGGCGCTGCACCCCCATCGGCCGATCGAGCTCGACGCGCAGCTCGCCGCGCGGGAGCGGGTGCGCGTTGCGAAAGATCCTCCAGCGTTGATCGATCGCGGGCAGCGACTCGGCGAGGTCGCCCAGGGCCTCGCTCGGCCCAAGGAACAGGTACGACCCCGGCAGCAGCGCGAAGCGGAACGACACGAGCAGCCGCCGCTGCAACGCCGCATCGAAATAGATCAGCAGGTTGCGGCACGACACGAGCGAGATGCGGCTGAACGGGGGATCGCTCGTGAGGTCGTGGTGCGCGAAGACCACCCGTTGCCGCAGCGTGCGCACGACCTGGTAGTCGTCGCCGCGTCGCACGAAGAACCGCGTGACCCGCGCGGGCGCGAGCTCGGCGATCGCGCTCTCGGGGTACACCCCGGCGCTGGCCACTTCGAGCGCGTCGCGGTCGATGTCCGTGGCGAAGATCTTCACGTCGCAGGGGCGCCCGCTGGCCTCGGCGCACTCCTCGAAGAGCATCGCGAGGGAGTAGGCCTCCTCGCCCGTGGCGCATCCCGCGACCCACACGCGCAGCGGCTCGCCGGGGCGCGCGCCGTCGACGAGCGGCTGCACCACCGAGGCGTAGAGCGATTTGAACGCCTCGGCGTCGCGGAAGAACTTCGTGACGCTGATCAGCAGATCTTTGAAGAGCGCCGCCACCTCGCGGGTCGAGCGCTGCGCGAGGGCCACGTACTCTTCGAGCGTCGAGGCGTGACACACCGCCATGCGACGGTGGATGCGACGCACGATGGTCGACGGCTTGTAGTGCGTGAAATCCACCCCGCTCTGTCGGCGTAGCAGTGCGAGCAGCAGGCCGAAGGCGTCGTCGTTGGTCACGCGGTCGCCCGTGGCCTGCGTGAGCCCCGACGTGGCGATGTAATGCATGATCTGCATCGGCATCGCCGAGGGGGCGAGCACCATGTCGGAGATGCCCGTCGAGAGCGCCGCGCGGGGCATCCCGTCGAACTTCGCGGTCGTGGGCTCCTGCACGAGCACGAGGCCGCCCACTTCCTTCACCGATTGCACGCCGCGCATGCCGTCGCTGCCCGTGCCCGAGAGCACCGCGACGATGGCGCGCTCGCCGTAGTCATCGGCCAGCGAGCGGAAGAGGATGTCGATGGGGAGCGAGAGCGCCGTGGTCGGGCGCTCGGAGAGGAGCAGGTGACCCGCGCGCACCGTGATGACCTTGCGCGGTGGGAGGAGGAACACCGTGTCGGGCGCGAGCGGCATCCCCTCGTCGGCCTGCACCACGCGCATGCGCGTGCGCTTCGAGAGGATCTCGACCATCAGGCTCTTGTGGTCGGGCGAGAGGTGCTGCGCGATCACGAAGGCGATGCCCGAGTCGCGGGGCATCACGTCGAAGAACTGCTCCAGCGCTTCGAGACCGCCCGCCGAGGCGCCGAGGCCGACGACGAAGCGCGGTGCAGAGGGCGGAGGAAGCGCAGACGGGTCGACGGTCATGAAACCCTCACCAGATACCAGCGACGTTAGGCGAGTCTCTCCCCGCTGGCAGGGGGAAAGAGTGGGTGCATACGGGAAATCCGCAGTAGCGAGGGGCCACGACGGAGGGACGGGAAGCGGTTCTGCGGTTCCGTGCGGGGCAACGTGCGATCCCGCGCGGAGGGTGCGTGACGGTCAGCGCGCGGTGCGCGAGAGGGTCCAGTGGCGGTCGCTCGTGCGGGCGAGGGAGAAGCCCCGGAGCCCGGCGGCCGCGGCCGCGTCGCGCACCTCGTCGAGGGTGAGCGCGGCGTGAAGCGAGGCGTGAAAGAGGGCGCGCGCCGTGGGCTCCTCGTCGGCGGCGTAGCGGTGCACGAGGGCGTCGACCTCGTCGGCCGTGTCGGGGCGGCAGAGGTCGCGCACGAACACCGCCGCGGTGTCTCCCGCGAGCGAGGCCACCGCGCGGAAGAAGCGCGCGGGATCGGGGACGTGGTGCACGAGGCTGTTCGAGACCACCGCGTCGAAGTCTCCGACCGCGTAGGGGAGCGCGCCCGCGTCGGCCACGACGAGGGCCACGCGCGCGGTGAGCCCGGCCTCGCCGACGTGGGAGGCCGCGCGGCGGAGCATCGCGGGCGCGAGGTCGACGGCGGTCACCGTGGTGCCCTCGTGACGGCGGCAGAGCGTCAGGGGAATGAGCCCCGTGCCCGCACCGAGATCGAGCACGCGGCGCGGCGAGGGATGCACCGCGAGGAGGTCGTCGACGAAGCGCGCGTTCACCGCGTCGTGGTTCATGCGGTCGTAGGCGAGGGCCTCGGCGTCGGAGTCCATCGCCTCGGGTTCGAGCGTGCGGGCGAGGGAGGTTGTGGGCTGCGCGGCGAGCATTCCGTCGGGGAGCTCGTGGCCCATGCGCGACTGCTTCGTGGCGAGGTATGCGCGCGAGTGTTCGTTCACGGGCACGGCCACGGGCTCGCGGCGCGCGACGGTGACGCCCTCGGCGGCGAGTCCCTCGACCTTCGCGGGGTTGTTCGTGAGCAGCGCGACGGAGCGCACGCCGAGGGCGCGGAGCATCTCGGCCGCGGGGCGGTAGCTCCGAAGGTCGTCGGCGAAGCCCAGGAGGCGGTTCGCGTCGACGGTGTCGTGGCCCTGCGACTGAAGCGCGTACGCGCGGATCTTGTTGCCGAGCCCGATGCCGCGGCCCTCCTGACGGAGGTAGAGCACCACGCCGCGTCCCTCGGCGGCGATGCGTCGGAGCGCGTGGTCGAGCTGCTCGCGGCAGTCGCACTTGAGCGAGTGGAGGGCCTCGCCCGTCCAGCACTCGGAGTGGGCGCGGGCGAGCACGGCTTCACCGCCCGAGACCTCGCCGCACACGATGGCCACGTGCTCGGTGGGCGTGCAGGTCGCCTCGGGGGCGCACGGCTGCTCGCGGAAGACCATCACACGAAAGAGCCCATACTCCGTGGGCACGGGCGCCTCGGCGTAGAGGGCCAGCGGAGCGGGCGCGGCGTCGGGGGGAGAGGAGCTCACGGCGGGGCGCGCGGAGCATCGTCGCGAGCGGTGTCGGGGGTCAATGGAAGACAGAAGTTCGCGGGCGTCTGGCAGCCTGCGCTATCCACCGCGGGCCATGAAGATCATCAGCTGGAACGTCAACGGCTTTCGCTCGGCGTTGAAGAGCGGCTTCCTCGACTGGTTCAAGCGCGAAGACCCCGACGTGCTCAACCTCCAGGAGGTGCGCGTCGAGTGGGAGGAGCTCGATCTCTTCACCCGCGACGAGCTCACGGCGCGCCACGAGGTGTGCTGGTTTCCCGCGGCGTCGAAGAAGGGCTACTCGGGCACGGCGACGCTCGTGCGACGGGGCCTGGGCTTCACGCACACGAAGGGCATGGGCGTGCCCGAGGTCGACGCCGAGGGGCGCATCATCGTGAGCCGCGGGCCCGCGTTCACGTTCATCGCGGGGTACTTTCCCAACGCGTCGGCGGAGCTCGTGCGGCTGCCCTTCAAGCGCCAGTTCGCGAAGGACCTCGCGGCCCTGATGCGCGCGCGTCACGCCGCGGGCGAGCGCCTCGTGGTGGTGGGCGACATGAACGTGGCGCCCGAAGAGATCGACCTCGCGAACCCGAAGACCAACCGCAAGAACCCGGGCTTCACCGACGAGGAGCGCGAGGACTTTCGGGGCTACCTCAAGGAGGGCATGGTCGACATTCTTCGCGCGCGTCACCCGACGGAGAAGGGGCTCTACTCGTGGTGGTCGCAGCGGGGCAACGCGCGGGCGAAGAACGTGGGCTGGAGGATCGACATCTTTCTCGTGAGCGAGGGGCTCGTGCCCGCGGTCACCGACGCGAAGATCCACCCCGACGTGCGCGGCTCGGACCACTGCCCCGTGAGCCTCACCCTCGCGCTCTGACCCGCACGGCGTGAGCGCGTCCGGTCGGGAACTTCCCCCGCGCGCGTCGGCGGTGTAGGCACCGGGCGAGAGCCCATTCCCATGATTCGTAGACGCGGCACCTGGATCGCGTGCGTCGGCCCCATCGGCGTCGGCAAGAGCACGCTCGCGGCGATCGTCGCGCGACGCACCGGCGCGGAGTTCGTTCCCGAGCGCTTCGGCGAGAACCCCTTTCTCGCGCGCTTCTACGAGCCCGGCGGCATCGCGCGCTGGGGCTTTCAGACCGAGGTGTCGTTCCTCACGCAGCGGGTCGACCAGGTGGGCGAGATCGCGCAGCGCCTCGCCGCGGGGCACAGCGTGGTGACCGACTTCACCCCGCAGCAGAACCTCATCTTCGCGGGCATCACCGTCGACCCGATGGAGTTCGGTCTCTACAAAGACCTCTACGACCGGCTCTTCGAAGCGCTCCCGCGGCCCGACCGGCTCATCTGCCTCGACGCGCAGCTCCGCGTGATCATGAACCGCATCCGTCGACGCAATCGCTCGATGGAGTCGGGCATCTCGTCGGACTACATCCGCAAGCTCCGCAACGGCTACGCGGCCTGGCGCGAGGCTCCGCCGGCGCCGACCCTCTGGATCGACACGTCGCGCATGCCCATTCCGAGCGACCTCGTGGCGCGCGCGAACGCCCTCGACGCGGTGATGCACTCGTTCGAGCCCGAGACCCGCGAGGCCCTCTTCGGCAAGACAGCCTGAGGGCGTTTTCGGTAGCGTCGCCGCGCCGTGTCTACGCCCGCCCCGCGCTCCCGCTCGCTCCCGCTCACCGCCCTCGCCGCAGGGCTCCTCGTGCTCGTCGCCGTCGTGGGCCTGAACCTCGCGCAGCGCGCCGCGCGCGACCGTCAGCACCGCGCCCTCGGCGCACGACTGCGCACCGTGGTGACCGCGCGCGACGCGTGGCGCTACGAGCGCCCGGTGCTCCGCGGCACCGCCCTCGACGGCAACGCGTGGACGGCCCAGCAGGACGCGCTCCGCGACCTCCGTCGCCTCCCGCACGACGAGCTCTCCGCCGCGGTCGACGCCCTCGGCACGGCCACCACCGCGCCGACCTCACTTCTGACCCTCGCGGCGCAGCGCCGTGATGCGCTCACGGCCCTTCGCGCGTCGACGCAGCGCGCGTGGTCGAAGGCTCCGTACTCCCTCGCCGACGCGCTCGCGCAGCCCTCCCGCAGCGGACGTGAGCAGCTCGACGCCGCGCGCCTCCTCGCCGTGCAGGGCGCGCACGAGAGCCCCGCCGAGTGCCTCCGCGTGGCGGCCGACATCGTGCGCCTCGGTCAGGATCTCACGCCCGGCGGGCTCGCGGTCTCCGTGGCCCTCGCGTCGATGCACACGGGCGTGGCCGAGGCGATGGTGAAGGCCTGCGCGCCGACCGCCGACGCCGAGGCGCGCCGCAACGCCGCCCGCGAGTTTGCGCTCCTCGCGCGCCACGCGCCCTCGACGGGACGCTGCCTCGCCGACGACGCGTACGCCATCACCGCGAGCGGTCTGCGCGCGCTCGCCGCGGAGCCCGCGCTGCCGCTCTCGCGCCAGGGGTTCTCTGCGGTGGCCGAGCGGAGGGCCTTTCTCGACGGCGCGCCCGCGCTGCTCGACATCGCCGCGCGCCTCGATCACCTCGACCCGCGGGCGTATCCCGACACGCTCCGCGATGCGCGCGCGGCGGTGAACCTGCTGCCCACGCACAACGCCTTCGTGCGCGCGGCGATGCCCGTGTACGACGGGCTGTTCTCGCGCGACGTGCACGCGATGTGGCGCCTGCGCGCGCTCGCGGTGGCCCTCGCGGCGATGGTCGACGAGGGAGACGTGGCGTTCACCGATCCGTTCTCGGGCGCGCCGCTGCGGGCCGAGGTGCGCGAAGACCGCGTGCGGGTCGCGGGCGCAGGCGTCGACGGCCGCGAGGGAACGCGCGACGACGTGGCGATCACGCTCCGTCGCTGAGCGGGGATCTTCTAGAGTGCGACCCATGATGCGAAGCGCATGGATCGCGGTGGTGGCCCTGGGCATGGCGTGTACGGCCCGCGAGGCGCGGCCCACGGTGGCGACGCCCGCGGGCGATCCGCGCACGGCGGTGACCGAGTGGTCGCAGGTGGAGCGATTCCACTGTGCGCGCGGCGCCGACGGCGCGGTGCAACGGTGCACGGCCGACGCGGAGTGCGCGGGCGGTCGCGTGTGCGACACGAGCAGCGGATGCGGATGTTGTGTGCCGCCGCCGCCTGCGGTGGAGCCCGGCGCGACGCTCCATCGGTACGTGTACTCGGCGTGCGAGGCGGGGCACTGCGCGGCCCCGCGCTTCTGCGAGCTCGCGGCCGACGGGCGCACGTGCACCATGCGCTTCACCAGCGAGGTGCCGCTGTGGATGACCCCGTGGACGCCCGCCCCCGACGGCGACGCCCTCGTCGACGCGCGCCGCGCGCTCTGCATCCGCGTCGAGGCCAACCAGGACTGCCTCTGGACCTTCTCCGCACCCGCGAGCGAGCTCACCGTCGATGCGCCGATGCCCACGCGCTACACGGGCAGCTACGAGTGCGGCGGACGCACCTGCAACGGGCACGAGGCCGTGCGAGCGTCACCGCGCGTGGGGTCGTCGTACACGCTCCACGTGGTGGCGCAGCGCTGCGGGTCGTGAGGGCCGGTCAGCGGTAGTAGATCAGGTACGACGAGAGCTCGATGTTGCCGAGGTTCGAGCTCACGGGGCGGCCGTTGTACGCGGTGGTGTAACGGAGCTCGTGCGCGGTGCCGGGCGCGAGCTCCGAGGTCACGTCGACGCTCCATCCCGCGACGTCGAGGCCCGGGCACCAGCCGCCGCGGCCGAAGTACCAGGTGCCGTGCTGGTTGGGCACCACGCCTTCACCCACGCGATCGGCGCACCCGTCTGCGGAGCGCGCCTCGGGGAAGTTCTTCACGTGCGCCGCGCCCATGTCGATCGCGATGCGGTGCTCGTGGTTGCAGAACTCCGCGCAGTTGGTGGGCTGCACGCCGCCGTGGCCCGTGACCAGGGTGTAGAGCTCGGCGCGGCGCGTTCCGTCGGGCACGGTCACCCGCACGGGCGCGTGGTCGCTGTCGTAGGTGGCGTTCCACGCGGCGCCGGTCCAGAGGGGAACGGCGGCCACCGGGCGCACGCCGCGGTTGCGGTTCGAGAGGCGCAGCGAGAGCGAGACCACGTAGTCCGTCGAGCGCGGATCCCACTGGCCCGACGCGTCCCATCGGAGGTGCGTGGCGCCGCCCGACTGGAGCAGCGCGAGCATCGGGGTGATGTCGGTCACCCACCGCGTCTCGCGCCAGTACGAGGTGATCCAGCGCGCGATCTCGCGGTCGCATCGCCACGCGGGGCCCGCGCTCGCGTCGCCCGCATCGTCGCCGCCGTCGACGCCGCCATCGGCCGCGGGCGCGGGCGTGCAGAGGCGCAGGTGTGAGAGGTAGTCCCACGCGCCGCACTCGCCATCCCGGTGATTCGGGCACTCCATCGAGAGGTCGATTTCGAGCGTGTCGAAGCGGGCCATCTCGTCGGCGCTCGGGAGGTTCACATCGACGTCGAGGGTGTCGTGCACGGTGCGGGTGCGCGCGAGCTCGACGACGGTCACCCGCTCGCGCTCGGCCGCGAGGCGCTGCGCGCGCGTGTACTCGAAGTTGTAGTAGGCCGGCTCGTTGGCGAGAAAGGTGAGGTCCGTCGCGAGGCCGCCGGCGGCGAGGCGACCGAGCTGGCCCACCTCGCGGATGCGCTGCGTGCGGTCGATCGCGAACTGGATCGGGTCGTAGCGCTTGTAGGGCAGCGCGGTGCGCGCGCGCGCCGTGAGCATCGTGCCGATCCAGTTGGTGAGCG
Organism: uncultured Myxococcaceae bacterium; assembly: GCA_945952225.1. Taxonomy (GTDB): domain Bacteria; phylum Myxococcota_A; class Polyangia; order Polyangiales; genus CAISKJ01. The sequence goes on from CAMFHP010000059.1 coordinate 40,781, forward strand.
CGAGGGAGCGCGTGGTCACGAAGTGGATGCGCGGCGTCCACCAGGCGCGGTCGGTCTCGGAGAGGCGCGCGAGCTCGGACTGCCAGGCCTCGCGGGCGGTGTTGAAGCCCGGCTCGTCCGACGACCAGAGAAAGAAGTAGTGGACGTTGCGCGGCGAGCGATCGAGCAGGTCGGTGAGCGCGCCCTCGAAGAGCGAGGCCGAGTAGTCGGTGCCGTTCGAGAACACCAGCGCGCGCGGCGCGTAGGTGAGAAAGACGTAGCTGTCCTCGCCGGTCCAGTGGTCTTCGAAGGACCAGTCGCCGTCGGTGGTGGGCACGGTGAAGGGGCCCGCGAGGTCGCGCACCGCGGTGCCGTAGGGCCCGCGGGAGAAGGGGTTTGCGAGCGGAGGGCGCGCATCGACGGCGGCGTCGACGGCCGCGTCGGGCGAGGCATCGGTGGCGACGGGGAGGTCGGCCGCGAGGTCGTTGCCCGCGTCGGTCGGCGCGGGCGCGGGGGTGTTCGAAGAGCACGCTCCGACGAGGAGCGTGGCGCACAGGAGGGACGCGACGCGCATGGAGCGCGATGGTGCCCGATGGGTGTGCGCGCTGTCACCCGCTCAGGGCGATGCGGGCGGGGTCTCCGACGGGGGCGGATTCGCAGCGGGCGGCGGCGCGGCCTGCGAGTGGAAGTTCAACTCACGGAAGAACGGCCCCGTCGCGGCCACCGGCGTGGGAAAGGTCATCGCCGAGATGATGTCGCGGATGCACCCGGCCACCTCGCCCGGCGCGCTGACCCCGACGCCGCTCACCGACCCGTCGGGACGCAGCGAGAAATGCATCGTGACGCGGAGGTTCGGGTTCGCCGTGGGCGAGCCGTGCTCCTCGTAGCAGCGCACGAAATCTCCGTTGCGCGCGCGGAAGCTCGCCATCACCCGCTCGGTGTAGGCCTGCGTGTCGCCCGAGATCGGGTCCGTCGGGTCTGCGCCCGCGTCGTCTTCGCCGTTGCGCGCGTTGCGACCGTGGCGCGCGCCCGCGTCGCGTGCGCCCGCAGGCGTCGGTGCGTTCACCGCCACGGACGCATCGACCGCGTGCGCAGGCGTCGGAACGGCCACCGCAGGGGCGGCGTCGGGGGCGGGCTGAGGCGGAGGCTGCGGGGCGGTGACATCGGGCGCTGCGACGGCCACCGCGGCCTCGGGCGCGTGCGCGACGCCCGCGTCTTCGGCCGTGACCGCGGGCGTGCGGTGGAGGCCGAGCATCACTGCCGCGGCGATGCCGAGGGGCCCGAGCACGGCGAGCACGATGGGCGCGAGGTTGCGCTTCGGCGGCGCGCCCGTGGGGCCCGTGAGCGAGGCCGGCGTGGCCGGGGTGGGCACATTCGCGGGAGGCGGCGGCGTGGGCACGCGGGGCACGCGTCCCGTGTCGGCGGGCAGCGTGCGGTCGAGGGAGAAGGGCTGCTCGCCCGAGGCCGACGCGAGATCGAGGGTGTAGTGGTTCGCGGCGGGGGGCGTGGGCGTGGGCGAGGGGGCCGCGGGCGGTGACGACGGCGGCGCGGCCACCGGCGGCGGACGCACGGACACACCGCGGGCCGGCGTGCTCGCGCGGGTGACCCGCGAGACGGCGGGCGCTTCCACGCCCTCGAAGAGCGGATCGAACTCGGCGAGGGCCTCGTCGGCGTCGGGGAAGCGCGTCGAGGGCTCGCGATTCACACACCGCAGGAACCACTCGTCGAAGCCCTCGGGCAGCAGGTCGGCGACGCCGTACTCCGCGGCGCGGATCGAGGGCGCGACGATGGGATCCATGAGGATCTCGCACATCTGCGCGATGACCGAGGGGCTCTCGGCGTGCGCGGTCTTCCAATAGACCTCGCCCGTGAGGAGGTTGAACGCGATGAGCCCGAGGGCCCACACGTCGGTGGCCGGGCTGATGGGGGCGTTGCCGCGGTCGGCCTGCTCGGGGGACATCCACCGCGGCGAGCCGATGGCCTGCGTCTGCGTGCCGCTGGTGTTGGCGCCGTCGCGCACGAGCTTGGCGATGCCGAAATCGAGGATCTTCGCGGTGAAGGCGATGCCCTCACGGCGCGGCGTGGCGAGGAAGATGTTCTCGGGCTTCAGGTCGCGGTGAACGAGGCCCATCTTGTGGGCCTTGCCGAGCGCGTGACAGATCTGCCGAAAGATCTCGCGCACCTCGCCGGGCGGGAGTCGCTTGCGCTGCTGGAGCACGGCCTTGAGGTCGTCGCCCTTGAGCAGCTCCATGGCGATCCATGGGGTGTTGGTCTCGGGGTCGATGCCCGCGCCGACCATCTCCACGATGTGGTCGCTGTCGATGGCCGCGCCCGCGCGGGCCTCTTGAATGAAGCGCCGCCGCGCGATGTCGTCGCCCTCATACTGGGCGTGCATCACCTTGAGCGCGCGCTTCTTGCCCGTGCTGTGTTGCAGGGCGACGTAGACGGTGCCCATTCCCCCCTGCGCGAGGCGATGCAGGATCTCGAAATCCTGCCCGAACATCGTGCCTGTCTTCAGGGTCGAGGGGAGCATCGCGTTGCGTCGGAACAGAGGGTTTCGCGCCCCCCGTCTGCGATGTCAACAATCCACGAATTTGCACGCGGCGTCGATGGTCAGCGCGCGCCCACCGACGGAATTGTCCGCGACGGAGCGCGGAGACGTCGCAGGGCGCCACGTCGGTGCACACCCGCCGCGGGAAGGGCTGTGCCGACGCGTGGCTGCGGCGGGTCAGACGCGCTCGACGGAGAGCACGCCCTTCACCTTCTGGAGCTGTCGGATGACGTTCTTGAGCGACGAGAGGTCGCCCACGGTGAACGAGAAGAGGTTGAGCGCGCGGTCGGCCTCGGCGGCCCGACAGTTGGCCTCTTCGATGTTCATTCCACACTTCGAGAAGGTCTGGCCTACCTCGGCGAGGATGCCCGGACGGTTCGCGGTGATCACGCGCAGGCACACGGGGCGAGGGACCTTGGCGCCCGCATCCCACTCGACGCGGACCTTGCGTTCGGGGTCGAGCTCGAGGCTCTTGGCGCACGCGCGGCGGTGCACGGTGATGCCCCGGCCGCGGGTGATGAAGCCCACGATCTCGTCACCGGGGAGGGGCGAGCAGCACTTCGAGAAGCGCACGAGCACGTCGCTCTCGCCCGACACGAGGATGCCGTTGGCGTCGCGGCCGGTGACCTTGCGGATCACCTTCTCGACGGTGCCCTCTTTGATCGCCTCGGGGGCCTTCTGCTCCGGCGGCGCGAGGGCGCGCACCACCTCGTCGGAGCTCACGCGGCCGTACCCGAGGTGGATGAGAAGCTCTTCGACGGAGCCGAGCTTCGTGGCCTCGACGGCCTTCGCGATGGCCCCCGTCTTGACGACCTTGTTGTAGCTCAGCCCCGCGGCGTGGAGCGCGCGTTCGAGGAGCTCGCGGCCCAGGCGGAGCGAGCGTTCGCGCTGCTCGCTGCGGAGGTATGCGCGGATCTTTCCGCGGGCCTTCGAGGTGACGGCGTGGTCGAGCCAGTCTTTGGTCGGGTGCTTCGAACTGTCGGTGAGAATCTCGACGACGTCGCCCGACCGGAGCTGCGAGCGCAGCGGAACGATCTGCCCGTTCACCCGCGCGCCCGAGCAGTGCTCCCCCACGTCGGAGTGGATGGCGTAGGCGAAATCAATGGGCGACGCGTTGCGAGGAAAGACCCGCACGTCGCCCTTCGGGGTGAAGACGTAGACCTCGTCTTGAAAGAGGTCGACCTTGACGCTCTCCAGAAACTCCTGCGGGTCCTTGAGCTCCTTCTGCCAGTCCATGAGCTGGCGGAGCCAGTGGAAGCGCTGGGCGTCTTTGTAGTCGATGACGTGGTCGTGGCCCGCGGTGCGGCCCTTCTCTTTGTACTTCCAGTGTGCGGCGATGCCGAGCTCGGCGACGCGGTGCATCTCTCCCGTGCGGATCTGCACCTCGACGCGCTCGCGCTCGGGCCCGAGCACCGTCGTGTGGAGCGACTGGTACATGTTGGGCTTCGGCAGCGCGATGTAGTCTTTGAAGCGTCCGGGGATGGGGGTGAACATCCCGTGGATGACCCCGAGCACCGCGTAGCAGTCGCCCACGGACTCGACGATCGCGCGGAACCCCACGATGTCGTAGACCTGCTCGAACTCGCAGTGCGACGAGGTCATCTTGCGCCAGATCGAGTAGAGGTGCTTCACGCGCCCCGACACCTGCGCGTTGAAGCCCGCCTCGGCGAGTCGGTTCGAGAGCAGCGAGACGGTGCGCTGGATGTACGCCTCCTTCTGCTGCATGAGCGCGGCGGTCTTCTCGGAGAGGAGCTTGTACGCGTCGGGTTCGAGGTAGCGGAAGGCCAGGTCTTCGAGCTCGGACTTCATCCACGAGATGCCGAGGCGGTTGGCCAGCGGGGCGTAGATGTCGAGCGTCTCGCGCGCGATGCGCTCCTGCGCGTCGGGCTTCATGTGGTCGAGCGTGCGCATGTTGTCGAGACGGTCCGCGAGCTTCACGAGCAGCACGCGGATGTCCTTCGCCATGTGCAGGAGCATCTTGCGGAAGCTCTCGGCCTGACGGTCTTCTTTCGACGTGAAGTTGAACTTCGACAGCTTGGTGAGGCCCTCGACGAGGTAGGCCACCTCGTCGCCGAACTCGCGCTGCACGTCGTCGATGGTCGCCTTGGTGTCTTCGACGGTGTCGTGAAGCAGCGCCGCGCAGAGCGACGCCGTGTCGAGCTTGAGCTCGGTGATCACCCGCGCCACGGAGACGGGGTGCGTGAAGTAGGCCTCGCCCGACTTGCGCTTCTGCCCGGTGTGATGCTTCTCCCCGAACTCGAACGCGTGCTTGATGAGCCCGACGTCGGCCTCGGGATGGTAGGACGTCACGCGCGAGACCAGATCGGTCAGCAGGTTCTCCATCCTGGATTCATCTTCCATAAGCCCCGCCGTCGGGTGGGGCAACGGTATTCCTCCCCGATGAAACTCCCGCGGATCCCGCTCCCGCCGACCGTTCGCAAGCTCATCGCCGCCGGGGCCGTGCTCGCGGGTGTGTTCACCGTGGGCCATCAGCTCAAGGGCAACGTTCCGCGCGACACCGAGGTCTCGCTCTCGCTCCGCGCCTACGACGACGCTTCGAAGCCCGTGCGCGCCGTCGAGGTGACCTTCCTCCGCGGCGACGCTCCGCTGCGGGGCTTTCGCCGTGAGTTCTCGGCCGCCGCGCCGCGCACGCTCTCCGAGACCCTCTCGCTCCCGGAAGGACCGCTGCGCGCGCACGTCACCGTGGTCGTCGGTGCGGTGGCCGTGGAGCGCGACGCGTGGGTCACCGTCGCGGCCGATGCGCCCCTCGAACTCCCGGTGCCGTCGCCTCCGTGACGATGGGCTCTTGAACCGCACGGGACCGGCGACGTAAAGACGGCGCCCCCGTGAACGTCGTCACCTCGAACCACACCCGCACGCTCCTCGTCCGCCTCTCGCGCGGCGAGTCGCTCCTCGAATCGCTCGCGACCTTCGCGCGCGACCACCACATCGGCGCGGCCACCTTCGTGGGCCACGGCGTGCTCCAGGGCGCGACCGTCGAGCGCTACGACGCCCGCGCGAAGGGCTACACCGACCGCCGAACCTTCAACGGCCTCCTCTCGCTCACGAGCCTCACGGGCACCGTGCTCCTCGGCCCCACGGAGCCCGTGCTCACCGTCGACGCGACCTTCGCGCGCGAGACCGACAACGGCATGGAGGTGCTCGGCGGACACCTCCTCGACGCGCAGGTGGTCGGCGTCGACGTGACCGTCTTCGCCCACGACGACGTGCGCCTCACGATGCAGGTCGACCCCGCCACGGGCCTCGCCACCTGGCGCAACGGAGGCCCCGAGCGCGCGCCGAGCTCGCCCGTCGTCTCGACCGTTCCCGCCCGCGCGCAGGCCACAGCTGTCAAGCCCTCGGTGCCTCCGCCCGCGTCGGTGCCTCCGCCCGCGCGTGAGGTCCGCGAGGTGCGTGAAGAGCCGCGTCCGGCGATCCGCGAAGTTCGCGAGGTGCGCGAAGAGTCGCGTCCCGTGGTGCGTGAGGTCCGTGAGGTTCGTGAGGTGCGCGACGAACCGAAGCCCGCGCCGCGCGAAGAGTCGCGTCCCGTGGTGCGTGAGGTCCGTGAGGTTCGTGAGGAGCCGAAGCCCGCGCCCGAGCCTGTCGCTGCGCCGTCGGTGTTTCCGCGCGCCGTCGAGGTGATGCCCGCGCGTCCCGCGCGTCCCGAGGAGCCCGAGGGCGAAGAGATCGCGCCGGGCGACGTGCTCGAACACCCGACCTGGGGCTACTGCGACGTGGTGGCCGAGCGCGAGCCTGGGGCCTTTGACATTCGCATCCGTGACCGCGGTCAGGTGCGCACGATCAAGCCCGACGTGTTCGACGTGAAGCCGCTGCCCGAGCGCGACGGCGTGCGCGTGTGGGCGCTGCGTCCGCGCGGGCGCTGAGACGGTCGGAGACGCGCCGCGGTCAGCGACGGCGGCGGCGCGAGAAGGCCAGCGAGAGGCCCACGGAGAGGCCCACCGCGAGGGTGGCGTTGCGCGCGTCATCGACGCGGTTGGCGCCGAGTCCGGGGGCGCCGCAGAGGCACGCCGCGGGGGGCGGCGCGCCGAGGGTCACCACACGCTGCGCGGGCTCGGGCGGATCTTCGAGCACGGGCCACGCGCGTCGCGCCGCGGTGCGCACGCGGGCGCGCGCCGAGGGGTGACGGATCGAGAAGCGGTCGAGCACGGAGCCGTCGGGGCGCAGGGTCACGAACGAGAGCGTGTCGCGCTCCACATCCACACGGACGTAGTGGTGCTGACGCGCGAAGACCTGGGTGTAGGGGCGCGTCGTGGCGTGCTTGTAGAGCGGCGCGCCGCTGCCGCCGGTGACCATGTAGCGCAGGCCGCGATCTTCGCCGCGCTCGTAGATGTGGTCGTGGCCGGCGACCACGAGGTCGACGCGGTGACGACGGAACAGGTCGGCGATGCCCGCGGCGCGCAGCGAGCCGTTCTCGCCGTGCGGTCCCGACGAGTGCATGCCCCAGTGGAGCACCACGAGCACGAAGTCGTCGGGGCCCTCGGCGCGCGCGCGGGTGAGCTGGTCTTCGAGCCAGGCGCGCATGCGCGGCGACGACCAGTCGTCGAAGGCGTTCGCGAGGATCATCCGCACGTTGCCGTAGCGCAGCGAGTAGTCGAGCTCGGGGCGCGGAGAGTCTTCGTCGACGTGCACGTAGTGACGGAAGTTCTCGATGCCCACGCGGCTCGGACGGCGGATCTCGTGGTTGCCTACGACGGGCACCCACACCGCGTTGCGGAGCACGTCGCCCTCGATCTCGAAGAACTTCTGCCAGTGGTTCTCACGGCGTCCGTCGCCCACGAGGTCGCCGGTGTGCACCACGAAGTCGGCGCCCTCGCGACGGATCGCGCGCATCGTGGCGGCGTGCGCGCGGTGGTCGCTGCGCGTGTCGCCGTAGAGCACGAAGCGAAAGGGCACGAACGAGTCGGGCATCGTGTTGAACGATCCGCCCGCCGTCTCGATGCCGGGCCCGGTGACCTCGTAGCGGTAGCGTCCGCCGGGGGTGAGCCCGGTGAGATGAACCTCGTGGAGTTCGCGCTCCGTCGGGTCGTTGACCACCACCGGGGCGGGCTGCTGCTCGCCCGTCGGAACGAGCTCCCACGCGCGCACGGTCACGGGCCCCGGGCGGTCGCGCTCGACCATCACCGTGAGCTCTCCCACGCGCGGCGCCATGAGCCACGGACCCTTGCGGATGCCCTCTTCGGCGTGCGCGTCGGGCGCCGCTGCGAGGCCTGCGAGCAGGCCCACGCCGGCGGCCAGCTGGCGCAGCGTGCGGGAGAAGAAGCTGGTGGTGGCGCGACGCATCGGAGGCTCCGTCTTTTCAAGGGGCCCGAGGGTCGGGCGCGCGGTGCGGGTGGGGTTCCCGGGCGCCGCATCGTGCGGCGTCGTGCTCTTCATCGGCGGAACGGAGCTCCATCTTCAGCCATCCATGGTCGATCGTCTCGACCGTGGCATGGCTCTCCTCTGGGGCCGCCATTCTGCCGTGCACAGCTCCGCCGTACGGGAACTCGCCCGTCGGCGCCAATTTCCGACAGACGAACATGGCCGGAAGCGCGGACGCTGTCTCCCCGTGCGTCGTGCGCGCCCCGCGCTCAGGCCGCCGGATGCACGGCCCCGTCGTTGGCGGGCACCGCGGTCGAGAGCGCATCGAGCAGCTCCTCACGGCGCAGCGGTTTGGTGAGCCACCCGTCCATGCCCGACTCGAACGCGCGCCGCCGGTCTTCTTCGAACACATTGGCCGTGAGGGCCACCACGCGGGTGCGCCGCCGCTGCTCCTCACGCTCGCGCTCGCGCAGCAGCCGCGTGGCGGTGTAGCCATCCATCTCGGGCATCTGGCAGTCCATCAGCACCAGGTCGAACTCCTGGTCGGCGAGGGCTTCGAGGGCCTCGCGTCCGTTGGGCACCACGCGGGCCTCGTGACCCAGCCGTGACAGCATCGCGAGCACCACGCGCTGGTTCACCGCGTTGTCTTCTGCGACGAGCACCTTCATGCGCGGCGCCACGTCGGACTTCGCCTCCGTGCGCACGGGCGCCACCTCGTCGGGCGCGGGCTCCCACGGCATCGTGAACCAGAACGTCGCGCCGCGTCCCTCGACGCTCTCGACGCCGATCTCGCCTCCCATCGCGCGCACGAGCCGTCGGCTGATCGCGAGGCCCAGGCCCGTTCCGCCGAAGCGTCGTGTGGTGCTTGCGTCGGCCTGCACGAAGGGTTCGAAGAGCCGCGGGAGCACCTCGGGCGCGATGCCCACGCCCGTGTCGGTCACCGTGCACCGCAGGGGTGAAGTCTCTCCCGCGTCGCGCGAGAGCCGCAGCGAGACCGTGCCGTCGCGGGTGAACTTCACCGCGTTGCCCACGAGGTTGAGCATCACCTGCCGCACGCGCGCGGGGTCGCCCATCACGCGTCGGTTGAGCCCCGGCTCGATCGTGAGCTCGATGCGCGTGCCGTGCTCGCGGGCCGCGTGGGCGAGCAGCTCGACGCACTCCGTGGCCACCGCGCGCGGGTCGTACGCGGTGCGCTCGACCACGAGGCGCCCCGAGTCGATCTTGGTCACGTCGAGAATGTCGTTGAGGATGCTCAACAGCGAGAGCCCGCTGCGACGGATGGTCTCCAGGTGCGCGCGCTGCTCGCCGCCGAGGTCGCTCTCCAACAACACGTCGGTGAGGCCCACGACGCCGTTCATGGGCGTGCGGATCTCGTGGCTCATCATCGCGAGGAA